>CAYHPN010000069.1:0-2430 GCA_964358765.1 Candidatus Woesearchaeota archaeon | reverse complement strand
TTATTTAAATAAGATTTCTACTTCATCACTTCCGGAACACTATGAAGACGGTCGAGAAATGTTAAGAAAATTAGGTTACGAACCTTTAATCAGAGTCCCAACATTTATTGGAAATATTTATTCTTCTAGGAATAAAAACTCTGTAAAATCGACAGAAGAGCCTCTTTCAAGATCAGAAAGACAAGAGTTTTTTAATTACTTAAATAGCAACAAAGACGAAGTACAGATCTATAGAGATCCTACAAGCCTGCGTCATCGATTTTTTATTTATCTTACAGAAGATATTACAACACAATCAAAATCTAAAAAAATAACTTCAAAAAGAAAAACACTATAATTAAAATGAATGAAAAAATACACCTCTCAAAATCCTATATAAGTGCTAGAGAGCTTCTCAGAAAAATTCAAGTAGATAAACTAGTACATTCTTTATAATCTTATCATTGTGGAAATTACAACCCTTCAGGCTTGGTAGAAAGATGTCTTCCAGACTATTCTCCAGATAAAACTAATCTTTATCTTCCTAGAGAAGATTTCTCTATTTAATTTTCTCTAAAATCCCAAAGTCCAAAACTTCAAGTCCTTCCTCACTTACAACTCTTACATTAAATTTATTATATTTAAATTTCCAAACTATACCCAAATCATTTTCTCTTGGATCGCTTCCCAAAGAGTAATCAAAAAAACTAGGTAAAATGATTATATCTTTCCTCTTATACTTCCCTTCTAGAAAACATTTATATTTCTCGGTTTTTATCCCGTCTCTCATTTTAATCGCAGGATGTCCATGTCCCATAATCCAATATTTAATCCCTTCTCGATAATTTTCTATAAAATCTCTATCTCCATGCATAAAACACATTTTATCATAAATATAATAATTTTTTAAAATAACTCTTTCATTATTCCTCAATATTGGCTCAAGTATTTTATCATGATTTCCTTTTACAACAACAATTTCTCCTTTTTCATTCAACTTCCCTTTCAAATAGTTTATTAAACCCAATACCTCATTCCATTCCTGCCTTTCTATATTCCCAAATTGGTGTTTTACATCCCCTAAGAGAACAACATAATCTACCCCACCTACTTTTTCAAAAACTCTCTCCAAATAATCTATCATTTCTTTAAACATCTCTCGAGATATCATTATTCCACTTCTATTCAATACTTCTTCATATCCTAGATGTAAGTCTCCCACACAAAGAATTTTCTCTTTTCCATTTCTTATTAACAAGCACTTTCCTATATATTCTATTTTTACCATAAAAAACAAACATTCTTTTTAATTTAAAAATCTACTCAAACAAACTGCTTAAACTCTCACCCATGATAGTTCTATATATTGCCTCTCCAAATAAATTTACCATACCTATTTTCTCACAGTTTATTTTGTTATTTACTCCAAAAGCATCACTAACAAATAATTTGCCTATGTTATCAAATTTTTTCTTTCCATTAAATAATCCAAAAGTACAGTAAGCGTTTACACTCTTAGCTCCTTCTTTTATTAAAGATCCTGCTGTTTTATCTATAGTCCCTCCAGTGTCTAAAATATCATCTATTATCAAACAATCTTTACCTTTTACTTCCCCTACAACAATTATTTCTTCAACTTCATTTTCTTTACTACGTCTTTTATAACACATAGCGATTTCAGCCTCTATATCTTCTCTTGCCAAGATTT
The DNA here is from genome assembly GCA_964358765.1 of Candidatus Woesearchaeota archaeon. Classification (GTDB taxonomy): domain Archaea; phylum Nanobdellota; class Nanobdellia; order Pacearchaeales; family GW2011-AR1; genus UBA73. The sequence continues at coordinate 743 of CAYHPN010000069.1, read as the reverse complement.
TTCCAAACGCATCAACTCTTTTACCTCCACCAACATCCGGACTTATTAAAACTAAGTTTTCTAAAATACTTCTATGGTTCTTTTTAAAGTAATCAACTACTACTGGAGAGCTTTTTAAATCATCAAACGGGACATTAAAAAAACCCTGTTCTGTAGGCGAGTGAATATCTAAACTCATAGCCCTATGAGCATAAGAATCAACCACTCCTGCAATTGCCTTAGCATTTACACTTACTCTTGATTCGTCCTTTCTATCTTGCCTAGCATATCTGAAATAAGGGAATATTACATTTATTTCAGATGGTGAAGCATACTTTATTGCATTTAATGTAAAAAGCAAGTCGCTTACCCATTCAACCGCATTTATATTGGGATCATGAATATAAAAACATCTTCTTCCCCTAAGGTTTTTCTCAATTTTTACTTTATATTCCCCATCTTTAAATTTTGTTTTTATTACATTATCTATATCTATATCAAAATTTCTTTCTTTCTTGCTAATTATATAGTCATGAACTCCTTTCGAAAAACCATATCCTTTCTCACTTGGATTTGCAATTATTACTACACCCTTTTCCATACACCTAACTCATTTTAACACTTTATAAAATAATATCTAATTCAAAACATGTTTCAGTTCATCTAATACTATTCACTTACTACTTGAGTTCGCAAATGGCGAACTCAAATGTGTTTCACACAGAGAGTATTTTTTTCAGAAGTGAATTCTTCAAAAAATAAAC
>CAYHPN010000068.1:0-2983 GCA_964358765.1 Candidatus Woesearchaeota archaeon | reverse complement strand
CACAACTAGTGTCGCCAGGATCAGCTCTGCAATTATAACAAATATCAGTCTTCCCAGGATTATAATTAGTGCCCAGCCCTGGAGGTGGTTCATCATTACAATCAAAATAAATCCCTCCACTATTACAACTTGCAGTTGTATTCCATCCGTCGCCATCTGCGTCCGTGCAGGTAGGAGTAGTAGCGACACAAGCACCATTTGTACAAGTTCCAGTTCCACCAGCACAAGAGGTACCCTGGGCTTTTAGAAGATATGTGCAACTATTCGAAGAACAGCTATCTGTTGTACAATCATTAGCATCGCTAGGACAATTACTATCTATTAAACATTGCACACATGCTGCCATTTTTCCAACAAAATTTTCTTTACAATGGGGTCTGTCAGTAGGGCATAAAACAGATAAATGACCAGGCGCCACATTAGCAGATGGGCAGTAGGCCTCAATAATTCTACCCGCACTAGCCCCAACGCAGGTGTCATTTATACGTGTAGATCCATAAATAGCATAATTTGGATTAGTAGTAGTAGCATCTCGATTTGAAGGAGCACCTCCATTGGCATCATCATAATCTGTACAAACAAGTTGCACACACTCTCCAGAACTACACTCGTACCCGTTTCCACAACTTGTTGCAGTGCATTTACATTCCGCACTATAATCTCCTACATTCCCACATGTCGGAGTAGTTCCAGAACATGATTCGACAGCAGTCATAAAAACACCGCCACATGAATCGTAGTGATAAATATTATTGGATGAAGCACCAAAACCGCAACGGTATTTTGCTTTTTCTGCACAAATAGACTGGCCTGTCGGAAAAACATCAGTACCAGCACTAACCTGTATTACTAATTCATCAGCATCAACAGTAGAACTACTTCCTATATTAACAGATCCTTCCCCATTTCTAAAAGCAGATACTGAGTTAATCGGAGGAGTTACAGAACGAAAATCAGCATATATCCTAGCACATTTTGCTAACCCTGTTGAATATTGCAATCCAACCAATGCCTTATTCTCAGGACATGGATCCTCTCTAGTTTGGAGGGTGTAGGTAGAATAAATTAGATTAGATGTTGTCGGAGAAAACTCATATTCCCTACAATTAATATATCTCTTGCCACTTTCAACTTTAACCCTAAAAATAAACTTATCATCCGGACAATCTCCCCAATTTTCTCCATTATCATATCTTATCCATCCAGATTCAGTATTGGCTATTCTTGTAGCTTTATACATTTGTCCATGACCAGTTGCACCTTCAACACTCTTTCCCAAAACAACAAACACAAAAATCCCAATAAAAATCAATAAGAATAATTTTCTAATCATAAATTTATTTTCAACAGAATTTCTCCTCCTCTTCAAATTATTCTTCTTCACCATCTTTTCTTTTTATCACACAAATTTACTATCTATCCAAGTTAAAATGACAATTTAAATCTTTTCTTCTCTATATTACAATCTTCTCCATAAAAATATTTTTACTTTTCTCACACTGCTTGGATCTTCTTGAGTCACAGTAGAAGTTATTATTCTTTCTGCGGAATAAACATCCGTGTCAAAGCTCGGATAACTAGACAAAGTGCATGGGCTGTTTCTATCTGTTTTGCAAACACTTACGGAAAAATTAAACGAAGGATTTTTTATTCTCTCCTCAAAAAAAACATCTAAATCTAATAAAATCTCTTTATTTGGCGATCGTTCTCTGCAGTTTAATTGATTTGGAGGTTCACATAAACTCAAGTTATAATTTACAATTTTTTGTCTTAATTCTTGATTCTTAGCAAGTTCATCAAGTAAACTTCTCAAAATAGCTGTAAGATTATCTCTCTTCACATTTTCTTTATTAGGAGTTATAACTAAAAGCGCACCCAAAATTATCATCACAGCAATCATTGCTTCCACTACTCTTAAAAATCCTTTTTTTCCTACCATACTTTTAGCGTCAAGTCTGCATATTCAATTTCTCCATTTCTCCGTAATATTTCAATTCTTTTTATCTTAGAATATACTTCAAGTCCAGAGGGGATGAATCTTTCCGCACTGATTATCTTATCAGATAAAGTAATTTTAAATCCAAAATTGACTCTTCCTGGAATATTAAATTCTTTCTTTAATGAGAGATAATCTTGATAATAACTAATATTCAAATCATCTAATTTTTTTTCGGAAAGCAATTTTTTTACATCACTTGTAGATATTTGGTAATATGTGTTATTTACTTCAGCATTTCCTAAACTACTTTCTGCCTGCATTATTCCTTCACTCACTTTAATAAATATAAAATCTTTTTCCTTCCATTCATTTTGTACAATTATTTTGTTCTCATTCACATTAGGGCATTTATTGCTATTAGATCCCTTTATCTTGCTATTTAATTTGCTTCCAGAGATGTTTTCAGCAATTATTACATTATCCAAATTGCCGCACAAATTATCTATCTCAATCGCAATAACATTACTCGGTATTTGGTAGCCAGTGTTATTCACAATAATGGAATATGTCTTTAAGATAACGCTGGCATTTTCTGCTAGTTCTCTTTCCACATATTCAAGTGAAGTATCTACCAGTCTGGATGTTCTAGTTGGACTGAAAAAATACAGTGCAAACCCTACAGCAGTTACAAAAATGATAAAAGATAAAATAATTTCTATGTGGGTCATTCCTCTTCTTTGCATGATTAAAATTAAATCCCTAGATTTATATAAGTTATCATTAAGCGTAATTGATCGTTTTTGTTATGTTCGAAAGAGATTATAAACTTGAGTTCGCCATTTGCGAACTCAAATGTGTTTCACACACGGAGTATTTTTAAATGAAGTAAATTCATCTAAAAATAAACTCATAAAATTATCCATTCTTTTGACAGTTAGAAAATATATAACAAAAATGAACTAAAAAATGCTTTTTGTATTGAATTTTAGCTAAAAAACACTAAGAAAATCTAGTTTTTTAGCTAAAAATAGTCAACTGTCAAAA
>CAYHPN010000067.1:0-2994 GCA_964358765.1 Candidatus Woesearchaeota archaeon | reverse complement strand
GCACCTCGGTAAGAAAGTATATGTTCTAATCAGAAAGTAAAATTACACATAGCTCTAATTTTAGAAAGTTTTATTAATATATAATATTCTTAATAATTATGTCAAAAATAGTAATTGATGGAAAGATAAGACATGGAAAGCCAATAATAGAAGACACTAGAATATCAGTTGAAGATGTACTTGGAATGCTTGAAAGCGGCATGACTTATGAAGAAATTGAAAGAGAGTATGGGATTTCAAGAAAAGAGATTTTAGTTGTAGAGGCATATTAGAAAGTTTTATTAATATACCCCATTTAGCTTCTTTATGGAACAAAAACAAGTATCTTTGAATGAAGTCTATAAAGTTTTATTGGAATTAAAAACTAAAATGCAAAAAATGGACAGCTATATAGAAGATTTAGAATTTGCTAGAAGAACAGAGCAAGCCTGGATGGAAATTGAAGAGAAAAAAGGGGAAACATACACAATAGATGAATTTCGCAAAAGATTAAAAAATGATTAATGTTAAAACTTCTGAGAGGTTTGAAAGAGTTTTAAATAAATTAGATAATAGCATTAAAATTCAGGTAGATAAATTAATAATAAAATTAATAGATAATCCAGAAATTGGGAAACCTATGAGATATAATAGAATTGGAACTAGAGAAGTTTATGTAGGTTCTTATAGATTTTCTTATTCTTATGATATTGAAAATAGCATCCTTTATTTATTAGATATCTATCACAAAGATGAACAATAAATAACCTTTATTAACCCAGTTTTTTAATCTTAATCATGGAAGTTTACAATACGGTAATTGATCCAAAGAAGAAACAGGAACTTATAGATTTAGTGCAAACTATATCTGCAATAAAAGGAAGGCATACTGAACTAGTGACCGTTTATATACCTGGTGGTGCAAACATTAATCTTACATCTAATCAACTTGATTCTGAAAGAAGTACAGCTGAAAATATAAAATCTAAACAAGTAAGGAGTAATGTAATAGATGCACTAAACATGATTGTAAGGGAATTGAAAAAATATAAGCAAACACCTGAAAATGGACTGGCAATTTTCTGCGGAAATATTTCTGATAAAGAGGGAGAGCAGGATTTAAAATTATGGATGTATGAACCTCCAAGATTGCTAAATATTAAATTATATAGATGTGATCAGGAATTTATCATAGATCCCTTGAAAGAGATGACAAGTGTAGACGCAGTTTATGGATTATTAGTAATTGATAGACAAGCTGCGATGATAGGTCTGCTTGAAGGAAATAATATAAAAGTCTTACAAAAATTAACTTCTGGTGTACCTGGAAAAATAAAAGCTGGGGGTCAATCTAGTCAGCGTTTTCATAGAATAACTGAAGGATTAGCGAAAGAGTTTTATAGAAAGGTTGCTGAGAAAATGAAAGATCAATTTTTTGACATGCCTAAATTAAAAGGTATTTTAATTGGAGGACCTATACCGACTAAAGAAGATTTTATAGATGAAGGCAATTTAGTAACAAAATTAAAAGAGAAAATAATTGCAATAAAAGACCTAGGATATGTTGATGAACATGGCTTAGAATTATTAGTTGAAGATTCTAGGGACGATTTAGTTGAACAGGAATTAACAATAGAGAAGAATCATGTAAAGAAATTCTTTGAAACTCTAGGTAAAGATAAAAAAATGGCAGTTTATGGGAAAGATGTTTTGATCGCTCTAGAAAGAGGAGCAGTTGATACATTATATATCTCAAAAAAATTAGAAAAATCTGCAGTTGAAGAATTAGAAAAAAGAGCAAATAACATTGGAAGTAAGATATTTTATATTTCTGTTGAACATACAGATGGAGAACAATTCTTTAATTTGACAAAAGGTGTTGGTGCAATATTAAGATTTGCATTAGAGTAAAAAGTTGTTTATCTAGAGAGGTTACACGAATTTAAAAATAAATAGCAATATTAATACTAATGGAATTCGAAGAAGTTAACTTGAGAGCATTTCTTTCTAACAATGATACAGAAGAAGAATTAAGAAGATTATTAGCTCATATTTCAGATACTACAAAAGAGATTTCTTTCAGATTAAGGGAACCGTTAAGAGAAGAACTTGAAACAGTAAATATTTATAATGAGAAACAAAAGAAACTTGATGTTTGGGCAGATGATAGAATAATTTCAAATTTATCAAAAGAGACACGCTTTGGAGTAAAAGAAATTGCTTCTGAAGAAGGAGATAAAATTATAGATTTAAAAACAAGGTCAAATAGGGATGGCAGATATTCTGTTACTTTAGATCCTTTGGATGGAAGTTCAAATATTGATTCAAATAAATCTATTGGAACCATTATAGGTATTCATGATGGGAAGATATTAGACTGCAGACCAGCTAGGGGAAAAATGGTTGCAGCCGCGTACATATTATATGGGCCAGCAACAACTATGATGATTTCCACAGGAATGGAAAGAACTGATGAATTTTTGTTAAATAATGTAGGTACTTGGATGCTAAAAACCTCTAAAATAAAAATGAACGATATGGGGGAAATTATGAGTCTGGGAGGACTTGAACGTGAATGGACTGTTAAACATAGAGAATATGTTGACGATTTGAAATTAAAGGGATATAAATCAAGATATAGCGGTGCTTTGGTCGCAGATGTCAATGAATTACTAATAAAAAGGGGAGGAATATTCTCTTATCCAGGATCTGAAAAAAAGCCAGAGGGAAAATTGAGATTGTTATTTGAATTACAGCCAATGGCATTTCTAATGGAAAATGCTGGAGGTAGAGCAACTAATGGAATAGAGAATATTTTGGATATTATTCCTAGCAAACAAGATCAAAGAGAACCTATTTACTTAGGAAGCAAGAAAGAAGTTGAACTAGCTAAGGATTATTTATCACGGTAATTCTAATCTTTGTCACTTAATATTTCTAAATATACCATTTTACTTTACGAGCTATGTGTAAATCTATAGCATAAATTTAGGAACAATATTCCATTCGTGTTTA
>CAYHPN010000066.1:0-3151 GCA_964358765.1 Candidatus Woesearchaeota archaeon | reverse complement strand
ATCATAAATTGATCTTGCAATCCTCATTTTCCTAATAATCTCAATAAATTGATGATAAAACTTATTTGATCTAATTCTACCACAATTAGGGCAAATTCTATAATAACATCTTTTAGGTAAGGTAATATATTCACAACCACACCAAAATGTGTGAGAGCTCTTAGAACAATTTCTTAAAATTATTGCTTGTTTATCAAAACCCAACATCATAATCTGCATACTTATTCTTATAATATCAAGTAAAGGGCGTCCTTCGGACGCCTCCGAAGAAACGCAATTTTCCCCCACTATCGTTGAGGGAGAAAATTGCTCGGGAAGAGTATGGGAAGTATTCATTGTTTACTCCCAGAAAGCTTTTTCTCAATATTCTCAAGCCGTAGTTCGATTCTTGTCAATTGAGTATTTTTCTTAAGTTTTCTTCTACAAATCTCAGAAATAGAGACATCATCTTCTTTAGCTTCTCTTAAAAGAGCTTCGTGAAGATCAGTTTCAAGATAAAGATGGATCTGAGCGTTCTTTCCCATTATTACCTCCAAGAAGTCTATCTATTGCTTTGTCTAGATCTTCTAACTTTGAGATAATTTCTTCGCCAATATCTTTTGTTAAATTTCTCATAAGAAATAGAAAAAATATAAATATTAGTCAGTTCTAAACCATTTTATGAGTAAAAATAGCATTTATCAAGAAATATTACAATTGGTCAAAGACAAACCTAAAAGTCAAAGAGAAATTATGCAATTGATAAATAAAAATGCAGTAAGAATTTCTCTTCAAGGTATCGCTAAACATATAAGGAAGGCCTTAGATGTGAGAGCTGTGGTCTATTTAGGAAATAAAGTCAATAAAAAGGATGGGAGATGGCTATTAAAAGATAAATATGATAAGAGCTGGGCAGAAGACGCACACAAAATGTATTTGTATACTTCCTTAAGTGAAGATTTCTATAAGAGACTGAATAAAAAATATGGCAAAGATGGACAAAATAAAGAATTAATTGATGAAATAACTGAATTATATAGATTTATAGAAATTACTGCATATTTTCAGGAGATTAATATAATGACCGATCAAGGACGTAAAAATGTAGCTGATTTTTATAAAATTAGAGATAGGGAAAGAGATAAAATATTAAGAATGAGCCCTGTAATGTATTGGGTTGCTTTCAAAGATCTTGAAGGAATTGATTATAGTGAAGAAAACAGCGTTCCTAAAAACATTACTTTTCCTATGATAGAAAAACTTAAGAATTTAATAAATTAAATTATTACATGACATATTATAATAGAAATCTTAAAAGATGGTTTAAATCGAAAAAAGCATCGTATAGAGCTGAAGTAGGAATTAGAAGTTGGAGAAAAAATCAGAAGTCTCAAAGCGTGATTAGTGCGATTATTCTATTTTTCATTGGAATTTATTTTTCTATTCCTGGTCCACAAAATATCGGCTGGATGATTGTAGATATTTTGGCAAATAGTTCTGATGTAATCTCGATATTAGAAATTCCATTTAAGATTGCTTTTAATTTACTGGGGGTTTTTATTACAATAGCCGATATCTTATATATTAGAAAACAAATTCAGAGAAGAAATTTCTGATTCAGAAAGATATTTATACTAGCGCATCTTAAGAAATAGATAAATCATATTCAACTAAACAAAAAGAGTCTCTGGGAAAGAGACATTTGGGGTTTCTGTTCGGTAGGAGCATTTTATTTTATAGGAATTTGTTCAAATCACTTCAATCTCGCAAGAGTTGAAGTTCCCGGGATGCCGTTGCATCACGAGGACCGGTAGGAGCATAATGCATTTATAAAGTAGTAACAAGATAGAAAGTCTTAAATAGGCTGCAGTGTTGCATAATTCCCAAAAATATTCACATTTCTTAATTCTCAATTAAATAATCTCAATTTTTCATCTGCATACCGTTTTATAATTTGGTAAGCCCAGAATTTTCTCTTTGCTTCTAAGCACATATTCTCAGTTTTGTGTGCTCTGACTCTTTCGCCGTAAATTTTCTTTACGGCTGAGAAAATTCCTTCTGTACCTGGCCACCTCCTTCCATATTTGTTTTTCTTAGCCCATTTTTTATAGCCAAGTTTTTTGTATTTTTTAACTTCTACACTTCTTTTCCAGGATCCTTCAGCTTCGGGATCTGCACCTTTCCTTATCTTAATTATAGGTTTTATTTTAAACTGATCACAAAAATCAAATAACTCATTTTTATCGAATGATCCATCTCCAAAGAATTCATTTATTTTACAACCTTCTTTAATCAAGTCTTCCATATGCTTTTTTGCAATAGTTGGTTCTGAATCTCCTTCACCTTCGATAGAAACTTCTATCTTTAGTAAATCTTTATCATAAGGTTCTGCTGTTATGACCACTTTAATGAATTTTTTTCTGTTTCCTTTTCCATATTTTTCTTCAAAATATTCTCCGCTCATATTCATCTTAACTCCTGAACCATCTGTTGATGCAGAGAATTCTTTTTTATTTGGTTTAGGAATATCCAATTCTAATTCAATTACTCTACGCTGAATTGTCGAATAATTATTAAATTCGGGTAATAAACCAAGATTTACAAGCTGTCGTGTTATACCTTCTGCTCCTCGATAACTAAAGAAATTTAACCAAATTCCCTGTAATTTTATCAGAGAATTAGGGAATTGAAAAAGAGCTCCTCTTTTTCCCTTATTCATCTCAATAAGTTCGTCTCTCCAACTTTCAACCCAATCAAAATCTAAATAAAATATTGCTCTTTTTACATAGGTTTCATTAACTTTTCTCCAATTTCGGACATAGGTTACTTTTTTGCCCCATCTTTTTTGTTTTGCTATCATTTTTACCTCCTTAAATATCATAAGACCGAAAGGTTTATAAGTATTTACATGTACATACTATAATGGTTAGAGAAATTAAAGCCTTTAAAGGCGGCAAGATACACATCAAAGAAGATGTAGAGGAAATCTATGAAAAAAAAGTTACACCATATGGCAATGGCGCAAAACTTGACGCTCCTAAAAGGCACATGGGAAAAAAGGCGTTTATTATAATTTTAAAAAATTAGAATTATTTATGCAACACTGCAACTATTTAAAGTAAGTATAAAGCATCGTCGATAAGTTTATATATGGGATATACTAAGTATATCC
>CAYHPN010000065.1:0-3375 GCA_964358765.1 Candidatus Woesearchaeota archaeon | reverse complement strand
TCTTGACATGTTGAAAATTACTAACTTTCCTGACTCGCCTAGTGGCGATGTCAAGCTTTAACTAAAATACTAAATGTGCTTTGTATTTATCGAAGTTGCCTTCTTAACACAATTACTTGTCGAGATATTTATATTATTAATTGACTTTGGACTGTTATATTAGTTACTTCAATTTTATAAAAAAATTGGCGAAAAGTTTATAAAGTAATTAGTTTTTTATATAACAGCAGTTTATTAAAAAAGAGAAAAATGGAAAAAGAAAAGATCGTTGTTATATTGCTTGTTGTTTCAATTATATTTTCAGCTTTGGCTGTTGTTATGAATATTGCGGTTATGTCTAAAACTAATGATTCGATGGGTTTTTATGTTGGTGGACCCGTAAGTACAAACTATAATAATTATCAAACTATAAGCGGTCCGGTTGGCGGACAGATTGGTTTAGATTTGATTAAGAGGGCACCATGACGTCACAAAAGACTTTAGTTGTTTTTGCAATCGTCAGCGTGGTTGTATCTTTATTCGGATTGTTTATGGCTTTTTCTGCTGTTAATACTATGAATAATTGGCTTGCTTTATCTCCTGGTGCAACTGGAAATCAGACTTTAGGCACTGTGAATATTACTGTTCAGAGTAATTTAGTTATTGTCTTTACTAATGATACTATTGATTGGGGAAGCGGGTATGTTATTTCTGGTACTCCTGTTGCTAATTTAACCTCTGAAGGTTTAATGCAGGGATGGTTCAATGCTACTAAAGGTAATGTTACCAACGGTTTTGTTTTAGAGAATACAGGAAATCAAAATGCAACCTTGTATTTGAAGACTGATAAGAATGCAACAGCATTTTTAATGGCTCCTTTGGACTCAACAGGAACTGAGAACTTTACTTATAAATATAGAAATTGCGTTAATGTTGCAGGAACTTGTGCTGGATATAGGGCATTGACTCCAACAAATGTTAATGATTTGACTGTAGCATGCGGGGGAACTGTTATGGCTGCAGATGTATATAGAAATGTTAATTCGACTAATGGCGGATCATATATATTGGGAGATAGATTGTGCACTCAATTTGGCTTTTTAGAAACAGCCGATGAATTAAGAATAGATGTTGCGATTGCATTGCCTACAACTGCACCAGTAAATCCTAAGGGTGCTATCATGACTGCAACTGCTGAAGTTGCACCTTAGTTTTTTATTTTTTTAGAAATATATTATTTGTTCAGCATGGTGATGCTTACATCTAAAAATTGAAAGCAAGTTATAAAATACTTAAAAAATCTATAGAGAAATTTACAACATTTTAAAGCATTATTTTGATTTTGCAAACTTCTCTAATAAGAAGTTTGAAAACGACTTAAAAAAGCTATAATTCAAACTTCTCTATACGAATACGAAATGTATAAAAATGGGAATTGTTTATTGATAAGATGGGTTTTAAAAAAGAAGGTGTTTTTTTCGTAGTGCTTTTTATATTTTTATTTATACAAAGAGTTGAAGGAATTGGAGTAAGTCCAGCAGGTTATAAAATTGATTTTCAGCCTGGATTTAAGGGAGTGTTTAATTTTAATTTTTATGGAGGGAGCCCAGATGTTAAATATAATGTTTTAGTTTTAGGAGATTTAGCAGAATATGTCGAATTAAGTGGAGAATATTTTTATGGGAATGGGAATATTAATGCTCTTTTGAAACTGCCAAAAAATATTGAAAAACCAGGGGTACATAGAATTAGGATTGCCTTAGATCCTCAACCTGGAAATAATAGTGCTTCAACTTTGACAGTTCTAGCTAGCGTGATAGGAGTAATAGATGTACGAGTCGCATATCCTGGAAAATATGCTGAAATGGAATTTGAAAGCGAAAATGCTAATGCTGGCCAAGAAGTAAACTTTAAATTAAAGATTTACAGCAGAGGAAATGAAAATATTATCGCTAAATCCTATATTGAGATTTATGACTCTATGAACAAGAGTGCTGCAACTCTACCAATAGGAGAAAATGAAATATTATCTGCACAGTCGATTGAATTAACAAAAATGTGGGATACAAAAGATATTGCACCTGGAAAATATGGTGCAAGGGCATTTGTGGAGTATGAAGGGGAGAAGATAAGTTCGTGGACGAATTTCAGACTTGGAGAATTATTTGTAGACGTTGTTGATTATAAAAAAGAGTTTGAGAGGGGAAAGATAAACCCTATTACCCTAGATATTGAAAGTTATTGGAATGATTATATCGAAAATGTTTACGGGGAAATAACTATTTTAGACCACGAAACTGATATTTCACCTTTTTCTACTCCTTCTGTAGACTTGGGAGGATTTGAAAGAAAGACCATTACTGCACATTTTGATACTAAGGATATAGAAGAAAATAAATTCAAGGCAAAAGTTGTATTACATTATAGCGGAAAAACAACTGAAAAAGTGATCAATTTGAAATTTAAGAGAGAAGTCAATTATTACATCATTGGAGGACTAGCAGGAGGAGTAATATTGCTCATTGTTATTATTGTTCTAGTCTTATGGATATTGAAGTTAAAGAGAAATGCGAAAGAGGGCAAATTTAAATTAAAAACGGAGAAGAAGGATGAGAAAAATAGATAATGAGAAAATTTTAGAAGGGAAGAAAAGACCAAAAAAATTTAAATTGCTGATCTTCTTTTCAGTGATTGTTGTACTTATCAGCATATTTGTATTAACATTTAGTTATTTAAGCCTAAAGAGCAGACCAATATTTGCAAAAGAATATGATATATATTTTGAAGTTAAGGAAGGTAGGGCGGGATTTGATATAAATAATACTTTTTTAACTTACGGAATACTGCCTCCTGGAGGAGTAGGCGTTAGAAAAATAGATGTAGAAAATAAATTTGATTTCGAAGTTAAAGCTAAATTTTATATTAGCAAAGATTTATTTATGTATTCTAGTTTTCCATTGGAACTTAGATTGATTGAAGGTGAAAAACAAACTATAGAGGTTAGTATAAATGTGCCTAAAGAAGCAGAAGAAAAGAATTATACTGGGAAATTTAGAATAGAGTTTTATAGAATATAAGATTTATTTGCAATACTAAAAGACAAGCATAAATATATTAAACATTAAGAGCAAATTAAAAAAAAGATGCAAAACAGGATATTTAAAATAATATTATAATCTAATATGGATTGTAATCAAATAATAATTAGATTCCACAAAGATTTCTGATTAAAGTTTCATATTTAAAACACAAATTATTAAAGCACCAACATTCATAGTTTAGATACATTATAAATTATTAAATCTAATGGGATAAAGTTAGAGTATGTTTATTATTTGATAACTTGAGTTCGCCATTTGCGAACTCATATGTGTTTCACACAGAGAGTATTTTTTT
>CAYHPN010000064.1:0-3654 GCA_964358765.1 Candidatus Woesearchaeota archaeon | reverse complement strand
CTTGACATGTTGAAAATTACTAACTTTCCTGACTCGCCTAGTGGCGATGTCAAGTATAAATAATAAATGTAAACCAAATTTAAAATTAAGAGGATATACTTATAAAAGGAAACTTCATTATTCTTTCATTTATGGAACTACAATCAATAATCAATAAAATAAAGGAAAAGAAGGAACTTCAGGGAATTTCCGTTTTGGTTATAAAAGATAATGTATTAAAATATCTTAAAAAACATTCTCTAAATATTGAAAACATCTCTGCTCAGGACTCAAAAATAATTATCAAAGATATAAGGTCTGAATTAAGATTTTTTGTTGGCCAGTATCAAATAAGTCCTAAAAAAAGAGATAATGCCTCATCCTCTGATAAATTTGAGGAATTGCTTAAAACTCATTCTTCTACTTCGGAGAGATTAGAATTTTATCCACAGTTGGAGAAAATTATTTTAGATCTAAAAATAAATTCTATTTTAGATTTAGGATGCGGATTAAATCCCTTAGCTCTTTCAAATAAGGAAATAGAATACTTTGCAACAGACATCAATGTTGATGAGCTTTCAATAATAGAAGAATATTTTAAAAAAAATAAATTCAAAGGTCATACCTTTGTTTACGATTTAAGAAATATCTCTAGCGATTTGCCAAAAACTGATTTAACAATTTTGTTCAAAGTACTGGATGTAGTCTCAAAAAAAGACAGGAAACTTTCAGAGAGTATAATACTTAGCGTAAAATCAAAATATATTTTAGTAAGTTTTTCCACTAAGAAAATTTCAGGTAAGCCCATGAATTTTCCGGAAAGAATCTGGTTCGAAAAAATTCTATTAAGGAATAATTTAAAATTTGAGAAATTTTATTCAAATAACGAAGTTTTTTATTTAATTACTCTATCCAGCAGTTACAGGATTTAAAAATATCTTAGCCCCACTTGAAACGATAAATGCAGCCATCATTAGTATAAATGAATGTTTCACTCCTGCTTTTATGCTTCCTTCAGTAATCTTTCCAATAACAAGACCTACGAAAAATCCCTGAGCTAAAAGCAAAGAAATAAAAGGTTTGCTCAAATCTTGAGGATTTAATTGATTTTGATTGGAAGTAGCAGTGTTTTCCAAACTAGTTATGTCATTTGCTCCAATTCCTCCAAATCCCGCACTACCTACCGTTAAAGGCAGTATCTGAAATTCTACAACAATAACTATAGCAATAAAAATAAAAAATATAATATATCCCTGTACAACTAAACTATAAATTGCAGATTTTCTCTCTTTTTTCAATTTTTCAATTTCTGAAACGCTTCTAGCAGTAGAATCTAGAATTTGTTCTATTTCTCCACCTGCTTTTTCTGCTTCTCTTATTAATGCTGTAGCTCTCATTACAACAGGATTATCAATATCCTCTGCAAAGTTTTCCAGCGCCTTGTTTATAGGTATTCCAATCTCAATTTGGTTTGATAACTTTTCAATATATATGTTTAACTCTCCATAATTTCTTTTTCTCATATTAGAAATGCTTCTGCTTATTGGCGTTCCTGCTGAAACACTCTCCGCTAAGTTTCTAGAAAATTCCAAAAACATTTCGCTAATTTGTTGATCTTTTTTATTTTCTAGAGTCATGCCTATAACAAAAGGTAAAACTCCTATTCCTAGAGCTATTCCAGACAAAAAATAAAGCATTTTCGGGTTATCTCTTAAAAATAAAATAGATAAAACTATCATTACAAATCCAGCAATAATTCCAAGCCAGTGCATTTTTT
Organism: Candidatus Woesearchaeota archaeon; assembly: GCA_964358765.1. GTDB lineage: Archaea > Nanobdellota > Nanobdellia > Pacearchaeales > GW2011-AR1 > UBA73. Next base: position 1,898 of record CAYHPN010000064.1, on the reverse strand, counting down.
TTAGTTTCATTTTCAATAAGCCGGTTGTTTAGTCTGTAAGAATACTAAAAATACTATATTTAACAATGCTACGCCTCCCACAAATATTACACTGATCAATCCTGAACTCAATTGGACTTCAATGCCTGAAATAAATATCATAACAAGCAGAAGAAGAAATATCATTGGAGCTGCTATTACGATGCTTATATAAATATCTAGAAAAGTTTCAACAAGTCGGGTGTATTTTTCCCTCTCCAGCCTATAATTCATTAAAAGAGTCTCGCTTCTCTTTTCAAAAAATTCTTTTAAATTTGCACCAGATGTTATGCTTGTAGAAAGGCCGGAATAGAGTTCAGATAACTTTTCGCTTGGCGCATTCTTTGCTGAATTATTTAATGCAGTTATCAAATCATATCCAAATATATTTATTTGGTTTAAGACTTTTTTAAATTCTTTTCTTAACGCAACATATTCCTTGCCATTTCCTATAATTCTAAATATTTCAACAGGCGTAATTCCACTTCCAGATATCGCGCTCATATGTATTACTGCAAAAGGCAATTCTTGATCTATTTTAGTTGCAATAGATTTCTTTTCTGAAGAAGGGTAATAATATAGGGCTGTAAATGTTATAATTGGAAGAATAATTATAATCCAAAAAGTATGAGCAACTCTTGGCACAAATTCTCCAGAATATGCAGTGATAAAAGGCCAGAGTATATGCAAGTCAAAAAAGATCAAAAAAATAAATAAAGTAAGGGCAAAAATAAAACTTAATACAGTGGTCAAAAATACCATAGAAACATAAACTTCAAATAACATGTCTAAGTTTGCCTTCCTAAGCTCTACAGGCAATTCTCTAAAATATCCTTTATTAATTAATTTAGAAGCATAATTTAAAAATAATCTATTCCCAAATTTTAAATATCCTCTTGATGCTTTGAATTCTATATATTTTTCATCTTTTGCACTTTTTCTCTTTTTAATTTTTTTTATAAATTCTTCACTTATTTTTAGTTCCCCTATAAATCTATCTTTGTCCTTCCTATTTAACAATAAATCTAATTTTCTATCAAAATTTTCTATTTTAACATTTTCTAAAACAGTCGATTTTTGTTCAATACTCTCTCTTTTTTTTATTTCAGGAAGTTTAGGAATTTTTGGAAGTTCTTTTATAGATATTTTTCTTTCTTCCATTAATGCTGGAACAGAATCGTTTATTATTGAAAATATCTCGAGTAGAGACTTTATTGCTCCAGACAATAACAGCACTTCTTCATTAGAAGAATAATCAATCGCCCTATAATAGTTGGAGATTTCCTTTAATATTTCAATTTCAGCTTCAATATTTTTTTTTAGTTCATCTATCATTTTTTAGTATTTCTCCTATCTTTTTTTGCAGAGATAGAATTTCTTTTTTTACGTTATTGTATGTCTCTAAATCTTTCTTTTTATCTGCCTTTTCTAATTTTTCTGCTCCATCTCTCATAGATGTAAGAATTTGCGCTAGTACAGTTAAATTCTCTTTTTTCATACGTTTAAGAAATAAAACATCTTTATAGATTTTCTCTCTGGGAGTATTTACTTAGGCGTTTAAAGTAAATTTTAATTTCACCTTCTATAAGATTTGGATTTACTCCAAGACTGATAGCACTTTTTCTCAACGAAGCGCAAGAAAGCCGATTTAATGCCTCTGCGATACTAACCATCATAATAACTTGAGGTATATAAAGTTTAAACAAGTTTATGGAAAGAGAGTTATTTTGCTTGAAGTAAATTCAACCAAAATAAAATTTATGAGAAATTTACTTTCGAATAAATTACTAACAATGCACCAGCATGTAATTGTCTAGCAAGGCATTATCTTGAGTTTGCCACATTGCAAACTCAAAGGTATTTCATACAAAAAGTATTTT
>CAYHPN010000063.1:0-3671 GCA_964358765.1 Candidatus Woesearchaeota archaeon | reverse complement strand
TATTGGAAAGATAAAATACTAAATTCTGAGTATCGACAGAGAAAAAGCAATTGCGTGCGGTATATTAAATAAAAATGAACAAACAACAACTTTAATAAGCTTAATTTAACTTATTTTTTTAATGGTTTTAGAGAAACTAGGAAATGTGTTAAGGAAGACAACAGATAAGATAGCTAATGCTATATTTCTTGATAAAACTGTAGTTGATGGGATAATAAAAGATTTACAAAGAGCATTAATTGAAGCAGATGTAAATGTTAAATTGGTTTTAGAACTAACACAGAAAATAAAGAAAGATGCACTTGATGAAAGAATAAAGGGTATCGAGAAAAAAGAACACATTATCAAGCTTTTACACGATGAATTATTAAATATAATTGGGAAGAAAAAAGAAATTACTCTTGGAAAAAAAGAAATATTCATACTCGTGGGTTTATATGGGAGTGGAAAAACCACTACATGCGGGAAACTGGCATCTTATTATGGAAAGAGAGGGAGAAAAGTATGCTGTGTTGGGCTTGATGTACATAGGCCTGCAGCACCCGAACAATTAAAACAAATTTGTGATAAATTAAACGTGAGATGTTTTGTAGATTTGAAAGAGAAAAATGCCTTGAAGATATGGAAGAAGTTTGAGAAAGAAATAAGGGAGTATGATTTAGTTATTGTTGATAGTGCTGGAAGAGATGCGCTTGATGAAGAATTAATTGAAGAAATAAAGGGGATTTCTAAAGAAATAAACGCTAGTGAGAGTTTTTTGGTTATTTCTGCAGATATAGGGCAAGCTGTTAAAAGACAGGCACAGGCTTTTAAAGAATCTGCTAATGTAACTGGAGTTATTATTACGAAAATGGACTCGACTGCAAAAGCAGGAGGAGCTTTAACTGCTTGTGCGGAAGTTGGAGCTAGTGTTGCATTTATTGGAACTGGAGAGAAGGCAAGCGATCTAGAAACATTTGATCCGGAAGCATTTTTATCAAGACTGCTTGGAATGGGAGATTTGAAGTCATTAATGGAAAAGATTCATTCTGTAATGGATGAAAAGGAACTGGAGAGACAGCAAAAGAAACTTGCAGAAGGGAAATTTACGTTAAGAGATTTACAGACACAGATGGATAGTATGAGCAGTATAGGAAGTTTTGATAAGATAATGGAAATGATTCCTGGCCTAGGAAAAGTGAAGGAAAAAATTGGTGAAGGAGCTTTAGAAACACAGGAAGCTAAAGTGAAACGTTGGAAACATATAATCAATTCAATGACTCCTGAAGAAATAGAAAATCCTGATTTATTTGATAAGCAAACTAGCCGAATTGCTAGAGTTGCGCATGGATCTGGAGCTAGTACAACTGAAGTGAGAGCATTATTAAAACAATATAAAATGCTTAATGAGATGATGAAATCCCAAGGAGCGTTACAAGAAGGAAAACTAGATCAAAAAACCATGATGAAATTAGCTAAGAAATTCGGAAAAAAAATGAGACTTTAGCTAATTTCAAACTTTCGTTTCTTACGAAACTTCAAGTGATGAAGATGGCCAGGAAATTTGGGAAAAAGATGAAATTCTGATTAAGTTATAAAAATATAATTTTTTATATCCAAATCTTTAAAAATATAAATTAAAAAGATTTGCAATGAAGAACCTTATTAAAAATGGATTAAGAACAATAGATGATTTTTTTACAGGAAGACATACTTATAATAATATAAAGGAAATTGAACCTCATATAAGAGAATTATGCCCTGAAACATTGCCTTTAGATGAAGAAAAAGAAATTTTGGCTTTGAAGATGATTAAAAAAAGCATTAAAACTGATAAAATTATTTCAAGATATGTTCAACCAATATTTACAGGCAATCTTATTTTAAGTGCATATCTTTATTCTGTAGAAAAATACAAATTAGATACACTATTAATGTCAACTGGATTTACTTTAGCTTTTAAAGGAATTTTATATGGTTTAACCAGATATGGTCTGAATAATCATCGAAATTTAAGAAGAGGACTAATTGACGATTTGACAAGTGCGGAGAACATAGCCGGTGAAGAATGGAAAAAAGAAATAGGATATGATTAAGACAATTTTTACTATCCGTAATGCCTCAAAGTCTTTCCTTGGGGATTAAACAATTAAAGGGCAATTCTTGACATGTTTAAAATAATTCTGAGCCTAAACAATAAATCGTAATCAATTATCAATTAGATGCTTCAATGGCTTGCCGTGGGGAGTTTTACTTCTTTTTTTCTACAAGGCCAAAAAGGGAGCGGTTATTATTCACATAAAAGTTGTTTACAAAATTATATCCTTTAGGTTTTTCATGTCTATCTATTACTTCTTTAAAGAGGCGTTTATATTTGCTTTTAAATTGTAATTCTGAATTTTTATTATAGTCTTTTCTTTCATTCCAAGGAATATTAAATGTGTCAAATAACAATCTGTTTCTTATTTGGGTTTTTGGGCAGACGAATTGCACTTCCCCTTCTTGCCAATAATCTCCTTCGTTGCAACCATATGGTTGAGTGTACCAGTGAGTTTGGATTAAAGAGATATTTTCTATTTTATGGGGAGTATTACAACAGGTACAGTAAATATCTTTACGTTTGTTTTCTTTATCTATCTTTTTTAAAAGTATGATCTCTTTTTCATGTAAATCTTTAAGTTTTTCTTCTAACATTGATGGCATTTTTTATTATTGTGAGTGATCTTTAAAAGATTATATCCTATAAAAGAATTATATTAATTCGGTTTAAATGATAAATTTAATTTAAGGTAATAGGGAATAAAAGAGATACATGGTATAAAGAATATACATTACTACGTTTTAAAATAAAATTTAAATGATAAATTTAAATAATAAAAAAAGGTTTTTTTAATATGAAAGAAATAGTAGTTGGGCAGGGAGCGGAAGCAGTTTTAATTAAAAAGGGAACAATGATGCTAAAAAGGAGAGTTGTGAAAGGATATAGATTTAAGGAACTGGATGATAAATTACGGGGAACTCGAACAAGAAAAGAGGCGAAACTTTTGGAGAAAGCAGGTAAATTAATCAATACTCCAAAAATGATTAAAGTGAGCGATAAGACTATGGAGATCGATATGGGATTTATTGATGGGAAAAAATTAAGCGAGTATTTAGATGGGATGAAAAATTGGGAAGAAGTATGTTTGGAAATAGGAAAAGGAATTGGAAAATTACATGATGCTGGGATCATTCACGGAGATTTAACGACTTCGAATATGATCTGGTCGGGGAGTGGAAAATTATATTTTATTGATTTTGGACTTGGATATGAAAATGGAAAGACAGAAGATAAGGCGGTAGATTTGCATTTGATAAAGCAGGCTCTTGAGGCAAAGCACTTTTTATATTTTGATAAATTTTTTGATAGTGTAATGAAAGGGTATGAAAAATCTAGAGGGCAAGAGGAAGTCATGCGGAGATTTAAGAAAGTAGAACAGAGAGGAAGATATAAGGAACAATACTAAACACCTATATCTCGTTACTTTCTTGCTGCGAATCTCCTCGTTTCACTACGAGCTTTCTCGCAGCGAAGTAACTCGTAGTAACTCTTTTAAAGGATGATATTTTTGGTTAATTGTGATATTTAGCCCCTTAGTCTAGTGGTCAAGGACGAAGGCCTTTGGCGCCTTAAACCCCGGTTCGAATCCGGG
>CAYHPN010000062.1:0-3895 GCA_964358765.1 Candidatus Woesearchaeota archaeon | reverse complement strand
CTTTCGAAGTAGTTCTGACGATAACCACCCCCACAAGCTCACTCATCGTTATTATTCATTACTTTTGTGAACTTGCTCGCCGCCACCACCCCCGCCCGACGATAGCTTCAGAAAGCTAAGCTCTTACGATGAATAGAAAAGTATATATATTGATGATACTTATGTATAAACATGGCAGTAGAAGTAAATCTGAAGAAATGGGGAAATTCGATGGCGGTTATAGTTCCACATGAAGTTATAGAAAAAAAAGCTCTTAAAGAAAATGAACCTTTTTTTATAGAAGTAGTCAGGAAAGCAGATGTTTCCGAGATATTCGGCTCAATAAAAAAGAGAAAAATGTCAGGGCAGAAGTTCAAGGATATGATTAGAGAAGAATGGAGCAGATAGACTCTTTCTTTTTTGATACTTATGCATTGTTTGAAGTAATAGAGGGAAATCCAAACTACGAAAAATATACGAAAGGAATTTCAATAATCACTTCAAAGCTCAATTTAATGGAACTTCATTATGGCCTTTTAAGAATAGAAAGCAAAGAAATAGCTAATAAATATTATGATTATTATCTGAAATTTGCAATTGATTTTAGTGATGATGATATTAAGAAAGCAAATGAATTAAAATTGCATATGAAAAAGCAGAATGTTTCATATGTAGACTGCTTAGGTTATATTTTAGCTAGGAGGTTGGGAATTTTATTTCTTACAGGTGACTGCAAATTTGAAGGCTTGGAAAATGTGGAATTTGTAAAGTAACAAGAAAGAAATTTTTTTTGAGTTTAGTCCTGCAATTGTTCAGATGAAGGAGTTTGAAGGGATTGGGCGAGAAGAGAGAATTGTACGATAAAAAAGCTTTAGAAATAATTAAAAACTCGCTGTTGATAGAGATATTATGAAAAAGAGGGTTTTTGCTGTTGTGTTTGTTTTGGCTTTGTTATTTGCGGCAAGTTTTGCTTCTGCATTTTGGCCTTTTACAAAACAATCTTCTTCTTTGAATGCCCAAGTGATTAATCCTATTCCAAATAATGCTGCTTTTTCAAATAATGCAAACTGCATTGATTCTGATGGAGGCACTTTTTCTGAAATCGCAGGAAACGTGAGCAAAAAAACCGCAATGTGCAGGCTCATGTCTAGCAGACGTTGTTTTGCAATTTATTCTGATTATTGTATTAATTCAACAACTCTTTTAGAAAATTATTGTGATGGAAGCACGAGAAAGTTTGCGAAGATAAAGTGTGAGGGGGGATGTGAGAAAGGGGCATGTGAAAAAGAGCCTGTAGAAAAAAAGATTGGAACGATTCTTGTAAAAAAAGATTCTGCAATTAAGTCATTTGCCGTTACATTAGCCAAAACTAAGAATTGGAATCTTTTAGAAGTAAATTCATCAAACCCAGAGGTAATCAGAAATAGCATTATTCAATTATATAATCAAAAGCCATTTACATTTCTATTAATATTAGGAGATAAAACCCAAATACCCATATATGATGAAGAATTACTAAGATCATACATTTTATCAACTGGTTTTGGTTTTAATGGAGAAATAATACATAAGGAAGAAAATGACTTAGATAGCTTGTACTATGCTAATATTGATAATGATCTATATACTGAATTGGCTGTTGGCAGGTTACCATTTACAAATCTCAGCGATTTAGAAGAATATTATCGGAATTTACCTAAGCAAAAACAAATTAGTAAAATAAATGTATTAAGCCATTCATCTTTTAATATTCCACATATTGGTTGGTTAAAACCACAATTATCATCGTATATCGGGAATCAATATTACATGGTTGATACAATTTCTGAATTCAACAACTATCTTGCTTCCAGCGATTTATTATATTCAAATAGTCATGGCAATCAGGAAGGCTTTGCAATAGGACAATATTATACCTTATTAAATGTTCCAACCCTAGAGAATCAACAAATTATTATTGTTGAAGCTTGTTCTGCCGGAGCGAAATTGGGGCCTGAATTTTTAAAAAAAGGTGCAATAGCATATATTGGTTATTATGTAGATGCTAAATTAGCTGGATTAGCTTTGTTGGACCAACCAACTAATTCTAAAACTATAGGGGAATTAATGCGAGAAGTTAACAATTTCTACTATTTTAATCAATTGATTAATAGAGGACCAAGAACAAATTATTACTTAATAGGAGACCCATCAATTCAAATTGAATTTAACTCTATTAACAAAATAACCTATCAAACAGAAAATAATCAATTAAAAGTGAGTATTCCTGCAATGCAAGATTATACTTTTGAAATTTCTAATGCGAGAGAAGTTATGAATATTTACTTCCAATACGCATATCAATTTTCAGCTACCCCATCAACAATTAATTTACTTAAAACAAATCCGATTTATGTCCAAGATAATGAAATTTTGATAAAATGCGATCCCAATCTTGAGACTGGATTTTTACTATCTTGCAGAGAGAGGTCTAATGATTACCCGAATAGCCCTTATAGATTTGCGGCAGTTCTGTCAAAAACCTCTCCTAATGATAAAGGCACATATCTTCGTTTAATTGTAAGGCTTGATAAGAACTATAATCTGAAAAAAATATATGAACTAAGAAATGGTAACTTAATAGAGTTAACTGATTATATTTTCGAGATTGTAAATGCTGAAGGTATTTATTATCTAAACATATATGAACCAAACACAATAATGTTAAATAATATTCATGATGGAAATGCATACAGAGAAAGAACATTTGTATTTGATATTGCTTAATACTTGAAAGAACTAAAAACTATCTTTTTCAAAAAAAGAAGCAAAAACAAACGGAATTCCCCCCTACGAAACGACTAAACGCAAATTGTTCATTGATATTTATTCTTGATGGCTAACTGTGTTCGCTTGAATGAATACACTCCGAAATTACTTTGATTTTTTTCCCTTTGGGCATCGTTGCACTAAAATTCAATCCCTCCAAGTATTCGGGAGAATAGAACAGCGATTAAGCGACTTCACTCGATTGCACTCGTTCCGTCCATATTTTTCGGAAATTTATAATTTTTAAGATAGTCCGAAAAACATCGCTTAATCGCAAGGTTATACAACATTTGTGAGTGTGTTCCCATAGTTAGGAGAAATTATCACTCAAATATAAAAATAACTACAAACAAAGGAGAATGTGGGGTTGATACTAATAAAAAACGACAAACAAGTTTGAAGTTATGGATAGTTTTATAAATATAATAAGACACGCTTATTGTATGAAACAAAAAAATATTCTTTTTGTTATTGCGATATTAGTTGTTCTCGGGTTAGGTTTATTTATTGTGTTTTATCCTAAAGAAAAATCATCTGTTTGCTGTGGATTTTGTTCTAGTGAATTTAAAGAAGCATTAAATAAATCAGATGTTTCATTGTGCGAATTTACAAAATCAACTGAAACAACAGAAAATCCATATTATGATAATTATTGTAGAGAATCGTGTATCGCAGCAGTTGCATATAAGAAAGATAAGAAAGAAAATGCCCAACTTTGTGAGTTAATAAATTCTTTTAAAGATATTCCTCATGCAGAAGGATGGGATGACCCTCGAGAAACAGGTTCAGTTAAAGACTATTGTTATATTCATTTGGCTTCAAAATTAGATAATGTTAGTTTATGTAATAATGTAGAAACTGACTGGGCGAGCGTAAATTGTCCTTTTTTATATGAAACTAATAGGAATAGACAATAGAGAGTTTTGAATAACCCCTCAAATTATATACAGAAATACCGAAAAGTATATATTTTTATTTGAGGGGGCATGATAAAAATTTTAAAGTAAAATAATAAGTAAACTAAATTGGTAAGTTTGGTGCATCGTTTTTCACTGCATTTCTTTGTAATTTGCTTTAGCAGTATTATCTACTTTTGGCAGAAGGGACT
>CAYHPN010000061.1:0-4020 GCA_964358765.1 Candidatus Woesearchaeota archaeon | reverse complement strand
CGAAACATCTTGACATGTTGAAAATTACTAACTTTCCTGACTCGCCTAGTGGCGAGGTCAAGTTTAAATACATTGAACCATAATACTTACCATCAAATTATTTATTGAATGTTTTTTGTCTGTCGACGAGAAATAATTATCGATAATTTTCATCAATTATCTTTATCGTAGATAACAAAATCTGTAGCCCATAACTAATTAGGAGGGATTATTTAAGGCGTAGTGTATTTAAACATCCCTTATCGATCTTTTATTCCTTACCTTTATTAGATTTAATCCTCTAAGCTTGCCAAAACGACTCCATGAAAAAAAAGTAGGTCTAAATTTCTCAACTTAAAAGACAAGTCTCGATCATTGCAGGAAATAAATTCCTTATTTTTAGCAATTATTGAATATCCGTTCCAGGAGGCAGTACTCCTTTATTATGAGCTAAATACCCTTGGGCATAATATGTATGATCATTTTCCACCTCTAAATTAAACACTTCGACACTTCCCTTAACTTCCTTTATCGAGAATATTTTCTCTTCTCCTTTCTCTGTCCTCAGCTTATCTCCAAATTTTGCTCTTCCTATCTCCATCCATTCACCATTCACCATCATTGGATGATTTGGAGTAACTTTAAGATTTCCATTTATCAATAAATAAGAATCTGCAACACGATTATATAATTCTGTTACTTTATTGCTCTGAATTCTATTACTCACTTCATCATAACTTGTTACAACATCGCCCACTTTAATATCCTTAATCATCTTTTTACCATCATTAGTTGTTATCATCGTATCAGGTAAGAAGCACGTTCCTCCCCCATAACACATTCCATTATTGCATGTTTGACCTGTAGAGCATGTAAACATTTGAGAACTTCTTATGTTGCCATTGCAATAATTTTCCTCTAACTTGCCATTAATACACTTATCCACGTAAGAAGCAGAATTACCATATACTTTTACAGTCCCTTTTGTCCCTATTGTCGCCAAAACAGTTTTTGCACCATCCGTATCCGAACATAAACATCCGCCTGAACACTTGTCTCCATTTACAGTATTTCCATCGTCGCATATCTCTCCAGTTTCAATTGTATTATTTCCACATACATTGGTGGATTGGCATCTATTATTACACGCATCAATATCATTCAGATTTCCATCGTCGCAACTTTCTCCTGCTTCAACAATAGAGTTTCCGCATGGAGAACTGCACTCAGTTCCAAGGAAATCAACATCTATCGTATAATCAGCATCTACGGGATTTACTACATAAATATATTGCCCGCCTACAGTCAATTCACCAGTATTACTACCGATAAGCTGACCATCGGAAACAACTCCATTCGAATCTTGAACAGCAAACCTTGCACCCAACAATGGATAGGCTGTAACTAATTTATTATCATTTGTAGTTGAAGTATCATTACCAATAATCACTCTATTTTCATTTCCAAGATTTGTATAACTACAATAACTCTGGCATGAAAAGCAATTATCGCCATGAACAAAATTCCCGTCATCACACTCCTCCGTTCCTTCTCTAAAACCATTACCACATGTTTGTTCAATCGCACAAAGCGAACTACATCCATCCCCATCAATTGTATTACCATCATCACAATATTGCGGATTGGTTAATTCGGACCCTGTTCTACATTGATCTCCGCAAACTTGCGCTGCAACAGTAATCTGTCCAGTCTGACCTGCAGCATTATTAATTGTAGAAGTTACTGCATCACCCATAGTATAAATTCCACTAAATGTTCCAGAAGCAGTTGTAGAAATAGGAACTAAATTATATGTATACTTGGTATCAGGTAAAGGAGTTACAGGGACCGTTTGACTATATTGTACCCATTTTATCTTTCCTGCTGTTCCAGTATTACCTTGTCCAGGACTAACTGTCCATTCATTTCCATTATTTGGCAAGCTTTCTTCAACAACAGAAAAATTCTCAATAGTATAATCAACACTTAAATTAACATTCAAAGAACAACCAACTCCAATAGAACTTCTGCTTACACTCCTAATCACAGCATTTGGAGGAGACAAACCTGGCCCTTCAATACAACTTCCTAATTTAAATAATTTAACTAAAAAACTATTTGATCCAACAAACATGCATTCTTTCTGACTCTCACATCTTTTCTGTGTGCAAAATGAAGCACCATCACAATAACCACAATCTATTTCCTGCGCCTTAACTTCCGAAGAGAAACTGACTAATAGAACAAAGATAAATAAAATAAAAATCCCAAAATTAAAAATATTTTCTCTCTCCACCACTCTTTTCATCCTTTTACTTATCATTATAGGTATTTAAATTTTATCTCTTTTTATTTCTATAAAAACGCATCAAGCGAAATAGATACGTCTACAATATTAACATTTCCTAAATAATATCCATCAATATAGTTATTTATTTCATCCTGTTGTATAGTCTGATCACAATTGCCATAGGGAGCAGTGTCCGCTCCAGTATTGCAAACAACCGAATTAAAGGTAACATTTACACTTCTCCAGTTATTCATAGACATATTACAGAAATTGTTTGCAAACCCATAAACAACATCGCAATTCACCCAATTCGTATTGTATCCCGAAGAAGGAACTGCTATCAGTGTTACAATCGAATTAAAATCAAAATCAAAATAATCTTGCGTACAAGTCAGTCCACAATTTATTCCGGCAGGATTACTAGTCACAGTACCACTAGAAGTCGCACTATTTTTTAATAGTTCTAGTGTTGGTTTTTCAAAAGCCACCCTTACAGTTCGATTAGCACGTAAACTCACATTGCACCTATTCCAGGTAGAAGGTAAATTTTCATTATATGGATTATCGCAACCCAGATGATAAGCCACATAATAGTTTAATGGAGATGTAAATGATAAACTGACATTTGTCCCATTAATAAATAATTTAGTCTGATAATCGCAATTGCTTCCGCAGTTAAATTGATCGCCATTGTCTGGAACACTTGTAGAAATGACTGTGCCGTTTATATCGCCTTCCTGCCATAATTTAAGTTGAAGTTGTGAAGGAACAATTAGTGAGAAATTAGCAGTCACCGAGGTATCATGCGCCATATTAAGATTGCATACTCCAGTTCCTGAACAATAACCTCCCCATCCAATAAAAGTGCTTCCACCCATAGGACTAGGGGTTAAAGTGACAATTGTACTCATATTATAGGAAACGTTCTGATTTAAGCAACTACTTCCACAATTGAGTTGATCTGCCTGACTCGGCGTGCTCACACTAGCTATCAAACCAAACCCGCCTCCAACCTTAAGTAATGAAAGATTAAAAGAAGTTCTAAGGGTAAAAGTTGCGTTAATAGTTTTATTTCCAGTCATTGTGACATTGCAAAATGTATTCTCAGACCCATAAACAAGATTGCATCCCTGCCATTCGCTAAATAAATTGTATGATGGATCCGTAACAGCATTAAGCGTTACGTTCTTCCCCTCTTCATAACTAAAGTTGCAAACATCTGGACAACTAATAATAAAATCATCACTAAACACATATCCAGAACCTGTCCCCATCACATTTATGGCTAATAAATGCTCTATTGGAGGGTCCCATTCCCCAAAAGTACTGCTCTGAGTGTCAGCACTGAAAAACCCCTTTATTCCATTTATAGCATCGCTAAAAATAGAATTTCCAGTTATTGGATTAGTTCTCTGCATATATTCATCATTAATTACAAACTCTGAACTCTTCTCACCACCTATAATAAACGCAAAAGAAAAAGCCAAAAGCAAAACAAGAATTGAAAAAGTAGTAGCAAGTGCTAGATTTTTATATTTCAATTTCCTCTTTTTCATATATAAAATAGATTTTTCCCATTTATATTCTTTGCTTATTTCTGTACGAGAAGAATTTAATTAAATAAAAATTCTTTTGTATAAGAGAATACCTCAATCCTAGCAGATACCTATTCCAACAGGTAAAGGCTATTTATTATCTTGACATCGCCACTAGGCGAGTCAGGAAAGTTAGTAATTTTCAACATGTCAAGA
>CAYHPN010000060.1:0-4042 GCA_964358765.1 Candidatus Woesearchaeota archaeon | reverse complement strand
AGAATATTTAAATACCCTGCAATATTCTACAAAAAATAAAAAAGAGAAAATGACAAAAAAATGTATCTACTGCAAAACCGAAGTTGATGAGAGTTCTGTAATTGATTTTTGCAGAAGATGTGGGATAGGAGTTTGGGGAGAAAAAATGTTCAATACTATTGTGCAAAGTATGGAAAAAGCCAGAGATTCAGGAGACCTTTTCCAGGGTTCAATTTCCGACCCTAAGAATAACCAACCAATTAGGAAATCTTCTTCATTAAACTAAATTGTTTCAATAAATCACAACCTTTAAAAAGCACTTTTAATACTAAAAACTATGCTTAAACGAAAAAAAGTTAGACAGAGAGGGAAAGTATCTTTTACTAGATACTTCACTAAATTTATTCCTGGAGATTCCGTTGCAGTAGTCAGAGAATTAAGTATACCCTTCGGATACTCAAACAGAATGCAAGGAAGAACAGGGAAAGTTCTAGAGAAAAGAGGATCTGCTTATTACATTGCTGTAAAAGACATGGATAAAGAAAAAAAATATCTGCTTAAACCAATACATCTTAAGAAGATAACCCTCAAATGATACTGTCAAAAAAACCTCAAACATTAGCAGAAGTAAAAGATCTAGTTAAAGACTCAGAGAATAAACTCTTAAACGATTATCTTAAAGCATTCTCCAAAACATCTTTGGATAAATCTGAAAAATTAAAAGCAGAGCTTACTTCCCTAAATAATTTAAAAATTAAAGAGGAAGACATAATTAAACTAATTGATTTTCTGCCTAAGGATAAAGAGGAAGTAAATAAAATAATTATAGATACAACTCTTTCAGATGATGAGACAAATGAGATACTCTCAATCTGTTCAAAATATTAAACATGACAACAAAAGAAGAATATGCAATAATTTTAGATTATTTGCAATACGGCTACCCAATGGAAAGAACCAATTCACCAATAGCTCAGGCTATCGGAGTTTCAACTTTTATCTTGCTGGAATTAATTCCTAGAAGAGGATGCACTTTAACTTCAAAAGAGAAAGTTTATATAGGCCCAGATAAAAGAGATAAGATATATTTCATTAAAGGCAGACTGCCGAGAGAGAAACTTACTGAGTCTGCAAAAACAGCACTTCAAGAGTTTATAGAAATTGCAGTAAGTGAAAAGGAAAAAGATTATATTGATTTTTTCAATAAATCACAGCCAATAAACACAAGACTTCACCAGCTTGAACTCCTTCCAGGATTTGGAAAAAAACATACTCAGGAAGTTTTAGAGGCCAGAGAACAAAAAGAGTTCTCTTCCTTCGAAGATATAAAGGAAAGAGTTAAAAGCATTCCAGATCCAAGAAAGGCAGTAGAAAAAAGAATAATGGAGGAATTATTGAGTCGGCAAAGATTTAATTTATTCACAAAATAAAATGGCTATAAAAAAATTCGAATTAAACGGAGAAGAAAGAAACCCAGAATTTGCTAATAATTTAGATAGAGATAGAAATAAATATAAGGCTTTTGGGTTTGAAGTTGGGAAATCCCACAATAGTAACCCGAATGCTCTAACGAGAGTTTATTCAGCAAGATTTAAAGATTCTGTAGTTATTTTAGAAGATAATGCTAGGCTTGGCGTTGCTCAAATTACTTTATTATGCGATGATGGATCTATAAGCCAAAGAGAAAATGAAATTAGGTATTTCATGGGAAATAAAAGTGCAAATCATGGAGATTTAATATAATGGTAGTAAAAGAATCAAAAAAAGAACAGGACAAGAAATCTGAACAAAAGAAGCAAGAGAAGAAGCAGGAAAAAGAGCAAAAAGAAAAGAAACCGGACAGGCATCATGATAGAGAAATGTCTGAAGAATCATTAATAAGAATTTCAGGTTATGACGTTCCAGGTTCTAGAAATATTTATACAGGTTTAACAAGGGTAAAAGGAGTATCCTGGAGCGTATCAAATGTAATTTGCTTGAAATTGGGATTTGATAAACAAAAGAAAATATCTGAATTGACAAAAGACGAAATAATTAAGATTGAAAGTTTTCTTAAAAATCCAGTAATGAACGACTATCTTAAAAATAGAAGATTCGACGAAGATACCGGAGAAATAAAACATATAGTTGGAACAGAACTTGATATTAGAAAAGATTTTGACATTAGAAAAATGAAGAAGATAAGAAGCTATAAGGGAGTTAGACATATAATAAATCAACCAGTAAGAGGACAAAGAACAAGAGCACACTTTAGAAAAACTGGAAAAGCAGTAGGAGTTAAAAGAACCAAAAAATGATAAGAAAAAAGAAAAGTTTTAGCCGTCCAAGAAAACCATTTGAAATTACTAGAATTAAAGATGAAGATTCTTTAATAAGACAATTCGGTTTAAAAAATAAAAAGGAAATTTGGAAGACACTTGCAAAAGTAAATTATTATAGAAGTAGAGCAAAAGCTCTAGCAAAATCATCTCATGAAGAGCAAAGCATTTTATTCAAGAAATTACAAGCAATAGGTCTGAATGTAAGCACTATTGCAGAAGTATTAGATCTAAAAGTTGAAGATTTGCTTAATAGAAGACTTCCAACAGTTATTGCAAAAAGAGGACTGGCCAACACTCCAAAGCAGGCAAGGCAGTTTGTAACTCATAAAAAAGTTATCATAAATAATCAAATTGTAAACTCTCCTTCGTATCTTGTACCTATTGCATTTGAAAAATCTATTGCTCTTAAAATTGCTAAAATAAAGAATAAGAAAGAAGAAGCACAAATAGAAACAGGAGAGAACAATGACTAAAGAAAAAGAAGAAAGAATAGGAATTGCATATATTTATAGTTCAGCAAACAATACAATTGTTCATATAACTGACTTATCAGGTAATACAATTTCCAGGGCTTCAGGTGGAATGATAACTAAGCACTCAAGATTAAAATCAAACCCAACCATCGCTATGTTTGTGGCTAAGAAAGCCTCAGAGAGGGCGCAAGACTTAGGATTTACCAAATTATATGTTAGAATGAAGGGAATGACTAGAGTCGGTTTAGGTCCAGGAGTTCATGCGGCTGTAAAGAGCTTGAGTAAAGCAGGATTTGAATTACTAAATATTTTGGAAACAACTAAAATGCCTCGTGGCGGTCCGAAGAAGAAAGGAGGTAAAAGAGGAAGAAGAGTTTAGTTAAACTTTAAAAACCTCTTTTTCATAAATATAAAATGGAAATAATAGAAAATAATAAAGAAAAATTAGTTTTAAGAATAGATTCCAATGAACAATTAGCAAATGCAATCAGAAGAAGTGTTTCTGAAGTAAAAACTTTAGCTATAGACACAGTTGAGATATTCAAAAATGATTCGGCGCTTTATGACGAGATATTAGCCCATAGGCTTGGTTTAATCCCACTTAAAACAGAAAAAAGTATGTCTGATAAAACAAAAGTAGACTTTAAATTAACAAAAACCGGCCCTTGCACCGTTTATTCTGGAGATTTGAAAGGTTCTTCAGAAGTAATTCACGAAAAAATACCTATCACAATTTTAAACGAAGGTCATAAATTAGAATTGGTAGCAACTGCTATTCTGGGAAGAGGTATAGAACACGCAAAACATATCCCCGGATTATGTTATTACAGGCACGTTCTAGAAGTAAAATCATCTCCTCAAACTGATAAAATAGTTGAAAAATCTAAAGGATTAATAAAGCCGCAAAAGAAAGGATCTAAATGGGTATGCGACTTAAATGATGCTGAAATAAATCAGATTGAAAGTATAGATAAAGAAAGCATTGAAGATTCTAATGAACTTATCTTTATTATAGAGTCTTATGGAAACTTAGCAGCTAAGGATATTTTAGTTCAGGCCATTGAATCTTTAGAAGATAACTTGGATGAATTTTCCAAAGAGATGAAATAATTCTTAGATTGTTTATTAAATTTTAAAATATTTTTTTAGTAAGTTTTATAATATCTCATTCTCAATAGTTTTTATGCGGGGATGCCAGAGCGGTCAAATGGGTCACGTTAAGGCCGTGATAGCTTAGTGCTTACTTAGGTTCGAATCCTAATCTCCGCA
>CAYHPN010000059.1:0-5135 GCA_964358765.1 Candidatus Woesearchaeota archaeon | reverse complement strand
CAATCAAATTGACTTTGTTGAAAATTACTATTTATCCTGACTCGCCTAGTGGCGATGTCAAGATAGTAATTTATTCGGAAGCAAGTTCCTCATAAATTTTTATTTTAGACGAATTTACTTAGACTAAAATAACTCTTTTCCCATAAACTTGTTAAAGTTTATATACAAAAAATTAATAACAAAATGACATGTCATTGTGAATTTAAGAATGTAGAGAAGTATTTCATTATAATGAATCTAGAAATAAAGAATACGGATAAACTCATTATTATTAAAGGAATTGTAAATTTGAATCCTTCTTTTTCTTCTCCTTTGTTTACAAGACCTATGACTAAAGAGGCTAATAAATCAATTACTATAAGGAAAAAAACAGCAAAATAAATAACAAAGTTAACTGTTATACTTATTTTAGATAATGAAAATGGTAAATTTGTAGATGAAGACCCGGTGTCGGGAAAGCTAGATAATATGGTCGTTAATACTTCAACAAGGACTGAAGAAAGAGAAAATAGAAGAGGGGCACCGAATGAAACAGCAAAAAATATAAATATTACATACATTAAAACATTTGAAGCTGCCCTTTTTTCAACAAAATTTCTCTCTCTCATATTACTTGCTGTTTCTTCAAGCAATACTGAAATATTTCCTCCAGACCTCATTCCTGAAATTACTAAATTTACAGTTTTCTTTATTTTTTCAGATCCAATTCTTTGCGCCATATCTTTTAATGCCCTGCTTACCTCTCTTCCAGTAATAATATCTTTTCCTAAACTCATTATTTCTTTATCTAGAGGTGCGAATTCCTTTCTTGAACTTAAGATTAAAGCTCTATCTATTGTCATACCCGCCCTTAAGTTTGATGACATTAAATCAATAAAATCTGGGAAAGAGTCTTCCATTTTCTTTATGTCTGCAGATCTCTTTAACTTTTTACTAATGAAAAAGTAAAATTCTACTACAAAAAAGAATCCTAAAATAGATACAAGAAAAATAAGTAAATTTCTTGTAAATAAAAACAGCATTAGACCCAATACTAAAGAGATGCTCCCACTAATCAAATGGAGGTAGTAGTTTTCATTGTTTTTCTTTTTTTGTTTAATTTTTATTTGATCTACCATTTTACATTAAACTTGGTCTAATTGATTTAATTATTCCTAAAAACATAACTTGCATTAGTATTACAAAAATAAATAAAAACGCGAACATGCCATAAGTAGTAGATTGCCCTAAATTTACAATAGAAGATATAACTGTTAAAAATGTAATAGATAAAGCCGGAATTATTACAGAAATCAACATATAAAACATTATCATTGGATTTAATTTATTTCCATAATTTTGGATTTGAATAAGCATTTCTTCATTTAAAGAGTGTATACTATCTTGGATAATTATGCTTATATCTCCTCCTGCTTTCATACCGTTACTTATTTGCCAAAGAGTTCTTCTGAAAAATAATGAAGAGTTCTTTTCTCCTATTTGCTCTAAAACTTCAGCTTGAGGGATTCCAGCATTTATCATCTTTACAACTTTTTTAAATTCAGTGCTAAGTTCGCCGTAATCTGAAGAGGAGATATTTATTAAAATTCCATAGAGGGGGATTCCGGAGTTTAATTGAACCAAGATATCTTGTAAAGCTGGAATAAGATTTTTTTCAATATTCTTTTCCTTTCTTGTAGATAATACTCTAGGGTAACTTAGCCTACTAAATATTGAAAAAGAAGAAAATACAATTGCAAGTAATAAAGCAAGCAAAATGCTTCCTTTGACCTTTGTTATAAGAAAAAATGTGGAGCAAAATATTAAAATAGAAAAAAAAGTGATAATAAAACCTCGGATACAAATTGCCAAATAATCCTCTCTTTTTATTCCAGAATCACAAATCTCCAAATATCTAGTTAATTTAGAATCTTTTTTATACTTAATATATTTCTTAAAATAAAGAGATCTTTTTTTCAGCTTATCTATAGGAGAAAAAGCAAACGGCATTCTAAACTTCATTCTAAATCAACCTCCAAGTATTCCTCTTACATCTTCGCGATTTATACCATTCATTAAAAATTCTTTGTTTTTATAGTAGTAATTCAATATCTTTCCAAAGTCCTGTAGTTTTCTTATATTATGTTTTACCATCCATAGCAATATCCTTTTTTTCTCGGCTAAATCTTTCTTAAGTTCAGAATCTGCTAGGCCCGTATGCCTTCCAATATCTTCAAAAAATCTTGAACTTTCTCCATGAAGCTTTAATCTATCTTCGTCTGGAACCCATCTATATAATATATTTGCTCTGGCTTCATCCTTTCCAGCTTCGAATTCAGCTATTTGCAATATTCTTCTTATTCCTCTTCTTCTATCTCTAAACATTACAACGTTCAAATTAACTGCCTTAAGCAAATTTGGCGGGACACTTAATGGAGGGTTTACTAATCTTGAAATTGTTTCTGCGGCAGTATCTGCATGAACTGTAGCATATACGCTGTGTCCGGTATGCATCGCTTCAAATAATACCATTGCTTCCTGTTGTCTTCTCATTTCTCCTAGAATTATTCTATCGGGCCTCATTCTTAAAGAGTTTACAAGCAGGTCAAGCATACTGACTTCTCCTTTTCCTTCAGGATTTGGAGTTCTTGTTACTAATGGCGCCCAGTATAAAAATTCCGGCAACATAAGCTCTCTAGTGTCTTCAATACTGATTATTCTTTGATTGGGAGGAATAAAATGCATACAGGCATTTAGAAAAGAAGTTTTTCCAGACCCTGTTCCTCCAGAAATTAATATATTCATTTCATATTCTATCGCTAACCATATCAATGAAGCTACATCTGCGTCACATGTTTTTGAATTAATAAAATCAACAATGGTAAAGGGATCTCTTGAAAATTTTCTCACAGTAATTGTATTTCCTTTTGTGCCTATGGGATATAAAACTGCATTTACTCTATCTCCAGTAACAAGATGAGCGTCAAGAAGCGGGCTTAAAACCGTAATTTGCCTTCCAACTCTTCTTGCAATAATATTAGAGTAATTAATAATTTCTTCTTCTTTTTCTATTCTAATATTTGTTACAAGCCAACCAAACTTTTTACTATATACTCTTATATTTTCCTTAGCAGATGGAATAACTATTTCTTCTAAACTCTGATCATTTAATAGGAATTCTATGCTTCCTAAACCAAGCATTTCCTGCATTAATATTCCGACTAAAAAATCCTCAATATATTGATTTATATTGGGTAATTTTTCCCTTAGAATGTTTCTTGCATCATTCATAAATCGGTCTTTAATTACATTAAAAGCTGAGGCATCAGTTAATTCCTGCATACTTATTGTAGTTACTGAAATTAATTCATTTCTAATTTCATCTAAAAGGGCCATTGTTGCAGGACTTATTTTTGGAAGATAAATATTGTAAACTGTACCGAATGGATCTTTTATTATCTCTACTTTAATTTTTGCTCGATCTACTATAATATCATAACTATCTAAAATTTTCTGATCTTTTTTTAGTACGGGATGAATTTTACTGAAAAGTTCATTAGATAATTCTTCATGAAGTTGTTTTATTTTTGTTTCTTCTTGGTTTTTCAAATTAGTTTTTAAGGGGCTTACAATTTGATTTTTATTTGGATCTATTTTAATTTCTGGAGTGTTTTTATTTGAAACAATTTCTGAAGTTTTTAGTGCATTTTCTGTTATCTCAATATTATTCAATTTTTTTGGAAGAGGAGGTAACTGCATTATTTTTTGAGGAGAATTTAGAGGGGCGGCAGTTTTTTGCTGCATGACTAAATTATTTTGATTAGAGAGATTTGCATTGGATGTTGAAGAATTATCTTGAAATACTGAAGAGATATATGATTTTTTCCCCCCATATTCTTTTAATTTTCTTTTTAGAATTTCTTCTTCACTCTCCAAATTATTAACATTTGAATTTTGGACAAATGAACTTTGATTTTTTTGCTCTATTCTGTTCTCTGTAGTAATTCCTTTGTCTATTGGAAAGCTAGTACTTTCTTTTTTTTGGATTGTTTTTTTTCTATTGTTTTTTTTCTTCATCTTTTCCCTCTTTAAAATCTTCATCCAGTACTAGTTCTGGTTCACCAAATCTTGGATATTCTATACTTGCAAAACTGCCGATCTCTAGAGTTTTACACCAGTCGAGCGCAACTTCTTTGTTTACACTAAATACTTTAACTATTGTTGACAATCTTATAACTTTAACAATTTTTAAAACTTCGTAAAGTTTATCCAGATCTGTCTCCATTAAATTATTTCTTTTTTCAATTAAAACTTTAACTTTAGATAATTCATCATCAGAGGCTACTTTTTTATTGAAATGCAAAAACAAAACAAAGATGGCTGCTATAAACCATTCAAATACTACTGAAACTCTTGAAACTGATTTCCATATATCTTTGCTTTCTAAATTTTCACCTACTTTATCTTCACTAATTGATAAACCTGATAGTGATGAGGGGTTTACATTTTTTTCCTGATTAATTAAAGTTAAATGTATAAATGTATGGAAAACTATAACTATTAATATTAACATTAAAGCTCCGCTTTTATAATCTCTCCTTTTTTTCATTTTATTCCTCAATATAGATGTTTAAGAACCTTTAAATATCTTTTTTCATTTAAAAAATGATGCATGTATATAAAAGAGGACAGATAGCCACTGAATATCTGATTGTTATATCTTTTGTTACGTTTATTGTGATAAGCGTAATGGGGATAGCTTTAATGTATTCAACTGACATAAAAGATAATATTAGAATCAGCCAGCTGGATAAATTTTCAGATAAATTAACAACGACTTCCGAATCTATTTTCTATGCTGGAGAACCTTCAAAAACAACAATTCAGGTATATCTTCCGGAAGGAGTATCACAGATTAGGATAATAAACAAAGAAATAATATTTAATATCTCGACTTCAAAAATTCAGGCAATAAAAGTTTATGAAAGTAAAGTAAGTTTAAATGGTACAATTAGTACGCATACAGGAGTAAAAAACTTGTTAATCTCTGCTAATAGCACATTTGTAAATATCAATGAAATTACTGGTTAGATTCTAATTATTTGTATATAAAGTTTAACAACTTTATGGTTAGATAGTTATTTTGCTTGAAGTAA
>CAYHPN010000058.1:0-5869 GCA_964358765.1 Candidatus Woesearchaeota archaeon | reverse complement strand
TCCGCTTTTATCTTCCTCAGATCCTCCAGGCGCCTGCATAACTCCATCAATAGTCATAAAGGAAAGAACAATAAGTTTTCTCATTTTATATTTACATGCTCACAGGCTGTAACATGCCTACTTTATTTCCTTCTGTATCTTTGAACATTACAAATTCCCCAATGCCTGGAATATTCATGGGCTCTCCAGTTATTTCTCCACCTGATTTTTTAACCATCTCCATGCTTTTTTTCAAATCATCAACTGCAATTACGATATGGGGAATTGTTCCCTCTTTCCCTTTTTGAAAGAAGCCCCCATTTATTGCTCCCTTATTAATATGCATATTATTTTTATCTACTGGGCTTGTTGTAGCTAGAAGATACTCCCCCATTTCTTTCCCAAGTTGCGTCATTTTCCATCCGAAAACACATTCATAGAATTTCTTAGCTCGAGCTTTATCTTCAGCAGGCATTTCAAAATGGACTACGGGATTAGATTTCATTTTTAATTTGAGAGTTTGAAATTAATAAATGTTTTGGATGAAATAGAAATTGTTTTATTTTATTTTTTGCATTTTATATCATATCTTGATAATTCTCTAAATGAACTTGCTTTTTCCTCAAAAGAAGCTTTTGAGCTGAGATCTCCTTTTTTTTCAGCTATATCAGCACGGTTATCATATTGATCTGCTATAGCATAGAATGGTATATTTTCATATGAACAAGCGCCTTCTAATCTTTTTATTTCATTAGCATAGAGTTTATCAGCTTCCATTATATTGCCTAATTTCATCTGTATTTGGGCATCATCATCTAATCTTTCGGTTTCAATAGTTTTGGTTAAAGCTTGTTTATAGAGATTATCTGCTTTTTCTTTTTCTTCTAAATTATTTTTATAAATATCTCCTGCTTTTTCAATATCTCCCGTTGCTATTGCTGCCTGGACAGCAAGTTGAAATAGTTCCTTAGCCTTATTTTCTAGGCCAAATTCTTTAGCACTGTATCCGAGACCTTTAAAACCATCTAAACGTGAATAGTGATTCTGATTTTTATCCTCAAGAATACGTGAACGAGCAGCATCAAGATATTTAGTATAAAGAGTATCTGCTCTATCTTTTTCACCCAAGTTTTTAGCTAAATGGGCTGCCTTTTCAAAATCATTTCTAGTTTCAAGATATCCTAAAACTTCTCCAAGTATTGGATCGCTCTTATTTATTGCTCCTTTGTAAAATAATTGAACTAAGACTTCTTCCCTTACATTTTTATCTTGAATGTTATTGACTAATACTGCAGTGTTTTCTACTTTATTATATGTTCTAGTGTAACTACCGCCGCCGCCTATATCTGCAGATACTACTCTAGTAGCCAGAAAAGCTGCTAGGCCGCTTACCATTAGTGTACTTATTTTTCTTTTCATAAAAAACACGAGATGTTTGGGTATATAAAATTTATTACTCTAAATTTTTGACAAAAACGTTAAATTTATATAATAATAAGCTTTTGACAAAACATGAATTATAAGATTGATTTATATGATAAGAAGATATTGTATGAACTAGACAAAAAATCTAACTTATCTATTTCTAATTTAGCTAAAAAGCTGAGAAGATCAAAGCAATTTATATTGTATAGAATAAAAAAATTAGAAGACGAAGGTATTATCTCAGGATATCATGCAATAGTTGATATGTCAAAGCTAGGTTATTTTACATTCAGAGTTTACATTAAATTCCATAAAACAACAAGAACTGATGAGGAGTCTTTTGTTAAATTTATCATAAAGAACTTATCTCGCGTGTGGACAATTACACTTATGAGGGGGAAATGGAGTTATGCACTTTTCTTAGGAGTGCAAAATGTTGGACAATTTCATGAAACCTGGGATGCTATAACTCTGAAATATAAAGACAAAATTAAAAGTTATAATATTGCTATTTATGCGCCAATTTATAATTTCAACAGAAGATTTTTTCTTGAAGAAGAAAGCGATGCAATAGAAAGAGATTATGGACTAGGAGAAAAAGAAGAAGTAACCCAAAAAGATAGGGAAATAATTGATATTTATGCAAGCAACGTTAGAATGCCTTATACCGAGATTGCAGCAAAACTTGGAATATCTCCCGATAATGTTAGAACAAGAATAAAGGAATTAGAAAGAAGAAAAATAATTGTTGGTTACAAAATAAATCTTAACATAGAAAAATTAGGATATATTGGATATCGAGTGGATCTTGAATTAAATTCAACTAAGAAAAATAAAGAGCTTTTAGCATATTGCAGACAACATAAAAGTATTTATCTTGTTCAGAAGAATATAGGAGGAGCAGATTTTGAGATGGGAGTTATTGCAAAAGATCAAGCAAATCTACTGGATATTATAGATGAAATGAAGAAGGAATTTAACACGGTTATTGATGATGTGGAATATTTTGGATATTCAACTTTCCATGTTTCAAAGTACGTTCCTGATTGAAATTAAACATACCCAGTTGGAGCAAAGCCTATCTTGTTTAGATGAGCGTTATCATTTATTTTTACTAAACTCCATCCTTTATGCTGGCCTTCAAAAGCATATTTTAAATGAGTAATTGAACAATTGTCAATCTCTAATCTATAGGTTAGTCTTGGATCAAATTTTAATGCTCCTCTTAAGAAACATTTTATTGTAACACCATGAGTGAATAAACCTACAGTTATATTATCTTTCTTTTTTACTAGAAATGTTTCATCTACCCATCCATAGGCTCGTTCTTCTAAATCTCTTTGTGATTCTCCATTCGGGGCTTTAAACTCCCAATGAAGTTTTGTCATGTCTTCTAGAACTTGAGGTGTAATTATTTGGGAGCGTTCTTTTCCTTCCCAATCTCCTTGAGAGAGTTCGAGTAATTGAGGCACATAGACTATTTTGTCTAACGGGAATCCTAAGATATTGCAATTAATTTTAGTTGTATGTATTGCTCTGATGGCGGTAGATGAGTATATTTCATCGAAAATTATTCCCTCTTCTTTAAGACGGCAAGCTAGTGCTTCAGATTGTTTTATTCCTCTTGGAGATAATTGAAGATGGTTTGATTGTCCTCCAATATATTTAATTCTGTCTAGGTTTGAGGGAACTTCTGCGTGACGAAAATTATAGAGATTTAGTACCATAAATTTCCATATCTTGAATACTTCTTAAATATTATTGTGGTTTTTAGAGATGTTTTAATTTTTAATGTGCAGTACTTATTGCCCTATGATGTGGCTTCATTTCCTCTTTTATAACTTTACTTTCATGATATAGATATTTATCTAACACTATTGCATTAATATCTGGAAAATTTACTTTTAATATGTTTGTCATTTTTTCTATAGTTTCAATAGTAAATGCTCTTATTTCTATTTCTTCTGGACTTGATGCCTCGATTATTTGTTTATTATCAATTTTTGAAACGAGTTTTGGACTATAATCTAAAATTCCAAAATGTCTTAGTATTTGGGGAACCTTGTAATCTGCGAGTGCAGTTAATTCATTAACTTTTTTTAAGCCTTCTTTTCCAGCAACTCTTAGAGTATTCTCAGTGTTACTTACAAATAGCTGGGCTCTTTTATTAAACATAACATTGTGTCCATAATAATTTGTAGAATCGTCGTAACATTTAAAATTATTAGTTATCTCGTCTAATAAATTAATTGCATCGCCTTTACCTTTTTCGATGATATTCATTACATCTTCATTGTATTTTGTTGTTAAAACTCTTCCCACTTGCCTGAGATGATTGACTCTTTCTGGTATTAACTGAAGATTATTTTTTCCTCTTATCATATTTTTAAATTCAGCTTCATGTAAATGTGATAGGAATGACGGATCGGTTAGGGGATAACTATCTTCTATTGCTCTATAAAAAGCTGCTTTCATTGCAAAAGCACCTTGAATATCTTTTCCTTGATATTTAATACTCCATCTTGGTTCTTGCCAATAACAAAAATTAGCAGAGTTATATGCAAAGTCTAGTCTTATTTTATCTTCATAACTCATTTGCGGAGATTTAAATGGCGGTTTAAAACTACTGGTATCTAAACCTTTGAAGTTGTTACAAAATTTTTCAAGATTTTTTTGATTGATTTTTACATCTTGGGCATTTTCTATTACTGGAGCAATGCTTTGAAGTATACTGATCATTGGCTTATCTAATTTTTATACTATATAATTTTAATTGAGTTTCAAAGATTTATATAGTTGGTAAGGCATAACTTACTATGGTCGAAATAGAAACTGCAACTATAAGTTCAAAGGGACAGATAGAGTTTCCAACAAATATGATTTTATTTTCACTAATCATTTTTTCGAGTTAGATTTAGATTTTTTACCAAGCACATATTGCACCGAAGGGCTTATCAATTTATCCTTGCGGTGAATGCAGCCAATCCAGCAGCAAGGTCTGCGTTTTCCTTGCATGAGCTCATTGAATGCCCTCTCAATCCTATGATTCCTTGTCTGGATTTGCTTTGCATCCTCGACCCAGCAGATCCACTCATTTCGAGCAAGAGGTGTGAGATCCTCCCATGCTTCAATTACTGCTCTCTTAGAAGTGAGGGCTTTTCGCATGTCTTCCGACACTTTGTGAGCCGTACCGTTTGATATCCTTTTTCCCATAATATACATTATCAACGCCTCTATTTATTTCTTTTTCTTTCTAAAATAATTCTGAATTAAATAACCTATTAAAGCAAATAATAATCCGCTAAATAATAAGGTAAATATTACTATTCCAGCTATTTCGTCACCCGGATTAAGTTTAGATATTATAAATAATAAAAGAAAGCCAACTATCACCCCAAAAATAAAACCTCCCATTGAATCTTTACTTCTCATTATTAGCCAGTACACGATAGCTAAAATCCATGCTAAGATGAATCCAACAAATGGCTCACCCTCACTGTAAAAAATACCCTGAATACCTACAATCATAAAGAATATGAAAAATCCCAGAAATATTACCTGAAGTAATCTAAAATACCATTTTTTATGAAGTGTACATTTATTCATATTATTTCAAGGAAAATGATTATTATAAAATTATCTCTTGATTAATAAAAAATTAATATATAACCTGGAAGTGGCCCATAGCAGACTTGAACTGCTCTCTACTCGGTGTAAACAAATTGATCATAAAGGTTCTATTATCTTAAGGTTTGCTTGTTTATATGAGTTTTGGACCTTGTTTTAACTAATGGGTCTGAAGAGAATCGAACTCCCGACTACTCGGTGTAAAAGATAATATCATAAAGGATATACTTTGTAAAATAAAATTAAAATAAAAAGAAATTACTTTTGTTCGTTTAAGACTTCTCTTAAAACCTCAAAATATTGCTTTACTCTTTCAACAGGCATTCCATAAACTTTAGCATATAGTTGATAGCAAGCATTTCTTGATTGTTCTTGTTGCTCTGGTGTTCTTGGTGTTGGGATAGAACAAGAGGCATCTAAGAATTTAAGTTCAAGATCACTTGGAACTGGCTGTTGAGTTCTAATTAGAGGTTTCATACCAGAAAGATATCTAGATGCTTCTGTTTCAGAGAATCCTTTAACTAACAATTCTGCCATAAGTTTTCCTTGTAGTTGTGCATAATCTTTTTCAGTTTCAGCAGATAAATACACTTGACCCTGTTCTGTGTCAATGACCATATTTTGTAATTGAGTTGAGCTATGTACAGGCATCCATACAACTAATGGAAATCTTTCAGCCATTTCTTTGTAGTGTTTTTCGTTTGTCATTTTTGTTTTTTCTTCTTTCATAACATTCTTTTATTATGAATAAAGATAATTTACATATGAACAGCCAGTATTTAAGAATCTATATAGCTCCTCAATAACTAATTCTTTAACACATTCAATAGTTCATTAT
>CAYHPN010000057.1:0-5994 GCA_964358765.1 Candidatus Woesearchaeota archaeon | reverse complement strand
AAAAAAATACTCTCTGTGTGAAACACATATGAGTTCGCAAATGGCGAACTCAAGTATTATAACAATATTTAAAATCTAACCTTATCTAATTATCTGATGACAACTCTTATCCAATTAGACAAAGTAAAGAAATATTACGAAATGGGTGAATCAACTGTAAAAGCGGTTGACGGAGTAGATGTAAAAATAGAGAAAGGGGACTTTGTAGCAATAATGGGCCCGAGCGGTTCTGGTAAATCAACTATGATGAATTTGGTAGGTTCTTTAGATTTGGCAACACAAGGTGAGATCTATCTTGATGGGAAAGATATAGAGCATTTAGACGAATCCCAACTTGCACAAATTAGAGGAAGAAAAATTGGTTTTATTTTTCAATCTTTTAATTTAATTCCAAATTTAACTGCCAAAGAAAATATCATGCTTCCCATGCTTTTTCAGGAAACTGATAAATATGAAAGAGTTAAAAAAGCAGAAGAACTTCTCAAGCTCGTAGAGCTTGAGGATAGAGGAGATCATTATCCCAATCAGCTTTCAGGCGGACAGCAGCAAAGAGTTGCAATTGCCCGTTCATTAGCAAATGATCCAGATGTAATTCTAGCGGACGAGCCAACAGGTAACCTAGATACCAAAACAGGAGAGAAAGTCATGGACTTTCTTCAAAAGCTTAATAACAAAGGCAAAACAATAATCATGGTCACTCATGATCCGCATTTAGCACAGGCGCATGCAAAAACGATCTACTGGCTCAAAGACGGTCGTGTAGAGAAGGTTACACGAAAGGATAAAACCAAAAAGATTATATAATATTGAAGATACGCATAACCATGGAAGGTACATCAAAGATAATGCAAGAGAATATACAGTTAAAACAAGCTCCAGCTATATTTATGAATAGAGATTTAATAAAAGATCTCTTATTGGCTCTAAAAAGAGTAAAATCGGGAAACTTTACAACAGAAAAAGAATTTTTTAAGAATTCTCCCCTAAAATCTTTTTAATTGTTTCAATAGTTATTTGTATGAGGTATTTGTCATATTAAAATTTATCTGTTTAATACAAATATTTTCACTCCTTCCATCCAGTCAATCTTTAACAAAAAACATTTTAAACATCAATTGTCCATGTTTTTTATGATGAAATTAAATAATCTAAATTCATTTATTCCAATATTCATAATAATAATTTTATTTTCATCAACTATATCATCATTATCTTTGGAAGTAATAGATTATCCAAACCTAATTCCTGGGGAAGAAGGAAAAATAAGAGTTGAATTAAAAAATTTATTAAATGAAAAAGTAGAAAATGTAAATTTAAACCTTGATTTTAAAGACTTGCCGTTTATTCCTCTAGGAAGTTCAGAACAATCAATAGATGAAATAAATGATGACGATGAGGAAGTTTTTATTTTTACTATTAAAGCCTCAACAGATTCTATTCCAGGAGATTATGAAATTCCTTACAAAATTAGTTATACTTTAGATAATGATGAAAAGACAAATGTGGGAACGATAGGAATTAAGATTGTTTCACAGCCGGATTTATTTTTTTCAATCTCTGCAGATAATCCAATTATCAATAAAAAAGGAAAGTTAAGTTTAAAGATTATCAATAAAGGTCTTTATGACGCTAGATTTGTTTCTATTAAAGCTCTTCCAGTTGGATTAACTATACTTTCAGATCAAGATGTTTATATTGGAACTGTAGACTCAGATGATTTTGAAACAGCAACTTTCGATGTAATTTTTACAAAAAAGAACCCTAGATTAGATGTTCTAGTTGAATATAAAAATTTTGATAATGATTTAGTCACAAAAACAATTTTCTTACCAGTTGAGGTTTACTCTAGTGATCAGGCAATAAAGCTTGGACTTCTTAAAAAGAGTTATATATCATTATACATTTTAATTGCAGTATCTCTTATTATTTTATTAATTTTATGGAGAATACTTAAAAAGAGAAGAAGGCTATCCAAGAGCATGAAGACTAAGGAGTAAAGAATGCTTTCAGATTATTTTGTATTAGCGTTTAAGAATGTTAGAAAGAGAGGGATAAGATCCTGGTTAACCATGTTGGGTATCTTTCTAGGCATCGCAGCAGTAGTATCTTTAATTTCTTTAGGTTCGGGATTAAAAACAGCAATTACTGGACAATTTACTTCATTGTCAACAAACATCCTTACAATTTCTAGTGCAAGTACTGGTTTTGGCCCCCCAGGTGCAACAGCAGTTAGAAAATTAAATGACCATGATTATGATATAATTAAAAATACTCCGGGAGTTGGTCTGGTAATTCCTAGATTAATTAGAATTGTAAGAGTTGAATATAATAAAATTCTTCAATTCCGATACATTGGTTCTATTCCAAATGAACAAGAACAAGTAGACGAATTAGTTAAAGCATTTGATATACAAACTCAAGATGGTAAATTTCTTAAAGCTGGAGAAAGCGGAAAAATTGTTTTAGGGAATGATTTTGTAAAAGAAAATTCATTTGATAAAAAAATTTCAATTGGAAGTTCAATTACAATTCAAGGAAAAGAATTTGAGGTAATTGGTATTTTAAAAAGAGCTTCAACTTTCACCTTAAATTCAGTTGTTCTTATGTCAGAAGACGACATGAAGGACATTCTTAATATTGATGATGATATAGACTTAATTGTAGCAAAAGTGGATGATGAAGATAATATGGAATCCATCGCTAAGGAAATTGAGCGGAGATTTAGAAAAGATCGTAATCAAGATGAAGGTGAGGAAGATTTCTCTGTACAAACACCAGCTCAGTCAATTTCTGCAGTCAACTCAATTTTAAACATTGTAACTATAGTAGTCTCAGGAATCGCATTAATCTCTCTTCTTATAGGTGGAATTGGTATTGCAAATACAATGTTTACTTCAGTCTTAGAAAGAACAAAGGAAATAGGAATCATGAAAGCAATAGGTGCAAGAAACAGGGCAATTTTATCTGTCTTCATTATTGAAGCTGGAATGTTGGGTCTCGTCGGGGGCATAATAGGTGCAGGAATAGGTCTATTGCTTGCATTCAGCGCTTCATCTGCAGCTAATGCGGCTTTAGGAGAAACTATTATTAAAGTTCAACCCTCTTATCCTTTACTTTTTGGTTCAATCGCCTTCTCATTTGTTATAGGAATATGTTCAGGAATTGTTCCAGCCTATCAAGCTTCCAAATTAAAAATTGTAGATGCACTAAGAAAATGATATCCGATTTTACAAAACTCGCAGTTAGAAACTTCAAGAAAAGAAAACTTCGTTCTTTTCTTACTCTCTTAGGTATTTTAATTTCAATCTCAACAATTTTTGTATTAATAAGTTTATCTTTAGGCCTAAATGAAGTTGTTAAAGAACAATTTCAAGAACTAGGAGCAGATAAATTTTTCATTCAGCCCAAAGGTCAATTAGGCCCGCCAGGAACAGAAGCGGCTGTAATGCTCACAGAAGATGACGTTAAAGTTGTAGAGAAAGTTCAAGGTGTGAAAGATGCGAGTTATTGGACAGTTGGAAATGCAAAAGTCGAGTTTAACAAAGAAATTAGATTTGTAAGTATAATGGGGGTCAATTTAGAGCGTTCAGATTTATTTTATACTGTTTACACTGCTGATCCAGAGGAAGGGAGAGTTTTAAAAGAAGGCGACTCAAATGATATAACTATCGGTTCTCAATACAAATACAATAATTTCTTTTCTAAACCTGTACAATTAGGAGATAAAATAAAAATAAACGAGCGTGAATTTAAAGTTAAAGGAATAATGGATTCAGTGGGGAATCCTCCAGATGACAGGGCAATAACTATGCCTGAAGATCAGTTTAGAGTTTTATTTAGCATCCCAGAAAGAATTGATGCAATAGCTGTACAAGTTGAAGAAAATTTGGATATTAATATAATCGCAGACAACACAGAGAAGAAATTAAGAAGATCTAGGGATGTTACAGAAAAAACCCAAGATTTTACAATTCTTACTCCAGAAGAAGTCTTAGAAAGTTTTGGTTCA
The DNA here is from genome assembly GCA_964358765.1 of Candidatus Woesearchaeota archaeon. Lineage (GTDB taxonomy): Archaea > Nanobdellota > Nanobdellia > Pacearchaeales > GW2011-AR1 > UBA73. The sequence continues at coordinate 1,985 of CAYHPN010000057.1, read as the reverse complement.
GTGTTAGATATTGTCACTTCATTTCTGTTGGGTGTCGCAGCAATTTCTCTCCTTGTTGGAGGAATAGGAATAGCAAATACAATTTACACATCAGTCTTAGAAAGAACTCGAGAAATTGGAGTCATGAAAGCAGTAGGTGCAAAAAACGCTAGCATTCTATTAATTTTTCTTATTGAATCTGGTTTTCTTGGCTTTCTGGGGGGAATTTTAGGAGTTTTATTTGGAATAATAGCAGTTAAATCAATAGAGTATTATGCAGTAAATTTCTTAGCCACAACTCTCCTTAAAGCAGCAATTCCACTTTATTTGGTAATAGGTTGTCTGGCTTTTTCATTTTTAATTGGTGCTGTTTCTGGTCTTTGGCCAGCTTATAAAGCAACAAAGATAAAACCTATTGAAGCACTGAGATATGAATGATTAATAATTAAGATTTTTATCTAATGCTACTTTTGCAAAACCCCATAAACTTTGAGAACTTCCTTCATCAATAAATTTCCATGGTTTAGAAAGAGGAAAATAAAATGTTTTACCATCATATAAAACATAACAATTTTGAATATTTTTTCCTAAACTCTTTATAAATTTTCCACCAACTTTACAAGCGCTTTCATACGTCATCCAAGAAAACTTTTTTGGGTTGGGTTTTCTTACAACTTCTCCTAAATAAGTGCCGCATCTCACAATTATTAATAGTATTTCATCATTGTTTAATTTTTTCTTGATTTTTCTTATTTTTAACAGATATTCATCAATATATTTTAAACTGTCAACAGTGAAATCTAATTTTTTTATATTTAGATATTTTAAGTAAGGAGTAGAATTCTCAGCTCCTGTTATCATTAATCCCATACATCTCATTAATTCGCCAACGGGAATTTTCATTCATTTAAGCTATTAATCCAGTTTTTAAATGTTTATACCATTTTAATCTTTATAAGTAGAATTACTTCTTCATATATTTCAATTGGTTCTTTCGTCTTCTTCGTCGTCTTAACCAGCTAAACAGCCAAATCAAAACAAATAATACAAATTCTCCAATTGCAACATAATATGAAATAGGTTTTGCAACAACTTCATCTTTCTTCCTTCCCCAGAAATATGAAGAGTCGAAATTTATCGATTTTTCTAGTATTCTTCTTTCATTAATTTCATCAGTATAAATTATATTCAGCTTTATCTCTCCATTTTTAGGTATCACCTCAAAAGAAAAAGAAGTATCTTCATTTGCGTCTAAACTACCCGCAATATATTTATTGCTCCCTTTAACATCAATATTTTCTTGTTTAGGTATTTCAACAACTAGTCCCTCTGCATCATGCTCTCCGGTATTTAATATTTCAAAATTTATCGTATTTGTTGAATATTCATAATCTTTAACAGAAATTTCAAAATCAGTTCTTACATCTTCAATACTAACATTAAATTTTTGGCTTACTGTAACAAAATTTTCAATTTTATCATTATAATAACTAACTTCAATTTCACTTTCTCCGTCTAGGGCATCTTTGTCAACCCTGACTTTATATGGGGCAAGTAAAAAACTATTAAAGCCACTACTAAAAATTCCTCCTACAATCTCAAATTTTTTCTTAGCTCCATTATCTAGAGAAAAAGGATACCCCTCTACTAACTCAAATTGTACTTTGCCGCATTCATAATTTTCTACTCCAGTTAATTGAAAAACTAATTCTACATATTCTCCCGGCATTGCTGGCCTAGGATCCTGGTTTATTAATTCAGATCTTAGATTACAAGGTTCTGCACTTGCAAAACCAATTAAAACTACACTTAATAATATAAACATCAGCCCTCTATTCATTTTAAACTTAAACATCTTAATCTTTTAAATCTTACCATATAAAAAAAGTTTATGAGTTGCTTGTTTTATACTTGAGTTCGCCATTTGCGAACTCAAATGTGTTTCACACAGAATAAACTCATAAAATTATCTATTCTTTTGACAGTTAGTAAAATATATAACAAAA
>CAYHPN010000056.1:0-6845 GCA_964358765.1 Candidatus Woesearchaeota archaeon | reverse complement strand
AATAAATTACTAACAATGCACCAGCATGTAATTGTCTAGCAAGGCATTAACTTGAACTAAAGTGAATAGAGGATTAATCAGATTATAATCTGGAAATCGTATTTTACTTATTACATCATTAGCAACATCATAAAAACGATTTTCTTTATCATCGTAAATAATTTTCCTTCCATATTCTACATTGAGTTTTGTTAATCTTTTTTCTAGATTTTCTTCCATTTTCATTTTCTCAGAATAAGCTCTGAGGCACTTTCACCTCTGCAATAACATTCGATATCCGCTTTTAAATATTATGATCTAATAAAAAATTGTGTTATCTACTACAATTAATAATATTAGAGATTCAAATATCTAAATAATTCAAAAACAAGAACTGCTGGCCATATAATTGATTTTAAAATTCCTAAAACTCCCATTCCGAAAGTCGAAGCGGTTGAAATATAATAAATTGCACTGCCAACAAATCCTAGTCCGTAAAAAGCGCCACCACAATGATTGCATTTGCACTTTTTACAACACTCATCTTTACATTCAATGTTCATATTAACCTCTTTCTTTTCACTTCGCATAACAAGCTAAAACATTTCTAATTTAAATACTTTCTTTTTTATTATTTAAGCTAAAAACAATTTATGTGTTATATGATTAATATTACATAACGCTGTTGAATTTCTCATGTATAATATCTCCTTCCTATCTTTTTCTTTCTCTGATATGCTTGTTCAGGTGTTTCCAACTCATTTAAACTCATATGAGGTCTAACCTCATTATACCATTTAATGAACTCCTCTTTCGTTTTAAATGCAGTTCTATGAACTAGATATAAATGCCCAAACTTTTCTGATTTACCATTACTTTGTGGATGTTTAATTCTGCATAATATGTGTTTGATATTATTGGTTTCTAAAAATTCTGTAAATCTTGATCTTTTGGTTTCATCTTTTATAAATTGCGTTCCATGATCTGAGATAAATTGTTGTATTTCTCCATGCTTCATAGCCTCTTTAATAGCGTCAATAGACTCATCTGTTGTTGGATTATTTGTTTCTTTTAGAGCAAGCAGTTTCCTGCTTGCATCATCGATTATGGGCAAAGCCCATAACTTTAATTTCTTATTATATACCCAATCTCCATGGGTGGCAGTTAGGCTATGCCTTCTTTCATATCTTATCCATTTCTTATTTCTCACATCCTTTTCCCCCTTCTTTTTAGCAAATCCTAACTTTAATAATATTTTATGAATCGTATAAACGGGAATTTGAATTTTATAATCTCTCTCAATTAATAACACTATTCTTGATGCAGACATTCTATATTTTTCATAAGATTTCCTTACTATCTCTTCTTCGCTTGATAACATAGCCTTAGGAGGTCTTCCAATTGATTTTCCTAGTTCAGGTATCTTTCCTGTCTTCTTATATTCATTCCATATTTGATATGCTCTCTCGATGGAAACTCCGATCTTTATCTTAGCCCTGTAAGCAGTTCCACCTTCTTCCATTATCCGAAGAAGTTCAATCAACTTCTTTTTTGTTAATTTCATACGCTGATTTATGTCAGCGTTATGAACTAATTTTCGTATAACACAGCTAAAAACAATTTACAAACATTTAAATATTGTGTGATCTTGATTTTTTTGAGGTGATTAGAGCCTCAGACTGAATTCTGAGAAAAATATAATATGGAAAAACAAAGACCAGTAAATGATGATTTAAGAACAGTTAGCGATGGTGATGTTGCATTTGGTTTTTCAATAATGCCTCATTTGGGCGAAGGAAATATTACATTTTCACCTTATAGTATAAGAACTGCTTTAGCAATGGTATACGAAGGAGCAAGAGGAGATTCAGCAAAAGAAATTTCAACAAAAGCATATATCTCAAATGATAATAATACAAGGTTGGAAGGTTATTCTAGGCTCATGTCACAGTTGAATATCCTGAATGAAAATCATGTTTTAAGATCTGCAAATGGTATATGGATTGAAAATAATTTTAAAGTAAATCCTCATTTTAAAGATATTCTTGAGGGAACTTATAAAGCCCAAGCAACCCAAGCTGATTTTGAGAAAAGTGCAGAAATGTGGCGAGGCAAAATAAATGAGTGGGTAAGTAAAAATACAGAAGGAAAAATTCCTACTCTATTTCCAGTTGGCTCACTTGATTCATCCACAGTGGTGGCGCTTGCAAATGCACTATATTTCAAAGGAATATGGGAGAACAAGTTCAATCCAAAATATACTTTAAAACAAGATTATACATTATCAAATGGGGAAGTTGTTCAGGTCGATATGATGAGAAAAGGAGAAGTAGAAAAATTAGATAAGCTCCCAAAATTCTCCTATGGTTCATTTGACGGTTTACAAATTGCAGTTCTACCTTATAAAGGTAATGATCTTGAGAAAGTAATTATTTTACCTCCAAGAAATTTAGATTTATCCGAATTAGAAAGGTCATTAAAAAGAGATCCGGAAATGTTTAACGAATGGATTAATAATTTAGAAAGGGTTTCTTTTGCTAAATTAGAACTTCCTAAACATGAACTTAGAAAAGGGTATCCTCTTACTGGTCCTCTTCAAGAAATGGATATAACGAGTATCTTTGATGTTAGAACCGCAGACTTAAGCGGAATGGGAAAAGGGCCACTATTTATTGGGAGTGGTTTCCATGAAGCTTATTTTAAAACCGATGAAGAAGGTTCTGAGGGAGCAGCCGCAACAGGATTTGCAACAATGAGGGGCGTTTCATTTGATAAACCAAAACCTATTGAATTTGTTGTAGATAAACCATTTTTAGAAATGATACTACATAAACCTTCTAATTCCCTTTTATTCTTGAATAGAATTGTTGATCCTCGATAGACTATTGATTCTTAATTTGAAAAAATCATATATTAATAGGATATGGTAAAAATTTTAAATTTTATTTATAAAATTCTCTAAAAATCTTTTTTATCTTTTTTCCTGCCTCGGCTATTCTTTCTCCGCTTATTCCATAAGAGCCTAAATGTCTTCTATCTAAAAGAAAAGCTTGCGTCTCATCAAGTAACACATCTTTACCATATCCCAAATGCAATAAAAATCTATCGATTTTATCTTTATCTTTTCCATCTAATCCATTCACTACTTCTAAAACTCTCTGTTGGTAGTTGTGATTAGTATAGAATAATCCATGTGCTATTTCATGTTTAAAGATAGATTTATTATTTAATCCATACGTTCCAATGATAGAAGCATCATCATCTTTTTTCGGTTCTAGTACATCTAATAATCTTATTTCATCTTTTGATAAAGGATCAAATTTTCTATCATAGAATGGTTTAAGGATTTTTGTAGTGATATTAAATCCTCCCCAATCATGAAAATAGGTAAATTTACCTGTCTTCTTTCCTCTTGGGGAATTTGCAGTGTACCAAGCTCTAAATTCATCAAATGTAAATATCTTTCCTTTAAAAACAGGATTTTCATAATATTCTTCAAATCTTAAAAAAGACCTAGCTAGCTCTACTTCAGTTTGAAAATTAACATGATACACTCTATCAAATATTTTTTTTATTCTTATTTTGTTTTTATGTATCATAAAAAAACAGTTAAATTTGCGTTTATAAACATGTTGTTCATATCTTTTTCAATTTCAAAAATATAGAAATACTTATAAATCTAAATATAAAAAGATCAAGATGAGAAGAACTCTATATTTCGGACCGCCAAAAGGATTTTACGAGCCTAAAACATTTAATGACTTCGCTTTAATTGAAATTCCTAGAAAATTAATTGAAATTTGTAGTCCTTCTGAATGCAATACTGAAAGAGGGAGTGGAAAAGGAGATGCTTCATCCGCATCTCCAGAAGATGGAATTACTTACCACTATCCAAATGCTGGAATAGGTCTTTTTTATCAGCTTATAATGTCAGATAGATGCAAGGTTGATTTAATGGGGACAAGAGAAAGAGAAAAGGACGCTATCATGGAATTTGTATTTAGTGAAGATAGTAAAAGATAAAATAGTTTGATTTAAATTTATTTAGACATTACTTTGTTATCTAGAAAAGAACATAGTAATCTTCTACAATTCATTTAAACAATAAAAATATATTATGTTATGAAAAAGGAAATGTTTCATAAAAAATGGTATTTTAGACTTATCCAAATAATATTTTGGGGCTTTTTCATATTCTTGATATTCCTAGGTATATGGGCTATTCTTTATGAAGACGATATGCCCTTTCTTGTCATCATTTGGATTGCTGTTTTATTAATTATATATTGGTTTATTAAAAAAATATTTTATCATAGAATGTTCGGAGATAGAAATTTACCACGAAAAAATAAAAGATAATTTTAGTTAATATTATCTTCAATTATTATATTTGTCAAAAGCTTTTCAATTTTAGCGAGCTTTTTCTTCTGTGTTGGATCTTTAAAGTGTCTTACAAATCGCCAAACAAGTCTAATCGCGGCAAAATATCTGACCGCATTCATGTCTACTTTTCCATAACTTCTTATAAGATCATCAAAAAATCCATCATTGTGGTGGTCAATAAACATGCAGGCAAAATCATATTCTGGCAATCCCGTACCAAAGTCACCCCAATCTATTATGGCTGCAATTTTATTATCATGAATTATAATATGGGCATCTGCAAGATCCCCATGAAGAAAAACAGATTTTTGTAATTTAGGCTTATGCAAGAGGAAAAATTCTTTTATTTTATTCATCTTGCCCGAAGAGAAATACTTGAGGTTTTCAAGTTTCTTAATATCAAGAGGGACTAAATGCTTGTTACTATCTAAGAACTTTGGAGACGCAGTTTTACTAGGCAATTCCTTTGCATGAAGCTCTTTTAAGATACTTCCTACCAATCTAAAATACCTCTTCTTATCTTTTTTTGTATTTGATAGAGTTTCACCTTCAATGAATTCTTCTATGAGAAAGTTTTCTGCAGCATATCGTAATGTGGGTACTGGAATAGAAGTATCTTTTATCATTTCATAAGCTAATCTCTGCCTAAAAAGAACCCCATTATCTTTTTTTGCTTGCTTGATTACAAATTTACCCTTATCAGTTAGAATCAAAAAGACGTTTTGATCAATCCCCGCAGAGATATCTCTGGTTTCCTGAATTTTTGCATTAAGAAATTTTTTAATAATGGGCTGAAAATCCATAGAATTAAGTGATTATTAGAGTTATAAAATTAATGGTCTATCGAAGAATTGAACTTCGGCATGGTCGGTGTAAAAGATTATATCTTAAAGGATATAATTTGTATTAATCTTATGTCTCCTAATTTTGCTCATCCATATTGCATAAAAAGTTACTATTTTGTGCAACCATAATGAAAACATTTATAAATATCGTATTTGTTATATTTTTATGTTATCAGAAGAGCAAATAAAAGAAATATTAGTAAAGCAGAGAGAAACAATACTGAATAAGAAATTCGGAATAGAAAGAACTATACTTAAAGAGATTGAATCTAAAATTAAACTTCCTCATGCTATTGTTTTAACCGGATTAAGAAGAAGTGGAAAATCTACTCTTTTAAGGCAATTGATAAAAAAACAATATAAAGATGAAGATTTTTACTATATTAATTTTGAAGATGAGAGATTGTTCAACTTTCCTGCAAGTGAATTTAACAAACTTTATGAAGCATTAGTAAGCTTATTTGGAAAAAAGAAAACTTTCTTCTTAGATGAAATTCAAAATGTTACTAACTTTGAAACTTTTATTAGAAGATTTTATGAAGAAGGATTTAAGTTTTTTATTACTGGTTCTTCTGCAACATTATTAAGCAAAGAATTAGGAACAAAACTTACAGGGAGGCATGTTGATATTATTGTTAAGCCTTTTTCTTTTTTTGAGTTCTTAGAACTTAAAGGATTCAAAATTGAAAAAGACTCTATTTATAAAACTGAATCAAAAGTAGAAATAAAAAGATATTTTGAAGAATATTTAATAAATGGTGGAATGCCTGAGTTTTTAGTTTATAATGATCCTGAGCTTTTAACAAAAGTTTATGAAGATACTGTCCTAAAAGATATAGCAGTTAGACATAGGGTAGACAATATTATTGTTCTAAGAAATTTATATTCGGTTTTGATATCTAATTTTGCTAATAAATTCAGTTTTAATTCACTTAAGAAGGTTACAGATATTAATAGTGTTAATACCATTAAAAAATTTATACATTATCTTGAAGAAACTTATTTTGCAAAAACTATAAATAAGTTTGACTATTCATTAAAAAAACAGATAATAAACGACAAGAAATTTTATATAATTGATAATGGGTTTGTAGGAGTTTTATCCAAAAAGCTTACAAAAGATAAAGGATGGTTACTCGAAAACCTTGTATTTAATTCTTTAAATAAAGAAAATGAAGTTTTTTATTATTCTAATGAAAATGAATGTGATTTCTTATTAATTAAAAATAAAACAGTTATTAGTGCAATTCAAGTTTGTTATGACTTGAATGATGATAATAAAAAAAGAGAAGTCTCAGGACTAAAAGAAGCTATGGATAAATTTAAGTTAAATGGCGGGCTTCTTTTAACGAATAGTCAGGAAGAAGAAATTAATGTTGGGAGAAAAAAGATTAAGATGGTGCCCGTTTGGAAATGGCTTCTTGAAGAAAAATGAAATTTATAAAGTATATCCTTTTTGATATACTTTGTGTAAAAGAATATATCCTAAAGATTCTATTATCTCAAAGGTTGCTTATCTTCCCCAACTCCATTTAGGTTTCTCGCCTTTCCAATAACCAAAGAAAAATATGATCGCAAGCATCAACAAAAATCCCATCACCACAGCACCAGGAGCATCATCAACTTCTCCGACATAAA
>CAYHPN010000055.1:0-7377 GCA_964358765.1 Candidatus Woesearchaeota archaeon | reverse complement strand
TGGATAGTTCTAAAGATTTAGGTTTCTCTTTGATTTTTCACAATACTAATTATTCTTCTGAAGAAGTTGTTAGAAAGTATTATGAAAAAGAAATTATCGAAAGAGCATTTAAACAAATGAAAGGAATCTTAAATTTAAGACCTATAAGAGTTTGGCTTAGAGACCACATCGAAGGGCACATAAAGATTTGTTATCTTGCCTATGCAATTTTATCTTTAATGAATTACAAATTAAAAAAAATAAAAGTGTCTGCAATAGATGCTTTAGATTCTTTGAAGTATGGATATAAAGTAAAATTATTTGATAAAACAAATAATTTTGAATGGGATTTAATAGTGCCTTTAAAGCCAAAACAAAAAGATATTTTAGGCGCTTTAGGTGTAGTGTATAAAAACTAGGGAAAACTTAGGTTTTTAATCTCTTTTTATATGAGTATTTTATGGATATGCTATTAATTCAACCAAGAGGACCAATGTATCGATATGGCTCAGGCATATTTAGAAAACCAATAAGGTATGCTCCTCTAACTTTAACCACTCTCGCAGCATTATTGCCTCAAGGCTTAGAAGCAAAAATTGAGCTTATTGACGAAGGGGTTGAACAATTTGCTCCACCCTTAAAAGATCCAGATCTAGTCGGAATTAGTGCTATTACCGGTCATGCACAAAGGGCATATAAAATAGCTGACTACTTTAGATCGAGAAATGTTCCAGTTGTTCTTGGAGGAGTTCATCCAACCTTAATGCCTGAAGAAGCAAAACAACATGCAGATTCTGTTGTTACTGGTTTTGCTGAAGAAAGCTGGCCACAATTATTAAAGGATTTTCAAGAAGGACAGATGAAAGAATTTTATCACCAAAGGAGAGATATTTCCTTAGCTAATTTGCCTAATCCTAAAAGAGAATTATTAGAAAAAAAAGGATATGTAACCATCCATAGTGTTCAAGCAACTAGAGGATGTTACAATCGATGTGATTTTTGTGTAGCTCCTGTTGTTTGTCAAGGAAAAATGTACTTTAGACCTGTTAAAGATGTAGTAAAAGAGCTTGAAGAAATAAATGGGAGAGATATACTTTTTGTAGATGTTAGCCCTATAGAAGATAGAGATTATGCACTTGAACTTTATAGTGCAATGATTCCACTTAAGAAAAGATGGATGAGTCCATGTACAATGAGGATTGCTAAAGATCCAGAATTATTGAGAGTTGCATCTGAAAGTGGCTGTAGGGGATTGTTATTGGGTTTAGAATCTGTATGTGAAAAAAGTTTAAAAAATATGCATAAAAATTTTAACTCTTTTAAAGATTATAAAGATCAGGTTAAAAGGCTTCATGATCATGGAATTGCAATAAATGGTTGTTTTGTTTTTGGATCAGATGAAGATAATAAAGATGTTTTTAAGAGAACCGTAGATTTCGTACAAGAAAATAATATTGACTTACCCAGATATACAGTTTACACTCCCTTTCCAGGAACTCCACTATATCAAAGGTTGCAAAGTGAAGGCAGAATTTTAACTAATAACTGGTCTTTATATGATGCCCAACATGTTGTAATGAAACCAAAGAACATGTCCCCAGAAGAATTACAAGAGGGTCATCATTGGGCTTGGAAACAAACATATTCTTTTTCAAATATTTTTAAAAGAATGATTGGAGCAAGAATTCTTCCACACGTTGTAATACCTGCAAATATTGCATATCACTTGTATGCTGAAAGATTACCAAATTTCGATACAGACACTATGAACGCTACTGATTTTACTGGAATCCCTGATATTTTATAAAATGAAAATAACTTTAATACAACCCTCAATCGGAAAACACAAAGAAGAAACTTATCCAAGGTCATGGAGCATGTATCCTCTTAATTTAGCAGTAATAGCTGGACTAACTACCAAAGAAAAAGAAATATCTTTCTGTGATGATAGATTTGAAGATATTCCTTATGAAATTGCTACTGATTTAGTTGCAATGCCAGTTGAGACGTATACTGCAAAAAGAACATATGCCATAGCTGATCAATTTAGAGAAAAAGGAATCCCCGTAGTTTTAGGTGGAATGCATGCTACTTTATTACCTGAAGAAGCAAAACAACATGCAGATTCTGTCATTATGGGTGATGCTGAACCAGTTTGGAAAACAGTTCTAGAAGATTTAGAAAATAGATCCTTGAAAAGTAGTTATCATATTAACCCAACCGGAAAGAAATTAGAAAAAGTTTCAATAAACAGGGGAATTTTTGAAGGAAGAAAGTATCTTCCACTAGGATTAATAGAAACAGGAAGAGGATGTTATTTTGATTGTGATTTCTGTGCAGTCACTGCTATGCATCAAAGAACATATAGGGCAAAACCTATTGAAGACATTGTAAGAGAAATTGAAGAAACTCAAAACAGAAATATTTATTTTGTTGATGATAACTTTGTTTCAGATTTTAAAAGAACAAAAGAATTATGTGCTGCTATAACTCCTTTAGGAATAAGATGGATAAGTCAGGGAAGTGTTAACATGGCTGATGATCCCAAATTATTATCTGCTTTAGAAAGAAGCGGATGTTTCAATATGCTTATCGGTTTTGAATCTTTGAATCCTGAAGCATTAAAAGCTATGGGAAAAAGTTGGGCTTCTTCAAAAAGAGGTTATAGCGAGTCAATGAAAAGAATTAGAGATCATGGAATAACTGTATATGCTACTTTTGTTTTTGGTTATGATACAGATACTAAAGATGATTTCAAAAGAACATTAGATTTTGCAATAGAACAAAAATTTGCTATTACAGCATTTAATCATCTTGTTCCATTTCCAGGAACCACACTTTATAGAAGATTGGAAGGAGAAGGAAGATTACTTTATGATACTTGGTGGTTAAGAGATAACGGTAAGTTCGGAGAAGTAGTTTTCCAACCTAAAAATATGTCTCCAGAAGAATTAGCTGAAAATTGTTATAAATGTAGGGAAGGATTTTATGGATATAGTTCAATAGCAAAAAGACTTCTTGACTTTAAAGCTAATTCAAGAAATCTCACAAGTGCAGGTTATCTTGCATGGGTTAATTTATTTTCTAAACATGAAGCAAAGAAGAGGCAAGGTTGGCCAATAGGAGACGCAAGATAAAATGGCTAATTTCAGAGTAGAATTAGCAAGTAGAGAAGACGATGCAGATTTAAGGAGAATTCTTAGAGAAAATCCTATGGGGGGTTCAATTTCTCTTACTCTAAGAAAAGAACCTTCATTTTTTGATGATTTATCTGTTGAAGGAAATTTTAATCAGGTTGTTGCAGCAAGAGAAGTTGAAAGTCGAAGAGTTGTTGGCTTTGGAGTTCGATCTATTAAACCAGCATTTGTAAACGGAGAAAAAGTAGATATAGGGTATCTTGGATGTTTACGATTGGATAAACAGTTTAGAGGAACTACTTTAGTTCCAAGAGGGTATAAGTTGTTTTCAGAATTACATAAAGATGACAGAGCACCATTTTATCTTACAACTATTGTAGACGATAATCAATATGCAAAGAATATACTGGCTTCAAACAGAATGGGTATGCCAAACTACAATGATTTTGGTGCATATCACACTTATGTAATCCCTGTTAAAAGAGAAAAATCTTCAGATAGCAAAAAAAATATTATTCAAGCCAACGAAGGGCATATTGAAGATATAAGTAGATTTATTAATCAAGAAGGAAGAAAAAAACAATTTTATCCTGCATATTCAGAAAAAGATTTAACAGATGTTGCTGGTCTCTTAAGAGGTTTAAACATTGAAGATATTATCTTACATTTTGATGGAGCTGATATTGATGGAGTCATGGCTTCCTGGAACCAAAGTTCTTTCAGACAAACAGTAGTAGAAGGATATTCAGGGATTCTAAAATATGTTCGACCAATTATAAATTTTGTTGGTAGAATTAAAGGAAATTTACCTTATCTCCCTCAAGAAGGTCAGCAAATAAATTATAATTGTGCATCTTTAATTACTACCAAAGATAATGATCCACATGTCTTTGATGAATTAATAACCTCTACTAAAAATAGATTAAATGAATCTCAAACTCCCTTGTTGATGTTGGGTTTACATTCTCAAGATAGTTTAGGGCATGTTGCAAAAAGACATTCGGTAATGAGATTCCCAACAAGATTATATGTTGTTACTTGGCAAGACGGAGAAAAAGAGTATCAACAATTAGATGGGAGGACACCATATTTGGAATTAGGAAGTTTATAAAATGTTTAACTCAAAATTAACTGGGAAAGTGGTATCTGTTCGTGAATTATCTAGTCTAGAAAGAGAAAGAATGTTTGAACTAATGAATGGAAATTATGATAGTGTAAAAAAGGAAACTTTTGAAAAAGACCTGGCTGAAAAATCAGATGTTATCTTATTAAGAGATAATAAAGATCAACAAATACAAGGATTTTCTACTCTTATGATTTTAGAAGAATTAGTAAGAGGAGATATAACAAGGGCACTTTTTTCAGGAGATACTATTATTGATAAAACATATTGGGGAGATACTCAGCTTGAACATCATTGGGGGAGATATGCATTTTCATTAATTGATAAAAATCCCGAAATTCCTTTATTTTGGTTTTTGATGTCCAAAGGTTATAAAACATATAAATTCCTTCCAGTTTTCTTTAATGAATTTTACCCCCGATATGATAAGCCTACTCCAACATATGAGCAAGAGGTTCTTGATACTTTTGCAAGAAAGAAATTTCCATTAAATTATGATCCTAAAACAGGATTGGTTGTATTTGAAGGTCAGAAAGATAGACTAAAACAAGGAGTAGCAGATATTGACGAAAGAAGAATGAGAGATCCACACGTGAAATACTTCATTGAGAGAAATCCTCATTGGCAACAAGGAGATGAACTTTGTTGTATAATGCCATTAAGAAAAGATAATTTTAATAGGATGGCTTTAAGAATAATTGGAAGTAACAAGTTAAGATAGTTACAACAAACGGCTTACAAGGTTATGAAAGAGTTTTAAAGAAAAGCTTTGGACTTAAAACTCATTGGAATCATAAAAGTCCGATCATTCATAATGTAGTTATAGCATCTGAAAGGGGGTTTAACCACAAAATAGAAAGACTGCATAACACAATCAGAGACAGAACAAAGATAATGCGTGGTTTTCATGGAAGTTTAGAAAGTGCAAGAGCCATTATGAAGAGCATGGAAATCTACTATAACTTTGTCAGAAAACATCAAGGAATAGAAGGCAAAACACCATCAGAAGAAGCTATTCCTGAATTGTGTTTAAGCACAAACCTTAATTTTTTTATTCAATTTAGCACCTGTAGATGCAAAAATGCAAAGATATAGATATATTTAAAAAATCACTTTCTCTCACTTTAATATGAGAATAATTACTTTGCATTGCGACTACATAAAATTCAAGCCGCTAAAAAAAGCAATAAAAAATCCAGAAGAGATTTCAGAAGAACGCAAAAAAGAGATAGAAGTCAAAGACCCTCTTGTAGTTTTAACTGCTATTGAAAAAGGGGACAATAACGAAACAATTAAGCAGCTAATTGCTTCTGTGAAAAAAACTGCTGATGATATCAAGGCAAAGAAAATTGTTCTTTATCCTTATGCCCATTTGTCCTCAAATTTATCTGACCCAGACACTGCTTTAGAGTATTTAACAGAAGCAGAGCACATTCTCGCAAAAGAAGGTTTCCAAGTCATAAGGGCACCCTTCGGATATTACAAAGAATTTGAGCTGAAATGCAAAGGCCATCCTCTTTCTGAATTAAGCAAAGAATTCAAGGCAGAAGGCACAGAGCCTTTAAGACTGCGGGAAGTTAAGGAAGAAATTAAAGCCCTTGATGAAAAAGAAGAAACATACGACAACAAAATAAAAGCAAAAGGAAAAGATAGTTATCTAATTCTTACTCATGATGGAAAAGAGTTTGAAGTCAAAGATTACAAATTCACGAAAGAGGATGATGACTTCAAGATGCTCGTCGAAAAAGAAGCTTTAAAAATAGGACTTAAAGGAGGCAAGGAGCCAGGTTTCATCAAGTACGCAAATCAATTTCAAATAGAATGGGAACCAATGTCTGATAAAGGAAATATGAGATATGGTCCAGAAGGAACTTTAATGTTTAATTTAGTTGAAGAATATGCTGAAAATATTGCAAATTCCCTAGGAATTCCAGTTTATTCAGTTAAAGGAACAAATATGTTCAATCTAAAAGAGCCAGCAGTAAAAGAACATGCAAACTTATTTGGCGATAGGCTTTATTCGCTCAATATAGATAAGAATTCTTTTGTTTTAAGATATGCTGCTTGTCATCAACAATTTGCTATGATTAAAGATTGGAACTTAAGCTACAAAAACTTGCCTTTCGGTGCTTTAGAAAATGCTGATTCTTACAGATATGAACAAGCAGGAGAGCTTTTGCTCGCATTTAGAACAAGAAGAATGGATATGCCTGACTTGCATGTCTTTTGCAAAAACTTCGAAGAATCAAAAGAATGGTTCACTAAAATTCATGACAAAATTTACGAACAAGTTTATAAAATCGAGCGCGATTACGAAATATTATTTAATTTCTCTTCTAGAGCGCATTATGAGAATAACAAAGAGTGGGTTTTGAATCTACTGAAAAAACAAAAGAAAAATGCGCTTTTGCACTTTTATCCAGAAGGCATAAATTATTACTGGACTTTTAACATAGAATACATGATAATCGATGAATTAAAAAGACCTAGAGAAATTGCAACTGTTCAGATAGATATTGGCAATGCAAAAAGGTTTGGTATCAAATTTAAAGATAATAACAATAATGAAATCTTTCCAGTCATTCTTCATACGGCTACAATCGGCACAATTGGAAGATATTTATTTTCCGTATTAGACACGGTGGTTCAAAATGAGCTTAAAGGAAAGAAAGCTGAACTGCCATACTGGCTTTCTCCAACACAGGCAAGAATTCTTCCAGTAAGTGATAAATTCAATGAACATGCAATAAAACTAGCTGAAAAACTGAATGCACAAAGAATAAGAACTGATGTCGAAGACAGAGGTTTCTCTTTGCCTAAGAAAGTCTCAAGTGCCGAGATTAATTGGGTGCCGTATATAATTGTTTTAGGTGAAAAAGAAGTTCAAAGCAAAAAACTTGCTGTTCGAATCAGGCAGACAGGAAAAATTGAAAATCTAACAGAAGAAGAATTAGTTCAAAAGCTAAAAAACGTACAGGGAGACATGCCATGGCAACCAATTGCTTTACCAGTCTTAGTAAGCAAGAGACCTTTATTTAGATAGATTTATATATTTGTTTTCTTTAAGAATAATACGGAGTGAACAGTAGATTGAACTAATGCAATCTATTTTTTACCTTTTTCATATTCGGTAAAAAC
>CAYHPN010000054.1:0-7407 GCA_964358765.1 Candidatus Woesearchaeota archaeon | reverse complement strand
CCACCCCCAGCCCTCCCGCCGCCCCCTGATGCCCGACCGCACCGCCAACCCACCCGGGCAGTTTAAATGACTCTTTTTTTGCTAATGGAATATGCGTAAATAGTTCAAATTCTCCTTTATGTTCTACTAATATTGCGGCGAGGAATAATTATACAAATGGGTCTTTATATGGGGCTAGTTTAATTTATTCTTCAAACTGCACTTTTTTGGCTAATAATTCTCAATGTGATTTAGACGTAAGTGATTCTTATTTTAATTTTACCAACAATACTGGAACAATTTCAGGAGTTTGCTCATCTGGAAGTTGTGCAGCATGTAATGCTTTTGAGATTGCTACTCAATGCTCGGGCGGTATAGATGATGATTGTGATGGCTTAATCGATGGTAATGATCCTAATTGCCAGCCTCCAATTGTAACTATAAATTTCCCTACTAATAGAACTTATTTTTCAAGCGACTTACCATTGAACTTTAATGTTTCTCTTAATATCGATACTGGAAGTGTTCAATATAGTTTAGATGGAGGGGTAAATAATAAAACAATGTATAATTCTGGTGGGGGAATAATAGGGCAATATTTCAATGCAACAAATAGTTCTATTGGGGATGGTAATTATACTTTCAGAGTTTATGCGAACGATACTTGGGGAAATAAGAATGAAACAGAAAAAGTTAATTTTACATTTGAGAACACAGATCTAACTGCTTGTAAAAATCTTGCTTATGCTGGGCAGACTTATAGGCTTACTGCAAATATTTTGACTAGTGGGACTTGTTTTACAATTTCGGCAAACAATATAACTTTAGATGGGCAGGATTTTGAGATAAAAGGGAATGGAATTAGTGGATATGGTGTGGAGGCTATTGGAAGAACTAATATCTCGATAAAAAATATTAAAACAAGTAATTTTTTAAGGGGAATATTTTTCATGAATATAACCTCTAGTTTAATTCAGAACAATATTATAAATGGTACAAATGGAAGCAATAATTACGGAATTTATTTGGATAATTCCGGAACCGGCAACCTTAAAGATAATTTAATAAGTGGAAATGTGATAAATTGGAATGGATATTATGGTCTAATTCTCAAAAATAGTGGTACTTCAGTAAAACCAACAAATAATCAAATTTTTAATAATTCTTTATCTTTCAACGGATTTAATCTTGGACAAAGCGGAGCAGGGATATTTATTGAAGCGGGAAATTCTAGTAAAGTAGTAAATAATAGTTTAAACTTGGGTGCAAACGGGATAAAAATAGATAACTCTAGGGATAATATTTTCACTGGAGGTAATATAAATGGCTCAAAAGAAAATGCTATATTGTTTACAGATTCTAATGCATTAAACAATAATATTACAAATATTACAATTTCAAATACCAATAAAAATAATTATGATATTAAATTTAATGTTGGAGGTATAAACGGAATATATCTAATTGATATGCCTCATATTGGAAATTATTCATTTACTGGATCTGGAGGAACTGTTTACTTTAAGGATTCTATATATGGCGAAATAAGGTTTTTGAGTGCCATTAATGGATCAGGGAATAATCTAACTAGGGATGTAATGATATTAAATAATACTGTAATTGTAAGAAGTGATTTGAATATTGGTTTGAATAAATCGGCAAATGTAACTTTTTATGGAATTGGAAACAGAGGATTTACTAATCCTTCGATATTGAGAAACAATCTTGATTGCGGAAATGCCTGCTATAACTTTACAGCACTAAATGCGATCAATGTTATCTTTAATGTAACTTCATGGACTAATTATTCCATAGGAGATGAAGTTTTTCTTTCAGATTGTGGAGTTTTGAACGTAACTAATAGATATTACAGGGTTATAAATAATATTACAACGACAGGAACTTGCTTTACAATTGAAGCAAACAATATAACTCTTGATGGGCAAGGATTTGAAATAAGAGGGGATGGGGATTTTTTCTCTGACAGTGGAGTTGTGTCCACAAGTAGGGTGGGTGCAACTATTAAAAATATTAATATTACTAACTTTACTTGGGGTGTGAATTTTGCTAGTGTAATTAATTCAATAATCTTTAACAACACTATTTCATCACAACAGGATTCTGGGATCTATTTTACAGGATCACGAAACAACAATATTTCTAAAAACAAGATTTTTAAGAATTCTAATTATGGAATACATTTCTCAAATTCTGACAATAATACTATTATTGATAATGATATTGGGGATCATAATAGCAGTGGCTCTAGCAATGGGATATACATCCTATCATCGGATAATAATACGCTTGAGATTAATAGAATATCGAACAATGTGGATGGAATAGACTTTGATCTTTCTTCTAGGAATATTATAAAAAACAACACTATAAGTTTCAATACTAAAGGAATAAATATGGTATCAAGTCAGAATAATATTTTTATAAATAACTCATTTATTTTTAACATTCAGAGTATGGCACTAGCAGCTTCTCTTAATTCTTTTAGTGGTGGAATCATAAACAATTCTAAGGGAAGTGCAATTGTATTTACAAGTTCAAGCGCAGATGATAATAATTTTACTAATATCCAGATTAGTGGCACTAATGTTTCTTTTAGAGATTTAAGATTTGATTTTGCTAATACAGATAGAACATATTTAATAGATATGCCTCATATAGGTAATTATTCTTTCCATTCTGGAGGCGACATTGTCTATTTCAAGGATTCAAGGTATGGCGAAATAAGATTCTTAAGTGCAATCAATGGAAGTGGAACTAACTTGACTAGAGACGTGTGGATAGGCAATAACTCTGCTACTGTAATGAGCAATATTAATCCCGGACTAAATAGAAGAGCAAATGTGACATTATATGGGATTGGAAACAGGGGATTTGTGAATCCTGTAATTCTAAGAAATGGTGTGAACTGTGGAATCATATGCAAAAACTTTACAGCATTAAATGCTTCAGAAGTTAGATTCAATGTAACTTCCTGGACGAATTATAGCATTGGAAACAGCAGCAATTTTGCACCCAATAATCCTATTACTAAGATAAACTCGACAGACGGAAGTAATAAAACAAAGCAGGATTTGAATTGTTATGATACAATACTAGATGACGACAATAATACAATGAATGTGAGCGTTATTTGGTACAACAATTCTATATTTAAATTCCAGTTTAATTACAATAATAGTTATGCAAATGGGACTTTGTTTAGTGCTATTCTAGGAAATTTAAATACTACGAAAGGAGAAAATTGGTCTTGTGCACTGAGATATTTCGATGGATTTGTTTATACCAATTGGACTAATTCAACTAATTTGACAATTTTGAATTCGTTGCCCAATGTTACTCTGATTAGCCCGCCAAATGGAAATGTAACTATTGACAGAACACCCAATTTTACTTGGTATGTTGATGATGATGATAATGAGAGTGTTAATTCACAACTTAATTTGACTTGTTATTTTGGATGCTCTGTCGATAATAGAATAGTAGTAACTAGCGGACTGGGAAATGTATCTCATGAAATAATAGGCGATTTAAGATTCTTAAAAGATAATAACTTTTATTATAATTGGAGCGTGAGGGCAAATGATTCTGCTTTTGGATTTTCTTCGTGGACAAATGACTGGAGGATCGATATCGCTGCATTAGTTGCAATAAACTTTACTCGCGATATAATTCAATTTGGGATAATTGGACAAAATGGAAATAATGATACGGTTGATAATTCTCCCCCTCCGTTTTTAATTGAAAATATTGGAAATGTTATGGTAAATTCCACAATTTACGCAAGCGATTTATGGAGATCAATAAAAAATCCAAATAGATTTTATCAGTTTAAAGTTGATAATAAAAATTATTTAGGAAGTGAGAATGGGGCTTTTTATTTTGGAGGCTCAATTACATCTTATAGAAATATGACTAATTCAACAAATCCATTATTTGCAATTGTACAATTTAATTATTCAGATTCAAGCGATGAAGCAGAAATAGATATTAACCTAACAGTTCCTTCAACAGAAGGATCGGGTGTAAGGAATTCAACTGTTGTTGTAACAGCGGAGCTGGCGGAGTGAAAAAGGAGAAAAAATGAAAATAAAAAATAAACACATTAAAGCTATTGATTATCTAACCATTGAAACAACGGTTCAACTAGGAGAAGAAAAAAATGAAAAATAAACACGTAAAGGTGATAGATTATATTTTGTTAATTGGAAGTGTGATCATATTATTTGGAGTTTTATATAATTATTATGAAAATAGCAATGAAGAACCTATTACATTGTCTCCTGAGAATGGAGGAGTAAGTGAAAATAGATTTGTGTTATTTGAATTTACGAACGCTCAGACTATATTTATTGATGATAATATGGAATTTAGCTCACCAGAAATTTTTGAGGTAGGAAACAATTTTGTGATAAATCTAGAACCTGGGAATTATTATTGGAAAATTGAGGGAAACAGAGAAAGCGAGATAAGACAGTTTAGTGTTGAATCTCGCGTAAGCTTAGAAATTAGAAAGAGCGAAAGCGAAGGAAAGTACAGTGTAGTAAACGCTGGAACCGAAGATTTAGATGTTGAAGTTTATGAGAGCGGAAAATCTAAGGAAAATATAGTTTTGGATGTTTATTCGCAAGGTAATGAAGAAGGAGAAAAATTTATTGGAGGGCAAAGTGGATAAAAAAATATTATTCATTATTGGAGTTATTATATTGTCCTGCAATGTTTTTGCACTGGGAATAACTCCGGGAAGAACAACATTTGAATATAACTCGGGGGAAGGAAAAGTGGTTGATTTTAGTGTTGTAAATACTGAAAAAAAAGAGATGAACTTAATTGTTATTGTTGAAGGAGAGTTTAATGAAAGTATTGGATTAAGCGAAAACAGCTTTAAGATGACAGCTAGTGAAGAAAGTAAGACTTTAAGTTTTACATTTAAAATGCCTGCAAGTTTAACTCCAGGACTGCATGAATCTAGAATTGTTGTTCTACAACTGCCGGAAAAGGCAGCAAGTGGAGGGGCATTTGTCGGGAGCGTTGTTGGAGTTGCTACACAAATACATGTAAATGTCCCTTATCCTGGAAAATATTTAGAGGGAGAA
The DNA here is from genome assembly GCA_964358765.1 of Candidatus Woesearchaeota archaeon. Taxonomy (GTDB): domain Archaea; phylum Nanobdellota; class Nanobdellia; order Pacearchaeales; family GW2011-AR1; genus UBA73. Next base: position 2,314 of record CAYHPN010000054.1, on the reverse strand, counting down.
ATTAATGTTGTACAGAATGATGACGGAAAAATTATTTTTGCTATTCCTGTAACCAACAGAGGAGATTTAGATTTAACTAGAGTAAAGGGGACAATTGATATATATTCTAAATTAAATGAGAAAGTAACCACAATAAATACAAATGAAATAAGTTTAGTGAGCAAAGAAAGAAAAGAAATTGTTGCTGAACTAGATACATCAAAAATGAATGTAGGCCCGTATAGGGCAGTAGTTAGTGTTATCTATGATGAAAAAGTTTTGAAAATAGAAAAAGAGTTTAATATTGGAGAAAAGAAATTGGGTGTGGAAGATATAGCTGTAAATGATTTTTCTTTAGGTGAAATTGCAAAATTTGAAGTTTTGGTAGAGAATAAATGGAGTGAGATAATAAATGATGTTTATACTGAGATGGTAGTATATAATAAAGAAGGGGGGAAAATAGCTGAATTTAAATCTGCAAATTATAATATTGACGGTTTAAGCAAATCATTAATAGTCTCTTTTTGGGATACTGATGGGGTAAAAAAAGGAACTTACGATTCCTCTTTATTTTTGAAATATGGCGAAAGTTCAACACAGAGAGATTTGAAACTTCAAGTAGACGACAAAAAGATCGATGTGATTGGATTCGGATACACATTAAGAGCTAAAGATGAGAAAGGAGCTCTTAATATTGTTAATACTTTGATATGGATAGTGGTTGTTTTAATAATTGTAAATGTATCTTGGTTTATGTTTTTAAGGAAGAAATTTATGAAGAAGAGCGGGAAGGCGGAGAAGAAAATTTAGGAAGATATATATATTAATTTTTATTTATTTAAGATATAATATTATATTTAATGAAAGGAGGTTAATAAAAATGGAAAAGAAAATTTTATTTATTACTATCGCTTCTATTTTTGTACTTGCCCTTGTTGTTGGTGCATTTTCTTTTAAATCAGCAAATGCTGTAAGATCTGCTAATATAATGGACAGAAGGAGTGGCGGATTTATGTGCAGATTCTCTCCAGATTTTTGTACTTGTAATCCTTCGAGGGTTTGTGTAGATTCTAATACAGTAAGGACAACAACTCAGCAATGTGTTGTAAACACTTATGATTGCGCTGCTGGACAGCTTTGTCAAGCGGGAAATTGTGTACAGGTTAATGACATTTGCACTGATTCAGATAATGGATTAAATCCTAATGTAACTGGAATAGTTACAATTAATTATACCAATGGTACTAATATTGCTGGCTCTGATTCGTGTATTGGCTCTAATCAGGTTTTGGAATATTATTGTAGTGGAAATAATCTTGGAACTGTTATTATTAATTGTCCCATGGGAAAAGTTTGTAGTAATGGTGCTTGTATTGAACCAATATTTTCTGACTTAAGAATATCTAATGTTTGGTTGGTTAATTATCCAAATAACAAATCGGTTTTTGTAAACGTTACTAATATTGGAAATGCTAATGCGCCAGCTAGTACACTCGCTGTTAATTCTTCAACAATTGGGTTCACTAGAAGTGTTCCATCGATTTTAGTAGGGGGATCAAGAATTGTTTCTGTTGGATTTAGTCCATCTACAACAGGATTGGTATTTGTGATGGCAGATTACCCTATGGCAATAATGGAAAGCAACGAGAACAATAACATATATTTCAATTCAACTTTTTTTGGATAGAAATATAAAACCAAAATAATTTTTTTATTTTTTTTATTTTTATTTTTTTTAGAGAATTTTAGGGTTTTGCAAAATACTCTAAACGAAACTTACAATTCCTTTGGCAAGGAGGATAAAAGTCGGGATCCAAAGAAAAATTGATGGAGGGGTGAAGAATATTGTTAGTATTAAAATAATTGATGCAAAAATATCTAAGATACTTAACACGTCTCCTAGAAAGATGAATAAGCCTTTGAGAAAAAGGAGCATGGCTGGAAATAATAGAAATTGAAATGGAAGATGGATTCCAAAAATAAGAAATAGGAAAACAATTGAAGATGCAAGATCAATGCCGCCTAGAATTTTTACGAGTACCATGATTTTATTTATATATGGGCTTTATAAAATTTTAGGGGAAGTTTATCTTTAACTTGAGTTCGCCATTTGCGAACTCAAATGTGTTTCACACACAGAGTATTTTTAAATGAAGTAAATTCATCTAAAAATAAACTCATAAAATTATCTATTCTTTTGACAGTTAGTAAAATATATAACAAAAATGAACAGAAAAGTGCATTTTTGTCCAGATTTTAGATAAAAAACACTAAGAAAAGCTAGTTTTTTAGCTAAAAATAGCCAACTGTCAAAATTAGTTGAGTGAATAAAAAC
>CAYHPN010000053.1:0-7496 GCA_964358765.1 Candidatus Woesearchaeota archaeon | reverse complement strand
TGTCATTTTCTCTTTTTTATTTTTTGTAGAATATTGCAGGGTATTTAAATATTCTCATGTTTTTAGACTTGAAATAAAATATCCATTATGCAAAAGACTTTTATACCAAATGATATAAATAAAATAAATGGTTAAAATTAAAGAAATTTTTAAAGTGTGGAAAACTGTATTTAGCAACTTTAGATATTTGTTATTGACCTTGTTTATTGGTTTTGTTTTTTATTTATTTAATGTTTTTATTGCCAACTATGCAAACATTTTATCTTTTTATGAAGTCTTAAGTTTTAACAATTATATTAATTTTTTATATTCACTAGTTTTTGATTTTGTAAAAATAATAAGTTTGAGTTCATTTATTTTCATATTAATTATAAGTATTTTTTTTGGAATATTTTTTAGTTTAATTGTATATAAATCCAATAGTAAAATTAGATTAAGCAAAAAAACTAATTTTTTTGGCGGGCTAGCAGTGTTCTTAGGAATATTCGCCCCGGGATGTGCTGCATGCGGTATTGGCCTAGTGACTTTACTTGGTCTTGGAGCCGGATTCTTATCATTTTTACCGTATGATGGGGTTGAGTTATCCATATTATCAATTATAGTTTTATGTTTCACAATATTTAAAATCTCGAAAGATTTGACAATTTGCGAGGTTTGCAAGATTGATATTAGAAAAATCAAGATGAAAGGAGGTAAAAAATATGGAAAAAGAAAAAAATGAATCAATAACAATAAAGAAAGAAACAATATGGAAGACTTCAACTTTTGTACTTGGAGCTTTAGTTATTGTACTTTTATTTATGATGTTCTCAAATAATGTGCCGAGTGGAACCGTAACTGGAAATGTAATTAATGACGGAGGCCAATTACCTGGAGATAGTCCTCCATCTACTGTAACTCCAAGCGTTGATGACGATGCTGTTTTAGGTGACAAGAAAGCAAAAATAACAATAATAGAATTTTCTGACTACCAATGCCCTTATTGTTTAAGACATTTTTCACAAACGTATCCACAATTGAAGAGTCAGTATATTGACACTGGAAAAGTTAAATTGGTTTTTAGAGACTTTCCATTAAACTTTCACCAAAATGCTATACCTGCAGCCATTGCTGCTGAGTGTGTAAGAGAAAAGGGAGGAGATGAAGCTTATTGGAAAATGCATGATAAGTTATTTGAAAATCAACAGGCATTATCAAAAGACAACTTAAAAGCATATGCCAAGGAATTAGGTTATGATATAGGAACTTGTTTAGATAGTGAAAAATATAAGAATGAGGTACTGAAAGATTTGTCTGATGGACAGAAAGCTGGAGTAACTGGAACACCTGCATTCTTTGTAGATGGTGTAAAAATTGTTGGAGCTGTTCCTTTTGATCAATTCAAACAAGTTATTGATGCAAAACTTTAAATTTTTTTATTTTTTAATTTTATTCTTTTTTTATTAACTTAGAATTTTTATCTTAAAGCTGTCTGGATCATTTCTGGACCTGTTGATACAATAGAAACTTCTGCACCAACAAATTTTTCAAAATCTATTATTGATTGAGTTAATGAAGAAGGGAGTTTTTCAAATTGTGTTTCTCCTCTTATATCGCTATACCCTTTATAAATTTTATATTCAGGAATTACTTTTCTTAATACTTCTGAGTCATTTACAAATTTTTGAGTAGACGAACCGTCGGACATAATATAATTATAACAAATATTAAAATCATTATTCTCCAAGGCGTCTGCTTTGGTTAAAATTAATTTCATTGGGCCGTTAACTCTAACCGCATACTTTGCTGCAACTGCATCTGTCCAGCCAATTCTTCTTGGTCTTGCTGTCGTAGCACCATATTCTCCTGCAATCATTCTAAGAGCAATGCCTTTTTCGAAATCATCTGATGAATTCATCATCTCGTTTAATCTTCCACCATAAATATTTTTTTCGTCATCTTTTCTATTTCCAAATTCTTGACTGCAATAATTTTCAGAACGAATACCTCCTAATTCTGTTACAAATGGTCCTCCTCCTACTTTTGTCATAAATGGAAATTTAACAACTCCTAAAGTTAGATCAATTGCTTTAGCCGAAATTCCAACTCCTGAAGCAGTACCGTTTGTAGAACAGTCTGAAGAAGTAACGTATCTATAAATCCCGTGTTCTAAGCTTAAATATAACCCTTGTGCTCCCTCTAAACAAATACGCTTACCATTTTTAATTGAATCATGTAGAAAATCTACTGTATCGGTAATAAAAGGTTTTAATCTATCTGCAACAGGAGAAATATCTGCAATTATTTTATCTATATTTATTTGCTGCTGGGGATAATATTTTTTTAATTTTTCTATTTTCTCTACTAAAATATCCATATGAAGAAGATCTCTCATCATGATTCCTCTTCTTGCTACTTTATCTGTATAAGCTGGACCTATCCCTCTACCAGTTGAACCAATGCCTCCTCCTTTTTGAGAGGCATTTTCTGCTTTATCCTGTTCAACATGATAAAACATAACTACATTAGCCCTATCACTTATCAATAGATGATTAAATGAAACTCCTTCTTCGTATAAAGTATTCATTTCTTTAATTAATACAAATGGATCTATTACCATTCCATTTCCTAGAATATTTGTTTTACCCTCTTTATCGTATGTAATTCCAGCAGGAATTAAATGGAAAACTCTTTGTTTATCTCCAATAATAACAGTATGTCCTGCGTTATTGCCTCCTGTACCTCGAGCAATAATATCTGCCCATTGAGAAGCAAAAAAATCAGAGAATTTTCCTTTTCCTGTGTCTCCATATTGATTACATACAACTGCTAAAATCTGAATCTCTTTAAGTAAATCTTGTAAACCCATTATCTTCCTCCTGAACCCATTAAACTATGTGTACCCATTTCTTGAATAGATCCGAGAGTTCTTCTTTCGAATCTTGTTTTCCCATCGTATGTTCCTTGATGGGCTTCCTGTATTGATCTGTAATTAGAAACTTCAAAAGCTTGAAGAATTGCATCACGCAAGAGAGGAACCCATTCATGAATACTTCCTCTGTATCTTACAGTATCGGAAATTCCCTGGGGCATTTTTCTATAACCTCTAAGGCCACCACGAACATTTGCTTCAGCAGATCCCATGCCCCTATATATTTTAACAGGCATGCCTGAAACAGAATCTGTTATTATTTCTCCTGGACTTTCTTCTGAGCCTGCAAGAAGATTACCAAGCATAACAACTCTTGCTCCAATAAATAATGCTTTTGTTATATCTCCTGCTTCCTTAATTCCACCATCAGCGATTACTATCACATCTTTTCTGTTTTCATCTCTAAGCGTAAGAGCACATTCATACACTGCAGTTGCACCTGCTCTTGCGATTCCAAGAGCTCCCGCGGTCGTACAGATGGATCCTGCACCTTGTCCATCTCTAAAGGAATTGACCCCCCATTCTGAAAGGTCAACAGTTGCTTCTGAAGTTGAGATATTACCTCCTATGAGAAAACGTTCAGAATATTTTTTTTTGATATATTCAATCATCTCTTTTGAATGGATGTTATAACCTTGAGATGTATCAACAACGACTCCATCTGCTCCTGCATCAAATCCTCTTTCTAATCTTTCATAAGCATCTTTAGGCCAGGTGCTTACAGAAAATAACACTCTTAATTTATTATTTGCATCTTTTGTCGACAATGGATATTTATCTAACTTTCCTACATCTGCAGAAGTCACTAAGTACTTCAAATTTCCTTGTTGATCTACTATAGGAAGAGATCTAACGTGGTTATCGTACATCCTATCATATGCATCAGATAAAGTTATAGGTAATTTTCCGAAAACTAGTTTATCAAGAGATATCATTCTTGCAGATACTTTATCATCATTACGGAATCCTTCCCTATAATCTCCTTTTGTTAAAAAACCTACAAGTTTTCCATGAGTCTCTCCCTTTTCTGTTACTGGAAATGTTTTTATATACGAGTTTCCTATTGGTCTGCTTTTCCCTAGTTCAATAGCCTGCGCAATTGTCATTTCTGGATTGATTGTCACAGGAGAGTCTATAAAACCGTTTTGAAATTTTTTAACTGCTTCAATTTCACGCACTTGTTGATCGATACTTGGTTTTCCATCTTCATCTTTGTGATTATAATGTATTACTCCAATTCCACCTTGTAATGCTAGAGCAATACACACTCTTCCATTTGTTACTGTATCCATTGGAGAAGCTATAATGGGAGTTTTGAGAGTTATGCCTTTACCTAAATTAACCTCAAGAGAAATATCTTCTCTTGTAATTTCTGAAAAACGCGTATTGAGAATGTTAAAATCATTATAAGTAACACCTAGTCCTCTTTCAAAAAGCTCTTTTGCACTTAAACCACTTATCACCATAATATGGATGAAATTTTAGATTACTTAAATATTATTGTAGAAACATATAGTATTTTCCAGTTGAATTTGTATACGACAAATTCAAAGGCGATTCACACTTAAAGTATTTTCTTCAGCAGTAAATTCTTCAGAAAATAAACTAATGAAAAAGAATGCGATTGAATAAAATATATTTTTCAATCTAATTTATTTGTTGAAAAATACTAAAATTATTTAATTGAGACTTGAAGTGTCGATATTAAATTACCACTATTTCTTCAGATAATCATAAAGAAACTTAAAATACTCGTTAGTTGAAGATTTGGACATTTTTTCTACTATAAGTTCTGGAGTTGAACTTGCTAATTTTCCTAGAATAGGATTATGGTCGACTATTAACTCATTGTTTTCATCTAATCCTTTCGCTTCAATACCGTCAATTCTTGCATATTTTGGTAAAACATTTTTTATTTCCTGACCTAAGTGGGTTGCGATTATTAGAAAACAGTCTTTATTTATAAAAAAATCTGCACTTGCTGCAATCATTTTTCCTGCTACTCCAGGTTCTGTAACTGATTCGATTTCATCAGCTAAAATAAGAGTTTTATTTCCAGATTTAATTTGAGATAATTGTGTTAGAAGAGTTTCAAATGCTCCTTTTGAAACCGAACCTTTATTTTTTGCGAAATAATAGATATCTGAGAAAATTGGTAATTGTAAATCTCCTTTAACAGGAAGTCCAAAATAAGAATAAGAAATTAATTGTATCATATGTTCTAAGAGGGTTGTTTTACCTCCACTATTTGCTCCAGTAAGAATTGAACATTTATTTATATTATCTAAATGAAAACTTATTGGAGAGGGATTAATTAAAAATTCATTATGCGATAATTTAAGAGTTAAATTTTCTGAAATTGATGGAAAGAACTTACCTTTCATCCATAGATTTAAAGTGGATTTAAAATCGAATAATAATAACTCTGTTTCCAGTTGTTTTATTTTTTCTGGAATCTGAACTATAGATTTTGATAACCTTCTTATTTTTTCAGCTTGAGAAGAAAACTGATTTAAACTTTGTTCTCTTAAGACTTTATCTAACTCTTTTTCATCAATACTTACTGGTACTGATTTAATAAATATATTTTCAGGAAGATCTGACTTTTGAATGGAAACTCTTACAATCTCACTTAATTCTCTTGGAAGAGTTCCTTTATTTAAAGCTTGCAAAAGAGAATCGCCTGAAATGCTTAATTCTTTCACCTTACTAGAAATACTATCTTTAATCATTTCTAAAGCATCTTCTACTTTATCTTTAGTTAAAAGAATATTTTGACTTTTATCAAAAAGAGAAAATAAAGACTTTAGATCTTTTACTAGAACACTCAGGTTTTGAGGAAGTGATTGAGCATCTAATATATCTAGATTATTTAACCATCCTGAAAGATTTCTAATATGCCTTTCAAGATATGCTTCATCTAATGAATTAAGAAAAATAGTCTGAGGGATCCTTTCTAGTGCTTGAATAAAGTTATCACAATCTAACACTTGTATTGTATCCTGATTTTCCAGTTCAACAATATCTGATTCATTCACAATAAAACGTACGTTGCAACCTAGTTGTTTTAATGCTTTAAATGTAGAATCTTCTTCGGTGACTACAATAACATCATAATCGGGATTCCAGAAAGGTTTAGGAACTTTTAGATTTTTTAAAAATTGATTATTAAAGTTAAATGACTCTTGCGATTTAAAATAATTTTGCTTACTTAAAATATCTTTATTATTTGAAAAACTAAAAAATTCAAGAATATTTGCAGAATCATGAAAATTGAATTTATTTTCTAAAAGATTAATTGTTTTATTGTAGATTGATTTTGCATCTTTAGTCTTAAATATAGAAGATTTCTCACTTTTTATACTGGATTTTCCGAATGGTTTTAAATCATTCTCTTTTATGTAATTTATTAACTCTTTTTCCATTCTCTATGAAGAAAAGAAGTGTTTTAAAAGATATTTATATTGAAAGTTAGAGATTTACTTTAATATTCTTTAATTTAATGAGAAATTGGAATGTAGTTTTGTTTTAACTTTATAGTAATTCATAATACAAATATTTATAAATAGATTTTATATGAAAATCTTATGTCGATAGAAAACCTCCTTGATTCTAAAAGAAGTATAATAAAAAAATTCGCACTCGCAATAGTTCCTTCAGTAATTGCTGTTTTCACTTCAATTTATTCAGTTCCAGCAGACTCAGTTGGTGTTGTTCAAAGATTTGGGAAATATGAAAGAACTGTAGGTCCAGGTTTAAATTTTAAAATTCCTTTTTTTGTCGAAACAGCTAGTGATGTTCCAATTCATAGAATTTTTGTTGAAGAATTCGGATTTAGAACTACAAACACAAAAGAGGGTAAGAGCGATTATGAATCAGGAAAAGAATTTAGAGGAGAATACCTAAGTTTAACTGGAGACCTCAATATGACAAATGCTGAATCTTCTGTACAATTTAAAATTAAAGACCCTGTAGCATACTTATTCAATGTTCAAGACCCTGTAGAATTGTTAAGAAAAGCTCATCTGTCTGCTGCAAGAGGTGTTATTGGAAATGGAAGTGTAGATGAGGCAATTATGCTTAAACGTGCAGAATATTCTGCAGAATGCAAGAAAAAAGTTCAGGAAGATATGGATGCTCATTATTCAGGAATTGAAATTGTGGATGTAAACTTCCAGTCGATAAACCCTCCATCTAGAGTACAACAATCATTTAATGCTGTAAATAATGCTATACAACAAAAAGAAACAAGAACAAATGAAGCAAGACAAGAATTCAACAAAGATGTTCCAAAAGCAAAGGGCGAAGGACAGAGAATTATTTCCCAAGCAAGCGCATATGCCCTTGACACAATTTCTAAAGCACAGGCCGATGTTGCAAGATTCTCTCAGCTTTATGAAGCTTACTCCCAATCCCCTGAACTAACAGCAAGAAGAATGTACTTAGAAAATATGTCTGAATTATTTCCAACTATTGGACACAAAAATATTGTTCAGCAATAAGGTGTAGAAAACGTTCTGTTTCTTAAACTTGATCTTGGAAACGAAAAGGGAGCAGAAAAATAATGGCAAATTATAAAATCAAA
>CAYHPN010000052.1:0-8851 GCA_964358765.1 Candidatus Woesearchaeota archaeon | reverse complement strand
CACCTCGGTAAGAAAGTATATGTTCTAATCAGAAAGTAAAATTACACATAGCTCCTATTTTGTTAACTATCAATGTTAAAGTGGATATTTCTATACAACTATATTTAAACAAGTTAATGCCCTTCGGACAGTTCTATTATTGTAATTCATTCGGAAGTAAATTCCTCATGAATTCTATTTTGGCTAAATTTACTTTAGACAAAATAACTTTCTTCTCATAAAGTGTTTATACTTTATATACTATAAATTAATTTCATCTTCTAATAATGCCTCATCCTAACTTAATAGGCGGATATCATGAAATTGCAGTTACGTCTTCTAAGAAAAAAGTAAAGCCAGAACAAGACATGTTTATAGGAAGATTTCAGACAGATCAAAAATATCACCTCTTAGGATACCGACCATACGGAAGAAGTGATTTATTTTCTGCTGAAAGTGAATCTAGACAGGATTTAGGTGTTGTAGAACTTCCCGCAAACAAGAGCAAATTAAGTGAACTTGTAAAAGGGGAATTAATAAAAATTATCTCTGATGGAAAAGAATCAGATTCATACAAAGTCTACTTTTGCAACAGAAAATAAAATAAAATAAAATTAATTAATAATGATGATTTAATTTTATAAAGAATAGAATAACATATTTGTGATAATAATTAATATTGAAAATATGGTTTATGAGGGATATTGAAATAGAATACTATTTAGAAAGATCTTTTTCTTTTGATACAATTGATTCAAGACCTAATTTTACTCCGCCAACTACTGTTCCCCCGGCAAGTCCACCAATTCCTCCGGCAGCTGCCCCTGCTAAGGCTACTAATGGAATAGTAACCTCTGCACTAATGCCAGTGAGAACTATTGCTCCAACAACATCTGCTCCAAAACGTAGAATTGCTGGAAGATCCGCTTTATCAGAAACATAATTGCCTATCTGCCAACCTAAATATAAAGGGAGGACTAATCCAGAGGCTGCTCCTACTATGCCTCCTCCAATTAAACCAATAACTCCTCCACCTAAGGTATAGTCTCCTACATTTGTGTAACTACGTCCTTTAGCAGAAGCCCATGCATCTTTAGCTTTATTTACTGGATAAGCTATAACTCTTGTTGGTTTCATTTTTATTTCTTATTATAATTTGAAAAGAATCAGTATTTAAGTTTTGTTATACAAAATTAACTCAGTTTTATAAATATTTATGTATTCTATAAAGGCTTAGAGTTCCGCAAGTCAGTATCTATTACTCTTCTATAACTTTTTAATTTACTTAAAAATTTATAACATTATTTCCTTGCGAAGCTTCATAAAAGTGGGCAATTACTGTATTATTCTTTTATTCATATAAACCAAAATCCCCAGAGAAACAAGGTTTATCCCTAAAATAATCAAAAAACTATTTAGTACATTTATTTCAAGACCTATTAAATTCAGATAAAAGACTACCAAAGGCACAATGGCGATACTCAACGCAAAACTAAGAGCGATTCTTTCTATAATATCTATACTTCCTTTTTCCATTCCAGCAATATGTTCTCTTTTCTCTTCTAATTCTTTAGTTTTAGGGAAAAATATATACGAAATTATAAAACCTGGAATAAAAAGCACATAGATTGATCCAAAAGTTATTCTCATTGCTGAGAATATTGAAGTATTTGTAAAAATATTTAAAGATATTGATAAAATTATGAGAAATATAAATAAAATTATAAAAGAACAAATTATCTTTCCTAGTTCATTGAAGTTTTTCCATCTATTCAACACCTTCATCCTCCAAAACTAAAATTGACAATAAAACAATTAATATTCCTGCAATAATTGATATTATCCATGATAACCATCCTAATTGTGCAGTTTTATATTTAATTATTGCAAAGCCTAGTATTCCTAAAATCAAAACGAAGGCATAATCTCTTCTTGTAACGTTCTCTCTTCTTTTTTCCTTGTGTTCAGAAAAAACATCTAAAATTCCAAAGAGAATTACAATAATGAGTAAATAATTCAGTTTGAAATAGATTGATACTACTCCCTGCCAGATTTGTTCTATTAGTAATAATGCAAGATATGTAATCAGTAATGTCTGAAATATATGGTTTATTAGTATTGCATAGTGCCCTTTAATTTCTATTTTTCTCATCTTAATTGTCAAATATACCTGGTTTAATTACTTTAACTTCTATCCAATCGATTGGAATAGTATAATTAGAGGTCATATCTTGAGATAGATGAGGAATGTTGAATGCAAAATTAAGTTTATTGTCTTTAACGTATAAATCTTTAACAAGAAATTCAGTTTGGGACAAAAACCATTCTCCATCTTTGGAAGGCACCTTATAATCTAAAATTAGATAATCTATGTTGTTCTTAATCCAGTTTTGATCATTTTTTATATTAAAAACTCTATTTTCGAATGGTTCAAAATATGCCTCTTTTGAAAAAGCAAAATACCCTGGAGCTGAAATAATAATATCATTTTTTCTGCTTTTAATAGTATAAAATCCAAAACTAGCGTTAAAAATAGTTTCATTTGACCTCTCTTGAATTTTTACTGGTGCGTCATTCACATAAACTGTCTGCAAAGCTTTATCGTGCCATGTTTTAAATGCTATTTCCCCATTTCTATAAAAATCCGCATATAGTTGGTTTTCTTTTTCTTCCAGATTAAAAATAGATGAATCTGCTAAATATACCCTTTCAAATGCTACAATTTTTTTAGTATTTATTTTTATTTCTCTTATTAAACCATCAAAATCCGAGAATTCAAGCCTATAAACCCCTTCTGAAAGATTACTTATCTCCAGTTTACCTTCTTGCATATTCCCTTTTGCCTTATTAACTTCTAGAATTCCATCGTCTTCTATTGTTAAATTTCCTTTTAGTTCGCCTTCTGAATTGAGTAAAGATATTTCTAATTCGTCGCTTCCGTTATACCAATTTAAGTCTTGTTTTTGCACTTCTAGACTTATATTATTTGCAGCATATATATAGAAGATATGCCCTCCCCTTAAGGAATAGTTTATTATGCTTTCTCCAATATAATCTTCTCCCTTAACTGGACTTTCTTTAAAATCCTTACTAGCTGCGATCACAAAACCGCTGCCTTGAATTAATTCTTCAATAGTATAATCGTCAAGATCCTTATTGACCTTGTACATTCCATTTTCATCCGTAAATTCCTGCAAATTACTCAAAACTGAATTATAAATAACATTCCATTTATAATGCCAATTTGGCTGATCTTTTGCGCCTAAGCTAAAAACACTTTTCTGAGGAAAGTTGTCTTTAAATTTTGTTCTTATGACTACCTTGCTTGATCCTCTTGCAAAAGGCACTGAGAAATAGACAAGATTTTGTTTTATATCTCTATAGGAAGAGTTTTCCAAATAAACAGTGTCTGAAATTCTTTGTTTTGGAGACAAATAATTATCTCCTCCTATATCATAAAAATAAATAAATTCATGACTTGCCATTATATTATTGTATATAAGATACAAAAAGATTAATGCAGGGATTAAAAAAATTATTATTTTAACTTTACTATTTAATTTTTTTTCTTTTATAGTTGGCAAAGGATTATATTTTACAGGGTTAACGTTAGGAGGAACTTTGTTATTAAATTCAAAATTTTGAGGTTGATTTTTATATTTTTGCTTCTGTATTTTCCACTTACTAAGGTCCTTCTGCCAATCGCTTTCAAAAACCGACATTTTAATTTAACATATGTATTTGTATAATTTATTTTCTTCTTTCTCTAAAAATACTTCAAAACAGGGGTTATTGAATATTTTTACACCAGAAAATATATATATTTGAGTGCTATCTTTTTTGTATACACTCATTAATTCTTTTGTTTGATTAACTTTGTTAATGCTCCAGAAGATTTTCCATTTACTTTCATCCCAAACATTTTCGTCAAATAACCCTGGAGCGATTGTTTTCCTCTCGGAATACCCTTTTATCCATGGGGAATATTCTTTGGAAATGGACATTATCCGCGCATCTTTCTCAACGCTATAGTCTATTGATTTAATCAATTCAAATCCGGCTTTTGAAATTAAAGGTTTTGTCATAAAAGATTCGTTATTTATTGCAATAAGTGAAGTCAAAAAAAGAAGTATTATAAACAAATACTTTATTTTATTTTTATCATTAAACCAGATACTAAATCCTTTTCCGGATAAGATAATTAATACAACATCTAAATGAATTATAAACCTGTTAAAGAAAAAGAATTGGAAATACACTATTAGAGCGTTTATTAATGCCCAGAAAAACAGCAAGTTAAACTTCTTTTCCTTAAATAAATAAAACAATCCCATTAAGGCAAACGGCAGATAAAATAAAGAGGAAAATTGATATTCTTTAAACGAAATGAAAGTTCCTGGAGAAGCTCCTGGAACAACAAAACTTCCTAAAACTGGAACAACTAATTCAGTAATAGCAATGCTAAAACTACCTAGATAAAATATAGAAACAAACATAAGAATCAGCAATCCATTTACGAAGTTTTTATTAAATTTTTTATAGTCTTTTTTCTTATAAAATAAAATTGAGAAAGTATAAAATAAATATGAAATTCCAAATATATAAAAAGTTGGCCGATGAATTGAACCGATTAATCCTCCTAAAACAATGAAAATCCATCTTTTTTCATGAAAATACAGTGCTAAAAGCATAATACAACGCTATCAAGTTTTTATAATACATGTAACTAAAGACTTTGTATTGAATAACTGAAAGAGAATAGATTAATAATGCGCAAACAGCTGCATTAATAGAAAAATACTTTTTTGTTATAAAGTAAATAGCAAATCCTAAAACTATACTAAAGAATATAAGGACGTACTTTAAGATAAAATCTACATTAAAGAATATTTTAAAAAAAGACATTAAATATAAGAATCCAGGCTCAACTCCGCCTCTGACCCAATAATCCATATTTTGCAAGCCATGATTTATAGCGTAACGATAGATTCCTGTATCGTAACCTATTGGGATATCATTTTCCATATAAGGGACTAATCTAAAAAAAGTTATTAAAACAAAGGAGGAGAATATAATTATATACACTAAGTACTTGTGCAGCACTTTAACATCTTTATCTTCAGCATTATAGAAGATGTAAAATCCAATTAGTGCTATAATTAAAGATAGAATCTCAAAATGCAAGGCATATTTACTTAGATATCCAAAATTTATTAAGAATAAAATTAAACAAAAAAATAGTAGTATCTGCCAAAAGCTATTCTTAAGTAAATTTTTTGAATTTAATTCCATAATTTTCAGATATAGGTCGGCCTTTATATCTTTTTATGTTTGAGAATTCACTAAAGATCAATAATAATTATTTCTTACCAAAGACTTCTTTAAATGAATTAAATATAAATTCAAAAAAACCAACATTATTCTCTTCTTCGTTTGTTTTCTTTTTATTTAGATAAATTATCTCATCAGTGTAATTATCTATATTTTCATCAGGTAAATTAACATTGCAATCGGTTACTTTCAATGGAATATTAATAGTTTTATCAGATTTTTCCCTATAGCTTCCACTTCTATAATCATATTCCGCATTTAGTTCTAAAGAATAACTTCCAGGTTTATTGCTTGGAACTACAAATTCAAAATTTATTCTTTTATTGTCTCCTTTATCAAAATTATCAAGTACAAACCCTTCATTTATCCCAATTTGAGTGTTTTTCAAATTAATCCTAACTTTATCCTGATCTTTCTTGCCTATATTATAAATATCTCCAGATACTGTTACAATATCTGTGCAGCTTACTTCTAAAGGAGAAATAATAAAATTATCGAATAAGATATATTTTCCCTCATCCTCTTCTTCCTTTATTTTTACACTTTCAAATACATCATCACTTAAATCACTTGAAGTATCAATGCACTCAACACTCTCTGAAGATTCTTCACTATAAGCCTTAACTACTAATTTGTAACTTCCACCCTCCATATCTGCAGGAACAATAAAGTCGAATTCAGCAGTTTCTTCATCTCCTTCATCTAAATCTCCTAATTCAAATTCTTCTTCATCAGAACTTTGAAAATCTAATTCTCCAATTCTATTACTTTCAGAATTGTACAATCCTAATTGAACAACAATATCTTCTAAATCATTCCCAGTATTCTCAACTTCTACCTCTATTGTTAATTCATCCAAATACATCCACTCGTTATCATCTCCTTCACCTTTATTGTCTATTGTGACATCTTTAATTCTTAGCGTGCCTTTTTCTCCAAGTTCGCAAAATGTTTCTTTTACATTAAAGTCAATTGATTTCTTTATATTATTATTTCCTATAGCATTAATTCTTACTAAATTTGTTCCAATATCAAAATTTGGATTAAATGGAAGATTTAATTCAACTATCTTGCTTTCACCAGGTAATAAACTAAACTCACTTGCAGAAAAATCAATTCCAAAGCTGGTTTCCTCAGATAATATAATATTTTGAGTTAAATTCCCATCATTTTTTATTTCTATTTTTCCAACCTGAGATTTAGTTAATTCTTGTTTCTTTGTAATTGTAAAGGAACTTACTAAAATAGGCTCCTCGTCTATATGCACATTAATTGTCTTTGTTTCTGTTCTTCCGTCATGTTCAACAATTATATTGAATGTTTTATGTCCTAACATCCCTTCGTTAATATCCAATATAATCTCTATATTTTTGGTTTCATTTGGTTCAAGGAAAATTGATTCTAAAGATATATCTCCTAATGTTGCATAGGCTTGGTATCCATCTACAGAAATTTCAAAGAAACCTGATTCATTTAATAAATTTGTTATGTTGACTTCTGCTACCAAAGAAGTTCCTTCAAATACTTTATATAAATCTTCAACTTCAATTGCAACTATTGGTTGAGTTGGTTCACAACCACTTACAATTAAATTAATAATTGCACTATCTGCATAGATATAATCTTCATTAGCTACATCGTATCTTTCTCCTTTAAGAATTAATTCATAATTCTTATTTTCTAAAGTATTGTCTAATTGAATCGTAAAATAAAAATTATGTGTTTCGCCTTCAGTTAAGTCTTCATGAATAGTGAATAAATCTACTCCAAGCTCCTGGTTTATCAAACCTATCTTAACCTTTTCACTATTTCCATCATCTCCTCCATTGAATACATCCGCACTTATAGTTACATTTTCTCCGCATGTTGCTTCATTATCGCTTATAACAACATTCCTTAATTCAATAAAGTCTTCAACATCAACAACAACTTTTTCCTCCAGATTCACAAAGAAATTCTTTTCATTTGAATAAATTATATCATTTTCTAATTTTCCTTTAACTATTATATTAATTTCATAGAGTCCATTTTCATTAGGCAGATCAACTAATAATGATCTTATAGTTAAAGCCTGAGGAAATATATCTTGCTTTAAGCTAATAAAATTATCAACAAAATCTGTTTGAGTATTCTTAACCGTTATATTTACAATGGCATCTGTGAAAACTTTATTCTCTTCAATTGTATAATTATTCAATATCCTTACAATTACATCTAAAGTTGTTCCACCAATGAATGTCTCATTTAGTGTATCTCCATTTTCAATATCATCGAAAGAAAAACCACTCGCGTCTACATCAACACTTCTAATTATCAATTTGTTCTCTAAATCACTCGGATACCTAACTAAATAATAATCCACTAAAGGTAGAGGAATATCTGCACTAGTTTCATCATTTATAGGAACTGCCATAATGTAAATTACTTCATTCCCTTGATTCCATGCGATATGCTTAGTTCCTAATCCATCATAAGCATATACTCCCATTCCATTTAAGTTCATTAAGATCTTTCCTTCTGGCAACAAATCATTAGTAAAATTAAGAGCCGTTTCATTATCTGTAAATTTATAATATGTTACAAAATTTAATATATTATCTTTCTTATATACTGCAACATAATTTTTTGTTACTCCTGGAGATTTTTCTAGTGGAAGAGAATAGAAGTAAGAATAATCACTAATATTCTCAAGCAATAGATATTTCCTTGTTTCTCCTAAACTAACAGTAATATCAACAGAATTATAAGATATATTTCCCTCAATGTCCTCGCAAAATACTCCAATATTATGAGATGCTTCACTTACTCCAATTATAGAACTAGAGTGATCTAAACCGCCAGTAAATTCCATTTCATTTACTGCTCCGCCATCAACAATATAATTGCATATTGCATTAACATCTGTTGTTACATCTACAATAAAAAAGTCTCCTTTTATTATAGAATTATTCTCTGGATACATAATGTTTACATTAAAACTGCTTTGGGCACTTACAAATAAGCTAAATAAAATTGTACAAAATATGCTTAAAATCAATATTTTTACTTTCATAGTATAAAATTCGATTGGTTAAAACACTATTTAAACTTTTTGGGTAGTTACTATTTTAAAGTTAAGTCACAATTAATAAATTTATTCAAATTTTCCTCAAGTACCAAGGAACTTTAAAATGGTCAAATTCCTTAAACAATCCTTTACCAAATAATATCCGAGATAGACAATCTGCTTCCAGTTTGGCATCCTCCAAGCCATTATGCGGAGTTCCTTCTTTTACAACATTCTTATCTTTTAATTGAATTCTAGTATCTTTCATTCCGCAGAATTCCATCACATTTGCTAAGTTTAATTTACTCTTTCCATTTTCTAAATAAAATTTTCCATGTACTTGAAAATATTTCATCGCCGCAAAACCGTGCAAATCAAATGTCCTATGTTCAAATGGAAATTTTATTCCATATTTCTTAGCCCTTAAAAATAAAAACCCATAATCAGCTATGTGTAAATCTATAGCATAAATTTAGGAACAATATTCCATTCGTG
>CAYHPN010000051.1:0-8931 GCA_964358765.1 Candidatus Woesearchaeota archaeon | reverse complement strand
TCTTGACATGTTAAATTACTAACTTTCCTGACTCGCCTAGTGGCGATGTCAAGTTAATGCCTTGCTAGACAATTACATGCTGGCGCATTGTTTGTAATTTACTCGAAAGCAAGTTTCTCATAAATTTTATTTTGGTTGAATTTACTTCAAGCAAAATAACTCTCTTTCCATAAACTTGTTTAAAGTTTATATACCTCAAGTTAATATATATAATATTTACAGATAAATATCAAGTGTACAAATTAAATCATTAATTTTCATATCCAGAATAATATTAATTAGTATTTACATGTAAGCATCTAGAACACTAGATAATTCTTCAATATTTACATTGCCTGAATAATATCCTTCAATATAATTGGTGATTTCATTGCTCTCAATCTCTCCATCACAATCTCCATAAGGAACAGTATCTGCGTCAGTATTGCAAGCTGATTGGCAACTATCCATCCCTTCATTGCACGTCTGTCCAGCACCGCAAGGGGAAGTTCCAGCAACACATCCATTCAAAGTATTACAACTCTCCGCTCCATTGCAAAATGCACCATCATTGCACAAATCGTGCTGAGGCGAATGTAAACATGTTCCAACATTACAAACATCAGTAGTACATGCAATATTGTCATTACAATCCAAATCTTGCATACAACCTTCCGAATATGTAAGTTCATAAATATATACATCACCAGCATCTCGCCCTTGCCAGTCAGCCAATTTTGCTCCACCTAGAATATTCTCTGAGGTAAGCGTAACAGAATTTCCAAAATTATCATCATAAGATCCCCATGGGGTTGGAGGTAGTAGCTTATCTTGCTCCAACCAACTACTGCCATCAAATATAAAGGGGTAAAGTGTCCCACGATTGGTTACTCCATTAGTATCATCCCAAAGTGGGCTACCCGCAACTATTAAATTTCCATTAACACCAACAGAAGAACCAAACCAATCCCCTGCATGAGAATCAGATCCGGCCAGTTTACTCTGGAAGTTCCATTGGTCAGATACTCCATTAAAAACATATGCAGCACCAGCATTACTCCCCTTATCATCATCACGAGAAGCACCAATTACCAATGTGCTGCCATCAATATCAACTGACTCCCCAAAATTATCTCCACTGCCTCCATCGGGTGCTTTTAATTTTTGTCCATAATTCCATAGTTCTCCATCAAAATAAAAAAGATACGTAGAACCAAAATTAGTCCCTCCTGTTTCATCATCGCCATATGCTCCAACTACTAGAGTATTATCAGAAATTGCCAGAACATATCCAAAGAAGTCATAAGTTGCCCCATCAGCAACACTAAGAATTTGAGTCTGCGCCCATTGAAAACCATCATAATTAAAAACATAAACTCTGCCAGAATATGAATTACTGCCGTAGGCTCCAACAACTATTTTCGTGCCAGAAATAGCTACAGATGAACCAAAAATACTTCCAGGATTATTTGGAGAAGCAACAAGTTTTTGTCTAAACGTCCATATTGATCCAACTAATTCATAAACATAAACAGCTTCAGCCCCCGAAGCGCCAACAACTGCCCAATTGCCGTCAATTGCTACTGATGATCCAAACCGATGTCCGCTTGCACCGTCAGTCGCAATCAATTTTTGTGTGATTGCCCAGCCAACCTCTCTTTTTGCCACAAAAACAGTCCCATTTCCAGCAACATTAGTCGTTAAATGCCCCGGTGCTCCAATAAAAGCATAGTCTTCACCAAGTGCAACACTCGTGCCAAATTGCGCCTGCGATCCTAAACCGACAGGTCTAATCAAAGCACCTCCATCAATAGTTAATTCAGCTTTAACAAAATAAGCCATAAAAATAAATACTATAATAAAAAATAAAAACACCTTTCTTTTCATAACAAAATCAATGTTTTAATTTATTTAAATCTTCTCACGGACAACTTGGATTCTGTAAATCAGTCAAATATATTGCAATTGTATCAGATAATTGAGAAATTGAAATGCCATTATTATAAAAATCTTGAATATATGCCTCAAGTTCTGCCTGATTAACACATTGGTCGCAGTTCCCGTAGGGATATTCATCTGCCCCCTGACACTCAGATATTTGAGTGCCAATAATTAATGTTGGCCATTTTCTAACAGTATCATCTAACACAGTCGTATAATGAAAAGTTAATCCAGAATCATCAAATGAAACAAGTGAAGCAATATGTGTGTCAATTTTATCAGCTCTTCGAACCCACAGAAGATCAGATGACCAGGATTCCGTATCTGCCATATTGAGACCATCCGTGTCTAAAATTCCATTTGTGAACATTTTATCATTTGCCAAGATAGTTATTCCAGCAGAACCTGCGCCGACAAAATTAGTTCTTTTAATGTGATCAGTTGGAGAGCCAGTTGGATTAGTCATCATTAATGCAAATTCTGGTTTAATGCCTGGCGCCGTAAAACTATAATCGCCAGGCGGAGTAATATCTAAAGTCGTAGGTGAATCAAGCACGCCAACCCAGGATTTTATTGAATCATTAGATTCAAATACAAGATAAAAGTAACGCCATGAATATTGAGAAGTTAATCTTGTCCAGGCGCTAAAACCTGTCGAATCAAAATTATTTATTTCAATTGCCACATCTTGTAAAGCAGAATAGTAAACATATTGTGTGGATACAAAGCTTGACTGAGATGTTGGATATGTGTCCTCCCAAGAATTCCAAAAAAATGAAGTCTGATAAGCAGGCGAACGTTTTGCAAACCCAATATTGACTTCTGCAAAATGTCCTGGAATGTTTGGTTTTTCTGGTGTAATCGCACTGCTTCCAGCCAAAATAACCGTATCAGGCAGAAATCCTGGAGCAGTTATATCGATTTCAGTATCAGATGTAGTTGGAGCAACAAAAGAGCCGGCATAGACATTAAGGCTATCCCCGCCAAGTAAAGTTACTGTAATCAAAACAGGTTGGGATGGTGCTAAAGTCCAATTTAGCCTAATGCCATCAGGTATCATTTCTAAAAAAGAAGCTGTGGCAACAATTTTTTCAGGATAATCGAGCATTACCGCCACATTTTTCTCACTATATACATTGACCGGCCCATAATTAGATTCTTCGGTAACTCCATCTTTTGTACCTGAGGAAATTGCGTACTGCCTAAATCCGTCGGTTACTCCAAAAGAGAGTGCAGGAGCATCACCAGTCATCACATTATTTTCCTTAGCATTCGACAAAACTATTATAGCTGCTTTAACCTCTCCAAAACCTGGTATTGTGAAATCCTGCGTACCATTTGTTATTCGTGCCGAAGTGCGCAAAAGGTCTGCTTTCAAAGGTACAGCATAAGCAAAATTAATAAAAAAAAATTCAAGCACCACTACAATAAAAAATAAAAACACCCTTCTTCTCATAAGATATCTTTCTCTAATATTGTTTAAATATCTATCGAAAATTATGCTCTGTCCGAAATAGATCTTATTGTAATCGTTAACAATTATTTTTTCTGAATTTACTTCAGTAAAAATAATACAAGATCAAATAACAATTAGAATCCAAGCACTTCATTAATAATAGTCGTTCAATAAATGATCCCTATCAGCTTATGTTCAATCTGCTCAAATCTTATTTTCCTGTCCGCAAAATCAACATTATCTCCTTTTGTGATAAAATAAATCCCCTCACTATCAATCCCTTTCTCAATAACTCTATGAACAATTATACTCTCTCCTCTTCTAAAACTAATCACATCGCCCACATTCACTTCCTCTTCACTTTCAACACTTACAACAATACCATTCGCCCCTTCGCCTAAAAATGGTAGCATACTCTCAGAAACATAATTCGTTATTTTTGCATTTTCAATTTTGAGAACGACTTTATCACTATAAACTAGAAAATCATCATTATTCAAATAATCAGCGGGAGTTTTTATAGCATTCTTGTTTTCTATAATATTTCCAGTAAGTAAAACACCGTATCTCGATGTCATAAATCCCAGAATAAAAATTATTATCAAAACAATTGTTCCAATCATTATCTTTCTTTTTTCCATAAAAATCAATATTTCAGCAATTTAAAAACATTACACTAATACAAAGACTGCCTATAATCAAATAACTGCGACCCTCACTTAAAAATCCGTGCATAACAACAGAAGTCTATTTCTTATCAATACAACTTCCATATTGGCAGTATTGCCTGCTATTGCAATAAATAGTGTTGACCACACACTGAGTTGAAGTCGTTCTTACCGTGTTAGAATTGACACATAATCTAGAAGGTGCGCAATTACAAAAGCCAGAAGAAAATTTGCATAAACTCCAACTAACAGAAACATCTTTAGAATGAAGCGTCTTACCACCAGAAGGACTTAAAGAAACATCATCTACATTAACATAAGAATAAGAAAAGATACCTACAACAATCAAAACTAAAGCCAAAATAACAACCAGCATTAATTTATTAAATGTCCTTATAGTCTCATTATTTTTACCAGAAGAATGATGATGTTGTCTACGAGATACTCTAGAACTACCTCTCTTTTTCATAATTAATTGAAATAAATCTTATTTATAAAACTTTTTACTCTTTCAAACTTCCCAACTCTTAAAGAGAAGTTTGAATTATTACATTTTTTATTGATTTTTGCAAATTTCTCTAAACACTAAACTCTAAGTTTGCACCAATTGCATTTCCAGCTTTGTCTACAACCCTTAAAATTAAATCATGTTCTCCCGCTCCAAAACTCTTTTTTACCTTGCAAGCTCCATTCTTTAATCGGGAGCAAAATATAATCTCTCTTAGATTTGGGTCATGCATATCAATATAACTAATTTCATCAAAGTTTTCTTCAATCACATTCACAATCATCAAAATACTATTTCCAGTAATATTAAAATCAACTGAATCAATAACAGGAAGAGTAACATCTACTTTTATCTTAGATTTTTTACTGCTAACTTCATTTCCAGCAATATCTTCTATATCAAACCAAAATGTTAATTCTTCCCCGTCAAAATCAGATACATCCACATCAAAACCACATTCTTTGTTCTTTCCAGATGGGCAGCTATGAGAAAAACTCATATTACTTTCATTAAATTCAAGACTGACTCTATCAACATTCTCCTCAGTATATTTAACAAAAAAGTTTAAACCACTGCTAAAAGAATTTGGCTTTGGACCTGTTTTAATTACTTTGGGTTTTTTACTGTCGATGAAAAAAGAAATATTCTGCTCAATAACACTTGTATTTTTTACCGCTTTTATAGTAAGAGTATGCTCTCCTTGTGAGAAAGATCTTATTTTCTTTTGACTAAAACCATAAGCATTACAGTTATTGCACAAAGTTATCTCCCTATCGTTGTTTAACCAATCTATGCAAGATATTTTATTAACTGTAGTATTTCCTGTAGATATATTAAGTTGAACTTTAGAAGTACTAAAAATTTCCTCAAATGGAGAATAAATAAAAAGTTCTAAAGTATCATTTCCACTAGCGCAGACATTCTCTTCATCGATCTCTCCATCACAATCATTGTCAATGTTATCACAGATTTCTTCCGTTGAACCAACTGCTGAGCATTCCCCCCACTCTTCCCATTTGCAACTTGTTGAGCAGGTTCTCTCACTATGCGCCGAACATGCTTCTCCTTCGATAGAGCAAGCCATAAATTGAGAATTTGTATCACATTCCTCCGTCTTGCCGTTTAAATTAAGCAAATCTATTTTTCCATCTCCACAAAAACCAAATCTCACTTCACTAGGATATTTGTGTAAATATGCAAAGAGTATTTCCGAAGATACTTCAGCTTCCGTACTTACCGAATTTCCAGTGATATAAGTAATTAAGTGAATAAATTTGTTTCCATTGATCCATAGAGCAGTCTGCGAACTTTTTCCTCCCTCAGAGAAATAAACATTATTTCCCTCAATAACTTTAACCGTTTCATCCATATCATTTAAAATTTGATCATTTAAAAAACTTAAAGCAGAGTTCTCATCGTTAAAGACTAAAACATCAGCATGAGTATAAATTCCATCTTGATCTTTTCCATAACTTCCTTGGTAAAATTCTACTAAGTTTTGTGCTTCATTACTTCCAAGAGTCCAAGCAGCAATATATTCCCAGCTTCCTAAATCCTGCCTTATTAAATAAGTATCAAATTCTGTTGTGTTAATCCAAAAATATGTAGATGCATCTTCGCCCGTATTACAAATAAAATCAATAATATAAGGTTGTTCATTAGCCATGTTATCGGCCAAGTCATATAAAGTATGATGGTGTTGTGTTCCTCCAGTTTCCTCCATGGTTATTAATTCCGATTCATCTAAACGATAGCTACAATTTGTAGAACTTTCAGTTTGAATTTCTAGTTGCAGAGAATCCATTACATAATAATATCCTTCTTCAGGCCAAACCACAGTTATAGATTCAGAATCGATTCCTTCAAGATCAGGTATAAACAATCCTCCATTCATTTCAAATTTTATATTATCCTGTTTCTCTTTATCTAGTTTAAGTTGTTTTGATATAAGATCAGTTGCAGAAACCATAACTAAACTAAACAATAAAATTAATACCAGTGAAGAATATACAATAGTTCTCTTTAAATTGTGCATAAAATTCCATAATAATATCTTTATTTAAATTCTGTTTACTATTCAGAATTGATGAAATTACCTATGGAGAAGTTTGAATTATTACATTTTTGAGTCGTTTTCAAACTTCTTATTAGAGAAATTATATACTTATGTAATTTGGGAATTTATTCAAGAATAAATCTTATATAAAATCTATTTTGATTGAATTTACTTCAAACAAAATAACCCTTTTTTCCATTAAGTTTTATACTTTGTGTATAAATTAAACATTGCTTCCTTCACCCAATTTCTTTCTCAGCTTCACAACTCTATGAATTAAAAACGCAACTACAATTGCCAAAATTATTAACAAAATTATCCAAAATCTTCCAAGATTAATTTTCTGTGCAGTTTCGGCTTTACAATTAAATGGGCACGGTCCTCCGCAATCCACTCCTTCTTCTCCCTGATTTTGTTTTCCATCAGTGCATGTAGAACAGCTTCCGCATGGTCCTCCGCAATCAACTAAAAACTCGCATCCCCCTGAATGGCAATTTTTAACTCCATCTTCACATGAAGGGTTTATTGTGAAAAAACAAGATTGTATTTCTTTTGGTTTATTTCTAGTTTGATTGCATCCTCTTTCATCTTCGCAACTTCTAATTTGAAAACCACAAATAGTATTTTCCCAATTATTTACTTTACAGACTTTTTCAATTTCTCTAAAATCATTTCCATTCAAAGTTCCTATCTCTAATGATTTTCCTGCATTCTGGCAAACATTCCATTCTTTGCAATTCCATGCAGCATTGCAACTGTTTCCTCCACCGCCTCCTCCGCCTCCACCACCACCTCCTCCGCCTGCAGGTGGTTGACTACAAGGAATATTTATTAAATTGAATCTCCATTCAATCGAATCATTTAATAATCCATCACTAATCTCAACTTTAACTTTATGGTTTCCAAAATTTCCGCATCCAAAAGTGTAAAAAAATTCATCTAATGCCGTTAAAGAGTCTATCTCTCTAAAAACATCATCCACATACCAGTATGCATCAGGAATTGTTCCATCTGGATCATATTTTGTAATATTAAAATACAATAAATCTGTACTAAAAGAGGTGAAAGTCAAATTCGCTGGATGATGTTGGATTATAGTTGGAGGCCTGTTCTCATTAGTAACTGTAATTTGAAACATTTCACACGTCGATCTATTTGTCCCATCGCCCTGCCCGCAATAAGTTATATTTGGATGTCTTCTTACTAGAGGAATTCCTTTATCAGTCACACAAACTGTCACATTATGATTCCCAAGGTGAGAATTATTTCCAACATAAATCATCTCTCCATCATTATCGATATTAAATAAAGTAGGTCCAGAAAAAGATAAATTATAACTTAAATTTCCAGATAGTTGATTACCACCCTCTAAATCATTTGCACTGACTTGTAAATAAAAAGTACTGCTCTCTCCTATTGTATAAATAGTATATGCCCCCAAAATAGTTGCATTATATATCGGCGCATTATTAATTTCAATTACTGTAAGATTTGTTTTATTTGTATCGGATAATGCCCCATCACTTGCACTTATATTTGCATTATAATTACCCACATGATTTTTTGTTAATGCGATAGATAAAAGATCCCTAGTGGCAAAATCTTCCCCATCAATAATTACATTATTTGTTAATATCCCTGAATCAAAGAAAAATATTCCTGCAGGGCTGACTTGTAAATTACCTATATCTATCGTATCGCCGTCACAATCTTCTGCACTAAAATTATATCTAAAATTATTTGTAGATTCACAAGCCAATATCTCTGCCGGCAAACTTCCTAAAATAGGGGCATGATTAGATAAATTTATATAAAAAGTAACATTGTTGCTAAAAACTGTTCCGCTCCCCGTGGCATTTGCATATACAGTTAAGATATTTGTCCCTTTAGTAGCATTTATTGTAGAATTTGGAGTAAAAAAATTAGTTACCGTAACTCCAGTCTTAAGACTTTTTAATTCATACCACCAGTTATATACATTAAAATTAGCAGAAACCTCTAAATCTATACTAAATAGTTCATCACATGCCCCATTCTCATTGTAAGTAATATTTAATGGATTATGAATATTCACATCGAAACTCGAAGGCAAAACAATTAAATTAATTAATCCGCTTGACTCACTTGCTTGTGAAGGTATTTTAGGAAGAATAAATACTAAAGTTAAAAAAATTACGAATAAGTTCAGCATATTCCTCTTTTTCATATAATAAATAACATTTCAGCATATAAAAAACTTTCATTTTCAAGCATTAGATAATTTTTATCAACTTGACATCGCCACTAGGCGAGTCAGGAAAGTTAGTAATTTTCAACATGTCAA
>CAYHPN010000050.1:0-9301 GCA_964358765.1 Candidatus Woesearchaeota archaeon | reverse complement strand
AAATACTCTGTGTGTGAAACACATTTGAGTTCGCCATTTGCGAACTCAAGATAATTCCCTCTAAAGGAAACCCCATTTATTCAAATCATCCATGAACTTATCTTCGACATGTCTTTTAATGGTGGCTTCTTTGCATAAATAACAAATTCCATAATTTCATGACATACTGGACAATAACATGATCTATCTTCGGCAATATTCAAAGATTTCTGAATTATTATACTTGACTTTATACATTTTTTATTTTTCCTTGAATAATAGCCATAATACCTTATAAGTTTCTGATTCTTTTCTGGAATATGCTGAATTAATGCAGAAATAAAGTCATTTATATTTAATATTTTATAATGAATTGAATCATCGTGGTTCATCCAATAATATTTTACAGCTTCCTCATTGTAAGAAGTTATTCTTGAATTAGCTATTGCGGGATGTCTAATATATCTTCCCAAATATTTTGCTAATCCTTTTCTAGAAGTAATCCTATCTTTTCTTGCATAAACACAGAATCCATCAGGATATTTTCTATATGCTAAATCAACAATCCCCTTGGGGAGATATTTTCTCAATGATCTCAAAATATTATATTTCCAATATTTATGCAGGGCATTAAATGGAATATAATTTCCAGAAGAAACAAATTTGCCTTCTCTATCAAAACCTCCTTCTGTTACTATCATATGAACATGTGGTTGGAATTTGAGGTCTTTGCCAAATGGATGAAAAACTTCTAATACTCCAGGAGTAATATTTCTACGATTAACTTTTGAAAAAGTTTCTTTTATTGTTTTGTTTGAAACATCCATTAAAACCTTGTATAGATTCCTGTCAATCTGAAAATATTTCCAAAGCATATCTGGAATTGTAAATACGATATGCCTATGATAAATCTCCTTCTCTAATTTATCAGTTAATATTGAAGACCATTGGTCCGCATACCTTTTTCCATAGCATGAGCATAATCTTGAATTGCATCCAAACGGAATAAACCTATAATCATTGCATGTCTTGCAAAAATACCAAAATCCTCCTCTGCTTTCATCTTTACAGGATAACATCTTTTCCACTTCCTTAATTTCTATTTCTCTTGGATTATTTGTCTTTAGATAAGTCTTCCAGTGTTCTTGAAAGATCATTTTGACTGATAGAAAGGTTTTATTCTTCTCATTTATTGGATTTATTTGTGTTACGTGAATAATAACACAGAGGGTTAGCACCTAAAAAGGCTAACCCTATATAATTTATATACCTTAAATTATAGACTTCAAAATTTCTCAGGAACAGATTGGATTTTGTAAATAACTCATAACCATGTTTGATAACTGATTAATGTTTGCGCTACCAATATAATACTGCTGAATATAAGCATTTAATTCACTCTGACTAATACACCCGTTGCAATTTGTATCGCCCACAATAGTGCATCCAGGAAAATTAGGTCTATACTCAATTCTTAGTTTTGGACGTCTGTAAGAAGCAGAATCTTTTTCCGAAAAGAACTGAAGACTTAACTCAGTGTATTCTCCATTGTTTGGAGCGTCCACAAACAAATCATACCCTCCCCTGATTCCCAGCTGTGTATAGCCTTCTTTGTTTATATAATTTAATCTATCGTTATTAAAATCAAAAGAATAATTATTTCCATTTACTTCAGAAACATCAATTCTATTAGCCATCTCTACAGGATTATCAGTTGAGTCAAAATGACTAAAATCTAAGTTAGACAAGGTCGGAGGATTATTCAAGTTTACAGGAACCAGAGTTATGAAATCATTTGAATTTGGATGAGTATTAGATAGATAAGACTTAGTTAAATTTATTTTAGCTGAAACGATAGTAGCGTCATCTGGAATTATTGAAGTGTCAAAAGGAAGATAGATCCTAGGAATATCGTATCTCCGGCTTGTATTAGAGGCCATATGTAGGAATAAGAGAGCACTCTCAGAAGAAGCAATAGTGCCACTGGATCTCCACCTGGTGCTGTTCCAAGTCTCTCCACTACTGACAAAACCGATAGAGTTTATATTATTACTGGCATTATGAGAAGTAAGTTCAATTGCGCATGTACCCTGCCCTACAAACTCTGCCCCCAGACACATAGGGACCGAACAGGCAGAATAATCAAACCGGCACGCAGGGCTACAACTTACACTCCCGCTATTTAATCCAATTTGTGAACAAGTTGCAGCGCCAACATCAGTCCCCTCACACTCTTCCCAGGGTTGTACAATTGAGTCTCCACAAGAACCAGTAATGTTTACATCTACATAATCATTGCTTACATTAATAACCGTAATTACGATGCCGTTAAATTCATCAGTAAAAGTTTGACTTTCATTCAAAACTATATCTAACGTATCGTTAATATCTTCCCAAGAAGCATTACCGATAGTTCCAGTCTTATTGTGAGGATTCATGTCCATTTCTAAATCATCTTGTATTGGAGTGGAAATCATTACTCCATTAAAATAATCTGGTAAGTGGAAAAACCTATACGTGTAATTGCCAATGGGGCTAATATAAACAGATCTATTATCGAAACCTATCCCCCTCTTGAATTCAAGATAATAATAAGCATTAGTTGACCAGGAGAACTGTGAACTTATTGGTATTTTAATTACTTTTAAATTGTTTCCCTCAACTTCAATAGGATAAATTCTGTAAGAGCCAAAGGGCCCGCTTTCTGATAGAGTTAGAATGTTATTTCCATCGAGCCATCCTAAGCTTTCCTTCGTAGAAGGACCTAAATGCATACTGCCTAAATTATGAAACATTCCACTATTAGAAATAACCTGGCAGAATTCTTCAAAATCGATAGTTTTATCTCCACATTCATAAGTACCACTATGGTGTGCACCTAGTCCATGCCCCAATTCATGTGTGGCCACATAAGTATCGAAACTTGTACCGTTACGATTATGCACGTATGAAATGGAAGCATTTATTACCCCTTCATCAGTGTGTATTGCTATTTTACCCAGACTACTGAATCCACGATTGGAACTGCCAAAAATTAAAAAATCAGAAATTAATATTCTATTATATTTAGAAAAATTTACCTGATCATCAGCATATTCTATTACTTTTGAATAATTTAAAGAATCATTAATTGTTGGTAAGATAAAATAACCGTAAATATCACTAACATTTCCCATAAAATGAGTCACATTGTACGAAAGTTCTTTATAATAATTCCTCGTTGTATAAGAATTATTGTCGTAAATGCTATTAGTGATTTCAGAAAATGTTGAAGTTAAATAGTTGGAGCTGTCTTCAACATTAACCATTAATATTGCAACTCTTTGTACTCCTAAAGAAGGATTTTCTTCCTGTGCCCCAGCAACTCCTCCCTCATTAAGAATTTCCAAATTTTGAACCTCTAAAATGCTCTCTCCCGAAGCGGCATTGCTTAATAGTCCACTAACTGCAATATTTTCCCCTGAAATTATATTTGGTTCTTGTCCTTGCACAAAATTTAATTTGTATTCAATTCCTTCATCGGTTATTAACTGGTATTCAAAATACGAGTTTTCAGGATTATTAAAATCAT
Source organism: Candidatus Woesearchaeota archaeon (assembly GCA_964358765.1). Lineage (GTDB taxonomy): Archaea > Nanobdellota > Nanobdellia > Pacearchaeales > GW2011-AR1 > UBA73. Next base: position 5,751 of record CAYHPN010000050.1, on the reverse strand, counting down.
CAAAAACTTCAACCAAAGAAGTGCCAGATAAAGTAACTGTTTCTCCAGGATTCAAGATAATATCTTCACCTTCTTTGAAAATATTGCCCTCTTCTTTCGCAATCATCTCAGTATTCTCTTCCTCAGGGCTCAATCCAATTTTCTCCTCAAAATTGTTGTCAAAATCAATAGCAATAAAAACAACCAAAGCTACTAACAAAAGCAGAGCAATACCTAAAAATATTTTGAAGACCTCATTCCTCTTATCAACCCTCTTTTTCATAATACAATCTAACTTTCTATATTTAAAATCCTTTCTTCATCATTGCAAAAGCCATTTCCAAACTGGTATAACTTTTATCTTCTTTCCTTCAATTTCTATTTCTTCCTCCTGCTCAAAAGTTATTATTATTCCTTCCTTAAGTTTAAATTTGTTTAATGCTTCAAGTAATCCATTTACTTCTCTTTCCCTATTTTCTTTGTTTAAATTATAGCAGACTTGAATGGCCAGAGTAATCTTATTTCCATCCTTAATAATAAAACCAGCATCTTCTTTTCTCCCAAAGAATTTTCTCCGCTCGCAACACCCCCAAGTAATTCAACTTCATTTGCCTGAAATATCAGGGGATTAGTTGGCATAAAATTTCCTGTCAATTTCATAGGAACATTAGATTTTTCAGGCAAATCGACATTACCCATAATTTTATACCTTTCTTGCCCAGTATTAATAAAAGAATCATATCGTGAATTTTCAGGATTCTGGAAGTCATCCACATGCACAACCTCTGTAGTTCCTTCGATAGTTGTAATTTCCTCTTGAGCACTAGCTCCTATCAAAGTAATAAGCAACAATATAGCAATAACTAAAAACACTCCCCTTTTCATCAGCATATCAATATACCTCCATTTATATTTTTATCCACAATCAGGGTTCTGCAAATCAGTCAAATAAGTTTTAATCGATCCTGAAATTTGTGTTATTTCCGTATAGTCAATAAAATATTTTTCAACATAATCTTGCAATTCTCCTTGCTCAACACATCCATTACATACTCCCCCACTTAAAATTCCATCAGCTCCATTATTGCAGTCACTAGGTCCAATGATTACTTCCACTCCGCTAGAATTAAAGTTCCTTACAGTAAATATCTCATTACCTGTAAAATCTACAAATGGTTTATCTGGTCTGACAACAACATCAAAATCGTCATTTAATGGAGTGTTGTCCAATAATTGTGAATCTGATTTTAAATTAATGTTAGAATATGCTTCATTAGAATGTAATAAAACACCCCTATAAAGTTCTTCACCTTTTAAATCTAAAATATATGAATCAAATCCTATAGATCTTTTGTATTCAAGATAATACGAATAAACTGGAGAATAAGGAATTTTAATTGCTTTTATTCCTCTAGAATTTTCAAGCGGAGTTATAAAATTAATTCCGTTTTCCGGATTGTTGATAATCTGATCAGGATTAATCCATCCAAGCTTTTCTTTATGAATAGTGTTAAAATGTCCTCTTTGTGAAGAATTCCCCATTACATCAAATTGATCCCCATATTCAACTGTAGGGCAACCATATTCTCCAATAATCTCATTTCCACAATCAAGATAATTTGCATGATCTAATCTAAATTGGTGCCCCATTTCATGAGCTGTAACAAGCTCAATTCTTTTTGGACTATCCAATCCTGAAATACCTAATTTTGCAACACCGTCAAGAGTAGTTCTAGTAACAATTCCCCCAGTACTTGATATTCCCCTCCATGGACAATTATCACTTCCCCATGCAATTACCAAATTATTAACCTCTAGCCAATTTACATCATTATTTATAATAACATCATTAAATATATTATTGGAAATAGCATTTATATCGCAATTCTTATTCATCTCTATTGTATAATATCCGAGTATTGTATAATTTAAGGTTACTAATCCATATGAGCTCTCATTGTAATAATTTTTAACATTTTCCATCATTTCATCCATTCCAGCATCATCTAGAATTTCTGCAGAATCATCTGAAAATTTTATTTTAATAAAAGTAACATTCTTCACTCCAACAACAGGAGCAGAAGCTAAAATTTGCTGATCACCATCTTTCAAACTAAATTCATTAACATTTATCTCATTTTCCCCGCTTGCAGAATTTTCTTTCAATATTCCGTTAATTCTTATTTGCATTCCAGAAACTAATTTCAGATTTTGCGGTATTGAATTAATTTTATATATGCCTTGTCCAGTATTAATATAATATAAATAATTTGCTTTACCCTCATCAATGTAATCTTCAACTATAATTTCTAGTTTTCCTTCAAATTCTTGAATGTTTTCTGCATTTTCACTTACAGCAAATTTATTAATCTCATCCAGTTGTAATATTCTCTCTTCCAATCTAACTTTTTCAATTTTATAAAATCCTAAAATTATATTAAAAGATATTAACAAAATAAATAATATTACAAACACTCCTCTTTTCATAAATTTATCAATTCTCGCCTGTTTAAAATCCTTTCTTCATCATCGCAAGAGCCATTTCCATAAAGGAAGATATTTTATTCCATTTTCTATCTTTTCAATATCTTTTGTTAATATTAAAATTTCGTTTGTTTTTTTATATTCGGATTCAAATTTTAATAATGCCTTAGATTCTCTTTCATCAACCTCATCGGTATAGGTAACATTCAATGCAGTTAAACTATTATTTGAATTTTTAATTATAAAATCCACCTCTTCTTGTTTTTCACCTTTCCAATAATAAATATCTTTCTCTTCCCTTCTCAATTTAAGAAAAACTATGTTTTCAGCAAGTTTTCCTTCATCTTTAGAGAATTTAAAAGAAACTGCATTACGTAAGCCATTATCTATGCAATAAATTTTCGATGCATTCGTCTTTTGTTCTTTGAGAGAATAAGAAAAATGCTCTAGTGTAAAAAACAAAAACGCTTCTTTGAAATAAGATATATAATCTTTTATTGAGTCGTAAGATATGCCTAAAGAATTTCTCAAATTTCTTAATGATATTGAAGAAGTAAAATTAGTTATTAAAAATAAAGCCAAGTCTTTTGTTTTTTGACTGTTTAGATTATATCTGTCAATAATGTCTTTATATAAAATGTCATCAAAGTACTGTTTTAATAATTTAGATTTGAAATTTTCATCTTTAAAAAAAATCTCGGGAAAGCCTCCCTCTTGAAGATATCCTTTAAAGCATTTAATTAATTTTATTTTTGTTTCATCTAAAATAATGCCTTTTGAAATAATCTTTTTATTTAATTCTATTCCTTTAAAGTTTATATGCTCTTCAAAATTTAATGGAAAAACTTCAAATGTTAAATTTCTTCCTGTTAGGAGAGTAGAATATTCTTTTTTAAGTAAATATGAACATGACCCTGAAAGAATAAATTTATCATTGCTTTTTAGATCATATTTTTTTCTTATCCATGATTCCCAGTTTTCTTTTTTATGTATCTCATCTAAAAATACATATGCTTTCTTATCAGAATTAATATTTTCTCTATAACTATTATAAATTTCTTCGAGCGTATCATTTGTTAATTGTTTATCATCAAAATTAATAAACAAAATTTGCTTTGGGTCCAAATCTTTATCTAAGAGTTTTTTAATCATTTGATACATCAATGTGCTTTTACCGCTTCTTCTTACACCTAAAATAATAATAATTTCTCTTATTTCAATAGAATTAACTAAAGGATCATAAGCGGGGCGATGTTTTCCAGTCAAGTTGCCAACTAGTTCTTTCTTTGTCCACCAAGGGTTCCATTCACTAAGTTTTTCTAGCTCCATGTTACATTGCAGTGTAACATAAAGTATATAAATGTTACGTTTTGACGTAATCATTAAATAGGTTCATAAGTCTTCAGCAAGCGCCATTGAGATTTTCAACAATTGCTAAACTCAATTGATTAATATTCACTCCATCATTTGCATAATATTTCTGAACAAATATACTTAACTCATTGCTATCAACTCTTCCATCAATAGTAATTGTGTCTGCACCGCTTTGGCATATTGGGATATTTGCAGTATATTCATACGCCCCAATATCGTACTGAGCGATACTATCTGTATCAGATCCATCAATAGGTCTAGTATTTCCATTCCTATCATTATATAAAGTAGGCAACCCCATATTAATTGCCTGTCCCGTGGTCCATTTATCTATCGCAGGAGAAGTCTGTTGCAGATGAAAATCAAATTCAATCGAACTCTCTCCAGTATAAGAAACGAATAAAGGATTAGTAAATAAAATACTATGGGCATCAAATCCGCTTACAGGAACCATATTATAAAATAGATTATAATCAGAATATACTCCAGAAATGGCAGGTTCGATATTCATTGGGGTTGTGGTTAATATACCTCCTCTTATATCATAAAATATATTGTTATAAACCTTAACATTCTTCATTTGATTTGCATTCTGTCCATAAATTTGTATTGCTTTTACATCTTTACCCAAAAACCCGAAGGTATTGGAATGTACTGTTAAATTTTCAGACTTACTGGACCTGAAAGTAAGGTCATAAAATATTCCTGGGGAACCGCTATTATGCTCAGAATAATACTTATCATTGTAAAGAACATTTCCATATATCTCCACATTGTAGATAATCTCATTTTCAAAATTAGAGAAGTAAATTAATTGTGTGTTATCATAAATAGTATTATACCTTATAATGACTCCGTTTGTTGTTCCCGCACCATAGAAGTCTAATCCATCTGCATGTGTACCCAGAGCACTTGCTCTTGCATAATCTGGAGTGCCAAAAGTATTATATTCTATTGTTACATTTGTAACAGCGCCCCCATGAAAAGGATCTTCAGCTGTATGGTGGACATAATTATTCCTGACAAGAGAATCTCTTACCCCGCTAAATTGAATTGCATTAAAAGTATATCCTGTAATTTCATTATTAACTATTTCTATTCCCCTTCCTCCTCTGACTTCAATTCCAAATATGCCTCCATTAGTAGCACTTGTTTCAAATCTAAACCCTTCAATACGAATATAATCTCCATCAACAAAGGCCCCTTTATTGCTCCCAGTGCTCAATATAACTTGGCAATTAGCTCTCTTCGTTCCCAAAGTTCCTTGGCACTCCTCGCTTGGATAAGCCTTGAAAGTAATTTTTGCATTTGCAGTTCCAGAATTAATTGGAGTTATTGTTTCAGTATAAGTTCCCGCTCGAACGCAAACCACATCTTCTGCAACTGCTACACTATCTGCACCATCTATAGTTTTATAAGCCTTCTCTGTTCCTCCGGGACAACTCCTAGTATCTTCATTATATGTCGTGCACGAACTTGGAACAATATTCTTATCAACAAAAATTGTGCATCCCGTTGGAGAAGATAATAAAACATTCTCTTCTTCATTTTCACCATTTCCAAAAAGATCGTCCAATAAATTTCCAAAAACACTATTTCCGGTAATTCCTTTTAATGCTAAGTCCTCATCTCTTCCATCATAAACGCTAAAGCCATTTATACTAAATTTTAAAAAACCCAAAATAGCAATTATCCCAATTAGCAACATCACCGAAATTAAAAACACCCTATCTCTTTTCATAAATAAGTTTCTCAAACATTATTTAAATAGTTATCTAGAATGTTATTTATTTAAAGATAAACTTCTAAGGCAGTAGATAAATCATTAACGTTCACATTGCCTGAATAATATCCATTAATATCTTGAGTTCGCCATTTGCGAACTCAAATGTGTTTCACACACAGAGTATTTTT
>CAYHPN010000049.1:0-9428 GCA_964358765.1 Candidatus Woesearchaeota archaeon | reverse complement strand
ATGCGGGGAGTAGGATTCGAACCTACGAAGGCACTAAGCACACAAGATTTCTCAAGTGAAATCTTTATCTTAAATCTTCCAAAATGGAAGACCGACATCTTAAGTCTTGCCCGTTTGACCGCTCCGGAATCCCCGCATGTTTAATTAGAATAAAAATAGCTTTTAAACTTTACTAGATGTTAATTTTCTTAGAAAACCATTAGGCTGCAATACTAGAATGTTTTTGCAAGGTTTTTATCGCATTATTTACATAATTTTCAATATCTCTAACGTTTGTTCTCTTTATTATTTCAGATAGTGGGAAAATTTTATTTCCACTTGAGTCATTTATCTTAATATATGCTCTGCAATCAAGATCTCCTGCAGGGTTTTGTCCATGATCTATATAATTAATTTCAACATTGATTACATGAATATTCCCAGTAAGATCCTCTGAATTAATTTTATCTTCAAGTGCACTATTAATTACAGGTAAAATGCTTTTCTGAGCAAAAACAGAAATAAAATATTTATTTTTCATTTTATTTAATTATCTTCGCCTTCTTCCTCAATCTTACTTAAAATTTCGTCCATCTTTTCGCTGACATGTCGTATAGCTTCTTCATTAGTTGATCGAGGATAACGATCTCTGAATTTTAATGCGTGAGATGCTCCAGAAATAACTGCCATTTTTATATTATCCCTCTCTTTTACCATTTAATGTTTTATATTTAAGGGTTTATAAAAATATCTAGTTTGTTTTATACATTATTTATTATATAACTGCTTCTTTCACCTGGATAATGGCTTTTACCCGCTGGAGATTCTTCTATAGTGATTTTTTTCTGAAATTCTTTATTGTAGAGTTTAGTAATTTTAAATATTCCTTTTGTAATGCCTGGCTTTATTGTCTGAGAAATTACTAAAGCATTCCCCCAATAAATCCATTTCTTAAACTTTTCTTCAACTAAAAAAAATCTTGTAGGGGGCATATGGTATAATCTTTCATGATTGTTCCAGAATTCAAACTCCTTTCCTAAGAAATCTCTTAGTGGTTCGTCATCCTTTCTTAAAAGTAAATTGCTTAACTCCTTCGGAAAACCTCTATAAATAGAAATCTTTAGAGTATCATTAATTTCTATTGTACTTCCCATATAAAAAGATAAACGAATATACTTTTAAGTATTATTGTGTTTAGTGCTAACATTCTTTGTCATATTACTATTTAGCATTTGAAGGTAAAATGTTTCATTACTTTCACTACTTTTTGTACTGTTATTAGCTAAATTATTTTCATTGTTAGTGGAAGGAACTTCTTTAATTTTTTCATTTGGATTGGTTTGCTTTGCACCCTCTCCGACATAAATTTCTTCAACTTTATCTTCTGCATTACTAACAATGCTATCTTGTATTTCAGATGTTACTTTAGCAGTAATTTTATCTTTTTTATTTAACAAAGTAGAGATTGCAGATATAAAAACTATTACAATTACAATTGAAACAATAAGTTTAATTCCTAAACCTCTTTTATTCATTTTTTATCCAAGTTTAAAGCATATTTAATTGTATTTATTTTTAGTAATATCCAAAGTATATTGAATAATGAAAAATCAATCGCCTAAAACTTTAAATAGGTGTTCGTTTAATTATCACTAATTTCAAAAGAGGAATTATGACATTAACAATTAATTTAGCTTTAGACAGTCAAAATAAAGAAAATGATTTAGAGAAATTTAATAGTATTCTAAAAACTAATTTTAATAAAAATTCATTATTTGTACAAAATAATCATTTTGAATTAGGAAAAATATCTTCCTTTAACTCTATATTTAATATAAATAACAGCCAATTTTTATCTACTCCCCTTATCAATATGGTTCCTAATCCCGTAAGAAATATAGATTCTAATCTATTAAATCAAACACAAACAATAAAAAACAGCCCAGAACTATCTACCCCGCTTATCAGCACGATTCCTGATTTCTTAGGAAACTTAAGCATTAGTCATATGGAATCAGAAAGTAAATTATCGATTTCCAAGGGAGAATTTATTAAATGGAATCTATAGATATCTTAAAATCTGAATTAAAATTAAGAGGTTTTTCTCCTTTAACTGTAAGAAATTATACTTTCTTCGTTGATAAATTTTTGAAGAAAACTAACAAAGAAGCGAGTTTACTCGATGAAAATGATGTAAAAATATTTCTTTCAGAGATGTTTGATACAAAATCTAAAAATACAATAATGCTTGCAGCAGCCTCATTAAAATTCTTCTTTGCTGAAGTTCTTAAGAAAGATTTATCCAACATTCCTCTGCCAAAGAAAGAAAAAAAGCTTCCTGAAGTGTTAACAAAGGATGAAGTCATAAGATTACTTGATTCTACAGACACATTAAAGTCAAGATTAATTATTTCTCTTCTCTATTCAACTGGACTGAGGGTATCTGAAATTGTTAATTTAAAAAAAGATGAATTAAACTTAAACGACAAATCAGGTTGGGTTAGAAAAGGAAAAGGGTCAAAAGATAGATTATTTATGATGTCTGAATCAATCGCAGAAGAATTAAAGGAATTTATGAATAGCAAAGGAAAGGAGTACACATATGTGTTCTCAAAAGATAAACCTCTTACTACAAGAAATATTCAAAAGATAATACATGGTACAAGAAATAGGGCTAATATAAATAAAAAAGTAACCCCTCATACTTTAAGGCATAGTTTTGCAACTCATCTGCTTGAGCAGGGAACGGATATAAGAATAATTCAAGCAATGCTTGGCCATGCTTCTTTATCAACAACGCAAGTATATACTCATATCTCATCTGAACAGATAAAAAAGGTAAAAAATCCTTTTGATACTTTGATAAATAAAGAATTACTTAAAGAAGAGTCTGAATAAAAATACTTTTTATTAATAATTAACATTAAATACTCAATTCTTATTTTATCTTAATGAGAAAAATTACACCCTTTAATGTTGTGGATGGAATTTATTTTAAACAGGAATGTGCAAATGAAACTGGTTCTATTAAAGATAGATTTATTATGTATTGGTTGGATCATATGGAAAGAAATGGAAAATTAAAAAAGGGAGATACAATTATTGAGGCATCAAGCGGAAATACTGGAATATCTTTATCTTATTTTGGAAGTAAAAGAGGATACAACGTTAAAATTGTAATGCCTCAAAATATGTCTATTGAAAGAAAGAATTTAATAAAAAATAACGGCAGCGAACTTTTAGAATGTGATGCTGGAGATTTTGCTTTAGCAGCTTCTATTAGAGATAATAAAATATTAAAGTATGGTTTTCACAGTCCCCTGCAGTTCTCTAATCAATTAAACATAGATGCCCATTATTGGACAACAGGGCTTGAAATTATTTCTCAATTTAATTCAATTAATCCATCTAAAAGCATTGATGTTTTTGTTTCTGGAGTTGGAACTGGAGGCACCTTAATTGGAGTAGCAAAGAGGTTAAGAGAATTTTTTCCTTGCGTTAAAATTGTAGCTGTTGAACCTGAAGAATCCGCAGTAATGTCATCAAGAAATGCAGCAGTACATAAAATACAAGGCATTGGAGACGGTTTTATACCTCAAATAGTTAAAGGCACAGGAAAGAATGGGCTTCATGAGCTTATTGACGAAGTTGCTTTAGTACATTCTGAAGAAGCAATTCAAAAAGCCAAGGAATTAGCACAAAAAGGACACTATGTTGGAATTTCTTCAGGCGCAAATTTTGCAGTTTCTCAAAAGTATTCGCAAGAAGGCAAAAATGTTGTGACTGTATTTGCAGATGGCGCATCTAAATACATATCAATGGGGTTGAAAGTTAATGAAAATATAGAAAAACCTTGTGAAGATCTATGCAGAATTTAAACAAGACATATTTAATTATATATCAAATCAAGATCATATTCCATTGCTTCTCTAATTTTTTCTAAAGCCTTTGTTTCTATTTGCCTAATTCTTTCCTTTGTGACACCAACTTCATTTCCAAGGGATTTTAATATTCTTGGTTTTCCATCCCTATTATCTCCTAAACCAAATCTTCCATTTATAACTTTCATTTCTCTTTCGTCTAAATCAGCTAAATTATCTTTTAAAACTGCTCTCATTGTTTCCATTAATACTCCCTCTTCATTCTGATCTCTTAAATCTCTTGAATCATCAATATCATGAAAATCTCCAATTTGAGAGGTTTTAATTTTCTTTTTACTATTTTTCCTGCCATAATTTTGAAGTATTGCTCTGCAGGCATAAGTAGAAAACTTAAATCCTCTATTATAATTAAATTTATTTGCAGTATCATATAAAGTCTTTAGACCTATGCTCTCATATTCTAGGCCTTCTTCAATGGTTTTGATCATATTCGGATATTTCTTAGCCAATCCAGGAACTAGTCTTGTATTTACTCCTACTATAAATTTCAAAAATAAATTAGACGTTTCATAGAACTGGATCATTTCTTTAGCTTCTCTTCTAATGCCAACATTAAAAACTTTTTGCATAGATTCATCTAACTTCTTTTTGTAAAAATTAAAAGATTTAAAATAACTTTGTTCTTCTGCTCTTGAAAGATCTATAATTAATGGATGTTTTATTCTCAAAAATTCCTCTTTAAATTCATCACTTAGGGAATCTTTCGTATTCCTTGCATAAATAAATGAACTTAATTCCTCTCTATTTATTGGTTTAAATCCGTTCTCAAAATCAGGGTTATCAAAATAGAGGGGAAACTCGCAAGAAAAAACAAATGCAAGATTTTGAGGAATTTTTCCAGGTCCTGTAAATTGACCAATTTTTTCAACTATTTTTTTCAGATTTGAGTTTGAACTAACATCTTCAGGTATTACATTTCCTTCTAAAACTTTTTCTAAAACAGAATAACTATGTTCTATAGTTAAAGGTTGAGCATTTCCCCTATACTTCAAAGATAATCTTCCTTTATCATCACTAATTCTATCTAACGAAGCCTTATACTCCACATTCATTGAATTATTCATCACTTAGGAGTCACAACTTCGTTTATAAATCTTTTCATTTACCACCTTACATAGTTATCTGTAAAACTTTTCCCTCATCAATCATTTCTTGGGAGATAGTTATTCCACTGCCACCATTTCTTACGAAGGTGAATTTTCTTTGCTCTACACTATAATCAGGAACAAAAATCATATCTCTATTAGTGTTAAAATACGGCTTTCCTTTATGAAGGCTTCTAAGTTCTCCTCCAGCTATAGAAACATATGCTAAACTGTCTTTCTTTACAAAAATTCCCCCATAATCCCTTTCACCTAAGAGTACTAAGTCAGGACTTTTCTTTAATTCATCAAGAGATTTTACAATTTTTATTCCTTCAAACTTTCTTAAATCTCTTCCTCTAGATAAAAATTCAGCAAATGCTTCCATTCTGTTTGACATAAAAAAAACAAAGTAATAGGGTTTTTAAACATTCCTAAAATAAATTTAACGATAAGACTTCTGTCTTCTTGCTCTTGCTTTAGAGTCGCCTGGTTTGTAAGGTTCTTTTCTTCTTGAATCTTGAACTATAATATTTCTATCATATTTTACAAATGCTTTTTTAAGGACATCAGATCCTGTAATACCTAATAATGCTCTAGCAATTGTTAAACGAGCAGCTTGAATTTGTCCTTCTTTTCCTCCGCCAGATGTTCTTATATAAAAGTCGTATTTAAGATCCTCTCCAAGCTCTTGATTGAATATTCTTAATGGTTCTGCTAAAGCTAAACGATGGAATAAACCTAGTTCGGTTGAAGGAAGATGATTATAAAATACATTTCCTTTTCCAGGCTTAAGGAATAGTTTTGCAACTGCTCTCTTTCTTTTTCCCGAATATATTGTTTTTTCTGCGGATTTCATTTTAATCTTTCTCCTAATTTTGATTCTACATAGTTAACTACTGATTGTACATTAAAATGTTCAGATAAACCTAACCTGCGATCTTCATCAACAGTTAAATGAGGATGATTCTTATTAATATAATCTACACCAGCATCACTTATTTTGTTATTATCGAAATACTTATCATCATTTAATTCAGGGAATAATTCGCTCTTTGGTATTTTCATAGCAAACTTCTTTTCTAATCTAAAAATAATGTCCAAATAATCTATAGACTCTGCTCCTAAATCTCTTGCTAATGTTGACTCAAGATTTATATCTTCTGTTTCCATTCCTAAAGTATCTGCTAAAACCTGTCTTATTCCTTCGTATACTTCCCTTGGGCTGTAATTTTTCTCTTGATCAACATGATATTCTCTTTTTCCCATAAATTTTTGTGATTTCGTTGTCGTCATTTTACATCCACCTGCTTAAATCACTAAGTTTAATAGCTTTAAATTTAATTTCTCTTTTCAACGTGATTTTGTCTTTTCCCTCTAACTCTGCAGGAACTTTATTATAGCAAATTACTCTTTTTAGAGCTGCTAAGCCTCTGCCTTGAGTGTAAGATAACATTCCTCTAACTGTTCTTTTCATAATTCTTTCCGGACTTTTTGAGATAAATGGGCCCTTTTGAGTTGAACCACCTCGTCTTCTTGCTCTTTTGTACTTATCTATTATCATTGCTTTATCTCCGCTAACCATGACCTCATTGCAATTCACAATAAAAACGTTTTTTCCTAATAATGATTGTTTTGCAGCATGCGACGCAATTCTTCCTAATATGCCTTCAGTAGCATCTATTACTAGTTCTTTTGAAAATTTTTTTTCACTCATTGTAATATTTTTACACCCTCTGCTTTATGATTTTTACTTATTTCATGTATCAATAAAACTGCTTCTGATTTTTGTTTTGTAATCTTTTCTTCAGCAGATTTAGAAAATGATAATGCGCATATCTTTAATTTTTTTGTCAATTCTCCAAAACTCAGTACTTTTCCTAGCACTACAACTGTATCTCCAGCCTCGCTTTTTTCATCTATTTGAGATAAATTTAGTGAAGAATATCTTTTATTGCCTCCAGCCAAAATTTCTGCAGCTCTTCTCCATTCTTTTAATTTTGATGCCTTCCTTATTACTTCCACTAAAGTTGGATTAGTCTTTCTATGTAATTGTTTTTTAAGTAAAACATTGCTTTTCTTTGTTTTCTCTGTTCTCATATTACTAAAGTAAAACAGAGCTTTATAAAACTTTCTAAAAGATTAAATTTATATACCTTAATACACATTAGTATGTATGAAGAGTATTAAGAAAAATAATTCTAAAGTTAGAGTTAATATTACAGTAGACAAAATGCTCCTCCAAGAAGCAAAGAAAAAATTAAATTTATTCGGAGGCAAATTATCCACATTGTTTAACGCATATTTATCAGATTTTGTCAAATCAATTGAAAAAGAAACAACTCAGAGTAGAGACGAACTAAATAAAAAGATTAAGGAATTGGAAATAAGACTAAAGAAACTAGAAGAAAGAATTTGACTATTTAGGTTTAGGCATTAATATTCTTGCGATACCTGTTAATGCTGATTTCCTATATTCTGGAGAAATGCTCATAAAGCAGTAACCGTAAGGAGAAAAATAAGAAGGAATTAAACCATTAAAAGGTAAATAAATAAAAAAATGAAATGTGGAATGTCAAGAACTATGCTCTTAAGCAAGTAATAGTATTAATTCTAGTTCTTGATCATGCTCAAGAATTGTTAAACAATTAAAGAGAAATTCTTGACATGTTTAAATTAAATAGGCATCAAGGCAATAAGTTGTAATCAATTAATATTTAGATGCCCCACTCCGTCAGCAGACGGATTTGCCCGCAGGCAAAAGCTTGCTGTGGGGAGTTTCACTATATATTGCAATAGCCGACTCTAAATCTTCTTCCAAACGTTCTCTTACTGTACAATTAGATCTTTTTCCTGGAATAAATAATTGTTTTTTATTAAAAGCATAAATAAGATTGTCTGCTGGGCTTCTTGTTGCTCCAGTTTTTAATACTTTTTTTACATTTTCATATGCAAAAAAAGAATACAATAAATCATCAGAAAATAATTTATGGTTTTCTAAACCTTTACAAATGTGATCTTCAAATTCCCCTTCAACATACGAATGAGCTTTTCTTAAATCGATATTAAATCTTTTAAATTTTAGTATATAAAGTATAAACACTTTATGAGAAGAAAGTTATTTTGTCTAAAGTAAATTTAGCCAAAATAGAATTCATGAGGAATTTACTTCCGAATGAATTACAATAATAGAACTGCCCGCAGGGCATTAAATCTTTTCATAATATTATCCATAAAAATCGATTTAAATACCTTACTATATACAACTACAAAGTGACAACATTAGAAAGATTTAAATAGGTAAAATGCCCCTTACTTATATGAATAAAAAGATATTATGGATGATAGTATTGTATAGCGGTATTTTTGCTTGTACAGTCGCAACTCTATGGATATTTTATGATATCCTTAATTATGGGAAATTTTGCGCAGTAGAACCAAATCCCTGGATTTTAACTGCTGAATTTACTTTTTTTGGAAGCATGATCTTAATTTTCCCCATTTATGCATACTTTAATATGAGAAAAGAAGTTAATGAAGAATTTGATAGATTAGTAAAAGAAAGGTCCAAAGAGAATAAAGCCAGGAGAAATTAATAAATAAGAAGTATGGAAAAATGAAAAAACAAAGACTGCTTTATCTTTTAGAAGAGGGTATAAAAGAGAGTGAGAAAGAAGTAGCATTATTACATGGAGGTTCAACTCAAACTTTAGACTATCTCGTAAAAAATGATAGATTTCCTTGCTCTACAAATCCAAAATATCCTAGATGGATTTATTTTTTCCCTATAAAAAATAAATTTGAGAATCATCTAATTAACAATTCAATAAAAGATTCAATGACTTATAATGAGGTTGAGGAGTTAGCTTATCATGCAGCTGGAGGAGCTGAGGCTTTTGTTTATATTACAGAATTATTAAGTGAAGGAGACCCTGATGAAATTGATAAACATATTACAACATGCCCTCCGGACTTTAACGAACTAAGAAAATTATTTGAAAGATATAAAAAACATGATTTAGCCAAAAGACGAAATTTAATAAAAGTAGCTCAAAAAATTGAAGATTGTAAAGGATATATCTATGGATTTAATAAAAGAATTTTATCAATTCCGGAGATTAAAATTGAAATAGATGAAGAATATGATTTCGAAGATTCGGTACATTCTTCAGTAAAAGCTTACTCTCCGAATGATTTAAATGATTATTTGCAATTTATTAAACCACTAGGAAAATTTGAAAAAGATTATGCTCATTTAATAGCTGACAGATTAAAAGAATAATTATTTATTTTCTTTTAACAAAGTCTTCAGCACGTTTTATCATTTCTTTTTTTAAACCGATGAAAACTCCGCCTTCTTTTCTACCTATAAACTTGACATCGCCACTAGGCGAGTCAGGAAAGTTAGTAATTTTCAACATGTCAA
>CAYHPN010000048.1:0-9830 GCA_964358765.1 Candidatus Woesearchaeota archaeon | reverse complement strand
TAATGAACTATTGAATGTGTTAAAGAATTAGTTATTGAGGAGCTATATAGATTCAAATATTACCGCACAAATTTTCCTTAGACAAAATCGCCAAATTTAAATATACGAAATGCTCCACTATAAAGGCAAAATGGAAGAAATAATAATAAAGTTGGAAGTCCCTAAAGGAACAGAACACGCGCTTAAAGTAGCTATAGAGAGAGCACTAAGAGAATTCTTAGAGGAATTTGAATTCTCCCTTGCCAAAGAGATACTCAAAGAAAGTGAATTTAGTGAAAGTCAAGCAAGAGAGTTAGGAAAAGAAGTGAATGTTATAGTTTCAAAAAAACATTCATGAAAGATGAAATATTAATAGTTGATGCTGAAATTATCTTTGCTACATTGATTAAACAAGGGTTTACTTTAGATCTAATTAAATCCGTCAGCAAAATGAATTATTGTCTAGTAATTCCTGAGTATATTTTTGAGGAAATTAAGAGAAAAGAAGAGAAACTGCTAAAATATTCAAAATTAGAATTATCTAAATTATGGTTTGTATTGTTCTTAATTTTAAGAAAGATCGAAATTATAAAGAAAGAAGAATATTGGCAATTTTTAGAGGAATCTAGTAAATCTGCTCCGATAGAAGACATTCCTTATTTTGCTTTAGCATTAAAATATAAATCTGAAGAATGTAACGTTAAAATTTGGTCGAATGATGAAATTTTAAAAAAATCATTAGAAAACAAAGTCTCTGTTCTAACAACAAAAGATATGAATAGTGAAGTACAGAAATTTAAGTTTTTATAATAAAATTTAAAATCCCCAGAAAAACTTATTCCCAACTAAAAGCCAGATAAATATTCCCAGAGTACTAAGTATAAAACTTATTAAGGCCATTCCTTTAGGTTTTATAGAAGTCAAGCCAGAAAGCATAGTTACTCCAATTTCATCAGGCAATGGCGAAGAAATAATTATGCACGCAATCGAATATAAAAATATTCTTCTTGATCTTTTAGATAAATCTTTTTTCATTAATTTATCAATATATAAAAATGGTTTAGTCTTTTTTACTCTTTCAAATTCATCCATAAATGAAAATCTAATTAAATAAAAAATAAACATATCGCTGAGTAACGAACCAATTCCACCAATAATAGAAGCATAAAATATATTTAAATTTGTAACGCTAGTAAAATATCCAACAGCAAATGGTCCGGAAAATCCAAAAGAATAAAACATTCCAGCTATAAACATCCCAACATATTCAAATTTATCCAAACTTTGAATCCAATCAGGCAATGGTGATTGACTGAAAACAATATAAGCAATAACGATAGATAAAATAAGTAGTTCTATTTTTGGATATCTAAATTTAAATAAATGCCTTACAACCTTTCTATGGAAATGTCTCCTCTTCTTTTTATTTGCACTATTCATATTTTATTATTCACCTAAAACTTTTACTTATATTTTCACTCCAGAAACTTGGAAGTTTATTTGTAACAAACCCGGTGAAATCATCAGAATATAGGTAGGTCAAACCAATTCTATCATTATATTTATCAAATTTGTCTTTGGTCTTATCATATAAATCTTTTACAATTTTTCTCTCAAAATCTTTTTGCAAAAGCGAAGAAGGTTTGAGAATCAAAAAATCTGCTTGTCTTATTATATTTACATCTAAATTTGAAGAATTTTGAGAAATAAATAATATTGTTAAGTTTTTATGTCTAGAAATTAAAATCAAGTCAGAGAGCATTTTATTGGCTGTGGACATTGCTCTTCGGGAACTAAATAAAACACCACCTTCATCAATCAATACAAACCCATCATTTTCTATCTCATCTGTTTTCTCAACGACATCTACAAATGAGGGCATTTCATTTTCTTTAAATCCAATAGCATAACATTTTCTAGAAGTTTTAGCATAAATATTCTCAAGCATTTTTATTCCAAAAGCACTTTTTCCGCTTCCTCGAGCTCCAAGAATAATCCCAATTTTACTTTTGTTTCTAAGATTATTTTCCCATTTTTCTATATCTCCTTTTTCTTTCTCAACAATTTCAAATGCATCATATCTAGCTTTCATATTTCCTCTTCTTTCGTGTGTTTTTACCTCCTTAGTCTTTTCTTTTGAAAATTTAAATATTTTTATAATTCCTTTTCCAATATAATAAGGTAATTTTATTACAACAAAAACAACCACCAAATAAATTAAATTAAATATAGCAAATATTGCTTTTCCAACATTCTTCCATAAGTTACTCTTCCTCTTTTTTGACATCTATAATTAAAGAATAATGTGTTTTTAATATTTATTAATTGCCTTTCGACTCATATTTTCTTAAACCATTCATAACATTTTTAATAGTTTCAGTTACCGGTCCGCCACTAGTTAATCCATGCGGCTGTGTTGGCGGTAAAATTGATAAATCATAATCTCCCCCTATTTCTTCTTCCATAGGCAACTTAGTCACATCCGCACGGCTTATCATTGAGGCATAGTTTCTATCCGAATTCGAAAGTAATCTCCTTCTTCCAATATATCTCATAAAAATCTAAGATTTTTTGGGTTTATATTAATTTCTATATCTAAACTGATAATTAATCATTTAAGAAAATAGTTTTAGACAATATTGAAAATTCCAAATATTATTATAAAAGAAATATTTAAATAGTCCTATGAATTATATAAGTTATATTTATTATATTTAATAAACAAAACATCGTTTTTAGTAAATAGTCTAAAAGAAATCTTTAAATAGTCATATTACTTATATAAGTAATTAAACTTATAATATGCTAACCGAAAAAGAGATTGAAGTTCTCAAACTTAAAGAAAGTGGACTAACTCAGTTAGAGATAGCAAAAAAACTCAAAATTTCTCAACCTGCTGTTTCTGATTTTTATAATAATGCCTTGTGGAAAATTAAGGATGCTGAAGAAACTCTTAGATTAAAAAAGGAGCTAAATATAAAATGATAGATAAAAAATACTTTTTGTTTATTATCTCTTTATTAATTTCATTAATTTTAATTAATTTCGCAATTTCTGTCCCGATAGCTCCAAGTAGTGTTATAGTTCAAGCAAATGAGACTAGAGCAGACACTTCTTCTGGTACAATCTTAAATATATCCGGAGGAAGAATTGCAACAATAAATATTTCAGCAGATCAACAGAATCTTAGATGGAAAGGTTTTGTAGGACAAGTTCTAGGAACATTTACATTAGATGATTCATCGAGTTCAACTTTATATGATTGGACCATGACTAATGTTGGGGGAGAGATTTATTCAACAAGAAATACCTCAATTCCAAGTTGGACCAGTATAAGGTGTGCAAATACAACTCAATTAGAATATGAAAATTACTTAATGAATCACACTAATTCAAATTATAATATAACAAAGACATTTAATGATACAACTCACGTTTCATTTTCGGTCGGTGCAGTTTCAATATCCGCGAATATCTGCCCTACTTTAAATACGTATATTAGTAATTTAACTCAGGATACAGATTTTGAAGAGATAGTTCTGACAGATAATACTAATTTTTCCACACCAAATTATGCAAATTTAATTTATTCAACAATTATAGAAACTAATTTAGTAGGTTTCGACTCTAATACCTATGATTTTCAGATGATCGTACCCGAAGTTGGATATGATGGCTTTAGTGGAGCGACGGCTTATTATTTATACGTAGAGTTGCAATGATTTCATAATTCCATTTTCTTAATTTTAAGTTATATAGCCCCGCCAGGATTCGAACCTGGGTCCCGGGCTCCAGAAGCCTAGATACTTGACCGCTATACTACAGGGCTATTCTCAAATAATGTCAAAACAAAGTTTTTTATAGTTTTGCTTCTTAGATATTTCATAAAAAAGAGTATTTATTTGCTTTAAAATGAGTTAGTAAATATTTACCCTATATAAAATTTGAATTCACTTCAAAATTTATAACAAAAAAATCATGTGAAGCTTGTTAAGCTGAACATATACAAAAAAGGAGAAAATAAAGATGTTGATTCCCGCTTGGCTAATAATTTCAGGTTTAGTAATACTTATTTTTGTAATTTTATTCAGAGCAATGGACAAAATTTATGTTTTATCCTGGGTAAAAGATAACTTCTTCTGGTTTTTTCTTATAGCTTTGCTAATATTTTTTACATTCTCATTAACTAAAGTTTCAAAAAACTATAACTTGGACTTTTCCACTAAAGATGGTCTCAAACAGGCAGGAGGCATTTATCTATCCTGGTTTGGAAATGTAATTGGAAATTTAGGTAAAGTAACCGGATATGCAGTCCAGCAGGATTGGACAAATGTCAATCTAAATAGTTCTAATTCCACTTTAAAAAAATGAAAACTTATTTGTACATTTTAAAATTTCTCTTCATAGGGGCTCTTTTCATAGTAAGTAATAATAATTTGCATTTAGCAGACCTGCATGAGAGAGAAATTTTTTACGACTCATTTTATTCATGGATTACTAATCTCTTAGGTCATGCAGGCCAAATCACCGGATATGTCACAAATTCAGAATGGCTTCCAGGTGCAGACCATCAAGTAAACAATATTCCTAAAGGAATTTTTCTTTCTCCTTAAATAAAATTAATAAAATAGTAAACAGAAGTCTTTTTATATCAATTAATTTTATCCTTTTTATGCCTCTATGGCTCAGCGGTAGAGCACGTCCTTGGTAAGGACGGGGTCCCGGGTTCAATTCCCGGTAGAGGCTTTTCAATAAATATTGAGGATTGAGCGAGCGTAGAGTTCCTTTTCTCGCTAGAGGCTTTTAATTATCGTCCGAAACGTATTTAAGTGTAATTTTCTTTTCTATTTAATGCAAAAGAGAGGGCAGGCATTAATATTTTTATTCATAGGGCTAGTAGCAGTTGCCGCATGCCTAGTTTATTATTTTAATTATTATCAACCATCTCATCCTAAGAATCCTTCTAATTCAGGTAATTCTTCTGACTCCAGCAATCCACAAAATAGCTCGTCAAATTCTACTATTCAAAATCTAACTATTTCAGATAAATATATCAATGTGACTCAATTACACTGGAATCATATGCCTCTGACATATAAAATTTTAAATGAATCTCTTTGCACTGGAATTCCGATAGATGAACTAAATAATGCGATGAAATTAATAGAAAGTTCATCAAATAACACTATAAAATTCGTTAAAAATAACATTTCAGCAGACATTACAATATCTTGCTACGATTTAGATGATGTTTTAAATAAATCTACAGTAATATGTAAAAACTTCTCCGTTGAATGGAAAAAGAATGCATTCAATGCAAAAAAGGAAAATTACATTCCAAATTCTTCTTTTGTTTTAAGTGAAACTCAAATTGTAAGAAACGATACATTAACAACTTATCAAGCTTGTTATGTAGATTCCAACCTTGCAAACGGTGCATTGGATGAATCTAAAATAATCACAGAGGGCAATATAATTACAAATGCAACGATGAACATTTATGTATTCGGCGATGATTATACAAGATGCTCTGACTTCCCAAATAAAGAAGTGCATCAGCTTCTGCATACATTAGGCTTAGATCATTCAGAAGAACCAAGATTCCATAATGTTTTCGGCTGGGGTGTAATTAATTTCCGTTATGAAGAAGATGTAATGTTTCAATATTTTTCATGTATTCATCAAAAAGATATTCAATTAAAGTATGATGAATGTTTGCAATATATATACACGAATGGATTACAAGGGCAATGTGCTAAAGTTAATTTTATTAAATAAATAATTTTTATTTATAATAGTAATATCCTTTGCAGTTTCTCAGCGAATTTGTTTTCTTTCTCTTCATAATTGTATTTGGATCTATTCTCTCTCCACCAATCCAGATTGAAGATATTTCGATAGGCAATCCATGATAACTCTTATTTATGTCTAATGCTCCACATAATAATCCAGGTCCTTGGGCAAAAACTCTCTCTCCAGTTTTATCATAAACTCTTCCTGCAATTAAAGTAATACATGAAGGCTTGCACATTTCATCAGTTGCTATATCTAATAAATTTTTCCCAAACTTTGTGCTTATTGATAAAGTTCCGGGCGCATATAGTGCTCCTTCAGTCATAGACTTTTCTGTAGTTCCTTCCCAAGCAGCTACTTCATGAATTTGAGCATATAAAATTCCACCTCTCGCTCTTTCATGCACGATAATTCTTCCTAGTAAATCTTTTGCAACACTTGTAGAACTTCTTTCAAAAAAGTACCTTCCCAGTGCAGTTTTTTTTCTTGGTATTTCTATACTCATTATTTCTTCTCCTTATAAGTTCGTAATTTATAATTTTGTGGTAAATCTCCGCTTGTTTTTCCTTTTTCAA
Source organism: Candidatus Woesearchaeota archaeon (assembly GCA_964358765.1). Taxonomy (GTDB): domain Archaea; phylum Nanobdellota; class Nanobdellia; order Pacearchaeales; family GW2011-AR1; genus UBA73. The sequence continues at coordinate 3,483 of CAYHPN010000048.1, read as the reverse complement.
TAACACTCACTAAAAGTTCTTTGGGCAATCCTTGTCTTCTTCCCTCTTCAATAGCTTTTTCTAAAGGATTTTTAGCTGTAACAAATCGTTTTGCAAGTAGTTCTCCATCTTGGACTTTCTCTTCACAATACTGTCTAAAATTACTGATTTCCATTTTATATATTTTTAGAGTTGCTTCACCATTATTAAACTTTTCGTTAATTTATATTTGAAGTAACTTAATAGTAGTTAAAAACATAACCTTTATAAACCTTTCCTCACCTACTTTTCTATGAACAAAGAAACTACAGCAATGCCGTTTCAGGACTATTGCGTAACTCAAGTTAGAAATGGGAATCAATATGCTTCCAAATTTTTAAAAAAAGGAAAAAATGCTCTAACTCTCGCTTTAGAGGACGCTAGAAAACAAGGGCTAAATGAAGACTTGATCCACAGGGTGGAAGAAATAGGAATGTTAAACAAAAGCTTCGAATTAACCTACGAAGGAGCACAAAGAATTTATAATAAAGTTAAAGCAAACTTTTCTCAGCAGGAAGAAGAAATAGTAAATTCATTTGATAGAGTAAGGGATGCAGATCTAATAGCCAATTATCTTTTCTGCGTTCATCCTGAAATAAGAGAAAAAGTTAGAAGTTCTGAAAATTTATACAAAGTAGTTCTAAAGTTAGGATCAAAAAAAAGAAAAAATTCAAGGATAGATCAAAACGCAGATCAGCAAATTGACGACCCTTCTAAAAAAAAAGATTTGCTTTCTCCTTATTTAGAAGACCTTATCACTAATGTTCCCCGTTCAGAATTTACAGGCAATGAAGAATATCAAAGAAGATTGCGCGTGTTGTTAAGAAAGAAAGCAGAAAGAGTTATTTTTCCCGTATTTAAAAAGGATATTTCCACAGCTTTTGATTTAATAGCTGAGAAAATTAATTCAGCTCAAAATGAAAATATAAGGGATATTTATACTGAAGCTAAAAAGATTTATGAGGATTATACTCACGTTGAGTCTCATGATGTAAATCCTCAGTTTACCGATCCTCAAACAGGAAAAAAAGGAGTTTTGCCTTCTCTTCACCAAAAAATAGCTCTTTACCATTTAATGAAAGAAAAAAGACTTGGGGTTTTTGATGGACCTGGAACAGGTAAAACAGCAATAGCAACGATTGCACAGCCAATGATAGAAAGAGAATTGATTTCTTTTCTTGAAAAAAGAGCTTCAGAAGGGGGAAGTGGCTTTCTCAGAACAGTTGTGGTAGGTCCTAATCCATCTAAAAAAGCCTGGAGAAAAGGTTTAATTGGAAAAGAAAAAGAAAGGTATCTTTCAAATGTTAAAGATGATGAAATCATGATTATTAACGGTGGACCTAAAGGAAAAGGCTTTTTAGAAGAACTGAAGAATAAAAAATGGATTGTCACTAATTATGATCAACTGGTTTCCCCAGTAAATGGAACAGGAAAACTTTTAGTTGATATCTTAATTGAGCAAGGCGTAGACTATCTTATTCCAGATGAAGTTCATCAGATAAAAGGGCACCAGACCATGACTAAAGGAGGTAATCCAACTTTAAGCGGAGCATTTAGAAAATTAGCTCAGCATACGAAATATCTTTGTCTGCTTACTGGTTCCCCTCTTCCCGATAAGATGGATGACTATGGTGTTCTCTATCATTTGTTGCATCCTGAAAAATTAGATGATCCAAAAAAATTTAAAGATCTCATAGAAGAAAATCCAAGAATTCTTTATACCTTGTTTAATGAGAGAACAGTAAGAAGAACTTCAGAAGATATAAATGATGATCTGGATTGGGTTGATCATGACGAGCTTATTGATTTGCATCCAGTTCAGCAGGAACTCTATAAACATCTCTTGCAATGGCAATCAAAAACTTGGCTTACCCAGGCAAGAAAAGCAATTTTAGATCCGCGTTTAGTCGATCCTTTAGTTTTAAAAAATGCAGGTTTACTGGGAAAAGTAAATTTCCAGCATTCAAGCAAATATAAACGTTTAGAAGATCTTCTCTGCTCTGATGATGGACCTGTGGCAAATGGAAAGAACTTTGTGATTTTCTCAAGTATGTATCAGGAAGGAGTTACTCGTCCTGGAAATGAATCATTATGGAAAAGATATGTAGAAATGGGAGTTATGGAAGAATTCCAAACAAAAGATGCGTTAGAAGTAAGGATTCTGCGAGATTCAGTTGCTCTTAATATTGATTCTATAAAGAAGCTGAAGAATAAATTAAGACCAGTAGATGATGGAAATTTTGATGAGAGTTTTGATATGGCCATCTCAAAGTTAAAAAAGAAAGGACATATCATTTCCAAAGGAGACAGTATTGTCATAAACACCAGATCTAAAGGCCAGGTTACTCAATATATGCGTCATTTTGACAGCCTTAATTTTGATAAACCTCTTACTGAAGTGTTAGAAGAAGCATTAGAAAAAAAATTTAGAAAAAAGTATAAAATTGGAGTTATCGATGGTAAAGTTACTGATATCGAAGAAAGAGAAAGAATAGTGGATGCATTAGGCAAGGAATATGTTGGTACGTTATGCACAACTGATACGGGTGGAGAAAGCCTTGACTTTACGCATGCAAGTTATGTGTTTACATTAGATAGAGATTATAAACCTAAAACAGAAGAACAAGCTTTAGCAAGACTAATACGAAAAGGTCAAAAAGAAAAAGTTCACGTTTTTAGATTCTTAGGAAAAGATTGTGCTGATGAACCTTTAGAAGAATATGTAGAAAAGAAAAAAATCATTATTAGAACGGCAGTCGATGGGTATCCAGTTACTGAAGATGAAAGAAAATTATTGGATGATGTGGAAGGAAAACAATTCTCAGAAATGTTAAGAAGAGGTCTTGGCGGAGTTAGTATTAATACTTTAGAAGCGACAATAGACAATATAGATGCATTCGAGATAAAAAAAAGAACAAAGAGGCCAGGAAAAAGTTCTTCTAGAACTCTTATCGAATATAATACCACTGAAGCACAGGAATTAATGAAATTAATTGGACAAGATCCGGTAAATTGCTGGCAGGATCCAGAATTTGTTGATATGTATCTAAGGCTGCTTCCTAACTTAGCAGTTCCAGTTATCCATAGAGCGAGAATTTCAGACTTGGTTAAAAGAGCAAATAATAAAGAAATTATTTTTCCTAAAAAAGTATTATCTGAAGGTTCTGGTCCATCTCTTTTATACGATGCTTATCAGGATTTAAAAAAAGTCATTAAAGCAAATGGGTTATCAGTTCCAGTCGTTGTTGACAGAGATATTTCTCAAGCAATGTTAGACAAGGGAAGCAATCCAAATAAAGTCTTAGGAAACATGACTGGAAATAAAAGTACATTCAAAGAAAAAGAATTCCACATGGTAGATAATGCTTCTATTTCTTTATTACAAAATTCTTCTGAAGTAAAAAGATCAATTCTATAGTATAGGTACTAAATAACCGTAAGATATTTATATAAGTGTTTCTTCTT
>CAYHPN010000047.1:0-10239 GCA_964358765.1 Candidatus Woesearchaeota archaeon | reverse complement strand
GCAAAATAACTCTCTTTCCATAAACTTGTTTAAAGTTTATATACCTCAAGTTAATGCTCTAGCGAGCAGTTCTTTTATTGTAATTCATTCGGAAATGAATTTCTCATGAATTCTATTTTGGCTAAATTGACTTTAGACAAAATAACTTCCTTCCACTAAAGTTTTTAAACTTTATATGCTAATAATTAAAATGAAATTGAAGTTAAAACCAAATCTAAGAATTAATAGAAGGCATATATATCTTGAAGGATTAAAAGATGAAGTTGAACAAGCGATATTAGATTATATTGGCATTCTTGGATGGGCGAAGGCATCCCCAATTTTTCTTAATGATGAAAATAATCTAGTGCTATCTATAGATAGGAAAATGATTAATGATGTTAGAGCTGCAATTGAGCTTTGTAATTATAAAATAAAGATAAAGAAAATTTCTGGAACGTTGAAAGGATTAGAAAAATAATGCCCTCTCGGGCAATTAGATGACTAACAATTTGAATTTTAATTGATGAAACTGCTTGAGAAAAAATAAATAAATTGGAGTTAATAATTATAAATGCGAATAATTTAATTTATTCAGCATTGTTATGCTTCACAAGAAAAAATAGGTAAATTTAAATTACAAGATAATTCCCTAACGGGCAATTACATGCTAAAGAATTTTTGTAATTTAGTCAAGAGTAAATCTCGCCTAAATTCTATTTTGGCTAAATTGACTTTAGACAAAATAACTATTATTCATAAAGTGTTTATACTTTATATACAAATAATTATAAATACGAATAATTTAAATAGTAATAATGATTATTTTTTAAATGAATGTTAAGAGGGCGATAGGCATGGGAGTTGTCGTATATTTGTGCTCGTTTGTCTTGGGAATTTTACTTTCAATTATAAGCAGTTTATACTTTAGTCAAACTGGAAAGACTAACACTATCATAAGTTTAATAAATCTCGTTCTAATGGTCGTTATTGTTGCTTTGTTTAGTTTATATTATTTTAAAGATAATAAGATAAAAGCAGATGTTAAAGAAGGGTTAAAATTTGGACTTGTTTTAATAGTTATTGGATTTGTTTTTGATTGGGTTGGATTTTTAATCTCTATTGCAAGAAACAGTCCTCAAGATTTGATAAATTATTATTCAAACCCTTATTTTTGGATTGCACTGATTTTATTAATTGGAACTAGCGCGTTAGTTGGACATATTAAAGGGAAAAGTCAATGACGACCAACAGAAACCTTTAATTATTCTTTTTAATATGACTAGTAATGTTTAGCTTGCTAAAAGAGGGGAATAAGAGAGGACAAGAATCTATTGGAATGTCTTTTAATATGATTTTTTCGATATTTATTATTATTGTAATTATTGCAGTCGCAGCAGTTGTTTTGGTTAAGTTTATTGATACTAGTAAATGCGCAGATACTGGTCTTTTTTACAATGATTTACAAAGTGAGATAAACAAAGCAAGAAGCGGGGATGAAATCAGCTATGTTTATGAGAGTGAACTTAAAAATTCTGGTGCTTTAAAAAGCGGATTAAGCTATGTATGTTTTGGAAACTCGACTTCCTCTGTTGCTAGACAAAGTAATGATGAAAATATAAGAAGAAATTTTACTAGACTTAGTAGAAACACTAATTTCAATGTTTTCTTATATCCTCCAGAGAAAGCATGTGATGGTCTTGAATCAAAAAAAATTGAATATGTAAATATAGATAACTTTTTTTGTATAAATATAAGGGCGAATAATGGAAACGTAAAAATATTGCTAAAAAGTGAGGATGGAAGTCCTGTGAAAATTACAAAAGCGTAACATGAAAGAAATTAATTATTAAATTATAGAGATAAAAAAGAGGCTTTATGAAAAAGAAGAACAAAAGAGGATATGAGAATAGCTTTGCATGGATATTTGCAATAATTGCAGGAGCAACTATAATATTTTTAGCAATATACGCAATTAGTAACTTTATAGGTATGTTCAAAACTCTAAGGGGAAGCGAATCTGCTCTAGAAATTGGAACTTTGTTAACTCCATTCGAAAACAGTATTGAAGAAGGAAAATTAAATATTATAAAAACTAGAGAGGAAACTGAGATATACAATGATTGTGTTGAAAGTGGAGAATTTGGAACCCAGAAGATAAGCGTAAAAGTAAATTCAAAAATTGGAAAGGAAAATATTAAGGGAGTTCCTAGTGGTTTTAAAAATAGATACTTGTTCTCAGATGATGTTTTGAAAGGAAAGGAATTCTATGTTTTATCTAAACCATTTGATTTTCCATTCAAAATAGGTGATTTAATTATTTCCTGGAGCAAAGATAAAAAATATTGTTTTGTAGATCTAAGAAATTATCAAGATGTTAAAAAAGATGTTGAAGGTGGAAATTTTGGAAATGTCGTAAATACAACATCTACTAGAGCGTGTGATGAAGAAAGCATTAAAGTTTGCTTTGCAAATCCAAATAATGATTGTAACATAATTGTTGGAAATAATAAAGTTATGCATAAAGAAAAGAATAAAGAAGTATTTTATACTTTATTTGATGAAGATTTAGGATTAATGTATGCTGCAATATTTTCAGATCCAGAGATATATAATTGCCAGATAAAAAGACTTGCGAAAAGAGCAGTTTTATTAGAAAAACTTTATGAACAAAAAGCATCTTTAAGTAAATCATTAGGAGGATGCGAGTCTATTGGATATTTAGGAGGAGAACTTAATGAATATGAATTAACTATGGGAGAAATAGCAACATCGGAGAATCCTAATATTAATAATGCAAATATGGTTGTGAGCAGCCTGGAAGAGAAAAATGTTCAAAATTGTGAGTTGTATTAATATGGAGAAAAAAGCACAACTAAAGATTCAGCAGATGGCATTTGTTTTAGTTGCACTTGTAATTTTCATGGGAATGGTAGGAATAATTTTCTTTTCAGTATATGTTTCAGATATAAGAAAAGATGCCTCAGAGTTAAGAGATAAAGAAGCGAGAGAATTAGTTAGAAAAATATCCTCCTCTCCAGAATTTGTTTTTAGCGCACAAAGCTGTGTTTCTTGCGTAGACTTTATTAAAGTTCTAAAGTTGAAAGATCTTGCGGAATACAAGAATTTCTGGAAATTAGATTATTTAATTGTAGAAAGGATAAACAATAAGAGCAGTAGCGAATTAATAGAATGTACTTTGACTAATATAGATAATTGTGATAAAATAAGCGTAATTGGGAAAGAAAATTTTGGATCGGCAAAAAGTTCTTTTGTAACTTTAGTAAGATGGGATGAAAGTCTTGGAGGAGGCAATTATAGATATGAACTAGGCAGAATTAAAGTATCTGAAATTGATATAAAAAATGATTAAAATAAACCGTTTAAATAAAAATTCCAGCCATGGTAGGTTGCAGGGAATTTTTAAGCCTCAAACTGATGCTTACCACTTAGATAGAAATATGGGATTCAGTTTGAGCAATAAAAAAGGGCAGGAAGAGATTGTTGGTTTTGTAGCTATAGTTTTAATTGTATCTATAATGATGATAGTATTTTTGGGGATATTTCTAAGAAAGGATAAAACTGGAACTGGAAATGTTGAAACCTCTCAATTTTTAGATGCTTTAATGGAGACAACAACAAGTTGCAGTAATAATGGAGGATTTAGTTTTAAGAGATATTCAGAACTTGTAAAATTCTGCAATGAAGGAGGTTTATGTGATGGGAAAAACTCATGCGAAGTATTGAAAAACTACACAAAAGAAATGATTGAAAAAAGCTGGAAATTTGGAAATGAAAATACTAAAAAAGGATATATTTATGAGATGAAGTATACTAGCGAGGAAAGCAACGAAATAGAATTATTTGTTATTGATGGAAAAGGTCCAGCTGGAACTACCAAATATGTTGGAAGCAAGAGAGAAATCCAAGTGAATGATGGAGTAATAGAATTTGAACTTAAAATATATTTAGAATGAAAGGTTAAGACAAGTTAATGCCTTGCTAGACAATTACATGCTGGTGCATTGTTAGTAATTTATTCGAAAGTAAATTTCTCATAAATTTTATTTTGGTTGAATTTACTTCATTTAAAAATACTCTGTGTGTGAAACACATTTGAGTTCGCAAATGGCGAACTCAAGATACTAAAATTTAAGAAATCAGAAGAATATTTAAATAGTTATTTACTGGTTTAACTAAGGGAAAGAAAATGGTTAAAATTATAGAGAATTCTGGTAATTATTTAAAAAGTCAGAATTCTCTAATGGACAATTCTGAAAAACGATTACAAATCAATAGAATTATCCATAAGAGAGTTATTTGTTTTTTAATTGCTGCGATATTAGTGTTTTGCATTAGAACAGTGGAAGCACAACAAAATGATTACATAACGGATGAAAAAATAATAAGCTATGGATCCCAATGTGATACTGGCGAAACTGAAGCAGGAATTTTTGTGGATGGATATGGTTCTATGATGAGGCATTGTATTAAAAGAGGGACTTTTGATAATAATGGATATTATGTTGTAAATTCTTATTTTGAATTTGGAGAGGGGTTATGTTCAGATGGAGGGGATGATGTTGGTTTTTTTAATGATGCTTTGCATAGACTAATATATTTATGTGTAGACAGACAAAGAGGTGGAGAGATTCCCCAACCAACAAATGAAAGTATAGTGAGGAATGCAACTATTACTAATTCTAGTGAATGTTTAAGCGGTTTTCATGATACTGGTATAGATATTGAAGTGCAGGGTTATACTATTAAGCATTGTGCATTAGGAGGAAAGGCAGGAGGAGGTCTTGAAAGTGTGACAAGAGAGAGGTGTGAAATTGGATATGCTGGAACAATACCTCTTCTAGAAAGAGATCAATGTGTTTATGATTTAAATTCGCCTGATGGTGGAAGCGAAATTGGAGAAATTTGGGGTGGAGCAACGCTAACTTCTGGAGGAGAGGAGTGTCCTAAAATAAACTGTACATGCATGGGCGTTGGTTCATTTTCTACCAACGGATGGAACTGTACTGCTCTAGAGCAGAATGTAACTGAAGAACCACCATTGAACGGAGAATGTTTATTCAGTAATCAAAAATGGGCTGATGAAAATGGAGAGATTTTAACAAGTATTAATGAAGATGAAAATTTAATAATGGTTGCAGAGGTAACTGATGTTTGTGAAATAGATAAAGAAGTAAAATGCGATGTTTTTAAGTATGAAGGATTAGTAAGAGAAGATGTTCCTCATACACAAGCTTTTGGAAAAGTTATTCAAAAAGAAGGTAGCGAGAAGAAAGCATATTGTGATTGGACTGCAATAAAGCTAGAAGGAACAGAAAATGATATAGATCAGCAGTATTACTTTAAGATGTGGTTTGCAGATAATCAAACATATAAATCAGATAAATCAGAGATAATAAACATTTTAAATAAGACGGCCGAGCCTCCTGGCGAAATTACCGTTAATTGGAGCAGTTCAATACAGCAATCTAGAAAAAATGCTTGTCCTACTGATAAATTTGCAGTAAAGATAAATGGGTGGAAAATATCCTGTGCGGAATTTATCAAGAGCGATGGGGGGAGCATTATTTGGGGCTCTGAAAGGGAGGTTAAATCGAAAAGAAAAATCTTGAGATGCGGAATTTTAGGAAATTGTGATAAATTAGATTGTGAGGGAAATGAAGCTTTAGTTGGTGCTTTTGATAGATATAAGATTAAGTGTGCTGTAATGGAGGATGAAGAAGGAAATAAAGTAGGGATTGGAGATATACACATAGGATCAAACGGGTGCAATAAAGATGAAGTAATTGTAGGCGTAGAAAAAGGTATTGAAGACTGTGCGGGTGGCTTAATAATGGGGGGAGAAGGCAGGCCTGTAAATAACAATGAAGATGATCAAGAAGAGAACGAGGGCTTATTTGGTGGTGGAGGGTTAGGAGGAGGCATGGGAGGAGGATTTATATCTTCTATTTTACCTATGATTTTGCCACTAGTTATGAAATTTATTCCTGGGTTGCTTGGAGGATGAAATGAGGTGTTGTAGATTTAAATGTCTTTTAAATCTTGATTTTTATATACATTGTATCTATAATTAAAGAAGGCTTGAGTCTTTCTCTTTTTCCTGTTTTTTCAGCAGTCATTTCCAAAAAACCAAACTTCTCAAGAAGTTTAATATCATCACTTACGGACTTAAAATCTCTTTTTAATAATTTTGCCAAAGAATAAATTGAGTTTGGTTTTTTTGTTTTAATTATATGCATAAGCCTTGCTTTTTCGTTATTTAAGATTTTTCTTAGGGTCTCTATTCCTTGAAAATCGTAATCTTTTTCTCCTGTAAATCTTTTCAGGAAGGTATTAAATACCCCTTCATCGTCGATAATTGTTATTTCTCTGGTTTTAGATTTCTCAGCCATTTTTTATATATGTTATTTTTATTTATACATATGTATAATATATATAGTATTTATATGTTATGTTTTTATATATATGTATTATCTGAACATATATCTTTAAATTAAGCTTTATTTTGTTTCAAATTGAAGAATAAAAAATCTTGTTGTATTTTTTAGTAACATCATTAGGTTTATATATGGTTTTTAATAAACTTACAAAATTTACACTTGTTTTAGGTTTAGTATAGAAAGCTTTTTAAAGGGTTTTTTGTTAATATATAGACCTTTCAAAAAGATATTGACAAGTCAGCTTAACTGCTGACTTCCTCTAAGAGGGTGCCCTGAGGGGCTGTCTATCGGATAAAACAATGAAAGGAGGGTTTAAAAAAGATGTTTAAATTTAAAAAAGTTGCAAGTATATTCGCTAGCGCGGTTATGTTAAGTTCAACTATTGCAAGCGCTGCAACAATGTATCCAGCTCCATATAATGTAGCAAGTAAAACTGCTATAATTTGGGGAACAGATGCAAATGCTGCAGATATGACTGCTGCAAACATGGTTGCTAAAGACTTAAATGAACAGCTAGTTGTAGATTCTGTTACGACAGATGATACTGAAGAGACTGATACTGATAGTGAAGTAACTGGAGGAGACTTTTTATTGATTGAAAAATCTAATAATAAGTTTGGTCTTGGTGAAGATGTTGCTGATTTTTATACAACAATTGATAGTGATGAATTGTCTGAAGCTTTAAAGGATGGAGTTTATAGTAACGATTTAAGTGAAGAATTTGAATACACGCAGGAAATTAAACCTAGTACATCATTGACATTGACTCATTTCGAAGATAGCGAGTTTAATGATGATAATGCTATGATTGGTTTTGATCTTGCTTCTGGAACACATATCTTAAACTATACTTTGTCTTTTGATGATGCTGCTGAAGGTACAACAACTGACTTTGATGACCTAGAGACAACTGAGATTGAAATGCTTGGTAAAATATTTTATGTATCACAAGCAGATAATACTGCTAATGGCGTAAAGTTGACTTTACTAGACACTGCAAATGAGGGAATTGTTTCTCAAGGAGAAACAACTACTATGACAATGGGAGAAGGAGCAGATGCTGTAGATTATGAAGTATCACTTACATTTATTGATGCAGACGAAGTTATCTTTGATGTAAATGGAGTTAAGACTAATAAGCTTGCTGAAGGTTCTACATATAAGATTGCTCCTAATACTTATATTGGTGTGAAGAGTATTTTATACGACGCAAAAGAATCAGGAATAAGTCAAGCTGAATTCACAATTGGAAGCGGAAAAATTGTCATGGAACATGGACAAGAAGTACAAGTAAATGGAGAAGATCTTAGCGATTCTGAAGATAGTTTTGGATATGAGCATGAAGTTACAGCTTATATTACTAACACAACAACTAATCTTGATGAGATCGTATTAAGATGGGATCTTGCCGATGATGCTTGGATTGTTCCTGCATCTGATGATGTAAAAGGCGAATTAATTATGCCTGGATTCAATACTATCAAATTGAGTATGAAAGATTTTGTATTTCCTACTGAGGAAAGCACAGTAATCGAAAATGATGGCAGCGATTCTTGGAACTTAAAAACAATGCTTAAGGATGGAGATGTTGACTTTAACTTAATGTATTCAAACTCAAGTACAACTGGAATTGTAGGTTTAGGAGATAGCGCAACAAAGTTATTACTAACCAATACAGGAAGTAATCCTGAATTGTATTTCAGTAATTTTGAGAACTATGAATATTTTGTAGTTACGGCTATTTCAGGTTCTGGAACAGGTGATGATGCAGAGTCTTGTTTACTTCAAATAACAAAAGTAGATGATAGCACTGCTTCAAAGAACACAACAACTATAAAGAACTTAGCAGATAATAGTGAGAAAACAATAGATATTGGTGATTCAAAAGACTTCTGTAACGTAAATATTCTTTTGAATTTGGCAAGAGAAACCACTGGACTTGTTAACTTAACAATTTCAGGTTCAGGAGGAACTACTGCTTATGCAGATAGGCTTGTTACAAAAGACGGGTTACGGATAAGATTACCAGTAGATAGCGTATCTGTTGCGACTGATGGGTTCATCAACCTTACTGCAGTACCAACTTCATTTGCAATGAACGTTACAGAAGAGGATGAGGATGGCGGAATATCTCTAGGAGGAAGCACAAGAGTTACTCTAGGATATACAAGTGATCCTAAAACTACTGTAAGCTCATATGTAGAAACTGGTCTTAGCGGTGGGCAAGACTTTGAAGTCGGTGATGATAGTGATAAGTTCGTTGGATTCTTTAATACCTCTTTGGCAACTCAGGTTATTTACGATATTAGCGGTGATCAGGATAAAATAGAGTTTGTGTATCATGGTGAAGAATCATATGCTCAGGTCTATTTGTCTGAAGTTTCTGTTGATACTGGAAGTTCAAGTGGTGGATCTGGAAAGATTCCATTGCCAATACTTGACTCAGAATCTAGCAGTGTAGAGTCTAAGAACTGGATAGTAGTAGGAGGAAGCTGCGTAAATCAAGTAGCTGCTACCTTAATTGGTGCGGATTACAAGACATGCGGAGCTGACTGGACTGCGAAAACAACTGTTGGAGCAGGACAATTCTTAATTGAAACTTACGATAGAGGTTCTGGAAAAGTCGCTACACTTATTGCTGGCTACGATGTTGAAGATACAGATAATGCTGCTAAATTCTTAACAACACAAGAAAATGTTGATACTAGTGTTGGAAAGAAATACGTTGGCACTACTGCAACTCAAGCTACATTAGTTTAAGTAAACGAGTAAAAATTTTATTTTTTTCTTTTTATTTTCTATTTTTTTTCTTTTTATTATTATATTCTCTGTGAGAACTGGATTTTAATTTTTTATCTAATAAATAAGATTTTATTGAAAATAAAATTTCAGGGTTCAATTTCATTTTCTTATGTTAAACAATTAATGCAAAATTTATTGAAGAGAATAGAGATTTAAAAGACATCAAAATTTTTTTTAAATATGGAGGCTATATGCTGATTTTATAGAGAAAAGCTTACCCCTCCAAGACTCATTAGTAAGGTTTTTAAAAGAGTTTTTATTAAATGAACTATGAGAAAAATAGGAAGCGAAAGGGAAATTGCCGAGAAAAGAAAAAGAAATAGTTTATTAATTGGAGCATTTATTTTGTTAATTTTAGTTTTAGGAACCGTAGGATATGGTTTTCTCTCTAATCCTAATTTAAATTCTGGAACTGCAGGGGCTGATTATGAAGAAGGAAAAGTGACTGAAATAAATGGAAGATGGGAAGCTATTGTTAACGGGCAGGTTTATTATTTTTCTAACTCTATTGAAACAATTAAAAATATAAGTGTTGATGAAAGCTTGAATATAAATGATTTTTCAGGCGTAAACCTTTACATAGATGCAAATAATACTGCTATAATGAATGAATTATATCAAAATTTAAGATATTATTCTCTAAAGATAAGCGAAGGATGCTACGGATCCTGTGATAGAGACATTCCTGAAAAGGACTGCAGCGATAATCTCATAGTCTGGAGAGATTCTATAGAAAACAGAGTATATCAAGAAGAAAAATGCATATTTATCGAAGGAGATTTAAGAGCTGTTGACGCATTTTTATATAAAATACTCCAGTTAAATTGAATTATTTTAATAGTTTTTGGACAGTAGATGAACATTTGTTTATTTTTTCGTAAAAAAATAAGAATTTTTTGAAAATTATATCGAACCCTGAGATATAATTTTCTTACTTTGTATCTTGAGTTCGCCATTTGCGAACTCAAATGTGTTTCACACACAGAGTATTTTTAAA
>CAYHPN010000046.1:0-11315 GCA_964358765.1 Candidatus Woesearchaeota archaeon | reverse complement strand
AGATGGATTTACTTCATTTAAAAATACTCTGTGTGTGAAACACATTTGAGTTCGCAAATGGCGAACTCAAGTATAAAAGTACTCTCCCCTGGTTTTATTATTTCATTTAATTTATCTAATTCTATATCGATATGAGTAACTGTTGCTCTTGATTTTCCTTTAATATGGAGAAAAACATTTGCTTTGCCTAATTTAATTTTACCTTCAGAAGAACCAGACATCATTAACCTCCATTTTACTTAGAATATTTTCTAATTGCATCATTAATAAATGTTAGTCCGGAAGCTATTCCACAGATAGAAGTAACTAAGGCCATATATATGGAAAAGCTAAATAATGGATAAGAAATGCTTAGCATTATTGCCGGAAAAGTAAAGCCTTGCAAGGCAGTTGTAATCTTTCCAACCCATTTTACCTTAGGAATTCCTTTTCCTGATGTAAGTAAAATTATTGCAACAGGTAAAGCAATTAATTCTCTTGACATTATCATTATTATCTGCATTATATGAAACTGGGTTAATAAGCCGCTGAGAGAATAACTTAAGATAAATGCAATTGCAACTCCAGCCATTAAGAACCGATCTGCAACTACGTCAAATTTCCTTCCAAATTCTGTGGTTTGATTAAATCTTCTTGCAATTTGTCCATCAAAGAAATCAGTAAGCATACCAATTGCGAATAAAATTACTATTACAACAAGATCATAACCAGCAAATATAAAATAGATGGTTATAAATGTAATGAGAACTCTTAACAAGGTTAATGTATTTGGAACATTCCATATATTCTCCTCTTTCTTTTTGTTTCTATGTCTAGCCTTCCCTCTTTTTTTCATTGGTATCTAAGGATAACAGGATTTAAAAGCTCTTTGTTTATCAATTTTTTTATTCGTTCTTTAGTAACTAACTTTTATTTATCTACTTTTGCAGTAGAACGAAGACAACTCAGTTTAATAAAATTTTTTTTAGAATGAAGTATTTGAAAATCCCACTCAGGTGAATAAAAAGTAGCGGGAGTGACTACTTTTTTCCTGAGAGGGTTATCGTCTTGGATCATAAAATCTTTTCTGAACAAGTGAAGCTAACTGACCCAACTCCTCATCTGTTACTGTAGCCCACTGCGTCAAAGATTTGTCGCATAATGAAACTAATGGACTTTTTTTAACAATACTAGCAGGCACAAATTCAGCAACTTCTATTTCGGGGAATTTGACTAATTCGTCTGCTAAAGAATCTAAACTATCATAAATCTCAGAAGCTCCGAGAGGGCGAGGAAATCTATCTCCAACAGATAATTTTTTACCTTTTTCTCTTGCTTGATACTTCCATGAATCCCAGACTCCTTCATGTCCCGTTCTGGATTTTCCTACTTCGTAGGTTCTAACAGTAAAAGTTGTTTTTGACATAAAATTAAGCGATTTTCTGAATATATAAATCTTTCCATTATGTAACTACTTTAAAATAAATACATAGCGGGAGTGGGATAATATACTGATTTCCTGGAGGGGGCTATTTCTTTTTTATTTTATTAATTAGTTCTTGGAGTCTCAAACCACCATTCTTTAAGTTCTGCCACCTGTTGATTTTCGAATCCTAAATTTAGAGATACATTACCATTTGTTTTTGTTGCGAGTTCAGTTAGTCTTTTAGCAATACGAATACTCTCATCTGGTCTTACCATAGAGAAGCGCACAAATGGCCCTCTAGAACCATCTATTCCTACCCGGTAAAGAGCGCTAACCTTATCTCTAAAAGCACCTTCATAACTTCTATAGCAATCCAGCTTGCAAGGCATTATCAAATCGGTCATTACATTAAAAGGTTCTCCAAATACTAATCTTATCTCTCCAACATGAGGAGAGACTCGGGGTTTTTCCTCGTAAGCGAAACCTGTTTGCTTGAATAAATGTTCGTAAACTTGTCTATTGTCGTTCATTTCTTCAGAACCTGTGGGAAATACCACATAATGTAATACAAAGGGGTTCTGTCTAGAAAAAAAGCCTTTTTCTCCTTCAATCTCTGTAGTTTCACTCATAGAAATTTAATAATTGCTCCCTTATTTAAACCTTTCGAATCTGTCACTACTTTATAATAAATAGCGGGAGTGGGATTTGAACCGCACGACCTCGAGGTTATGGGCCTCGCGAGCACTCCAGGCTGCTCTATCCCGCTATAAGGATAGTGAATCTGCATTGCTTTTAAAGTTAACTACAAAAGATATTCGTTCCCACTCTTACAACGAGGCTTATTTTTAGCTTTTGTTTAATTTGTAAATTCAAAAAGTATCTCTTTTATCTATTTACCCTTGTAAAAATAGTTTTTAATACTAATGTCAAGAACCCTCGGAATAAATTCCGATCTCGTGTTCGGGGTTCTTGAGCATGCTCAAGAATTGTTTTTTTCGTAAACTCCCTACTTTAGTTCGTGAGAAAGAAAAAACAATTCTTGACATATTAAATTTTAGTAATCAATTAATGATTTCAGATTTATATAAAAATATTTTAGAGAAGTTTGCAAACTTCTCTTAAGAGCATATATTTACTTAAAAATTCTAAAATATGGGCTTTTTGTGACTCTATTGTTTCTACTTTATGGTGTTGAGATGACAAAGTTCCTATTAAATTATAGTTTACGTGCAAGAAATAAGAGTTTATATGCGGGATAAATATTTCAGCGAATTGCTAAAGTGAAACTCCCCACGGCAAGCCATGGGGCATCTAATTATTAATTGATTACAACTTATAGCTAAGGTGCAAAATTATTTTAAACATGTCAAGAATTGCTCTTTAATTGTTTAACAATTCTTGAGCATGATCAAGAACTAGAACTAATATCATAAACTTTAGAGGATAGTTCTTGACATTCCACATTGCATTTTTTATTTATTTTTCTTTTATGGTTTAATCCCCAAGGCAAGACCTTGGGGTATTATGGTTAATAAATGTAACTATATAATGGCATAATTAGAAAGATTTATATAGGTACAATTTTCATTATTTTTATGTCATCGTTAGATTATTATGTCGGATTTGAGAAAGAACCAACGGAATTAGACGAATTCTTAAAAGGAATTGGATTTGAATTAACTTCTTCATCTCATGATGATACTAGAATTTACGAATCTATAAAAGATCCTATAGATATTTATTATTCTCCAGCAGTCGAGGAATATGACGAGGATGAGGAAGAGGGGATAAACTGGAAGGAATCTGGAAGAGCAATAACCTCAGATTTATTATTAACATCTAAAGATTATGGTTTATATGAAACAATGCAAGATATTTCAAGAAAATTACTGGAAAAATACGATGGAGTATTTCATGATCCAAATATGGATGACGGCTTCTTCGGAAAAGGCGAATTATAAATTCTGGTATCTGCTTAACTTCGCAAAGGTAAGCAGGGAAAGATAGCTATAAAAGATTGAAGTGAATTCAACTTTTATAGATGTTAAAATGAAAACTAACTTCATAAATGTGAGTAATTACAAATTCTACAAATAAATCTATAAATATGTCAACCATTAAATCATATTATGAAGAAAAAAACAAAAATTATCTTAACAATTGCCATATTAATTATCCTATTTTTAGCTTGGGCGCCTTGGATGAATAAACAAAAACTCCATGATAAAATTTTTAAAGAAAGATCAAAAATAGATGGAACAATAGATAAAGTGACTGGAGAATTAATTTGTGATTACAGTGTTACCTGGATCCCCTTTGGAAGAGCTGTTAAAAGCTGCGAAGCAGGTTATTATATTACATTTTACGGCCAAACTATATAATGCTTGCAAAAATCTATAAACTAATAAAATAATCAAATTAAATGACTTTACTCTTAGGAATAGACGATGCAGGAAGAGGCCCATTAATCGGACCAATGATATTAGCAGGAGTACTTGTAAATACAGATCAAGATAAACTTCTTAAAAGACATAATGTAAGAGATTCCAAAACTGTTACACATCCAGATAGAATAAAACTTTCTAAACTCATAAAAGAAAATTCTCTAAATATTAAAACCCAGTCCCTTACTCCAGAAGAAATTGATAATGGTATAAACACAGGTACAAATTTGAATACTCTTGAAGCACAGAAAATGGCGAATATTATCAATGAAATTAATAAAGGCAAATTTACTAAAGAGACAATAAAGATTATTGTGGATTGTCCTTCGGTAAATATTCCTGCTTGGACAAACACTTTAATGAAATATATACAAGTCAAAAATAACATTAGTGTTGTTTGCGAGCATAAGGCAGATGCGAATCATACTTCTGTTTCAGCAGCATCTATTATTGCAAAAGTGGAAAGAGAAGAAAATGTTGAAAAAATAAAGGAAGAATATAAAAAATATGGAAATATTGGTTCTGGGTATCCTGCAGATCCTTTTACTAAAGAATTCTTAAAAAAAAATGGTGAAGAATTAAAAGATTCTGGAATATTCAGAAAAACTTGGTCCACCTGGAAAACAATGTTTCCTGAAAAATCTCAAAAAACACTTAATTCTTTTTGAAATCGAAAAGTCTTTAAGTTAACTATTTAAACAGGGTAAAGTTTAGACTTTTTAATACAACAGAAAGAAAAAATCCCATACTTTTTCTTCCCATCTTTTTAACAAAGTCAATTTGATTGAAAATTTAATTATTTTTACTCAACACATTTTGACAGTTGTCAAATTTTCTAGCAAAAATGAACTAAAATAAAAAACTAGTTTTTTAGCATAAAATAGTCAACTGTCAAATTAATGTGATATTTTATGAGTTTATTTTTTGAAGAATTTACTTCTGAGAAAAATACTCTATGTGTGAAACACCTTTGAGTTTGCTATATTGCAAACTCAAGTTAAAAAATATGATCCTAAAGAATCTAAATAAAGATTAAAAGAGTTGATGATCATTTAATTTAATTATTTTTTTATTACTTCCAAGATTCAATATATTTTTCTAAAGAGGAATCTTTAACATAGACTTTTCTTCCATCTCTTTTATGCTTAATTTTATTTTGGTCAATTCCTTTTTTTACTCTGAGCCGGTATGCATAGGGTGTGAAGGTATTCTTCTTTCCATTTAATTCTATATCTTTTTTTCTCCAGTATTCAGCAGCTTCACTTTGACGTATATAACGAGTTGCTGTTCTTTTTCTTAAAAGATGTTTTGATGTAGGGGTTGTATTTCCCTTTTCTGCAATAATATTTGCTTCTATAACAAGGCTTTCTAAAAATCCCTCTTGTGTATAATTATTAAAAATCTTTGATATGAGATTATTAAAAGAATCAATGAGTGCAATATTTTTTGTCTCATAAATTGAAGCAGATAGATTTAAGCAACTTTGATCAGTATCTTCACTGAATTCCTTATATATATTTTGAATACTTCCTTCCAATGTTCTAGGAGACTGAGGCATATTTTTAATAAGTAATACTTATATAAAAACCTTTATTACTACTTTTCTCTAAGAAAAACTAATATCTTCTATCTCTGGAAAATCCTCTACTGTTGCCGCCTCTAGAATCTCTTCCCCTACTAAATCCTCCACCCCTACTATCTCCTCTTCCTCCTCCAAATGATCTTCCTCTAGAAAATCCTCTACCCCCCGGACCACTTCTATATCCTCCATCTGGTCTTCCCCTATAACCACCGCCGCTTCTAGGTCTATATCCTCCTGAGTTTCCACCTTCATCTCCTCCATCGTTATCTGAAAATCTTACATTGACTACTTCGAATTCTGGTAAGGATGCATTTTCAATTTTTAATGAATCATCATCTTTTACTCTTGAGAAATTTTCATAGTCTCTATTTGAAATTAAAGATATGGCTTCTCCTTCCTTCCCGGCTCTAGCAGTTCTTCCAATTCGATGGATATATTCATTAGAATTTTTTGACATATCATAATTATATACATGAGAAACATTTTTTATGTCTAAACCTCTTGCTGCAACATCTGTACAAATTAAAATAGTCGTTTCTCCAGCTTTAAATTCTTCCATTGTCCTTGAACGTTTATTCTGACTTAATCCTCCATGAATTGCTATTGCATTTAACTGGTATCTGCCTAAATTTCTGGCAAGAAAATCAGCATTTCTTCGTGTATTGCAAAAAACCATGACTAAGCCAGGTTTTTCCTGTTTTAATAAATGTACAAGGAGAGAGAATTTTTTTTCATTGGAAATATCATAATAAATTTGTTTTAATTTTGATGGATCAACATAAGATTCTGCACCAATATGAACGGCATTCTTCATATATTTTTTCTCCATAAAATTAATATCTGTGGTAAGTGTTGCAGAAAACATTAAAGTTTGCCTTTCTAGTGGACATAATCTGATTATTTTTTCCACATCTGGCAAGAATCCCATGTCCACCATTCTGTCGGCTTCATCAAGAACAAGAATTTTTACTTTATCTAAATTTAATGTTCTTCTATCTAAGTGATCAAGTATTCTACCTGGAGTTCCTACAATTATATCTGCTCTTTTTATATTTTCAATTTGAGGGATTATTGAGACTCCTCCGTAAATTTCTACGACATTTAGCGTATAATTTTTTGCAAATCCTCTTAAAGATTTTGCAACTTGTTCAGCTAACTCTCTTGTCGGCTCTAAAACTAAGGATTGAATACCTTTTCCTCTTAATGAATTTTCAACTATCCCGCAACCAAAGGCAAGAGTTTTTCCAGATCCCGTTGCGCTCTTTCCAATTACATCTCTACCTTTAAGAACTAGAGGAATAGATTTCTCTTGAATTTCAGTTGGCTCTACGAAATGCATTTCTCCTAATACTTTGAGTATTTTTTCATTAAGTCCTAAGACTTGAAATTTTTCTAACTTATTCATTTTATATTCACTTGCAACATTCATAATTCGAGAGAAATAGTCTGCCTTTGTTATAGTCAATTCGGTTTATCACATTTTTCTTTTTCCGAATTGTCTTATTAGAGAATTCTGGACTGACCCCTATATAATCATCCGAATTCTCTATACAAGCGCTATTTCATTAACATCAAGATTTTTTATAAATCTTGGGTATGGATATTGATATATTAAGATAAAAATGAGGGTATTTAAAGCTGTTTATCTCTGTCTTTTTCCATAGTTTGTAAAATTTCTGTAAAAAACTGTCTGAAACGATCTACCTCTTCTGGAGAGTATTTACTAGATTTAGCACTGCTTATAGGGATAACTTTAGGCTCTTCTCCGTAAACTTTATCAGTTTTAGAACTTCCTTCAGAGTTTTCTCTGAATCTATATATGTTGTACTGTCTTTCTTGTTCCCAATCTTGTAATTCGTCAGCCATTTTAATTATATCTCGCTTTGCTGAGCTAAGCTCATTCCCCTTTGAAATTGTTCTTTTTTAAATTTATTGTTTATTGCATCTACACTGTCGCATCTCAATGAAGTGTAATATTCTACAGTTTCGTCTGCTTTTTTTCGTTCATCTTTCATCCCACTTTCATCAAATCCTACTTTTCCCCTTCTAATTAAATCGTTTACAAATCCTTCGAATACATAGATATTATCAAGTTTTGATACTAAACTATTTGCATACTCTTTATCATTAGTTAATTTAATAATTGAATTTCTAAGATTAACTAAATAAGCTGGAATTGTATCTTGTCTAGAACTAGATTTAAGAATTGCTTTTACCGTTTCATTTGGCATTATTTCATCGAGTCTTTTCCTAAGCCTTTCTGAATAATCGTCTTTGTTTACCATTTCTAGTTGTCCACAATCCTATTGAATAATCTAGGAGAATTTACAAAAACAAAAGATTCGCCATTATTTTTCGGAATAAAATCTTCAAGTCTAGAAAACATAACGTAATCATGATTGCTTACTTTTGCAAGATTTAATAATTCTCCAATTAAATATTCAGTTCCTTCTGAAGATAAAACACTTTTTGTTTCATAGTCAATAAATAATTTTTGAGGCAAATCCACTGCAATTGCTAACCCTCTTGTAGGAACTTCTCTAATATTAACTCCTAAAGACAAGGGTTGTGAAAATTCAACGCAATAGTTAATACTGAGGTCGCCATTAAAAATGAAAGACTTTACTGGATAAAAAACGTTGTTTCTAACTTCTCTAATTAAATAAGGAAAGCCTTCTTTTAAATCGATTGTTTGTTGTTTTTCAATATCTTCTGTCATTTTAATCTAATTGTGTAACATCTTCAAATATTTTTCTTGAATTAGCTTGGGAACTGCCTAAATAAAATATATATCTAGCTATAGTGGAATCTTCATCAAAATTTAATTCGTAATCACAGGTATATCCTTTACCTTGTAGTATATCTCTATTGCTTGCTAATCTTTGAAATCTTCTAATTACTTCCTCAGGTTTAAGATTTTCCTCTAAAAAAGAACGTAACTGAATTTCTGCACCAAACTTTTCTGTCACACCCTCCAATGGAGGAAAATAAATATTAACATGATCATCTTCACTTTCAATCGTAATACCATTTACTCCTTCATCACATATTTTATATTTTCTGTTCCTCAAAGTTTCATTAAAATGTCTTGTAATGTCTGCTGTTCGAGTTGATTGTTCTTTCATTTTAATTATTCTCCTTTTTTACTTCTTGAGGAAAATTAGGATTTGAATCAATAAGTATGTTACCATCAAAATTTTTTATACCATAAATTCTTATTGTATCAATGCCTAAATTAGAAATGTCTTTAAAAGTATTACAATCTATAGTTAATGATGGCATGGATTCAAAATCTTCTTGATTAAAAGAACTAACAGGTTGAGTTAAACCTGAACCATTATAAATTACTTTATCTAAGGGTAATGATGTTAAAGGAGCTGTATAAACTCCTTCACCAATTAAAATTTCTAAAGTTCCACCTTTATGTAATTTAGCTTTTGATCCATGATCTTTTAATACTCTTAAGGTATTTACAGAATCACTTGTTGACCTTTCATAAATTTGAGACATATCTTCTGAACAATTTAAGTATGCTGGAATAGTTTCTCTTAATACTTCGTCTTTTACAGAAATTTGCTGATTTAACATTTCTACTTCTTTTTCAAGTTTTGTTTTGTTTCTTTGTGAATCGCCATATAATGAAGCAAGTGCAACTAATCCAAAAAAATATAATCCTTCTCTTATATGTTCTATTAATTTTCCTCTTTCCATTTTAATCTTTCTCCACGTCATTAAGAGTTTGTGATTCATTATCTTGAATACCGTAATTGATATTCATGCAAATTTCTAGGAAGTGCTCATCAGCTTCCATTAAATTATGACCAGAATAATATAATTGTCCATCCATTCCTCTAGCGGGAAATTCTCTTGAGTAGGATTCGAATTGTTCATTCATTATTGATTGCCTCTAGAGGTAATTTCTTCCCCTTCTACAAATCTATAACCTAAAGCATCATTTCCAAATGTTTTGAATCTGTATCTTTTTCCTTCTTCTAATTTTCTCATACTTGGTCGAAAATGACCTTCAGTTATAACAGGACCATCTAGTACGTCCAGCCTATTACCATCATTTAATATAAATGCGCCTGATCTAATTTGACCATGTACCGAAGGAAGCATAATGTCTCTTGAACTACCAACCAATAATCTTCCTTCATACTGACTTGTTTGGGCTCCAAATAATCTTTCTACTTTTTCAACACCTGCCTGTATGGAATAAACAAGAGCGTTTGCTGTCAAAGTTGCACCTAAATACAATGATATGATTGGATGATTTCGCGCAAATCCTACAGTCTTCTCTTTCGTAATTCTAAATGGGTTTTTCATACAAACTATAAAAATATTCTATATTTAAATCTTTCTATTTGTTACTATTGTGAAGATACTACTAAAAATAATTTTTTACTTTATACTTTACTATAGGAAAGTATAGTTGTACTATTATCTTTACTATGTAAAAGTAAAGTTTATAAACTAGTATTTTATATAATAAGTATGGACAAGGAAATTGAATCTGAGTTATACAAACAAAACCCTTGGTGGGAAGGCAAATTCTATGAAAATAGCAATAGTAGAGACATCTATTTAGATAAATTAAAGGAAAATATAAAGAATAAAGAGGTATTGTTTTTAACTGGATTAAGAAGAATTGGAAAGACAACAATACTTAGACAATTTATCATGTATTTATTAAAGAATGGAATAAAACCTAAAGATATATTGTTTTTAAGTTTAGACTCTTTTAACTTTATTAATTATCCCATACATCAATTAGTTGAATCATATCGGGAGGCTCATAAAAAACCTACAACAGAATTCTTTTATTTATTTTTAGATGAAGTTACATCAAAAGATAATTTTGAACAAGAATTAAAGAGTTTTTATGACTCAGATAATATTAAAATTATTTGTTCATCATCTATTGCAACTTTAATGAGAGATAAGAAAGCCTTTTTGACAGGAAGAACAAGAACAATAGAAGTTATGCCATTAAATTTCCAAGAATTTTTGAGTTTTAAAAATGTAGTTATTAAAAAATCAGATAGAGCTGTTCTAGAAAGTTATTTCAAAGACTATTTAAGAATTGGAGGCATTCCATATTATGTTTTATCTGAGGATAGAAGTTATTTAAATGAATTAATAGAAAGTATAATATACAAAGATATTATTGCTTATCATAAAATAACAAATGAAAAGGTAATAAAAGAACTGTTTAGTTTATTATGCCATAAAGTAGGAAATAATATAAGTTATAATAAAATTTCTAAAATTTTAAATTTATCAATAGATAGTGTAAAAAGATACATCGGTTATTTTGAAAAAGCATATTTATTTTACACAATTGATAGATTTTCAAAAACTTATAAAGAAAATATCACATCACCAAAAAAGATTTATATTGGAGATGTAGGAATAAAAAATTTAATTACTGGAATTAAAAGTTTAGGTTCTAGTTATGAAAATTTAGTTTTTTTAAAAATAAAAGATTCTAACCCAACATATTATCTTGAAAATACTATAGAAATTGATTTTATAACTAAAGATTCTTTAATAGAAGCAAAATTTGATAAAATAATGGAAACAAAACAAAACAAATTATTCGATAAAATAAATAGAGAAGTTAAGGTTATCGCACAAGGAGTTGATTTTTTTATTTAACTTGAGTTTGCCACATTGCAAACTCAAAGGTGTTTCACACATAGAGTATTTTTCTCAGAAGTAAATTCTTCAAAAAATAAACTCATAAAGAGTTAATGCCCTAGCGAGCAACCCCATTATTGTAATTCAGCTCGGTTGTAAATTCCTCATGAATTCTTATTTTGGTTGAATTTACTTCAAGCAAAATAACTATCTAACCATAAAGTTGTTAAACTTTATATACAAA
>CAYHPN010000045.1:0-11479 GCA_964358765.1 Candidatus Woesearchaeota archaeon | reverse complement strand
GAATAATAAAGAATTTATGACTAAGCTATACGAATATTATTTGCCGTAGCTATATGACTGCAGGATCACTACAATTTTTTAAGAGTTTTTCAATTGAACTGAGAACTACATTTCTATCTGCAAATATTCTATCAGGAGTTATATCTTCTAAACCTAGGTCGTAACTAAAAATAGATTCTTTCTTTTTCTCAACTCTAACGCCTTTAATAAATAGAGATGTTTCACCAGTACCTAAATCAATTATTCTATCTTTATACTTTGGAAGATTGTTAAAATAGTTAAATGGGCCTTTCACTGGGATATTATTTCTTTCATTATAAACTTCCTTATGCTTGTCGTTAAAAGCAAGAATATTATCTGGCAACTTGTAGAGTTCTTGAAGGAATGCTTCTGAAGGGTTTTTAATAACTGTTCTTGAACCTTGCACGTTAAAGCCGTTTTCTGTAATTTGAAAACAAAGTCGTTTAAGTGGATTGTTTCCGATAGTTTCTTCTTTTGCATACGGAACTGCTATCCAGTTTCTTGAATGATACTCAATTTTCAGGCCTTCACGCAAAGAGGCAGCTGCAACTAACTTAAGCCCTTCTCCAAATTGCCCTACACTTAAAGCATCCGCGCTTTTAGAAGAAAATAATACTGAAAGCAAGCCCGCGTCATATCCAACACCATTATCTTCAAAGACAACTTCTTCTATGGGTAAAGATTTGTCCGCCTGCCTAAAATCAATATAATTTCCTGCTTGTTTGACTTTTGCATTTACGTGTGTACCTTTACTATCTGCAGGTAAGTGGTTAGATGCTCCATCTATAACAATTCTTTCAATGCCCCATCTTCCCTTACGATAATCTAAAGTAAGAGAAGTTTCAATATCATATATTCTTTCCATTTTTTGCTTCCTCCAGTTGCTTAAGCGTTGCTAATTCTATAAAGTGGCTTTTATTTCTAAAGATTCCCTCTTCTACAACTTCCTCCACTTCCTTAAGTGTGCTTTCCTCTATTGATATTGAAACTTTGATTTTCATAGCAAAAAGTAGTAAGAATTGCCCTTTTTAAATCTTTCGTTTTGTTACTACTTTAAAAATACACTAAATAAAATTATTAACTAAAAGATTAAAAACCTCGAGTTTTTGTAAATTCTATGGGAATGAAGGTAGCAATAATAATGAATCCCATATCAGGAAATTTAAACTGGGAAGGGAAATTAAAAAGGGCGCAATTAGCAAGCAGGCGATTTGAAAGATTATTTTATAATATTAAAGTGGATAAAATTTTTGACGTTCCAACAACATCGAAGGAAGAATTTTGCAGTCAAATTAAAGAAGTATCTGAAAAATGTGAATATTTGCTTGTTGGTGGGGGATGCGGAACTGCGGGAAATGCGTTTAGCAACATTTATAAAAATTGTACTTTAGGATATATTCCATTAGGTTCAGGCAATAGTTTAGAGAGAGCTTTATTTTTACATCGCTTAAATAAAGGCAAGAGGTTTATAGAAAGTGATGTGTTAGTAGATGAATTTGACGAAAAAAGATGCCTCTATATTGGAGCAGGAATAGACGGTTTTTTTATAAATGAAAGCAATAAATATAAAGAAAAAGGTTGGAAAGGAACTAGCAGATATTTCCCTTCAATATTAAATATTGGAAGAAGCAAAGAAACTGATTTAGAAATAAAAATTGATGGATGCTCTTATGGTGTAAAATCTGCTAAAATGATTTACATTGGCAAACATCCAATAATCGCAGGCGTTTTTCCATTCTTGCCTGAGGCAAAGTTCGATGATGGATTATTTCATTGCAAAATATTAAACAAGTGGTATTATCCAACTGATGTAATTAAGGGAAATAAAATAGATATAGAGTTTTCTGATGAACAATATGTTCAAAGGGATGGAGATATAGCTGGAAAAAGAAAATCTTTAAATGTGTATGTAGAAAAAAAAGCAGTCAAACTCTTAACTGCAAAATTATAATTAGTTAAACGCAAACATCTTTAATATCTCCGCCTTATCTGTTTTCTCCCAGGTAAAATCAGGTTCATTTCTACCAAAATGCCCATATGATGCTGTTTGTTTATAGATGGGCCTTTTTAGATTCAATGTCCTTATTATTCCCCTAGGAGTCATATCAAAATTTTCATAAACTAATTCCGAGATTTTCTCCTCTGAAATTTTATTTGTTCCAAAACAATCAATGTTTACAGAAGTTGGTTTTGCTACCCCTATTGCATAACTCAGCTGCACTTCACATTTTTCTGCAAGTCCTGCAGCAACAATGTTTTTTGCAATATATCTTGCAAAATAAGCTCCGGATCTGTCGACTTTACTAGGATCTTTGCCTGAGAATGCTCCTCCCCCATGCCTACCAATTCCGCCGTAAGTATCGACTATAATTTTTCTTCCAGTAACGCCAGTATCTCCCTCTGGTCCGCCAATTATAAATTTTCCAGTGGCATTAATATGAATTTTAGTATTATAATCCATTAATTTTCCGCAAATTGGAATTACAACTTTCTCCAAAATTTCCTTGCTTAATTTTTCTTCAGAAATTTCTTCTTTATGTTGTTGAGCAATTACAATCGCATCAATTCTTTTTGGTTTGCCAAGTTCATATTCAATTGTAACCTGGCTTTTTCCATCCGGACCAAGATGTTCTATTAAATTTTGTTTCCTAACCTCAGTAAGTTTTCTAGTCAATTTGTGAGCTAAAATTATAGGTATTGGCATTAATTCAACAGTTTCGTTACACGCAAATCCATACATCATACCTTGGTCTCCTGCTCCCTGTTCTTTGTTTTGATCAGAAACACCCTGAGCAATATCCGGGCTTTGTTCGTGAATAGAAATCCATACTCCTGCGTCCTCAGAGTCAATTCCGAATTTTGGATCAATATATCCTATTTCTTTCAAAGTATTTCTTACAATTTTAGATACATCACAAAATCCTTTAGTAGTAACTTCACCTGCAACATGAACACTGCCTGTTGTTACCATAACCTCAACAGCAACTCTAGAATCTGGATCTTGAGAAATTAAATCATCTAAAATAGCGTCGCTTATTTGGTCACAAATTTTATCGGGGTGTCCTTCAGTCACACTCTCGCTTGTAAGAAAATAATTTTTCATTGATTCTTCTTAATATCAATTCTTTTTATAATTTATTATCCTTTAGAACCATATTTAGTAAAGTTTTAATATTAACTCTGCACTTAAAATATATGGGCTTTTTCGATATATTTAAGAAAAAACAAGAAATTAGAATAAATAATGAAGAATCAAAAAATAAACTTATAAAGATAGAAGAAATTGAAAACTATCTAGATTCAATTTATAAAAATAAAATTAATTCAATAAATTCAGATTTATTTCAAATAAAGTCAGAATATACAGGCGAAATAAAAAAACTAGAGGAAAATTTGCAAAAATTAATGGTCGCCGAAATAAAAAATAAAGCTATCCCCCCTAGGGCAATTCAAATGACTTTAAGTAATAGGGAAAATTATGTTAACAATATTTATTCATTTATATCTCAAAATAACATTTTAGAGAATTACGAAAAAATCAATTTATTTATAATAAAATTTGAGAAATCTATTGAAGATTTAAGTAAATCAAGTGTTAAGAGCCATAATATTATGCAGGAAATTTATCTAAATGAGACAAATGCAGTTCTTTTGAATATTAAAAACCTTGATAAATTTGTCCTAAAATTGAAAAATCTTCTTAATGATAACAAAATTAATCAAATTGATATTTTAAATGAAAAACATAAAAAATTTATTAAAGAATTAGAGAAAAGAGAAAACTTAGATAAAATATTAAAAGAAAAAAATAGTTTCCTAAAAAATAATATTGAAGAAATAAAAATAATTGAAAAAAACTTAATAAAATTGGAAAATTCTTCAGAATATTTAGATTTTAAGAAAAATTCACAATTAATTATTGAAATTGACCAAGAAATTAACCAAAAGGAAAGTTACATAAAGAACTTATTTTCACAAATTGAACCTGCATTGAAGAAATTAAGTAATATGGATGAAAATAATCAAGAAATTAAAGAATATTTACAAAATAGTATTCATGCAATAAAAAATGATCCAAATTTTAAAATTCTTATATATATAGGTAAAATAAAAAATTTAATAATTGAATATAAAATAGATTTCAAGAATGATAAAAGGAAACGAATTTTAATAGAATTAGAAAAAATAAATTACGAATTATTGAACAATTTTGATATAAATATGAAAGATTTGAATAAGAATTTAGATATCTTAAGAGAAAAAATGAAAAATTTAAAAATTATTGAATTGATTAATAATTGTAATAAAGATTTAGAAAATTTAAAATTAACAAATGTTCAATATGAAAAAGAAATTCAAAAAATGAAAAAAGACTTCAATTACACTTTAATTGATGAAATGAAAAATGATATAGAATCAAATATTAATAATGTTATTGAAGATAAAATAAAAATTCTATAGATTTTTTCTTAATGTATAGTAACAAGAAAAAATTACTCTCCAGAAATCTATTTTCTAAAGTAGATTATCAGTTAAGGCGTTTTACAATTCAATAGTCTTTTTATATAAAATGAATTCTCCAAACTGATCAAAATCAAAATGGTTAAAATAAAAAGAGTGAAATTATTTGCATTATTTTTGGCGGTAATACTAGGTATAAGTTTTACATCTGGGGCAAACATTTTATTAACTGATGAAAAAGGAAATGTTAAAACTGATTTCCTTCTGGGCGAGATTGTTTATGTTAAAGGTACTGGATTTGAAAGCGAGTCTTTAGTTAATATAGATGTAACAAGACCAGATTACAGTTTTGATAGCGAATTAGAAATAACTGATAAAGATGGGAATTTTAATTATAAATATAAAGTTGAAAGTAACAATGGTCGTTATTATGTTTATGCTACAGATGATAAGGTTAGTGCTCAGTTAATTTTTACAGGTTCGGAAATTACAAGAGAATGCCAAAGTTTCGGTTATGATTTTGGAGTTGCAAAATGGGTATGTAATGGTGGTGTATGGGAGATAGATGATGAACAAATTGGAGGAACTTCAATAGAAGGGGATTGCAGATTTGCTAATTTTAGTGCTGGGAATTCTGGGGCAGATGGGGTACTAGTTAATGCGGCAGATATATTTTATTTCAGAATTAACAGCTCAAGTGGAATGGTAGAACAACAGGTTCCCCCCATTACATACATAACTTTCTGTGGCTATAATCAAACAACATGTTCTCAAAATCAACAATGCGGTGATCAATTTACCCAGACACAGTGTAAAGATAATAAGGTACTAAATATTACAACAACTCCTTCTTGTGTTAATGGAGATTGTACAAATATTACTTCAAAAGATTTAATTGAAGAGTGCGGTCTTCCTTCATCAAAATTAGTTTGTGTAAGAAGGGTTCTAGTCAATATAAGTGAAAATCCTAGATGTGCTAGAGAAAGGTGTTTTAATGATAGGGATATAAGAATTGTAGAGTTTTGCAGAGGGGGCTGTAGCGATGGTCAATGCATTGAAGGTCCATTTTGTGGAAACGAAATAATTGAAGGTGATGAAGAATGCGATGATGGAAATGATAATAATAATGACCAATGCAGAAACGATTGTTCTCTTCCTTCATGCGGAGATAATATTATGGATGAAAATGAACAGTGTGATGATGGAAATGAAATAAATGGAGATGGATGCAGTCATAAATGCACTATAGAACCTACAACATGCATCCATGAATGCTTCTCACCAGATTCTTTAGGCGATACTACTCCTGAAAATCCAACAAGACATTCAGGCGAAGACAATTTGGAGGAATTTCTTGCAGATCATGGATACACAATCAATGTTTCGCAAGATCAAACAAACACACAAATCTGGAATATTTCCAACAAGTCAGTTACTCTTGAAATAACCTTCATAGGTGGACAAGCAGTTGAAAAACATGCATTCGGTTACTATCTTAATTCAGACTCAACAACTTTTGTTCCTATTTTTGAAGATGATGATAATCCATTATATGACAAACCTATTGCTTCTGAAGGAGATTCCTTCACAGTCACTCTTAATGAAGGAGACTATATTGGTTTTGCAATAGACTCATGGAACGGAACTAGCACATCGAAGATGCACTTAACTGAAAATTTTCTTAATTTTGATGGAAAAGACAGAGCAGTCGTATTTGATTTATGCAGTGAATTTGTTTTAGCATTTGAAAATACATATTCTGATTTTGATTACCAAGATTTAGTTGTATCCATAAAATTAATTTCCTGTAATTCAGAACTAGTTTGTGGAAACGAAATAATAGAAGGTGATGAAGAATGCGATGATGGGAACACTAATAATGGAGATGGGTGTAACGCAATTTGTGAATTAGAGTCTTGTGGTGATGGTATTAAGCAGATTAATGAAGAGTGTGATGATGGAAATCAAAATAATTATGATAATTGTAGGAACGATTGTTCTCTTCCGGCATGTGGTGATGGAATAAAAGATATAAATGAAGAGTGTGATGACGGCAATATAAATAATGAAGACAGCTGCAATAATAAATGCATTATAATAAAAGAGTGTATTGACAATGATAGAGATGGAGTTTGCGACGATCAAGATGATTGTCCTGACTCTCATCCTAATGAAGAAGTAGATGAAAATGGATGTGATATCTTCCAATTTTGTGGATTAAGAATATGCGGATTTGATTGCACTTCAGCAGATTGGCTAGGAAATGAAGAAACAAACAATCCTAAAGATTGCAAGGTAATAATACCTTTATCAAATGGAGTGCCTCAACAGCCAAAGTGTGTTCCTACAGTTTTTAACTCTATTTGTGCGGGATAAATTTATTAAATAATTAATTTAAGGTATATAAACTTTAAACAAGTTTATGGAAAGAGAGTTATTTTGCTTGAAGTGAATTCAACCAAAATAAAATTTATGAGAAATTTACTTTCGAATAAAATGCTGAAATTCGTAAGCGAAGCTGCCCGTCAGGGCATTATCTTGTTTTTATTTAATCATTTAATTATAATCTTCTATTAAACAATCAACCTTATAGTGCGGTGTTATTTTTTCCTTTTCTTTCATCATTCCAAAATATTCTTCTTTTAAACCATCCACGCTATAATTTGTTGTTGTTCTGCCATTTTTTTCAATCAAAGTATATAAATTCGACAATATGTTGGTAGTCTCAATAAAACTATTTCCCGCATCTGGCAATGCATTTCCAAAACAATAATCTCCTTTTTCAAGAAAGAGGATTGTATTATTTTCTTTACTTCCTTTACTTCCTTTTAATTTTCTTAAAAATCCGATTTCTTCCTTTAAATCTGACCTAAACCTATCAAAATGAAAAATTATCTTATTTCCTTCTCTTTCTAATTGACTTTCTAAATATCCAATCGGAGCATTATGAGGAACTATAACTGCATCTAACTCTTCAGCTTGTCTATAAGAGTTTTCATCTAATCCCTTTAATCTTTCAAATTCAACACTTTTTCCTTTTTTTTCTAAATAATTTTTTATCAATTCCTTTGATCTTTCTCCAAATTCTGCAGGAAAAGTATAATTCTCCGATCTTCCTTCATATTCTGCTCTAGAGTTTTCTAGAGCTGAATTATACAAAGAGAATAAAATTTTTGAATTTTTTGATAATGTAATTTTTGTATTTTCAATTTGTTCATTTTGATACTTAATTTGTTGTTTTCTAAACTCTCTTTGTTCTTCTGCATTTAAATCACCCATATAGTCTGGAGTTAAATATTTATCTTCCTCCTCTTGATTTATTGAATAAGATTTATCATTATTTTCTCTCCAACTTTTAGGCACTCTAAAATTAAAATTGCTTTGTAATACTGCTAGAAATTGCCCCATATCTGTTAAATCATATGTGCAAACGCTTTCCTCGCCAAATTTTTTACAAACTGCTCCGCGAGCTTTAGATAATTCAACATAAAGACCATCATCTTTTTCAAATAAAACCCCGTATTCGCGAAGACCGTCGCCTAAATTTACTCTTTCAGGAGGAATTGGTTTATTCAATTCTAAATGTTCAACATTTTGTAGTAACTTTTGCGTGCTTAATCCTAGTTTTCCTTCATCTAGTTCAACACTTTCCCATCTTCCTTCTTTATTCTTTTTTCTAATTTCCATCTTAGGAAATGAGGTAATTTCATTATTTCTGAAGTATTCTGTGGCTTCTTTAATGATAACGAAACCTGTTTTTCTCGAATCGTATAATTTATTATTTTTTTCTAAATAAGTTATAATTTCTTCTGCACTGCGCCTGCATGGTCCACAATTATTTATTGAATTATCTATTACAAGAGTACTAATACTGCCTAAGTTTGCGGAATTTAGATTAAATAATCCAATTTTGTCTTTATCATTTTCTAAACTATATCCATTTTGAGCATTTTGCCCTAGAATTTCTTCTAAAGTTGAACACTCGCTAATGTCTTTAGTTTTTTGTACAGAATTCTGGGTGTTTGGAGTTCGCTCTTCACAACTAGATAAAAATCCAACGAGTGGTGCCAATATTAAAGCAAGTCCTGATCTTTTCATAAAAAATTAAAGAACATTTAGTATATATACCTTACTACTTTAGAGTTAAAATTACAACAAAACTGAATGCTAATTGGGATTTTGTAAAAATAAAAAAACAATCTGCAAAAGCAAATTGTAAATAAAAATTAATAATTATGCGCAAATATCATTCCCTTTTGCAGTTTTTGTACATCCACCAGCACACGAGAAAGTGTCCCAAGTACCGGGTTGCATGTTGCCAGCTTGACATTTTTTATATCCAATACAGGTTTTTGTCCCATCTCCATTATTTCTTATTACTCTTACTGTTTGACCAATTTTACATCCAGAGGTTTTAGAATAAACTGTCGAATCTGCAGGTATTGTTCCAATTGATGATTCTAATGTTTCATCATCGACCAATCCATAAAATGAACTAAAAGCGGAAACAGACATAATGCCTATAAGCAAAAGTGCAAATGTGATTGTTAATACTTTATATGTATTTACCATTTTATTTAACCTCCTTACAGAGCATTCGAGTTAATTACAGTTACAAATATTTAAACTTAAGTAATTTTCTAGAGTAGTAACAAATCACTTGCAACTTACCACTAACTTAACGACATTGTCTACTTACCTTCATGAAGTTAGTAGATATAGAGATTTAAGGACAAAAAGTAACCCAATTACCCTAAATCTCCATATTTTGCAGTTCTCTACCTAGAAAACTGCGTGATTTGTAGCATAAATAGTCGCAGTTTTCCATAACTCAAAATTATTTATCATCTTTATTAATTAAAATAAAAAGCCCATTATTTCCATTATTAAACCAGTATAACATAGCGTTTTTTCGTTCTTCAGGTTCTAAGCACTCGCCTTTAATTTCTGTGTTCTCTAACTTATTTAAAAGAGGTAAAAGTTCTTGACAGCTAATATCTTTTATTTCACCAATCTCATCTCCCCACATATTTTGAGAAGCAGATATTTCTTGTTTAAGTGCATAAATTTCATTTCTTATGGAAGGAAAAACAAAGGCAAGTCTTTCTTTAGAAC
Organism: Candidatus Woesearchaeota archaeon; assembly: GCA_964358765.1. GTDB lineage: Archaea > Nanobdellota > Nanobdellia > Pacearchaeales > GW2011-AR1 > UBA73. The sequence goes on along the minus strand of CAYHPN010000045.1, from coordinate 1,882 downwards.
TTTTGCTCTCAATAGCCTCAATACCCTCATTATTATTAACTATTCTTCCTAAACTGTCTATAAAGAAACTTTCCTCTTCAGGAATTTCTTTTACCTCTTCATTGAAGGATTTTTTCAATTCAAGTTCGCCTCTTCTATTGAGAAAAAGAATATTGCGTTGTATATAATTATGTTTATTTTTTATGAAGTAACTCTCCACACATATTGAAGAAATTTCGTTGTCTTCATCATCAATATATGGATTTATTTTTCCTGCAAGTGTTTTATAAATAGGTTTATTGCTGACTCTCCCTTGAATAACGGACCAATGAATTTTTCCCTTTTCATAATTTAACCCAAGTAACGCATATCCGCACTCCAAATCATCTTTATTGCTTCTTGAACTTCTACAAAACGAAACAAATTTTTCTGCCGGCAGATAATTCCCGCTCCTTTTATCATTAATAATTATCTCTCCTGCTTCCTGAGCGCTGAAATGTCCATCTTTAACTCCATCAATGTAAATGATTCCTTCATGTTCATCTCTATTGTTTTTAATGGGTATTGCAATTCTATCCCCTAAATGTATGGGTTTTTTAGTAGTTAATTTTTCTCCATCTGAATACACTTTTACTATTTCTTCCAACCAATCTGCATGTATGTTTTCATTCTGCCATCGATGATCTTGTATAGGTTGGATTTGAGTTATGTCATCAACGTTTTTAGGATTTTGAGCATAAACGGGAAGAGATATAGAAGAATATTGAATTGAATATATTGCTAAAGGCAAAAGTATTTTATTTTTCATAAGATTGCTCTAATTTCTTGATTTAAATAATTATTGGTAATTGGATACTGTCAATTTAAAGGGATATGATTAAATAGTTATTTGTCCTTCTTTTTTAGGAGGTGATTAAATGATATGTCCAAAATGCAAAAGTAAAGAGATTGTAAAAAGAGGCAAGAGATACAACAGGTCTGGTGTAAAACAAAGATTTTTATGCAATAAATGCAAATCTATTTTTATAAAAAAAGATGGATTTGAAAGAATGAGATACAAAAAGAAAGATATTGCAAGAGCGATTCATTTGCATAATGATGGGTTTTCTCTTTTTCAAATTCAGAATTTTCTTTGGCAACATCAAGGTGTTAAAGCGAGTAGAGAAACTATTAGATTATGGATAAAAAAATACGGTGTTTTTTTAAAATCCAGTAAATGAAATATCTCCCGTATTGAAAGGAAACATTCATTATGATGAAAAATATGTTAAGGTTGAAGATGATTGGAATTTTGATTTGAATGCTGTTGATAATGTGACAAAGTTTGTGTTGGCACACAAATTTACCGAGGAGAGAACTAAGAAAGTTTGCATAGAATTTCTAACAGAAATAAAAGATAATTGTTATCAACAATTGCTTGAAAGGTATTTATCTGAAAAGCATAAGAAAGTTGAAGACAGAAATTACCTTCTGCAAGGACAAATGAAGAAACATTAAGATGGATTAATCATAATATTAATGTTCTAAATAGAGCAAGAATTGAATGGAACATTAATCCATTAGAAGATTAATTTACACATAGTTGGTAAGGGCAAAATTTTTATATTAGAAAGTATATCAAATTGTATAATAGAGGTAAGCGGACAAAAGCAATAGGAACTAAAAAAGAAAAAGCTACAAAGCACGAAAATCGCAAAGCATCAAAGATTAAAGCTATAAAGCACATAAAAAATCAGTAAGTTCCGAACTGTTTCCGTTTTTTCGGAAATGAATAAAAAACTAGTGGTTTTAGATTGTATACATAAGGTGCTATCAATAATAACTTGACATCGCCACTAGGCGAGTCAAGAAAGTTAGTAATTTTCAACATGTCAAGATGTTTCGACATCTTGAGCACGATCAA
>CAYHPN010000044.1:0-13264 GCA_964358765.1 Candidatus Woesearchaeota archaeon | reverse complement strand
TCTACCCAAGAATCTGGAAGTGAGCCAGCTAAATAACAAATTGTAGCATGGGCATTATATACTCCTTCTAATTCTTTTTTACTTGCAAGTATGGGAACATCAGTTAAGGTATCAAAAAAAGTGTTAGATTTTTCTGAGTAATAAGCATAGCCTGACTCAGGACTTGAACTAACCCATACTGGATCACTATACTTAGTATTAACAAAGTAGTCGGGACGAATTCCGAAGAATTCTGCTATCCCTGGTCTGCTAGAAGTAATAACTAACTTGTTTTTACATAGAGCAAAAGCATCCATGTAGGCAGTATTATCTATATAATTTATTTCGTTAGGGACATGGGGTGAAGAAATAAAATTGGGAGGATAGCTTAAATAAACTGAGAAAAGTAAAAGGATTACAATCACTATCGCACTCAATTTATTTTTAATAAAATTAATTGATCTGATAGAAACAAGGTAGAATAAAGGAAAGAAATAAAAAAGAGCTCTAGTGAGTTGTAGAGGTACAGGTAGAAACATCTCCACTATAAACCAACTAAGTGAAATAATAACTAAGAAGTTTATGAAGTTATCTTTTTTCTTAAAACTAAGTGTACAAATAGAAAGAATAAATAGTATGCTAATGACGAATTGCTTATTAAAGAATAAATAGAAATATCCTGAATTAATTGCCTTTGCTATATTAGCACTTTCATTAAAAAATAGTCTTAGTTCATAAGGTATCTTTAGTATAAAAAATAAAGAGATTAATAGAATAAATATTAACATTAGTTTAATAGACCTTTTTATCTCAAACTGCATTGATGAAGAAAATATAATGAGTCTCATCTCAAATAGGAAGAAGAGTACCAAAAAGGATAAAGCAAAAAAAACTATCAAAATGCTCCCCAAGTCGTAAGTAAATAAATAAATAAGAAGAGATGTAAGAAAGATTGCTGCCAAATAGACTAAGTAACTATTCTTTTCCTTCTTATAAGACGAGATAGTATGATAATATAAGTTTAGTATTAATAATATAAAAAATTCGTAAAATACATACATTCTAATATAAAAATGATTAAAAATTACCCATGGGCTAAAAGTATAAGCCACTAACAACAAAAGCACTAATTTCTTATTGCGAATTACTCTTCGAGAGACATTAAATAACAGAATAAAATTTAAAATCCCAATGATAATAGGTATTATCTTAGCAACAAAAATACTTTGCCCAAACAAGTGCATAAACAAGCCTACAATAATCGAAATATAAGCACCTCTTTCATAATAGCTTCCGTTAAATATCTCTGCGAAATGCCCAGTTTTAAAAAATTCAATTCCTGAAAGTATGTGGGTATATTCGTCCAAATAACTTCCATTATAAATAAGAGGCATTCCGATTTTTATCGCAATGAATACGATAGTTATAATAAAAAATGGAATGGAAAAAGTCCAACCTTCTTTATACATCCATTTAACAATGCTTCTAAAAAAAGGAATCTTATTTATCCAAGGAAACTTCGCCCCAAATTCTTCTTTTCTTCTTTTCTCATCTTTTTCTTCTTGAGTTTTTTCATATTCAATATCTTTCACAACTTTATCCCTATTAACATAAAAAGTTATAAATCCAGAGGCAATTACAAGTCCTGTAATATAAGGCATATAATCAATGACTATTTGTCTTTTCAAGAATTGATTTAAAGTAATTACGATCAAACCTAAAAGGAAAAGATGTTTGGAATAATAAACAATGGCACTGTGGTTTTTCTCATCTTCTGGAATATATTTAATTATTACAGATATAAACCAAGTATTTATGAAAAGAACGAAATAGAAAATCCATAGAATATTAAAAAAAGCAGGAAGATAATCAAGATGATTCAAGATAAGAGTTACAAAGAACAAAATATCAAGTAGAATTGCAAAGTGCTTTAATATGCTATAATATTTAAATTTTCCAGTTTCCAATTTAAACAACTCCTAATCTAGCACTCTGAAAATTAATTTTATTGGCGTCTAATATTTTTAAATTAAATTTTTTTGTTTTATCACTTAAGAAGATGCCTTTTTTTAGAGTTAATTTTCCAAAATTCTTATCGAAATTATCTTTACCAATAATAAGAATATTCTGCTGTTTAAAACTTTCATCTTGAATAAGGGGCATATTAAACCAATTTTCTTTTGATTGAGAAGTAATACCCCAATAAACCCACAAATATCCTTTTTCTAATTCAAAGTAATAATTTTCTATACTTAAATTATATTCATAATTCTTATTAATCCATTCTTTACTTAGATTTATTATTTCATTTTTAAATTCAGATACTTTGATAATTTGGTCTTTTCCAGTGTGCCAATAATTAAACTTAATACTCTTTGGATAACTTGCTTTTGTATAAAAACTAAAAGGTTCAATAGATAAGAAATTTCCAATTATCAAGATTTTATTAGAATTTATATTTATATCTTTTAACGTAGAGTCAGAATATTGATTATAATTATCCTTTATAAAAGTGATATAATAAATTCCATTTGAAACATTCAAATTAATCTCAAAATTCTGTTCTTCACCTAATTTTCCGTTATCTAATTTATTTCCATCATCTTCATAAATTTGACTAAAAATAACATCTCCTGCTTGATTTTTTATTTCTAAAGTGTATTCATCTTGTCCTATATAATTATTTAAATCTTGTTTTGTAAACTCAATTTTTAAGTTGCTTTCTGCATAAACTGCTAGTTTTAAATTATCTCTAAATGTAGTGTTAATTACAGTATCATCCTGCCTGTAATCATCTAGTTTTATGTTAACTGGCTTAATAGTTTTTGTACTCCAGACACTTTCGCCAGGAAAATTCTTATAAATGAAATCTTCAGTATTAGACGTTTCTGTTAAATTATCAACATTAATATAATTAAGCAAATCCTTTCTTACAAAAACATAATCTTCATCGTTTTCTTCTATAAGTTCGTAATTATCAAGACTTGGGAAAATAAGATTATTATCAAGGTAAATATTGCTTCCTGTTCCATTAATATAAAAATTCAGTTCTAAAGTTGCATTTTGAGATTTTATATTTGTTTTTGGAACAAAAACAAGATTAAAAGGTTTAACAGAGATTATTGGTCTGATAATTTCACCATTAATTTCTAATTTCTCGCCTAAAACATTATTGTCAATATAAAAACTTCTTAAATTATCAAATAACTGTGAATCTTCAGCACTTATTGTATAAGTAGTTGAATTAAATGGTAGATAATTTGGGAAGAAACTTGCCATAATAAGATAAACGGCAATTAAAAGAAATATAACATATATACCAATTACTATGTATTTCTCTATTTTACTTGTTTTAGGCTTACTAAAATTTTGTTCAAATTTCTTAATTTCACTCTTAGTTCCTTCTTCAACTTTATTAACTTCCTTTTTAATTAAATCTGTGTATGGATAGATATGCTTCTTTTCTCTCCATTTATTAAACCCTTTTTCCCAGTCATTCATGAAAATTCACTAAGAGTTACATATTTAAGTTTTTGTCTTGTAAGTTTTTCTATGATCTTTGAGTTCAAATATTGTGAAGGGGGTTTTATGAACAATAATAAATCTTTAGATCTCTCGCATCATAACTAACTGAACAATTTCCTATAAGTATGTTAAATTTATTACTTTGGTTAGGTCCTAATTTACTAATAGAGAAAGAATCTGCCGTAACATAATAAGGCTTAGTAATCTCTTCATCTTGCCAAATCTTGGCTCCAGAGTACATATCTATTAACCCATTAGAGGAATTTAATGAAACATCGTTGTCTTTTTTTCCAGTCATAGAAAAGGACACTACATAATCTGGCTTTTTAATGTAAAACTCAACATCTGATGAGAAAAGAGAGATTAAAGTAGAGTTTTTCATGTTATCCGTCAAATTACTTGGAATGTTTTTGTAATCTGTGTATGGGGCAGAATAGTCTCTTAAATTATAATCTACTGGTTTTATTACATTAACATAATTGTGGAAAAATAAATTTGAAGGATAGAGTAATACTGCTATCAAGACTACTAATATGATCTTGCCATATTTTTCGTAAATAAAAGATAAAAACAAAGAGGAATATAGGACTAAAGGAAATACAAAGAAATAAGAATACCTTAATGCAAAGACTTGCAAGGAGAACACTCCGATCAAAGTAATTAATGAGGGTAAAATTAAAAATAATGTTAATCTGTTTTTCTTAATAAAACTCCAAATAGTTCCAGGAATAAATAGGAGCAACAAGTATCTCATCTTATATGCATAGGAAAAATAGTTTTGCAGATAGTTTGTTGCTTGTTCGGCAGATCCTGCTGATAGACCTGCAACAGCAAAAAACTTGCTAATTAATGGAATCGCAGGAAGAATAACCAGCCATTTTTGTTTATTATACATCAAGATGTGCAAGATAATGAATGGAGCTAAAATAAGAGCTTCAATTTGTGTATCCCAAGCAATAAAAAAACAAATTAAAGACAGGTAAAGATAATTTTGATTTTCTTTTCCATTTTTTTTAGACTTATACAAGAAATAAAGACAGGCAAAAAATGCAAGTTGGAATAACTGATAAAATCTCGCTTGCCTTGAGAAAAATACTTCTAAATAGAAAACAGAGAAAAATAACGCAGATATTATCCCTCCAGTTTTAGAATATTCTTTCCCTATAAAATAAGCAAGAATTATTGTCAGCAAACCAAATATAACGCTGGGAAATCTTGCAAGAAATTCATTTTGCCCGAATAGCATAAAAAATGCCTGGGAGTAATGGAATAGATATGCTCTATTATAAAGAAGTCCAGAATCTAAATAAGGTAATCCGTTTGACAATATATTTATAGCAACATTTGCTGATATTGCTTCGTCAATCCAGAAAACAGGCGTTCCTAATGCATAAATTCTCAAGAAAAAAGCAAATACCAAGATAATTATCAATATTATTGTTTCATTTCCTAGTTTTTTCATGTTAATTATACAAAGACCAGTTTTATATAAATTTCTCTTAAATAAAATATAGACTTCTCAATTTAAAATTACACTTTCATTTAAGACCCAATCTTTCTCAGAAATCCACTTGGGATAACCTACAAATTTTTTGCCAAAATGTCTTAATTTCCAGGGTATAAAATTTCCATCACAATTTGGACACTCATATCTTCTATTATAATGTATAAATCCTTTTGGTTTAAACTCCCCAGTTTTACCGCATAATTTACAATTCATCTTCTTATATCCTAATTCAATAACACACTCTTCGCAGAAGTTAGAAGAATTATATTCCTTAATATTTACTTCATCAACTTTTCTTTGGCAGTTTTGACACACAATAACCATCAATTTTCTAATATTGGCATCCTTAAAAATCTTCCTAAAAAGTTAAAATTTATGTCGCTTTTTTTGGGTAATAAAAATTATGAAGAATCTTTAATTATTTCCCCTTATTATGTTTCCTATGATCATCTTCGACTAAAAACTCTTCCTCAGAATGTTTTTTTTCATCATTATCGTTTGATTCTTGCATCTCCAATAATTTAATATCTTGTAAAGAAGATCCTATTAATCCTTGCATGTTTCCATACATACTAGCTACTCCATGAATCAATTGATCTACCTGTTTTTCACGTTTTGCCCATTGTTTCATTGTCGCCCTCTTTTCCTTGTCTAAATCTTCATTCATATCTTTAAAAGCACCAACAATACTTTCTATTTTTTGTCTAAACTCTGTACTAGTCAGATAAGTATAAAGTGATTCCATTTTTTCGTTCTTTCCGATACCAAAACCCTTGGTTAATGAAACTTCCAATAACTGATTTCTTAGAAGAACCGTAACGGGCACTACTAATTTATAATGAACAATAATTATTTTTTCTATACATCCAAAAGTATCAATTCCTTCAGGAAGTGTTTTGGCAACAATAACTCCAATATCTGCTTTAACTCCAATCATATCTTTTTTAAGTTTAGTAATCCAAGAGCCACCCCAATTGTTAGCATTCTTCGATTCAAATAATATTTTACCAGATATTTTACCAGATTGAGAATAAACTTTTTGAATAACATCGGCACCGACAACCCCAGAAGAAATTGGCTCAATGTCATCTCTAGGAAAAGCATTTTTTAACATTTTCTCCAATTCTTCCTCAAGTACTTCACCTTGAAGTTTTTGACTTCCCTGCTCTGACTTCCTCTGTAAATCATGAATTTGAGTTTTCAAATCATCGATTATTTTTTGTTTTTCTTTGTCTTTTAAGTCATGATTTTCTTCTGTTATTTTAACCGCTTCTTCAAAAATCTTTTTTCTTCCTTCTTCAAGCTTACGTTCATTATCTAATTTAAATTTTCTTTTATCTTCATCTAATTCTCTTTTCTCTTTTCTTAATTTTATTTCATTATCTTCAGCTATTTCTAATTTTTCATCTTTTTCTTTAATTTGTTCTTGTAAATCCTTTAATTCTTTTGATATTGAATTCTCTGCTTTCTTTTTAGCTTCTTTCTCAATTTTCTGACGTTCTTCTTTCAAAACAACTTCTAATTTTTCATCGGCTTTTTCTTGAACTGATTGGAGAATCTTATCTTTTTCTTTTAATTCTTTCTTGTACTTATTTTCTGTCTCTACAAGTTTGCTTTCAAATTGTAATTGAATTTTATTTTAAATATTGGAGGTAAGTGCTTTATCTAGAGGAACATTTTCTCCACAATTTGGACAAGAGATCATAATTGATTCCTTTCCTGAAATTAATTTCTTTGCCATTGTTACATTATATTGTAAGTATAACTGTCCCCACTTTTAAATATTGTGACCAGACCATCATCTCACACCAAAAGAAGAAAATTAAACACTTTCCTTAAACTTTTCCTTAGAGAAGAACAATAATAAAGGAACTGCTTTTTGATTATCTTCATATTCTTTAACAAATTTCTTTATATCTTTAAAGGATTTAGGAATAATCATCACATAACTAAATTTGCCTCTTTTTTCTTTTAATTGGGGGTATTCGTGCAGTATTTCTTTTTTTAACCTTATAATGCCCCAAGATTGAGAATGCTCATTGTAAACCAATTTTCCGTTTATTTGTAGATTTTCACGAACTGGAGAAAGAAGATTTTTCTTAATCATCAGGAGTTGCATTATGCCTCTCTTTTATACTTTACCATTATATAACTATAAAATTTATGTTAGATGACTATGAAACCTAAACATGGAGAACAAATCTATTTATCTTAAGAAAATACTTTTTGGTATTATCTCTAAAAATAATTCCTGCCTCGTTTAATTTTGAAAGATGGAATAATGTTGTCGGAAGAGAAACATTAATCTGCTTAGAAATCTGAAAGGCAGATAAATTTTCTTTATTTAGAATTCTTATAATATTAATTCTTGATGGAGTATTCAAACAATCCAATATCTTTTTCGTATCAATATTAGCTAGGTCTGATTTTAATTCTTTAGAAGAAAGTTCCAAGAATTTCCCTTCTTTCTTTACATATTCAGCTAGATGTTGTGAAACAATTCTTAATGCTTTGGTTTCTGAAATTTTCTTGCTTTGTAATAAATTATATAGCTCCTTAAAAGATAATTTATCTTTTTCAATCTCAAATATCTTATCTTCGTATAAACTCAGCTTTTTATACCAATCTTCCAATGTTTTAAAATTTGTTTTATATTTTTTAAAATTGCTATAAAACTTTTCATTATTCCAGTCAATCCTTGGGAAATTTCTTACTCTGTCAATGATACTATGTTTCTTATTCTCTAAATCTTTAAGAGATCGGTAAAATATTATTGGAAAGTATCCTTCTTTATTCTCGAATATTTTCTTCATTATTGTTATATTCTCTTTTTCTTCTTCCATGCATAAAAGAACATCAATATCTAAAATCTCTAAAAGAGGCATAACTACAGCTAAAGAAGCACTACTTTCTATTAAATTCTTTTTTAAATGATTATGGTTTTTGCTTAAAATACTGCTATAGATATGTCTAAAGAATTTTTCTGGTTTGTCAACAAGATGTTTCTGAAGTATCTCTGACTCATAAAAAACCTTAAACACAACTCCAAAACTACGCATCAAACTTATGTTCTCCTCAACTGATTTTTTAAATTCAGTATTTATTGTGGTAGCTTGAATATCTCTATAAATTATAATTACCTCGAACTTTTTTGATAATTCTCTAAGTAAGTTAAAAGTATAAATTCTAAATAAATCATGACAAGGATCGTGTTTCGAAGTTGGAGTAATTTCTAAAGCCAACTTAGGATTTGCTTTTTTTAGCGTTTCTTCTAATTTGTTTTCTGGGTCAAATACTTCATCAATTCCGTACATAAAGTCTTTTGAGGTTTCTTGTTTCATGGTCATCTAACATTGATTATATTCTTATATAACCGTAAAGTATTTAAATGTTACTTTATAGTTACAACTATGAAAAATCCTGAACCTGAAAAGGTAAGAGAAGTAATGGGCTTGGCACAGAAATATAATCTTGAATGTGATATCTTTTACCATGAGCAAAGCGGGAAAACTACAGAGGATGCTCAAAAAGCACTGGGGATAGATTCTAAACAAATAATCAAATGTCTTCTTTTAAAATCAAGAGACAACAAATATTTAGGAGCTATTTTAAGAGGAAGTGATAAACTTGATTTTTCAGTTTTAGAACATTTGTCAGGTTACAAAAGTCTAAGAATGGCTTCTAAAGAAGAAATTGAAAGAGAATTAGGGTTTGAAATTGGAGGAGTTCCTGCATTAATTTTTAGAGAGAAGAATATTGCGACATATGTTGATGAAAGAGTTCTTAGTTTAGAGCATGTTGTTGGTTCAGGCGGAACCTCTTATTATGGAATGAAGTTTAATCCAAGAGTTTTGACTGATAGACTAGGATATTCAATTGCAAACATGATAAAGCAAGGAGTACAAAATGGCTAGTTTAAAGGTTCTAAGTGGTGTGCAGGGATTTGAAGATTTTGCTGATAAAGTTGGAATATCGGGTGAAGAAAGAGTGCAAAGAAGAGAAGCATTGAAACAATCTTTTATGCCTTTCAAGGTTACAGAACATTATACCGATTTAATTGCATCACAAACAGAGCCTTATAGAACACAGCTAACGAACATAGTTTTGCCACCTACAGGAGAAAAGCCGTTTAGAGGAAGATTTGATCCGTATGGAAATAAATCTTATAGAAAAGATCAAGCTTTCATTCAACATAAATATGATAAAACTTTATTATTGCACATTGATGATTTTTGTATTTCAAATTGTCAATTTTGTTATAAAGTCAATGAGATAAGACATGAAACAACTGAAAATGTTGGGCTAGATGAAAAAATAGATTCTGCTTTGGGATATTTAACACTGCATCCAGAAATAGACAATGTTCTGTTTACTGGAGGAGATCCAGCATCGTTTAGGAGGACATCCCAACTTACAGAATTAATTGGAAGATTAATTTCTCATGATAATGTAAGAACAGTAAGATTTGCAACAAAAGGTCTAGCTTATGATCCTGCTAGATTCTTGGATGGGGAATTACTTCAATTCTTTAGTGAGATAAATGAGAGACCTAGAAAACAAGTAAGTATTATTTCTCAAATAAACCACCCTGCAGAAATGGATAAAACATCAGAAGAAGCGATAAGACAATTACAAAGTGTTGGAGTTCAAATAAGAGGACAACCTGCAATTATTAGAGGAGTCAATGATTCTGTAGATACATTAATTGATCTTCAAAGAAGGTTCTTGGATAATAAGGTAATTTCATATTATTTGACAGTTTTTATGCCTGTTAGGGGTGTAGAACAATATGGTCTTCCATTAGATGAGGCATTTAGAAATGTTGCAGAATCAAAAAGACATCTTAGTGGTCTAGAGAAAAAAGGAGTTTTATTGACTTCTCACGATTTTGGGAAGTTTGAAATAAATGGATTTTATCCAACTCCTGAAGAGCCTGAAAAAATAGTATTGAAGTGGCACGAGGCTACAATGTCAAAGAATTTGCCAGAAAGTTTGAAGACAAGAATTCCAACTCGTCCAGAGGATATACTTATCTTGGATTATGATGAAGGTGAAATGTATTGTATTGATCATGTCTTTGAGAGAAATAATCTGCCTTTCTTTAATTCAAATGGAGAATTGGTTGAGCCTGAAGAGAAAAAGATTAGAATTGTAGCGTGAAGTTATAATTGGATAGATAATGAATTGAATTATTCAGAAGAGATTTTTAAAATAAACAATACTTTTATATTCTAATTGTCTTTAATGTTCGCAATTAATATTAGAAAACATTCTGTTCCATTATTACAAGGAATCTTTATTATTTTAGTATTAATATTAACCAATTTATTCTGAAGTTCTCGTTCTATAAGTAAGATTCTATCATCATCAAATTTAGATATTTGGGATAATTCAAATTTCTTTGATTTTTCATCAGCCCCTATAATGTATATCTTTATTTTGTAAGTGGACATTTTTTTATTTATATCTTCATAAAAATATTCTACTATGTCTTTATTATTTTTATTTATCGTATCTCTGCTCTTTAGTTCTAATATCTCATTCTCCCCATTTAAAAATTGCTTTATATGATTAGTTTCCGACAGAAGTTCGGTAGAAAATTTATTAAAAAAGAAAGAAATTGGTTTATTTAAGTTTTCAATTTCCAGTAATTTAATTATAACATATAAAAGTATAATGTCAAAACTGTCCTTTATAGGTAATTGGTTATAAAAGTCTAAAACTTTTTTTGCTAAATTACAATTTAATTCGTTATAAATGGTTAGATTTTTTATTTTTATAGGATGTTGAGAAAATTTTTCTCCTGCATGAAAAATCTTCACATCTTCACTGTTTAATAGAAAAGATTTTAGTTCTGCTAAATAGCTAGATCGAATTTCAATATATTTGTCTGTAAATAAGATATTAAAATTTTTATTACTCTTCCTTAAAATTATTGTTCCGTTTGAGTCTTTTAAAGCATATCTCTCTTCGATTATCTTATTGACTTGTAAATATGTCTCTAAACTAGAAGCAATTTTTGTGTATTTCTCTTGATAATAAATTAAATTATACCGTTTTGCAAAAAAATCTTGAAGAAAATCTCCAGCATTATCATATTCTTTTTTTCCAACACGAATATATTTTATAGGTATTCTAGATATAGGTTCTAGTAGAATTATCTGGTCATTTTCTATTCTTAATTTTTTTTCTTCTATAAATTTTTTTTCAAAGTCATCATCGGATAATTCTAAAGAAAAAGCAGTTTCGTTAACTTCTCCTACAAGTCTATTCTTCCCCCCTAAATAAGCGAAAGATTCTCTCTGAGAAATACCTATCCAATTTGCAAAGAAGGCAGAGTGTTGTTCTTCAAAAAACTTTATTACAATTCCAGATTTATTTTTCTCAAATGAAACAAACCTCAAAACATTATCTTTGTCTAACATCCTATCCATCACTTCAAAATTGGGAGTTATTGTTTCTTCACCATATCTACTGTGACAAAGAATAACCCTCATTTTCATAACTATGCAAATTGCATATTTCTCTTCTTCTCTCATTCTTGTGTTCATAGAATCTGTAAAATCATTCAGTAATTCTCTAACATCTCTGTCTTTAATATTTGGATAAGAAGAGATTATAGAACTTACCCAGTCTTTGCAGTTTTGTTTGAGTTCCAATTCATTCATTGAGCCTTTTCTACCAAACTGTAAAAGGGCATTAAGAACTTTGTTTATTCTTTCTTTTTCTAGTATTCTTTTTTCTTTTACCTTTTCAATGTTGTTATTGTTCACTTTTTTCTGAAAAATATATATTACATCATCTGTTTTTTGTATTTCTTTAAGTTCCAGACTATCTTTTAGTTTTTGATTATTTTCCATCTCTTTAACCTTTCATCTTATCTCTTATAAATTTATTTGTTGTCTATTTTTTATGCTTTTATAAGAGAGTTTAGTTTTAAATAGATTTGTTTATTATGTCATCTCTATCTCTTTTTTCAATAATTCTACTTTTTCTAACCTTTGCAACATCATGGGCATGAGCTTCTCAAAAGCCTCTAACTTATCTTGTAATATTAAATTATCTTTTTCTGATCTTTCCAGTCTTTTTTCAATCTCAGCCATGGTTTCATCAACTAAAATATCTTCTTCTTTAATAGTGTCTCTCATTCCTAATAATTCGGAGTAATAATGAATTTTATCTGATTTGTACCATCCAAATCTATATTTTAATGCAGACTCTGACTTATATCTTGGAAGCCAATAACATGAAGAGCAATGGCGAATATCGTAAAGAGTTAATTCAGAGCATTTACCGCCTGCAAGGGTTTCTTTCTCTCCAAATAGATTCTTGCTTAATCTTTTTAGATATCTATTTGTTACAGGAGGACATATCTTGAATAAATAATCTTCTCTTGATAGATTCATTTTGGTTACATATTCTCTAATAAGAGAAGAACATAACATTAGTTTTATTTTTCTTCCAAATGTCTTGCTTATTTCTTGCCTTATATTTAGCTCCTTAAAATCATTGTAAAAATCAGAAACTTTAATGTTACAAGCTTCTGTAGGAGATCTTATGCCTGTATCAAATAAAAACCAAATTAAGACTTTATAATCATATTTTGCATTATCTGCCAACTTCTTAACTTCTTCCTCGGTTAGATAAACCCATTTGGGTTTTTCAGATGAGGTATCGAGGTCTGTTGTTATATCCAATACTTCTATGCCTTGTTTTCTATTAACCTTCTGCCACCAGTGCCAGAATGCCTTAAAATCCTGGACATAATCTTTTACTGACTTAAAGATAAGTCCGTCTTTTTTTCTGATTTCTCCATTTCTCATCTTTAAAAAATATTGGTGAATATGCTCTTCTTTTAGATCTGTGAATTTATCTAATTTGAATTTCTCATTTATTTCCTTCATTAAGAAATGTATTCTAATTCTTATTGTATTAAGCCGTATAAAGCTTCTAGAACCTTTTTTATGGAAGGTGGAAACATTTAAACCACTTTCCATGTCATTCATATACCTCATAAAGAGCTGTTGGTTATAATCGCTTAAATCAGCTATAGATGAAATCGCCCTTTCCTTCCATTTAAGGTATTTTTCTTTATTTTTGTGAGGATCTATCTTTGTCATGTTTTTAGCTCGTATTTATTGTTTTTAAGCAATCGATACTAAAACGATAACATCGGGCTAGGATGCCAAAAAGGTAATATGCGGGGAGTAGGATTCGAACCTACGAAGGCACTAAGCACACAAGATTTCTCAA
>CAYHPN010000043.1:0-13564 GCA_964358765.1 Candidatus Woesearchaeota archaeon | reverse complement strand
TATGAAATTTAAAAAATAAATTTTTTGCTGTTTATACTAACGAAAAAAATAGCTACAATAAATGTCAGGCGCGAAGCGCCTGACGTGCGCGCGATTTTATGTTTTTTAATTATTTTTTGTATGAAAAGTGCAGTTAATGATGATTGTGCGTATTAAGTGAGCCAATTCTATAAGCAGAAAGGCTTAAATAATCTTAAATAATGTTATTTAACATGGTATTGAAGACTTTTAATGTTGAAGAAGAAGTATATGAAAAGTATGCTCAATTTTGCAAAGAGAATGGAATTAGTATGAGCAGCCAAGTTAATACTTTTATTAAGGCTCAAGTTGAAATAGAACCTAGAGTAAGAGAGACATACTTAAAAAAACTTGAGAATATAAGAAAAGGCAAATTTATTAAGATTGGTGATTATGAGGATTTTAAGAAGAGGTATAAATAGAAATTGACTTGTAAACTTGAGATTTCTGAGCATCTTGACAGATTGTTTTATAAATTATCAAAGAAAGACAAGTTGCAATTTGAGATTTTAAGCAGAAAAATTAATGAAATTCTAGAAAACCCGAATATTGGCAAACCTCTGACAGGAAATATGGCTGGACAAAGACGAGTACACATTAGAAACTTTGTTTTAACATATGAGATTTTAGAAAGTCAAAAGATAGTCAAGTTGCTTGATTATGATCACCATGATAATGTATATTAGGGTATTCTTTTATTAATGTGAGAAGGTTTAAAAATAGGGAGTTTATTGGATTTTTAAATGATAGATGCACATACAGAAATTCCCAGATATAAAGTCGATTTTAAGGAAGGACAAGTTCCTTTTGCGAAAGTTCCGTTTACCGTTGTTAAACTGCCGAGAACTGCATATGATGTTAAGGAGAATCCTAAAGTATGGTATGATTATTATTATTTAAGAACTGGAAATGATGTGGGAGAGGCGATAGGTAAGGCTGCAATTGAATTCTTAAACTATGGTTATGAGGAAAAGAGATTTAATCATAGGGTGGTTATACGGACATTTTGAAATACATGAGAATTTAGTTGAAGTAAAGCCTGAATTTGAAAGTGTAAAAGGATTTAATTTTTGGGTGGCTGAAGGACTAATTGGATTAAGTTATAATGAGAAAGGACTTAAAATACCTAAAATTAATACACCAAGGCAATTAACTAGAAAACTTTATGACACTGTACACGATATAAAGTGTCCTAGGGAATATAAAATTAGTTTATTTGAGTTGCTTAGAAGTACTGAAAATGCAGCAACCGTTATTCTTAATTCTACATACTTAGCAGAAGATGAGATTAGGAATGCAGCAAACGGAAGGGTTCCTGGAGAATTGAGAATTATAAATAACGGGAAAGTTTCTGGCCCAAGCCATACTACCTATTTTCAAAATCCAAATACGCAGCAATGTTTTAGACTAACAAATGCTGAGGGAAGTGTGGAAGGACAGAGAGAAGGATTAGTTATAAAGGCTGATGAAATTAATTTTAGACATATTGATAAGATTTGTGAGAGATCAAGTTTATTTTATGATGGGTCAATTGAAGATATTTTTATAATGCTTAAGGAAAGAGGAGTAGATTTTGATGAAGGAATTATTGTTTAGAATAATTTCGTCTGTTTGGAAGTCTCTATTATAGAATCAAAATCTATATTCATAAATAACAAAATTTGATTGGCAATGGGTTTAATTTGTTTAAAATAACTTCGTTTGTTTAGAACTTTGAATAATATTATCAAAATCTATATTCATAAATAACAAAATTTGATTGGCAATAGGCTTTATTTGTTTTTCTATATAATGAGAATAATCAATTTTATGCTTTAATTTTTGAATTGGTTCTGGGCCGTCAAGAGTGATATAATATTCTATTATGTTTGATTCAATATTATCGAGTTTTCTTGCTGCTTTTACATGAGGAGGAGTTGTTTTTGTATATTCTTCTAAGTTCTTCCTTATAGATTTCCTATAGATTAATTTTTCATTGAGTTTGCCTTCTGTAATGTTTTTTATATATTCCTTTATATATTTTTCAACTGGTTCATTATGAAATAACTTTAATAGAAGTTCTTTTTGGAAATCCTGGGCAGCTTCTGTCCAATCTCCTCTTATTGCTTCTAAACCTACAATGTCTAAAACTTCTATTCCATTTTTCTCTATTAAACCTGCATAACGTTTTTTTGCTCCAGCTCCTTCTCCTCTAACTTTTGGAATCATTAATGAAAGATATTGTTTATCAAATTGCAATTCTAGGAAAGACTTTCTGGAATAATTTTTTTGAACATAGTCAATATAGAATTTATTTATGTAGTCTTGGATTTCAATACCTAAGGAATTAGCTTTATCTTTAGCTAGATTTGTTTCTAGAAATACACTGTCGGTGTCTGAATATATTACTCTATAATCTTTTTTCTGAATCTCTTCTGCTGTTAGTTTTATTATAAACTGCCCAAAATGAGTTATTGCATTTGCCATCTCTAAATTAAAATACCTGCAGTTTGGACTTGCTAATACGCCAAAAAAACTATTCATAATTGTTTTTATTGCATAGCTAGAGAGTTCTCTTTTTTCTTTTTTCGCTTTTTCTCTTTCTAAATGAAGCATTTGGATGATTTTTGGAAGGATGCCTTCTTGATTTTTAAAAAAAGCACCATTAGGAGATTCTATTGCATTTTTTTCCTTTTTGAAGATTTGTGATGAAGGGTCTATATTAAATGTTCTTATAATTGAAGGATATAGTGATTTAAAATCAAGCACCAATACATTTTTATAGATTCCAGGAAAAGAAGATTGGACAAATCCTCCTTTAATTCTTTCTTCTTTTTGTTTAAATTCATTTGTTGGTGAGACTAAATTTAATTTTTTTGCTTCTCTAAGATATAATGCGTCAAATGAAGCAATTGAAGCAGAAATTTTGTCAAGGGGCATCCCTGTAAGCAAGGATCTTTCAATTGCCAAATCTATAATCTTAGTTTCTTCTAGAATTTTATAAACTAATTCACAATCTAAAAGATTATATTCTGCTAATGCTTGCAATGATTTTTGTGTTTGATCTTTATATAATTTTTCAATGTCATCATGTCTTGATTTTCCCTTAAGCAATTTTCCTTTTTTTAATATAGATTGGGATACACTTTCAAGAGAAAGAGATTCAAAATCTAAATTTTTAATAGAGGGAGCTTCTTTAATAAAAGGATCTTTGATAAGATTTAGTCCATCTAGAACTTGTCTTCCAGGAATATCAACTTTTGATGAACGGAAGAAATTAGATTCAATTCTTAATTTTGGCTCGAAATTAGATCTTCCGATATCAAAACTTAGTTTATGCTTTTTGAAAGCATTCTTTAAAAATTGGAAATCAAAGTCTATAACGTTCCAACCAATTATTATATCTGGATCTATCTCATTAATCTCTGTTTTGAATTTTTCTAGACAATCTTCTTCGTTAGCACAGGCAACAACATTGTTTAAGTTTTTATTTTGAGTAATCATGAATGTTTTTTTAGATGACTCTGTTAGAACTCCAATGCAGAATAGTTTTGAAGATAATTTATCTGATTCCAAGTCTATTGAGGCAACTTTTAATTTTGGGAAGAACGATAAGGGTTTTAACTGAGGTTCATTATATACTCTATCTATTTTTTCTGTAGAAGAGTATTCTCCAGAGATATCTAAACTACTCAAGATATTTTTTTCTTGCAGAAATTGATTTTGAGGCTTTAAATCTGCCTCATAAATATTAATCTCTTTATGTATTTCCTTAAATAGATTGTTTAAGTCAGTTTTATTGTTAAAAATAACTTTTGATACTTTAACTCCTTTAAAATTTTCTAAATCTGTTTGTTGGATTTCTTTAATACTCTTGGAAGTAATATTAATAATGTCTTTTTTTTCTACATAAAAATACGGGAAATGCTTGTTTAAAGTTATAAAAGACTGCCCATTCTCAAGTCTTCCGAATAATTGTATTATTTCATTGTTATCTATAGTTGTATAATCTGAATATACTATATATCCTTTCATTAAAATACAAGATTAAACAGATTTATAAGATTGGCGGTACTTTGTGTCCCACAATGTAATTTACTTCTTAGCAATTATATAATAAATTGAACCAAAAATCTTCCTTTTCTCTCCAATAATTTTTAGCCCAGAATTCTTAACAATCTTGCCTATATCTCTAGTCAGATGGCATCCCAATCTTCTGTAATGATTATGATTTCTCCAATTGAGGAATTTATTCACTAGTCTATGTTTTCCAATTCCATGTTCTAATAGTAATATTCTTCCATTTTTTTTACAAACTCTTTTCATCTCACTTAATACTTTATTGGGATTTGGAAAAGTACATAATCCAAGAGTATCAATAACACAATCAAATTCTTCCCCTTTAAATCTTAATTTCTCTGCGTTGCCTTTCTCCAATTTAACTTTTGTATCATATTTTAAAGCTTTCTTACTAGCTAATTCCAACATTTCTTTGCTTAAATCAATTCCAACAATCTCGCAGTTTTTGGGATAATATCTTAAATTAGCTCCGCTTCCAATGCTTACTTCCAAAACTTTTCCTTTAATATTACTAATTAATTCTCTTCTTAACTTTCTTAAAAAAAACTCTATAAAAAACATTCTGAAATCGTACAATTTAGCATGTTCATCATAAATTTTCTCTACTTCACTATTAGAATAATCTTTTCTCATTAATAAAAGATAGAATATCTCTTTAAGAAAGCTTCTAAGTCACATTGTGGGACATTTTAGTCTCCCAATTTATAAGATTGTGAAATGGAGTTAATTATATAAACTCAAATTATTTAAATTTATTATGAAAAAGAGTAATTTTAAGAAAAGGGAAGTAACTCATGCAATATTATTAATTGTTGTTTTGGTATTATCTGTTTTGGTATTAAAGAAATTTGTTTAAATGAAGGCTTACTTGTATTAATTAAAATTATTGGCTTTAAATTATTTTAATGTTCATATTGAAATAGTCATGTATTACTCTATTGAGTTCTTCTTCTCTTCTTCTGTCTCTTCCAATTATTGTGGCCTTATTCTGATTACTTCCGGCAGTAATATTGATGAAATTATCTTTAATCTCTACTGATTTAACTTTAACTGGAGAAATTATATCTTCAATAAAGATTTTTATATCATTAATATTAGTGACTTCTTCAATTATCTTTATTTTTTTACCTGTTTTTTCCTGTATTTTTCTGACGTTTACAGCTCCTGGACCAATTGCTTTTGAAACATCTTTTCTATCCACTACAAAGAAAATTGAACCATTATGAATAAAACATTTGCTTGTTTTTACATGAGAAATCTTATCTAAAAGATTAATATACCTCATTGTTTTCATATCTATTATTGCCATATTTGTTTGAATAGAACTTTATCTTAATGTTAGTGTTGAATTAATATTTATAAACTTATCTGTTTTTATAATTCTCTTGTTCAGGGTCAATCTTTGCAATAATTATCCATACATTTTATAAAGATAAGCAGATGTTATATTGATAGTTAAATAATAAAATGGCTTTCATAAATCCTATTGATTTTATTTTGCATGTTGACAAATATGTAGGGCTGATAATAAGCAATTATGGTAATTTGGCTTATTTAATTATATTTTTGGTAATTTTTTTGGAAACTGGACTTGTAATCGCACCATTTTTGCCTGGGGATTCACTATTATTTGTAGTTGGTGCTTTCTCTTCACAGGGTTATTTAGATATTTTATCCGTGTTTATTTTATTATGTATCGCCGCGATAGCTGGAGATACATTAAATTACCTGATAGGTGATTATTTTGGTGAAAAAGTTTTTTCTAGAAGTAGATTCTTTAAGAAAGAATATTTAGAAAAGACTAAAAATTTTTACAATAAACATGGAACCAAAACAATAGTTTTAGCAAGATTCGTGCCTATAGTAAGGACGTTTGCTCCTTTTGTGGCTGGCGTGGGAAAGATGAAGTATTTTAAATTTTTGACTTATAACATTATTGGAGGAGTAATTTGGGTTACTTTCTTTTTATTTGCAGGATACTTCTTTGGAGGAATTTCAATAATAGAGAAGAATTTAACTTTAGTTATTTATGGGATTGTAGTTATTTCATTTTTACCTATTGTAATTGAATATATTAAAGCTAAGAGAAGGAAGAAATAGAGATAAAAATTTACGCGAATAAATAATCTAAACAAATGTAAATAAATTAATTTTTACTTTTCGCTTTTTTGTTTTCTAACCAATGGACCTGTTACTTTTACTAATAGGCCTGGAAGACCTGTACCAACTGGAATTGGCTGATTGATAAGGATGTTTTCAATTACTGAGTTTAGTTCGTCTTTTGCTCCTTGTATAGTAGCATTTACGAATTGTTTATCAGGAGTTTCGAAAGTTGCTCTTGCTAATATACTTGCTTTATCAGTAATTATGCCCATTCTTGTGACTCCTTTAACAGTTCCTGAGGAAGTCATTGCATCTGCAACAAGTCTCAAATGTCTTTCATTAATGTCTAAAGCCTGCGTATCAATTACATTTTTTATTTCATTGATTATTGTCTGTCTTGCAGCTTCTACACCGAGCACATTTTTAACGTCGTGAATGTCGTTTGAGAATATTTTTTCTGGATTTACCCCAACTACTTCTCTAATTTCCTGGAGATTTGATCCATTAGTTAGAATTACAAAGTCTTTTCCTTTTTTTGAGACAACAACTTGAGGCAATCCTTTTATGCCTGAAACAATCATTTCTTTAAGTTTCTTCTTAAGTTTATACATTTCTTTAAATTGAAGTTCAGGTGTTGGAATGACAATTTTATTATCATTGAGTTTCAATTTAAGTTTTTTCTCAGTTAAGTTATCTGCAATCTTCTGCGGAGAGGCATGAGATATTTTTAGAGATTTTTGGTCTAGAGTTATTTCAATCTTTTTATTTCCAAAGTCTAAGCTTATTTCAGATGCTACATCTTTTAATTTAACTTCTTTAATTTTTTCTGCGATTACTTTTGCATCTTTTTCGTTATTATGCTTAGAATCTAGATATATTTCCATGATTGGAGTTGAAGGTTGTTTTCTGGCATCTAAAATTTCAATTAGTCTAGGAAGGCCGAGTGTAATCTGCATTTGAGCTACTCCTGCGTGGTGGAATACGTTAAGAACCATCTGAGTGGAAGCTTCTCCAAATGATTGGGCCGTAACAACTCCTACTGCTTCTCCAGGAGAAACTTTATCATCTTTAAGGTGAAGCTTTGAAACATCCTTTCCATCGTTTCCATATAAGAATTGGACTATATTTTCAGATGCGTCTCTAACAGTTCCATCGTATTCTACTTTTAGATCCTGTAACGCACTTACTAACCTTCTGTATAAATAACCTGATTTAGGTGTTCTTAATGCTGTATCCATCATACTGTCTCTTCCTGTTATTGCTCCGAAGAAGAATTCATGAGGTTTAAGGCCTTCAAAATAGGAGGATTTGATAAATCCTTTAGATTCTGGAGCAAGGTCTTTCTTATTGAAAAAAGAAAGAGTTCTATCAGCATAACCAAAGTTAATTCTTTTATTCCATAAAGATTGCTGTCCTACACAGCATCCAATTTGAGTTATATTAATCATACTTCCTTTACTTCCAGATTTAATCATTTTATTTACATTTCCATCTGCTGGGAAATTTTCTTTTACAACATTACTAGCGTCAGTCATAATTGTGTTTAATACTTGGATGATTTTTGTTTCTCTTGTTTCTTCTGTTGTTTTTCCAGGCAGGGCTTCTAAATTACCGGAATTATATTCTTCAATTAATTTTGAAACTTCTTTTTCTGCTTTAGTAATAATTTCAGAAGTTGTTTGCTTCACTTTTTGGGAGACATTAAGATCTCTTAGAGACAAACTATATCCAATGCCGCTTAAATAGTTGGCACCAATTGCGAATGCTTTATTTATTGAATCAATTGCAATGTCTCTTCCAAATTCTTTATCTATGATTTTTACCATTTCTCCATCTTCAGCTCCAAATGTTTTACTTGAAGTTATTGAAGAAGGCATACTTATTGATGAACCTTTAGGAATAATCTGGAAGAAAATTTCATTTCCAGATATTTCTTTTTTCTTTTGCGTGTTAAACATATTTGCTGAATATAAAAGTTGGTCAGCATCACTTTTATTTAGAGTTTCTTTACCTAATAAATACGCTCCAGTTACTGCGTCTGTTATAGTTCCTACTAGATTTGTATTATTCTTAGATGAAATAATGTTATTGTTAATATGAAGAAGTACTTTTGCTTCTGCAATTGCTTCTTCATTTTGAGGACTATGAATATTCATTTCGTCTCCATCAAAGTCTGCATTATAAGGTTGGGCTGATGCAGGATGAAGCCTAAATGTTCTTCCAGGCAGTACTTTTACATAATGAGCCATGAGACCTTGCTTGTGTAATGTTGGGTGACGGTTAAATAGTACAATGTCTCCGTCACGCAAGTGTCTTTCAACTTTATAACCTGGTATTAATTCTAATATTATTTCTTCCTTAAGATCATCAGTAACTCTCTTTTTTCTTCCATCAATTCTTATTATATTATTTGCGCCAGGATAATTTGATCCATTTCTGATAAGTTCTTTTATTTCTTCTAGATTTGCAGTTGTTACAGGTTCTGCTACTGTTATAATTCTTGCAATTTCTTCTGGAACCCCAATTTCATCAATTTTAAGATAAGGATCTGGTGAGACTACAGTTCTAGCTGAATAATTAACTCTCTTTCCAGCTAAGTTATGTCTGATTCTTCCTTCTTTTCCTTTTATTCTCTCTGTAATTGTTTTTAGCGGCTGTCCTGAACGATGTCTTGCTGGAGGAATTCTAGTTACATTATTATCATAGAAAGTTGTAATATGGTATTGAAGTAAGTCCCAAAGATCTTCAATTATTACTTCAGGTGCTCCTGCGTTTAGATTTTCCCAGAGTCTCTGATTTGCTCTTATTATATCGCTTAATTTATGAGTTAGATCGTCTTCACTTCTTTCTCCAGATTCTAATGTAATTGAAGGTCTTACTGTTACAGAAGGAACCAAAAGAAGAGAAAGCACTGCCCATTCAGGTTTTGCTGTTGGAGAGTTTATTCCTATTTTCTTTAATTCTTCGTCATGAATTTGCACGAGTCTTTCTCTAAGTTCAATTGGACTTAGTCTTCTTTTGTTTATGAAGAAACTTGTAGGTTTTTCTAGTTTTACTCTGTCTAGTTCTTCATTACAATGAGGGCATTTTTTTGCGTCTCTTGCTTTCTTTGCTTTTTTTGCAGGCGGAAGGCCTACTTGTTTTTCATCACTTAATGTAAGTTTTCCACATTTTGGACAGAAGCTTCTTAGACAAAGTTCAATAAGAGGAATATATTTTATATGTAATACTGGTCTAGCTAATTCAATGCTTCCTGGATGTCCGGGACATTCCTTAACTCTTTTTCCACATGAACGGCATCTTACTCCAGGATCAATTGCTCCCATCCTTAAGTCCATTAGGCCCCCATCAACTGGAAATCCATCAATATCATAAAGTTCTGGCGTAACAACTTTAACTGAACTTAATTTTTTTATTTGGTCAGGACTAAGAAGGGCGAAACGTAGTGCTTTTATTTGTTTTCTAAATACTTTTTGTGACATTATTTTTTTACTCCAGATATGAATCTGATTGTTTCTCCGTTTATTATATCATCTATTGTGCCAATTAACACCAGACCAGAATGTTTTTCTAGATTTGTTTTTTCAGTTGTTGGAGAATAACCAATAACTTTAACTTCATTGTCTATAACTGTAAAAGCGACAAAATTATTTTCATATTCTCTTCTAAGAAAACCTTGTTGGTTTTTTACAGAATCTTGTATCATTCTCATTTGCTCAAATGTATTTGTATTATATACCATCTTATCTCTCGAATTTATTCTTCAAATCAAATTTAGTTAATATGCCTAGACCTAATAATTCGTCAACTAATAATTTGAAAGCATAAGAAACTTCTAAAGGTTCAGATTCAATAGAACCGCAGATATTACAAATTACTTTATTTCTTATTGAATCTTCATAAGTTACATTTCCGCATTCAGAGCAGACATATATTACTGTTTTGTCTGAATCGTATCTTTCTTTTAATAATAGGGAAGCTCCATGTCCAGCTAAAGCCTGCTGCTCCATTTCTCCTAAACGAAGACCTCCCCCTTTAGCTCTTCCTTCAATGGGCTGCCTTGTTAATAATGCTACTTTTCCAGATGCTCTTGCATGAATAAGATTTTTTACCATTCTTCTTAATTTAAGATAATACATATTTCCAATATAGATTTTTGCTTCCATTTTTTTACCTGTTACTCCATTGTATAATGTTTCTTTTCCATCAAAACTGAATCCCATTTCCTGTAAGTTTTGCTCCAATTCTTCAACATTTTGTCCAGTGAATGGAGTTCCATCTATAATTTTTCCTTTTGTTGCAGCAGTTTTTCCTGCAATTAATTCTATCATATAACCTACGGACATTCTTCCTGGAATACCGTGTGGATTAAACATTAAGTCTGGTTTTACGCCTTTGATTGTAAATGGTATGTCGTCTGGGTCTGCAATCATTCCAACTATTCCTTTCTGTCCGTGTGGAGCAGAGAATTTGTCTCCTGCTTCAGGAAGTCTTGAGTCTCTTGTTCTTACATGTACTGCTTTGTTTCCTTCATTGTCAACGGTAACAAATACTGCATCAACTGTTCCTCTTTCACCTTGTCTGATTGAGGAGCTTGCTTCTTTTTTTGCCTGAATGCTTAAATCTTTTGCTTCTGAAAGGAATTTTGGAGGAGTGATTTTTCCAATAACAACATCACCTGCATTCATATCTGCTTCAGGATATGCAATTCCATCGTCTTCTAAGTTTTTATAAGAATCTTCTGTTCTGTATCCTGAAACATCTTTATCTGGAATAACTATTTCATCTTTTAATCCACCGGCATATTGCAATTCCGTAGTTGAATATGGTCTAAAATATGTGCTACGACCCATTCCTCTATCTACGGATGCTCTGTTGAGAACTACTGCATCTTCCATATTATATCCTTCAAATGGCATAACTGCAACGATAATGTTCTGTCCAGCCGGGTATACATCTAAAGTATCATAAATGAAACTTCTTACTAAAGGTTTTTGAGGATAATGCAAAATAGAAACGTCTGTATCAACTCTAAGAAGGAAATTTGCAGCATAGATTCCTAAAGATTGCTTATTTGTTTTACTTCCTTTTAATAATCTTGAACTCTGGTCGTGATTACAATAAGGTACTAATGAAGTTATGACTCCAAATACATCGATAGGGTGTACTTCTAAATGAGTATGTTCTTTTTTAAGGTTTTCTTCTGTAGTTGCGACGAAAGCATTTTCTTCTTCAGCG
Organism: Candidatus Woesearchaeota archaeon; assembly: GCA_964358765.1. Taxonomy (GTDB): domain Archaea; phylum Nanobdellota; class Nanobdellia; order Pacearchaeales; family GW2011-AR1; genus UBA73. The sequence continues at coordinate 2,146 of CAYHPN010000043.1, read as the reverse complement.
GCGTCAATATATTCAATAATTCCTTGGTCAATTAAATCAGTCCATTTCAATTTATTCTGATATAACCCAGAGAGATGATCTTCTTTAAGATATGGAACTGCATTTTCTGAAATGATAACTGGTCTAAGAACACGGCCTACTCCTGTTAAAATTGAGACAGTATTTAATTTAGGATCGATACTAATTCCTAGTTCATTTGGGAATTCTTTTTTTCTTCTCAATGTTCTTAACTTTTTTGTAAAATCTTCTGGATCTGAAATGTAACCAGCAAAACGGCCGTTGAAAAATACATCTTTATCACTTTTATTTTCTCTTTCTTTTTTTAATCCTAAATTTTCAAATTTTTTAAATGCTATTTTTTCATCTAGTTCCATCGAAGTTGAAACTTTTGCCAAAATTGCCAAGTTTTTTCTTAAACCAATTTCAGTTCCTTCCGGTGTTTCTGTCGGACAGAATCTTCCGTAATGTGTTGGGTGAAGGGTTCTAGCGAGGAAGTTTTCCTGTTCTCCTGGTAAAGAGCTAGATACTCTCTGGAGCTGTGATAATACGGCTAAATAATTTGTTTTATCCATGTTTTGAGTTACTCCAGTTCTTTCACCGATCCAAGAACCCGTTGCTATCGCACTTTCTATTCTATGGGTAAATAATGTGGATTTTGCAATTGTTTTGAGGGAATAGAATTTTTTTCTTTTTGAGATTTTTTGCAAAGAATATTGAATGTCCTTAATTAAAATGTTAAGATTTACCCTGAATAATTCAGCTATTAGATCGCCTGATAATTTTATTCTTTTGTTTGCATAATGGTCTTTATCTGTTCTTATTGATTCATCATCTTTTGCTTTAAGATATAAGTTTACTAATCTGCATAATGTGATTGCTTTGTCCATTCTTGCATTTTTGTTTACTCCAATATGAGGAAGCAGGAATGAATCTATTCTTTGTTTTACTCTGTCTAAAATTTCTTTTTTTGTACCTTGAATTCCCGATTTTTCCGCTATTGCCATCATTGCATCTTCAGGATCCTGCAAAGAAGAAAATTCGAAGAGATTTACTATCAAGCAATCATTTTCGTTGTCGATATTTTTTGCTATTTCAGCTTCTTTTACAAGCCCTAAAGCTTTTAACAACATGACTATTGGAATGCCCTTAAGTCTACTGAAGCTTAGATCTAAAATTCCTTCATTAGTTTCTGAGATTGTTGTTGGAATTCTGTAAGAACCTCTTTCTGAGAAAACTCTTAAAGTTAAACCTAATCTTCCTTCTTCGATAAAAGGCTGGTTCGACGCCAAGTCTTCAAACATGACAATTACTCTCTCATTACCATTTACAATAAAATATCCGCCCGGGTCTAACGGATCCATGTAGTTTTCTCTAAGTTGATCTTTAGTCATGTTTGATGTATTGCACATTTGGCTTCTTACAATAACTGGAATTCTTCCAATTTCTACTTCATTGCTTTCTGTTTGGTTTTCGAATTTTACTGTTAATTCTAAAAATACAGGAGCAGAATAAGTCAGATTTCTTAATCTTGCCATCATAGGTGTTATAAGGTTGGTTGAACCGTCAGCTTCAATTATGTTAGGTTTACCTATTCTTACTTTACCGAATTTGATTTCTATATCTTCATTTGATAATCCTTCGTTTATTTCAGTAATTATCTGCTGGATTCTTGCATTTATGAAATCATTAAATGATCGAATGTTAGATTCGACTAAAGAATGCTGTTCTAGATATTTTTCGATTAAGATATTTTTCTTATGAGGCATTTTATGGCACCACTATTCTGAAATATGAAGTGACTTTTTCTTCTTCAACTCTATCAATTTTTATTACATCTCCTGGAGCACACCCTTCTGGAAGTGCTGGATCTTCAATCTTTATTTTTGGCAATTGAGCCTTAGAAATGTTGTATTTTTCAATTAATTTTTTAACTTCTTCTTGCTTGAGTTTAATGTGTTTGGGCTGTAGGGAGTGCATGGAGGTGTTTTTGTGAATATAATACATATAAATATTTAATTATAGTATTGAATAGTATTGAATTATAAAAGAGGGTTTTTAAAGCTTTCTATATGGTTTTTAGTTAGCCGGAAATGAATCTATATAGCTCCTCAATAACTAATTCTTTAACACATTCAATAGTTCATTA
>CAYHPN010000042.1:0-15290 GCA_964358765.1 Candidatus Woesearchaeota archaeon | reverse complement strand
AGATGGAAGTACCAGAAATTTCATAAAAGAAAATTTTATTGAGTATAACAAGACATATAATACGAATGAGAACTGGGCAAGAATGCATTTATATTTTAGTAACCAACATTCTCAACTTATTGAAGTAAATAATTCTTAAACCGACAGCCATTAGCACGCTAGATATTGTAAAAGCATATATTACCCCCATATATCCAAAAATGTTGACTAGTACTAGACTTAAGATTGAGCTAAAAATACCTAATATCAAATAAAGTTTTGCCATCGTACTAGCATATCCTGTCGGAATTAAAATTCCAGCGTCTACTGTTGCTGCCCAGACATTTGTCACAAAGATTATTAATGAAAAAATGAAAATTTCATCGAATAAAGAGTCATAATATTCTGCGAAGAATATTTTTATTATCTCTGGCAAAACAAAGTATAATAAAATTCCGAGAATTATCCCAATAACAAAAAAAGTAATAGTATAAAACTTTAGTTTGTTATAAATCACTCTGTACTTCTTTTTTGCAGAAAATACAGAAAAGTTCGGAGCAACTACTTGCCCGAGCATTGTAAAAGGCAATACTAAAATCATAAATATCTTATTTAACAATTCGTAAGTTCCTATTTGTTCTATGTAGTTATAATGACCTAAGATCAAAATTCCGAATCTTATGAACAAATAGTTTCCAATTATAGCTAATCCATATGTAAAGCTATACCTCCCAACCTTTTTCATAACCTCTCTATCCCACTTAAAACTAAACTCTCTATAACCTAAAGCCAAAGTCAAAAATAATATAAGGTAAAATAAATTCTGGGCAATTAAAGCTCCAATCAAGCCATAACTCTTAATCAAAAAATAAACGAAGCTTAAAGAAACTACTCCTACAATAATCGAGATTATGGCTAGCTTCTTGAACTTCTTCAACCCTCTATAAATCCCATCATAAAGTGAGGTCATAGGAGCTAGAAAGATTAATGGTAACAAATACAAAACATAAACATATTTTTCCTCAAGAAAGAATTTTCCCAACAATAAAGTTAGGATTGTTATCAGGACCGTTAGTCCTAGGATCATTACTCCAGAATTAAATAAAATCAATTTAAGTTTCTCTTTATCTGTAGCATTATATTCCGCGACATATTTTGAAGTTGCAGTAGAAATCCCAAAATCTCCGAAAATTATGAGAAAGAAGATAATTGCGAGCACATAGTTATAGATTCCGAACTCATAAGGAATGAGAAGTTTTGCGGAAATTATAAATATTAAGAAAGTTATACCCTGCTTTCCAAATGTCTGAAGAGATCTCCAGATAAAGTTATGGATTGTTTCTTTATGATTTTCATATATTCTTTTTATCATCTTTTCTTATTTTTTAACACTTCTTCGTAAACTTTTAGGTATTTAGGAATTTGTTTATCTGCTGTAAACTTCCAAATATCTTTAAGGTTATTTTTGCTTACCCTTTCTATCTCTTTAGGATTATTTTTAAGATATAATATAATTTCTTTCATTTTTCCTACATCGCCTGGAGGGAAAAGATATCCATTCCTGCCCTCTTTTACTATTTCTCGCATTCCAGGAATATCTGAGACCAAAATAACTAATCCTCTAGCCATTGCTTCCAAAATAGCCATGGGGAAAACTTCACTGTGAGATGGAAGAATTAGAATATTGGATTTGTCATAATATCCTAAAATTTTGTTATAGGGAATAGATTCTACATGTGAAACCCCTTCCTTTTTTGGAATTAATGTTTTTAATTTCCCATTCCCAATAATATTAAATTTGATTCTATCTCCTTGTGGCATGGCTTCTATTAGTCTTAATAATTCATGGAATCCTTTTAATTTTTCTAATCTGCCTACGAACAATACTTTAATTTCTGAGTTTGAGAATAATTTTTTATTTTTTATTTTATCTTTTTCGATAAAATTATTTATTACAATAGACTTGTTGTTTAATGTTTTATTGAAAAATATTGAATCTTTGTATTCTTTAAACTGGGCTTTGGTAATGAATACAAACTTATCAGCAGATAATACGAGGAGATTAACTACTCCCTTATAAAAAATGTCTAGAAATTTATTAATTATCCTATAAGGCAAACTTTCCTTTGCGAATTTAAAAGGATGTTGGGAGAACATAAAATGAAATGTAATTATCTTTGGCTTTTTAGACAGGATCATTATGGGAAGGATTATTGGCGAGGGATATCCTATATTCCAAAGGGAGATTTTTTTGTCCACTTCACGGATATCTGAAAGATTACAAAAAGACCTAACTCCCAAGATTTTCCCTACATGAATCTTCAAAAAATCTTTTTTATTGGCGACAGATGACAGAAGAATAATTTCTCCTTTACTAAACTTTGCTAATTTACTAGAAATTGTATAACTTCCTCCATTTTTATGTTCGTGAATTAATACTCCTGGTTTTAGATTACTCTTCATTTTCAACTTCTCCTCTATTAAATATTTTAAACCAATTTCTTATTTCTTTATTATTTACTCTACGATTAGCCTGAATTTTATATCTTTTAATTAACATCTTTATTAGATAAAATAAAATAGAAAAGTAAACCTTAAACATTATAAAGATAATATTCAATAGACCAATATTCTTATTAAGTTTATCAACTGATTCGTTTTTCTTATAAAAATATGAAAATTTTAATCTTAGATTGTTAAATAGAAAGTTTATTAATTTAATAGTTGGAAGGTTTTTTATGGCAGTTAAAATTGTATTTCTCTCTGAAAAAAAAGCCTTAAAGGGTGAAGCTGATATTCCTGTTTGGGAGTGTAAATGGATTAATTTTGCATTAGGAGATAGAAAGCAATTCCAGCCAAGAAGCCTTCCCCTAAAACCCAAATCTAAGTCTTCAGCATAGGCAAAGAAATCTTCATCAAAAAATTCTTTGTCTTGTTTAAATATTTCTTCCAACATTTTTCTTTTGTATAACGGTGCAACACCACCTGGAGCAAAAATCTCAATTTCCCTTTTTAAATTAGAATTATTATCTTTTAATCCATAACCTATAGATATACCTCCTACCCTATTTATCTGCAAAGCTTTTTCAAAACTTAATCCTGCATTTTGAATAGTTCCTTCTTTAAAATATGCCTTACTTGATACCATCCCGATATTTTTATCTTTTTCAGCAGTTTTAACTAATTCCATTAACCAATTTTTATCAACAATTGTATCATTGTTTAGACAAGCAAGGTATGCTACAGATTTATCACTAAATGCTTCTTTTATTCCTTCATTGTTTCCCTTTGCAAATCCATAGTTTTTATCTAATTGAATTATTTTTACTTTTTGAAAATTATTCTTTACATAATCTGAACTTCCGTCTACGGAACCATTGTCTACAAAATAAACTTCAAAATGTTTATAGGTCTGTTTAAAAATAGAATTTAAGCAATTCTTAAGGAATCTTTTTCCATTCCAGTTTGCTATAATTATCGCTACTTTTTTCATCTCAACACACCCTCGTATTCTTTAATTATTTTTTCCCAGTTAAAATCTTCACTAACCTTTTTTCTTGCCATCTTGCCATACTTGTTTATTAAAATAGGATGACCTATTAAATTTTTTATAGTTTTTCTTAAAACTCCAATATTTTCTGGTTCGATAGATATTCCTGCATTGTGAACTGTTTCAGGGCATCCAGAAACATCTGAGGTGATTACTGCACATCCTGCAGACATGGCTTCTAATAATGAAATGCTCGCATTTTCTTTTAATGAGACAAGAGAATAAATCGAAGCGGATTCTAGAAGAAACTTGTATTCATTTGATTTATTGTTTAAGAATCCGTGAAATACCACTTTAGTTTTCGAATCTTTAGATAAATTCTCAAGTTCTCTCCTATATGGACCATCCCCACAAATATGAATCTCCCAACCTAAATCTTTATCACTAACTGCCTGAATCAAATATTGAAAACCTTTTCTTTGTATTAATTTACCTGTTGAAAGAATTATCTTATTTTTGTTTTTAGGAATAAACTCCTTGGGGTTTATCCCATTAGGAATAACTTTTATTTTATAATAGTTAATATTCTCTTTTATTAAATTTGCAAGAAATTTTGATGGAGATATAATAGCCTTAGCATTATCACATATATTTCTAAGCATTCTGCTAGTAAATTTGTGCATTAATTTAAACCTATCTGGATTGTATCCTGGAACGTCGCTCCCATGAGCAGTAATAATATAAGGTAAATTATACTTTTTCTTTAACCATAGGGCAATTATACCTGTTGGAATAATGAAATGGCAATGACAAATATTATAATTGTTCGATTTTAAGTAATTTCTGAGAAACTTCTTAGCTGATCGGATATATGACAAAAGCTCCCATGGATGTGTAATTTCCTTTTTACTCCTCATACATTTAACTCTGTGTATATTAATGCCGTCTTTTTTTTCAAAGTAAGGAAGACCTTTAAAGTGCATTGTAACAACATCTACTTTATGACCTAATTTAACGTATCCCTTGGCTAATTCGTATGAAACTGGTGATGCTCCACCACCCATTGGCGGAAAATCCTGATTTAAGACTAAAATTCTAAGTTTATCCATTTTAATGTTTCAAATAATACCGTTTAATAAAATAATCTTTATTGTTTGAAGTATAGTATATCCTAGAAATTAACTCAGCAATAAGCCCGAAGAAAATAAATTGTATTCCAGCAATAAGAAATATTGCAGACATTATCAAAATAGATGAATTACTTGCTGTTGAGATATGAAGATACCATTTTTGTATAAATACGAAGATTACTCCAATCAATCCTATTAAATCTAATATAAACCCTAGGAATCCAAAGAATCTAAAGGGTTTTTTTGAATATTTTACAATAAATCTAAGCAAAATAAGATCAAGTATTACTTGAAGGAATTTAGAAGCAGTATAATTGGATTTTCCAGCTTTTCTTTTTCTGATTTCAATAGGTATTTCTTTTACTTTTATTCCCTTAAATTCAACTAGAGCCCCTGCAAATCTATGCATATCTCCTGTTAACTCTAATTTTTTAAGTATTTCTTTTCTATAAGCTTTCATAGTTGCTCCAGAATATCTAAGACTAGACCCAGATAACTTTGCTATAATACCATGGGCAATTTTTGAGGCAGTTCTTGAAAAAATATTTCTTGTTTTATCTTCATTTTTCCATCCTGAAACTAAATCATTTCCCTCTTCTATGCCTTTTATAAATTCTGGGATATACTTTGGATTATGTTGCCCATCTCCGTCTATTGCAATGATAATGTCACCAGAAGAATTTTTGAAACCAGCACTTAAAGCTAAAGTCTGACCATGATTGCCTAATAATGAGATTACCTGAACATTTTCATCTTTCTTAAAAATTTTATTTAACACGTTCAAGGAATTGTCCTGACTACAATCGTCAACATAGATTATTTCATATTTTTTATTAGTCATTTCTAGAACAGCAGTCAGTTCTTTATATAGCAGTTCAATTGTTTCTTCTTCATTAAAAACAGGAATAACCACACTTATCTTTTGTATACTCATACCAGATTTCACGTCATTCATCATAATAAAACTTTCTAAGAGCCAATTATAAACATTTAGTTATTTTAGTCTATATGGCGTGTTTTCATATATATGTCAGTAGGACACCAAGAGAGAATATGTCCACTGACAGATTGCGTTAAATAAGTCTATTTTTATAACGACAAAACGGTTTTCTACTCGAAAATAATGCAAGCCAATTTTTAAGATCTTCTGACAAAAAAACTCTGCAATATCATAAACGAAACCATGGGTAAATAATCTGTCGTAATTATGGTTTAATGTTTATCCTATGGGGATTTGCCCACCCTCCCTTTAATTCAATGCTAATATTGAACAATTGTTATTCGTACATATTGGAATGGAAGGAATACAGGCACCCAAAGAACAAGTACCTCTACATTGGAATAATTGTTCTATTCTATTGTTATTACTGCAAGAATATTCGTGCAATGTATTGTCCTCACAATAATCGATATTACAATCATCTCCAATACATGTAGTGCCTTGTATTTGTGGTTTAAAGCCCCCATCAGAGTCTGTACAATGTTCAATAGCTCCAAATGGGTGATAATCTATTCCAGCCCCATCTCCAGGAATTATATATGTAAAAGGATAGCCAGAATTTGCCTCAAAATCAGACCAATAATTACCGATATTGCTAAAATTCCAATTATTGTTATTTGTGGAAATTTCTTCAAAGGCATTAACTCCATTATTATCAAAAATATTTTTCCAAAAAGTATTATTTCCATCGTAGGTAATATAAACCCCGTAATTTCCGTTATTTGAAAAATAGTTTTCTGTAAAGTTGCTATAAGCATTTGAACCTAAGAGTAACCCAATATCTAGATTGTTACTGAAATTATTTCCTTCCCATATATTGAATGAATTGTAAGCATATGACCTAGCACCCCATAGGCTATTATTGATTAGAGAATTGTTCAATACTTGGTTGTGAGTTATATGATCATAAAAACCAATTCCTACACTGTTGTCATAAGCTACATTATTAAGTATTACATTGTTTTGACTCAAATTATAAAGATGTATGCCATGCCCATTATTTTTAACTACATTATCATTAATCTGAGAGGAACCAGTATTTTCTAAATAGATTCCACTATAAAATCCTTGCAAAACACAATTTTTTATTAAAATGTTATTTTTACCTATTATTTTTATACCAAATTCTGGAAATATAAGATGAGTTGAGTTTAGTAAATGTCCTGCACAATCCAAAGTAAGGTTATTTGCACCAATAATCAAACCGCTACCTGGACAATTTAGAATATCTTCTGTAAGAATAGTATTATTTATTATTGTACTTCCACAACCTTCTGAAATTTGTGGGGGCTCATTTAGGCAAACTGCTGAACAACCATCCCCATTTACATTGTTTCCGTCATCGCATTCTTCTCCTGTTTCAACAATTCCATTTCCATCTCCAGAAATTATGTAATTAAAAGGATAACCTGGATTAGAATCATAGTCTGACCATATATTTCCCAAATTTGTATAGTTCCAATTATTATAGTTAGAATTTGGCCATTCATCCGCATTAGCAAAACCATTATTTGAAAAATTATTGATCCATATTAGGTTATATTGTGAATTTTCTAAATGAATGCCATATGCAATATGATTGGAAATGGTATTGTTTTTTACTTCATTAAATTGTGTATCGGATAAACCAAGCCCAATCTCATTATTGTTAATTATAGTGTTTCCGAATACTTTGTTATGATGGGAATAAGGTAACCATATGCCAGCATTTTTGTTATTCTCTATTGTATTATCCAAAACAGAATTATTAGAAATTCCATTTCCTCCAGCTATAATTCCAATACTAAATTCTTGAACATTACAATTTTTAATAGTTACATCACTATATGCCTCTAATATTATTCCATAATCTGTATTATTTAGTCCTCCAATTATTGAATGACCGTTACAATCAAGAGTAATATTATTTCTTTCAATATGAAGTCCCGTATTTTGGCAATTCAATAAATCCTCTGTTAATACTATATTTTCTGTTACTGCATTTCCACATTGTAAGGCATTAACAGAACTTAAAAAAAAGATACAAATAAAAAAATAAAAACCAATTTTTCCCTTTCTCATAAAAATAATCAATAAGGCACCAATTATAAATATTTAGTTATTTTAGTATGCGATTAATACCCAAAATAGCCCATTCGGCAAGAAAGAAGAATATGTCTGTGGGCTATTCGGCCTTTTTCAAGATTATTATCGACGTGAGAAAGGAAATGTGTCGGATTAAACGAAGGTCTATTTTTTAGAATTTTTAATAATTTTACTTAATTGACTTTTCAAATATCGGGGGTCAATAGTTTTTCCAAAATGCCTATATTTTTTAACTAAATGCTTTTGTGTCATAATAAAATACCAGTCATTGTATCCTTGTTTTTTAATAAGTGAAACTTTCTCTTTAATCCTATTAACATTTTCTAAAACCGTTCCAGTTTCAATTTCCAAAGCATATTTCTTTTTATTTATTTCAAAAACAATATCTGGCATCTTGGTTGTAAACATCTCAGCCTTTGCTCCTTTCTTTTGAAGGTATTCAAAGATGTCATAAACATAGAACATATGTATTGGGCTTTCGTTATGTCTGGGTTTTAAAATAAAGTTTTCTTCTTTTCCTGATACTATACTCTTTTTTCTAAATTCTTTATAACCTTGATTTAATAGATATTTTAATTCATCTTTATTTAATTTATTTTTTCTGTAAAATCTTTGGTCTAAGTTAACATTAATCTTCTTTTGAACATTATCTCTTTTTGTCGGTTGTTTTTGCATTAAAATCTCATCCGCATTTGTTGTGATAATTTCATTTTCTTCTGGAGAAGCGATAACTTTTATTTTTGTATGCTCATCTTCCATTATTAAAAGACCTTCTCCAATGCTGGCTGTAAGAAGATGCTCCTTTTCTGATGGACTTAAATGAAAAGCTTCTCCTATGTTTTTTATAACCGATGGTTTTTGACGCAATAGCATAGTATAAGCTGAGTTAGCCAGCACAGATTTGCCTGCTCTTGAATTAAACAAATCTTCGACTTCTTGATTGATTAATAACAATCCCATGTTAAATTTTCTGCAAGTTTTTACAATTTCAAATATATAAGAAGCTTCTTCTGCTCTTGAAAGCAAAGTCCAAGCTTCATCAACAAGCAAGATTTTCCGATTAATGTCTGATTTCATTTTCATATATACGTAATCCAAAACAAGAAACATAACAACTGGTTTAATTTGTTTTGGCATATTGCTTATATCAAAACAAACAAGATCGCTGTTAAACTCTATATTTGTATGGCGATTAAGAAATCCAAACACTCCTGAAACATACATATCTAGTCTATTAATAACGCTCCTTAATGTAGCTCTTTCTATTTGTGTAGATTTTCCAACGAGTTTGTTTAAGGAATCAAGCAAATCTCCTAATGTTGGTGGTTCTGTGTTCCAAGTGTCTGATTCAAGGTTTATACCTTTACTTTTGTAAGTTTCAGTTATAGCCTTGTCTAGGAAAGCCTTTTGTGGTTCAGACAAATCTCCTAATATTACAGGCATTAAATCCATAAGACTAAGGCGTTTTTCTATATAATCATGTCCCATAAGGTCAAGGGGGTTTATCAAGGTCTTAGATGTCCTAGAAAGGTCGATTATTTGCCCTTTAAAGCGGTTTACAAGGCTTTTATACTCTCCCTGTGGATCAATTATAATGACCTTCGTACCATTTAACAAGTATCGAGTTATAAGGAGTTTACAAAAGTAAGATTTTCCTCCTCCTGATTGTGCAAGAACTACACCATTGGGGTTACTTAGTTTGAATATGTCTTTAATTATGGGGATATTATTGTTATTTAGCCCCAACCAAACTCCTGTGTCGTCTGCCTGTAAAAACTGGCTTGTAAATGGAAAGAATGCAGAAAGTGCTTTTGTTGTAATATTTCTGTAAGATTTTATCTCATCAATTCCCAATGGCAATGTAGATTTAAATCCTTGAAGCATTCTGAAAGAGGCAATTTTGGGAAGAACCATTATGCTGTTAAGTTCGGATTCTACTTTCTTATTTAGTAAATCCAATTCTTTTAAAGAATCTGCTTTGCAGGTTATATATAAACTGATATTAAATAATCTTTCCTGACCTTTCTGTAAGTTTTCCAGAGTTCTTCTTGTATCTTTATATTGAATCTCTAAAGATGGATTAAAAATCCCTTTTGAATGCATTGCATAAAGATCCGCACTTTGTTTCTGAAGTTCTCTGTTTAAGTCAATAAGCATTTTTTCAATTGGATATGGATTAATATGAAAACTTAAATTAAAATCTCCCAGTAGACTAACAATTTTATCGAGGAATCCTGGCTCCACTGATCTTGGATATCCAGAAGCATAAATTACCCTAAAGTATTTTCCATTTATATCCAACTGATTAATTTCATTTTTTATTTCAAAATCTATTTTTTTCTCTTTTTTTTGTTTTAAGTCTTCTTGTAATTTAGTTTTAATTTCTTTAACATTTTTTTTAGGTTCTACTTTTTCTGGAAAGAATTTTATTACTAAATTTTCAAGTTCTGAATTTCTAAGTCTTTCAGCTTTTAGATTAAGGGAAAAGAATCTATCAATACAAACATTGAGCTGGATATCTATATCACTGTTTTCAGGAATAACTATATAAAAAACACGATTCATTATCTTTTTATTGCTTATTACTTTTTCTAAGAACGCTTTATATTTGTAGTATATTTCCTTTAAATTATCTTTTTTAACTCTAGATTCTAAAGACGATAAATAAGCATTCAAGTCCAATCCTTCTGTAGTCATCAAAATTTGAGTTGGAAAATCTATTGAATTTAAAAACTTCTGAAAAGAAGACATAATCGCTTCTTTTTCCTCTGGCTGTTTTATGCTAAAGTTAAGAGGAGTAATTTTTAATATAGCAATTTTTTTATCCTTAGAAGTTATTATTAAATTATCTTTTATTTCCTTTATTCCAATAAATGAAAATAGCTTTACTTTTTCAAGAGAGATTCTTCTAGATCTGAAGAAAATTAGATAATTTTTAATATATATTTCTAAATTAAAGAAGATAAAAAATATTCCTAAAGTTGCAAAAAATACTATAAAAGGATATTTTATATAACTTAACATATTTTTTTTGAAAAGCATTATACAAATAAATCCAAAACTAAAAGCATACGCTAATTGTCTGAATGTTAATCCAAACATTATCTTTTCATGATATTCTAGCTGTTGAGGTATTTGATATGCCATTATATGAAATATTTTGCTACCGCCATTATTGGAATTGCTGTCCTCTCCGCAGTTCTGAGAGCAGACTTTATTGCAGAAAAGAACATAAAGTAAAACATGAGGAAATTTGCAACTAAAAACGTTGAAATCATAACTAATATTTTAAAATTGGCAAATAAAGAAATATTTATAAGTTGCGATGAAATTAATATAATCAACGAATCAATTAAAGTGATGAAAATGCAAATTGCAAGAAAATTAAGAATAAGTTTGCCATATTCTCTAACTGGGGGAATAAAATAAAGAAATATTCCAATTGGAACAAATACAACTCCCGATGCTACGATAAGATATCTCAATGTAAGAAATAACGTCGTAAAAATCAAAACTATGACGTAAAGTAAAACAAAGAAAAACTGAAGCCCAATGTTTACCATATTGTCCGCTGTTAATAAAAAGAAATTGGGGTCAACAAGATCCATCATTCCTATTGTAAGATAACTGCCAATGTCTATAAAAAGAGAATACAAAAAATAAGATGCTTGAATCAGAACAATCATAATAAAAATATTCATAAACCATTCTTTTGCTTTGGCTCTTTTTGCAGAATCATATCCAGAAATTATGAAATTAAATCCAGAATAGAACATTAATAATCCGTAGAAAATGGATAAAATATATAAAATAATTGCCCATAATGAAGCAAATGCAGATAATTCAATTGGTTCTGTTATAAGGGATCTTGTTAAGTCCAGCAATGGTTGTAATGGTGAATTTAATATATTAATCAAAAAGTTGAAAAATTCCTGAGGGATACAACTTGCTAAGTTAAGAAGTCCGCAATCTTCTGCACTAACTAACGGGATTAAGAAAATAAAGAATAAAAAAATTAACCTCTTCATGGCATAAACCTCCAATATTTTCTTAAAAGACAGAAAATTAGGTAGAAAACTAATGCAAGTAAAAACAACTTAAAAACAAAAGCTAATTTATTTCCATCAGCAACGAATATCAGTCTCTCAGTAGAAAGATCGTTATATCTTGCAATTATTTTATTGCTGGATAAATTTGCAATTAGAGTATAATTTCCTGTAGCGTTAACAATTAAATTACCATAACTTAAAAGAGTAGTAATGTTTGTTGGGTATATTGAGACATTTATCATTTCTCCTTCATTATATTTTAAATTATCAGTCTTTAATGTCAGATTTAAGTTTTCATAAGTTAGAAAACAACTGCTAGAAATTGTGTTAAAGAAGTCAAATGATTTTATTGAGCAGTTATTTATGTTATTAACTAATAAGTATTCTTCATCTTTTAATATATTTATTGAATTTTCACGATTATAATTTCTAGCACTTAAAGTATAAAAATAATAAGGTTCTTTTGAATAATTAATATCATAAGTATATTGATAATAGTTAAACTTTGAGTCTTGAAATGAAAGCTCAACAGAATTACTGTAATTTAAGCCTAGCTTTGTTGTTGAGCCATAAGATTGTATTGTCTTAACATCTCCAAACAAAACAGAATCGTAGTAATTTATATTTTGGCTGTCTGAAATAGCCATACTATCCTGTTCTTCTTCATCATAACTAAATCTGCATCTATGACAATATTCTCTGCATTGTCCGTTAGAATATCCACAGCAATACCTATTCCATGAATAATGATCAATATCAACAACAATATCGATGTTATATACTGAAGAAGCCAATGAATCATCTTGAATATCACAAGATACTAATCTACCACTTCCCTGATATAAATCATTAACAAAAATTTTATTTTCTGATGCATTCTGTACAAGTGTGTAAATTCTTCTGCAATCTCCTTGACTTGTAGACGGATAACCAGAGCTATAGTAATTGGATGGAATGGATATTTGATAATTAAAACCTGTTAAAACTGCTGTTCTATTTGGAACAAACAAATTATCATCATAAATAACTGAAGGTATAATTGTTAGAATGCTCGCCCATGCATTTCTTATATACTGACCATTAAACTGAGGGACTTCATTTGGAGCGACAGGAGTTGAAATTTGAGTATTTCTCTGATAAACAAACCGATGATCTGGATGAAATTTGTTATTATAATCCAAATTAGAAATTATAAGACTTTTTTCCTCATTTGTTAAGTTTAAACTAAGAATATTTATGCAAGTTTCTAAATTTGCTTGAGAAATTCCGTTGCAATTTAAGGCAAGAAGCAAGGGGGTCTGCATAATAATACAAATAAAAAGACCCCCGAGCCACAAGCATTTTACCATTTTATTCAACAATAAAATTAACAATCAACGGTGCTGCCCAAATGACAATGAGCCCTATTATAACATACATTGCCATGTTTTTTGCCTGATCTCTTTTACCAGAATTACTTCCTGAAGTTATATAAGTAATACCTGCAAAAAGCAGTACTATAACTGCAAGAACAGTTGCACTATATTTTACAAAATTGTAAATTTTCATGACTGGCGAGAGAATTTGGTCAAAAGATTCTTGGTCTTCAGCAGATATTGGCTGATTGAAGTCAACGGCTGTAACAATCTGCAATGCAATAATACTTGCAAACAAGATCAGACCAACTATCGCTAGATTTTGCTTTTTCATTTTTTCCTCCTGTAGCATTTAGTTGAGTCTGAAGAATTGTCTTGTTCTGAAAGTTTCCTGAATTCATTTATCTTTTCTATATACTTCTTAGGGTATTTCCATTTCAGAAAATCTAAACAGGTCTGACAGACATCAAAGTCTTCTGTTAATTCTTTTCTGCACATTACACAATTTTTCATGTTCTGTCAAAAAACAAACTGTTTAAATATCATCAAGTGAAAAAAAAGGTACTTTTTTTTGTACTTTATTTTGTACTTGACAATATTTAAAATTAGAATTTGAAGAATTTTTATGATTCGATCTGAATTTAAATGGAATTTAAAGATTAAAAAGAAATATAATATTATCTATGCTGATCCGCCTTGGAAATACGGCACAAATGTAAAAGGGCATTATGATTGTGTGCCTATAGAAGAAATTTGCAAATTTCCTATTGATAATATTGCTTCAGAAAATTGTGCATTGTTTTTATGGGTGACTTACCCAATTTTACCAGAATGTATTGAAACATTGAAGCGTTGGGGCTTTCGCTATGTAACGGTTGCTTTTACTTGGATTAAAACAAATAAGAATAATGGTCAGCCATTTATGGGGCTTGGCAATTGGACAAGAGCAAATGCAGAAATCTGTCTATTGGGTTTTAGAGGAACGTTATCAAGAAAATCAAATAAAATAAGACAAGTTGTTTTATCACCATTAAGAGAGCATAGTAGAAAACCTGATGAAATTAGAGATTTTATTGTTGAACTCTTAGGAGATTTACCTAGAATAGAATTATTTGCTCGTCAAAAATTTAAGGGTTGGGATTGCTGGGGAAACGAAACAAGTAAATTCAACAAGGAGAGTAATAATGGGGAATAAAGAAAAAAGAATAAAAGAATTTCTTAAATGTTTGGGTGGAGGAAAATCTATTTATCAATACGAGTCAGAAAACGATCTGATTGATGAAATAACAGATGAAAAGAATAAAGAGGTGAAAGATAAATGAATAAAAATTCAGAGATTCACTTAAAGCTTGAAACAGAAAGGTATGATAAGGTTGATCCTCAAGAGATTATCGATAGGTTAGATCGATTAATATTATACTTTGAGAGGGAAAAAAGGCTTTCCAGACTTAATGATGAAAAAGAACTCGCAACTGCACCTATGGATAGAAACTGAACTTATTGAAAAATTAAGAAAACAAGCAGAGGAAAATAATCTGCCCGTTGCGGAACTATGCAGATTAAAACTCAGAGAAAACTCACAATTGGATAGGATAGAATCCTTTATCAAAGAGTTAGATAAAAAGATTAAATGTTAAGCCAAATGCGAGAAATAGGTTCACAGCAATGATGTATCCACTCATTCTCGACAATATTTATAAACTCCGATGGATAATTTGTTTTGGTAATCAAATTCTAAGACCGACATCGGGCTAGGATGCCAGAAAGGTGGAGTGCTTACTCCCCGCATTTTATTTTTTCGTAATACCCCGACCTTAGAGGTCGGTTGGGAGTTTCACTTTCCATAATTTATTATAAAAACAATATTTTAAATACATATGACGTATGTTTTTACACCCACATAAAAGTACTCAAAATTAATCTTCTAACAATTCTTTCGGTAACTTAAATTCTTTATCTGAATAAATAATATCTTCAGCTTGAGAAATTGCCTTTTTACATAGTTCCATCATTTCATCATATCTTTCTTGAACTTTTTTTATTTTTATTTTGGGACCATATCTTGCTTCTTCTCTTTCATCCACCACACTTTTCATCTCTATTTCTTTATGAACAATTATCTTCTCTATAAATTCATCATCGTAATTTATTAATCCTTTTTCTTTTACATATTTAACGAACAAGGCCGTACATCTCTGGCTT
>CAYHPN010000041.1:0-15549 GCA_964358765.1 Candidatus Woesearchaeota archaeon | reverse complement strand
AACCTTCGCTCTTTCCGTGTAAAGGAAATGTTCTGCCATTAGACTACAGGACCTTGTCCTAAAATATAATAAATTGATGACTTTTAAAGCTTACTTGTTTGAATTTTCTTGCTGCTCCCTTTCTTTATGAGACTTGTAAAAATTAACATGATACACTTTTACAGGTCTGCCTTTCTTATTCTCATCTTTCTCGAGGGTAACAATACCTGCTTTCTCGAGGATCATTACATGTTTCCAAACAGCCTTATAATCAATATTAAACTCGCTAGATAATTCAGTAATTGTTTTAGGACATTCTTTTAACAAATGAACAATCTTACATCTTCTCTCATTGTTAAATGCGCGCATGGTCA
This sequence comes from Candidatus Woesearchaeota archaeon, assembly GCA_964358765.1. Taxonomy (GTDB): domain Archaea; phylum Nanobdellota; class Nanobdellia; order Pacearchaeales; family GW2011-AR1; genus UBA73. The sequence goes on along the minus strand of CAYHPN010000041.1, from coordinate 15,196 downwards.
GTCTAATCTTGTCAAAAAAAGCTTTATTCTTTTTTAATGCAGTCTTTTTATCATCAGTTAAACCGGAAATAAAAAGATTAATCATTTTCTCTTCATTTTCTAAGTTTTTGTTTTTCATACACTCTTTAGATTCTAGGACTTTATAAACATTTTGGTTTTGGGACTTATTTTGTCCTTTAATCGTAAAGTTTATATAGTTTATTATAGGACTTATTATATCCCATAATATAAAAATGATAATTCGATCAATTTCGTTAGAGAAGGACCTGAATGAAAAGGTTCAGAAACATTGCATAAACTCAAATAAAAATATCAGCGAATTGATAGCTTGTTTGTTAATTAAATACATGGAGCAGGAAGATGAAGCAAGAGAAGAATCTGAAGGATGAAATTAACCTAAATTTTGAAGAGGTAAAAAATCAGGAAAGTAAAAGCTTTTACTTGACTATCTATAATCAAATAAAAGAAGGAGCTAGGCCTTCTGAGATTTGTAAGCGGTTTAATATTTCAAAGCAAAAACTCAATTATTATTTATCATCGCTGAAACGTTCTGAGTGCATTAAAAAAATAGGTTATGGGGTTTGGGAAATTTGCGGAGAATTTAACGAAGAAAAAGTAAAAGAAACAATCCGAATAACTAAATATCAACCTGTCAATATTAAGCCAGATTCTGTTAGAGGTCATGCCTTTCAGTTTAAGTTGAAGATTCCTAAGTTAAGAAATTGGGATAAAAGAGAGGAGATTCTTAAAAAGAAAAGTATTGAATTTAAGGAATTGAACCATTTGCTTGGAAAGGGTCAGGAAATTATTCTTGGAGAGAGAAAAGTTTGGCTGACAAACAAGTCAATAATAATTTTTGAGAGATCAAGCTATCTGGCTAAAACTGCGAAAGATGCAAGGAGATATGCAATTCATGATTTATTTGAGCTTGTAGGAAGATTGGAAACGCTTTTAGGGGCTAATTTTAGAGTAAATAAGAAATATTGTTTTAAGGTTTCCAGACAGCATTACGCTCTTGTTAAAAATGCTCTGGCTGAGCAGTATAATCGAGAGGAAAAGAAGCTAAAGGTTTATTCTGAAGATGGGCTCTGGTTTGTGATAGATAACTCTTACAATCTTAACGAGGCTGAAACAGTGCATCCAGTAACTGCAGTAGATGACAACACAAAGGTTCAAAATTACTTTAATGGGTTAAAGGCAACTGAGAATTACACTCCTCAGATCATGATGAAGGCTGTAACACAGAATGCAGAGAACCTCAACAACTATGCTGTTCATTTGAAATCTCACGTTGAGAGTGTTAAACTCCTAGGAAGCGGAGTAAAGAGACTAAATAAACTAATTAAAAAGCTGGATAAAAAGTTAGAGCCGAGTGATTAAAATGAAATCAGGATCAACAGACAAAGATCCCGAGGTTGTGGGAAGGTTGTGTGCTAGCGATAGAAAAGATGACTTAAGAAAGCTTATCAGAGAAATTGGGTTATGGAGACTGCCGATTCAGCGAATATTGGGGGGAAGGTATCAGGTTTCACAGCAACAGATAAGTAAGGATTTGAGGCATATTTATACAACTCTTGATAAGAATAAAGTAGATGAGGTTTTTACAGAATTTTACTTTGCAGACCAGAAATTGCAGAATGAGATAAGAAAGATATTGAACGAAGGGACAACTGAAGAGAAGCTTAAGGCAGGAAGTGTGATGATTCAGTTAGAGAAATCTTTTACAGAACTGCTCGAGAAGTATGGAAAAAAGAAGATAATAGATAAGAATGATCCTGGCCAAGTTGAAAGTATAAGGTTTGAGATAATCGAGCCAAAGAGTATAAACCCGGGGGCAGAAGGAAAACAAAAAGAACAAGATTCAGACGCGACAGGACAGTCGCAGGAACAAAAAAATGAGAACAATAGATAAAGAAAAAGTCAAAGAAAAGATTGCAGTATTCTGGAATATTATGGGTATAACATCATTAAGAGTAAGGGTTTCCAGAGGAACTGCCGCAGTACATTGGGCAGAAGGAAATTTTATAGATATAGAGTATCTTGATAATATTTATTATGTAGATGTGCACAAAGATGATCTACATATGTTTAAACGATGGCTTAGGGCAAATAAGATTGCTTATGTAACAGGGACTAATGAGGAATTAAAGAAAATGAGAAAACAAAGACCCTTAATTATGCTTACACCGATAGAGGAATTTAGTTCAGAGATAAGAAGAGGCTTTCCTACTATGCCCTTAAAGGAATTTGTTGAATGGTGCAAAGGCAAGCAACCCATGGAATCTATACTTGAATATGCTGATTTAAAGTATGATCTTGGATTAGGTATAAGATGTTCAGATGAAGAAACCAGGGCAATAATGGAGAAGTTTGTGATGAAACAAAGAAATAAGGAAAAAAGAAAAGCAGAGAGGTTATTGAAGATGTTTCGGGAGAATTCAGAACAATTGGGGTAATTGGACTAAAAGGAAGAAATAGAGCACCAGAAACAACCCCCACAAGGAATTCAAGGGATTTTGAAGGAAGGACAGGGGCTATTTTACATGATTTATAGGTAAATCTCCTATAAAACGTGAAGAATAAATGAATTTGATGAATAGAAATCTTTAAAAACTCCTTTTTCTTGTTTCTGATAAGGTAGTAAATAGGGACTTATTAAAAATGGAAAAAACAAAGGATTTAGGATTAACTCCCAATCAAGGAAAGTTACAAAGTATTTTGGAATATAAAAAGTATAAAATAATTAAACGAGAAGAGTTAATTAGTTTAATCTCTAACTACAAAATATCAAAGAACCCCCAATATCTAATTAAATCAATGTTGCTGAAAAAGAGAATTGTTTTTTTTAAAAAAGGATTTTATATTGTAATTCCTGTTAGCTCTGTTGATAAAAATATAGGTATCGATAATTTAGAACTTAATGACTATTTGTTAGAATCTAAAGATTATTACATTGGATTGTTCAATGCTTTCAACCTGCATGGACTTACTGAGCAGATTCCAAATAAGCTGTTTGTGTTTAATACAAAATATTCTTTTGATAAAGAGATTTTGCATTATAAATTTAAATTCTTTAAAGTAAAAAAAGATAAGTTGTTCGGAATTACCAAAGATAAATATCCCTATTCTGACAAGGAAAGGACAATAATCGATGCTCTAGAATATCCTGAGTATCTCGGTGGTCTGAGTGAAGTTATAGATAAAATAAGAAATTCAAATTACAATAAAAACAAACTGATTGATTATGCTGTAAAGTACAATAGCATTAAGATAATAAAGCTAGTTGGGGTGTTAACTGGAAGCAGCAAGTTGTTTAATTTATTAAAAGAGAGGAAGGCTCTGAATTATTATACTACTGTTAAAAAAACAAGAACTAAATTATTGGAGAAAAAATGGCAACTGAGATTAATTTAGATGAGTTGAGAAGAATAAGTGCTGCAACAGGTTTTTCGTCTAAGTTGTTAGAGAAAGATTATCATTTGACAAAGATACTGCACAAAATAAGTGAAAAGAAAATAAAAGACTTTGTTTTCAAGGGCGGAACTTGCCTGAATAAATGTTATTTAGGATTTTACAGATTAAGCGAGGATTTGGATTTTGTTTATAATCAAGATGTTAAAGGTAAGACAAAACTACAGATTAAGAAAATTCTTGACAGCTTAAGAAGGGAGTTATTTGGAATCTTGAATGAGATGGAATTTAAGACAAGTAAAGAGTTAGGAAAAGGATGGAAAATGTTAACTTCCAAGAAAGATCCTAAAATAGTTGGACTTGAGATTATTACAACTTATAACTCAATGATTGACGATTCAACTCAGACAATAAAATTGGAGATTTCTTTTAGGAAAAAATTAAGAAATCCAACAAAAATAAAAGCAATCAAGCATGAATTTATCGACGCATTGGGAGATCCTATCTTAAGCAAAGATATTGAGATTGAAGTAATTGACTTAATAGAAAACTTTGCAGAGAAATTCAGAGCTCTTGTTACAAGAAAGAATGTTGCTATAAGAGATATTTATGACATCTATTTTATCTTAAAGAATAACCTTGTTAAGATAGACAAAGAGTTCATAGATTTGATACTCCTGAAAATAAATGAAAATGCAGAGAAGAGATTCACAAAAAAAGATTTCCTTGATTTCATTAATAGCTTAGAGTCCAAGCTTTCAGACCTAAACGAAAAAGAGATATCTTCACTACTAAAGTCAGGAGAGAAAGTCAATGTTAAGGAAATGATTCAGACAATTGTCCGGGAGTTTAAAGATGAAAAAGGATAAAAAGGCAGAAAGGAGCGATTTAGTATGACAAACAACAACGGAGCTAACTTAGGGTTTGAACAGAAAATGTGGCAGGCAGCAGATAAGCTTAGGGGAAATATGGATGCTGCTGAGTATAAACATGTTGTGTTAGGAGTTATTTTTTTGAAATATATCTCAGACGCTTTTGAAGAACACCAGAAAGAATTAGAAGGAGAGGCCTCAAATCCTAAAAGTGAATGGTATGTTAAAGAGCCTTCAGAAAGGTATTACATTAAAGAAGAAAAAGAAGCTTACACCAAGGATAATGTTTTTTGGGTTCCAGAGAAAGCTCGATGGAAATTAATTGAAGAGAATGCTAAAAGTCCCGAGATTGGGAAGATAATTGATGAAGCGATGGATGCCCTAGAAAAAGACAACGATTCTCTTAAAGGAGTTTTGCCTAAAGATTATGCAAGAGCTAGTTTAGATAAAAGAAGGCTCGGAGAATTAATAGATTTAATCGGAACAATTGGGCTGGGAGACAGAGAAAGCAGAAAAAAAGATGTTCTAGGAAAAGTCTATGAGTATTTCTTAGGACAGTTTGCGAATGCAGAAGGTAAGAAAGGTGGAGAGTTCTATACTCCTGCATGTATCGTTCAATTGCTTGTTAAGATGATTGAGCCATATGAGGGAAGAGTATTTGATCCTTGTTGCGGCAGTGGCGGAATGTTTGTGCAGTCTGAGAAATTTGTAGAAAATCATGGTGGAAGAAAGGGCGATATTTTTGTTTATGGTCAAGAGATGAATCATACAACCTGGAAATTATGCAAAATGAATTTGGCTATTAGGGGTATTGATAATGATATTAGATTGGGGGATAGTTTTCATGATGATCAGCATAAGGATCTAAGGTCTGATTTTATTTTAGCAAATCCTCCATTTAATATGAGTGATTGGGGCGGAGAATTATTAAGAGATGATGTGAGATGGAAGTATGGCGTGCCTCCAAAAGGAAATGCCAACTTTGCATGGGTTCAGAACTTTATCCATCATCTTACACCTCATGGAATTGCTGGATTTGTTTTGGCTAATGGTTCAATGTCGTCAAATACGTCTGGAGAAGGAGAAATAAGAAAGAATATTTTACAAGCAGATTTAGTTGATTGCATGGTTGCCTTACCAGGACAATTATTCTACAATACAATGATTCCTGCTTGCTTATGGTTTGTTACAAGAGATAAGAACGATCATGGAAAAAGAAAGAGAACTAATGAGGTTTTATTTATCGATGCGAGAAACATGGGAGAGATGATGGATAGAAGACATAAGGAATTAACACAAGAAGATATTGATAAGATCACGAAGGCTTATCATTCTTGGAGAGGAGAAAAGGATTCTGGGAAATATGTAGATATTCCTGGGTTTTGTAAGTCTACAACTCTGGCGGAAATTGAAAAGCATGGATTTATTCTGACTCCTGGAAGATTTGTTGGAGCTTTAGAAGAAGAGGATGATGGTATCCCCTTTGAAGAGAAAATGGACAAGTTAACAAAGGAATTAAAGGAACAGTTTAAAGAAAGTGAAAAGTTGGAAAAGGAGATTAAACAAAATCTAAAGAGCATGGGCTGGGAGATTTAGAGAATGATCAAGAAAGAATTTCTTTCTTTTCAAGAAATTACAAAGGAAGCACAAGAACATTATAATGATTTAACAAAATTAATTACTTTTGATGAAAAACAGAAACAACAATTTTTTAATGAGAGAAAGAAGACATTGGAAAAGTTTATTGAATTAATATTATACACCAATTTCCCAAATTTGTCAGATACCCAAGTTCATTATTCTTTATTTGGACCATTTTATGAGCTATTGGTAAAGCTATGTTTATTGAAGGAGGACTGGAAGAAATATATTGAAGAGTATAACACTGATAAAAGTAGGAGGAATTTCGAACACGCTAAAGGTATGCTTTTTCCAATATTAAAAAATAAGAAATTGAATGATAAACAAATAAGAAGAGTTAGGGAAATCTTAGATTTTGTACAAATACAAAGAAACAATTTTTTGCATAGCCCATTTAAGGGATATGATCATTATGCAACACAAACACAATTTTTTGAGTTGATTGCTATTCTTGATAATTTATTTGGTTTGAAAATTGATGACACTCTTTTATTTGATATGCTAAATCAGACATTTTATTATAAAAGGAATCAATCTGGATTTGATTTTGAGGAAGTATTTGAAGATATGATAAAAGAAGTTTATAAAAATCTTAAACCGCGAAATAAAGAACTTGATGAATTAATGGAGCAAAGATATGATAATTGGGCAACAACCTTCTTTGAACACGATAATGGAGAGTTCTATCCAAAGAAAATAAGCCCTCCAGAAATTGAATTGATACAATATCCAGAGCCTCATGTTTTAATAACTGATTTATACGATGATCCTAAAGAATGGTATTCAATTTACATCCTGATTGAACATTTCGCAGAACAGTCCTTTTTATCTTATAGAAGAGGATATTATCATGCAAGCATTTCTTGTGCCATTAATTGTTGTGAATGTATCCTTAAATATGAATTTATGAGGATTTCTCCAAGAGAGTATGCCGAGCAATTAATTGAGAATAAAGCTAAAGGCGAACCACAATTTGCTTTAGGTTTTTTTACAGGTAATAACAGTAAGAAATTAAATAAACTGAAGATAAAATCTAAATTTGAAAAGAAACTTAATTATTTAAACAATGTAAGAATTGCACTCTATCATTTTAATCCTAAAAAAATAAACAAACTTCGAAAGAGTGGAAAGACTTTTCTTGAAAAAAATGCAAATCCCATTACTGATGAGCTAACTGTTCCAATTGTTGCATATAGAGTTTACATCATAATGCAAGATATGTTAAAACACTTTTACAACAAAAAGACCAGGCTAAAATTTATTAAAGAGGGATTAGAAGACTATGAAAAAAGAAAAAACGAAGCTGTAGAAAAAGCGCATGCCTCACAAATTAAAGAACTTCCCCAACTTCCTAAAGATTTTATTGAGGGGTACATGGAAAAGAAGAATGAATTTATCAAAAAGGAGTACTTGAGAACTAAAAAATGAAAACCGAAACAGCAATTAAATTAGTAATTAGTTCGGTATTGGGCATAATTATAGATCAAGCTTTCTCAATTACTGATATAATAAAACAAGCGATAGAGCCTATGATGGATGGACCCTTCTTAACTCTTGCCAAACCTCTAATAGTGATTTTATTCTTTTTAATGGAAATAGCTGCTATTTACGAAGCAGTTGATAATATTAAATGGATTGAAAAATTAATCAAATGAAACAGAAAACAAAATTCAAGGAAACAAAAATAGACAAAATCCTAGAAGACTGGAAGGTCAAACCAATAGGCGAAGCCATAGACATTAATCCAAAAAGGGAATTAAAGAAAGGAACAAAATCCAAGTATGTTGCAATGCAAGATATAAAAGAATTCAACAAGAAAATTCTTAGCTTCATTTTTAGAGATTTTAAAGGGGGTTCAAAATTCAAGAACGGTGACACATTGATGGCGAGAATAACTCCATGTTTAGAAAATGGAAAAACTGCTTTTGTAGATTTTCTTGAAGATAAAGAAGTTGGTGCAGGTTCAACAGAATTTATTGTGTTATCTGGAAAAGAAAAGGAAACATTAAATGAATTCGTTTACTATTTGTCTATCTCTCCAGCTATGAGGGCAGACGCAATACAATCTATGACTGGAACATCTGGAAGACAGAGAGTTCAAACCGACTTATTAGCAAGCAAAGAGGTGATTATTCCACCACTCCCTGAACAAGAAAAGATAGCAAAAATACTTTCAGATCTAGATGCTAAAATTGAATTAAATAACAAAATAAGCCAAACTTTTGAGTCCCTTGGAAAAGCTTTGTTCAGTAAGTGGCTTATTGATCTAGAAGATATTCCTAAGGATTGGAAAACAAAACCCTTGGATAAAATAGCAGATTTTCTCAATGGATTAGCATTACAAAAATACCCTGCCAAAGAGGGAGAAGAATATCTACCAGCAATAAAGATAAGAGAGTTAAGAAGCGGAATAACGGATCAGACTGATAAGATAAGCTTAACTTTACCTAAAGAATATCTCATTGAAGATGGGGATATTTTATTTTCATGGTCGGGTAGTCTCGAGGTTGTAATTTGGACTAACGGGCAGGGGGCTCTTAACCAGCACCTATTCAGGGTTAGTTCTAAAGAGTATCCTAAATGGTTTTATTATTATTGGGTAAAACATCATCTTCCTAATTTTAGGCATATTGCTGAGGGAAAAGCTACAACTATGGGCCATATTCAAAAGCATAATCTTTCAGAATCAGAAGTTTTAGTTCCGAGTAAAGAAGAGTTTAATAAAATGAATGCCGTGATGAATCCACTTTTGAATAAAGTAATTGCTCTGAGATTGGAGGCCCGGAATTTAGAGAAGATTAGAGAAGGGCTATTACCCAAATTAATAAACGGAGAGATTAGAATAAAATGACAACCGAAGAGGAGCAAGTTAATAATGCTATTCAGAAAGAATTAGAGAAATTAGGAAGTGAACCAAAATTTTCTGAAGAGTTAGAAATTAAGTCTATCTCAGAGATGGAAAATTATGCCAATAATTTATGGCATTCTTATGTTCATATAGAAGCTCTAGAATATCAATATCCTAAACAAATTGAGATAATCAAGGAAAAATCCCTTGATCTATTAAATAGATATGCAGAAATAAACCAAGGAGTAGGTGAGCTGTTATTGAAGTTAAAACCAAAATCTCCAGACCAGGATATTTATTTTAAGGATATGGCTGCTCAAAAATTTATAATTGCAGGCAGAAAATTATTTGAGTTTTTACAAGGAAAGGGAGTGAAAAGTGATTGTTTGATTGAAGAAAAAGAAGGGATAAAGAGTTTCGTTTCAACAAAATCGGAATATCACAAGGTAAGAGAATTAATTAACAAGGCCGAGTCTATCTATGAAGATTTGGCAGTTTATCATACTGCAAAGAACAACTACGCTATGGCTCATCTTTATTATTACTTGGTTGGAGAACTGCTAATAAAAGAGATATCTTATGGAAAACGGATTGATGATTGGATGATGTATGATAATTTTGAGTTTGGTCACATTTACTATTATGCAGGCCTAGCTTTTATGAAATGCTATAAATCTCTAAAAGATAAGTATATCCTAACAAGTCATGGTCCACCCTCTGCGTCGTTTATTGATTCATCAATATCTGAAGTTTTTTCCTTGGGAAATAAAGGGCTAATGCCTGAGGAGTTAGCAATAAAAAGTTTTGAGGCGGCTAAACCCTTTTTATCAAAAACTGGAGAGAAAATAGTTTACGCCAAGATTCAGGATTATCTTTATGAGTTAAAATCAGAACTAAACGATTTTGAAAAAAATGTTACAGAACTTTTTATTAAAATTTCAAGAGAGTTTCTAAGAAAAAATAATATTGTGATTAAGAAAGCTTCTGCGAATTTTTTGGAAGGAGATGTTAGAGATTATTTTCTTTCTTGTGCAAATATAGTTATGGGTGAGATTGCAGTTGCTGAAAGTTTAAAATGTAATGGAGAAACAGATTTAATTTTGTTTGGAAAGGATAATTTTAGAAATACTCTTGAGGGAGTTTCTGAGTTTAAAGTATGGTCAAGAAATGATTATAAGGAAGTAATAAAACAAATAAAATCTTATCTAACCGATTTCGAATCTTTCGGTGTCATTGTTATGATAAATAAGGGAAAAGAGTTCATCAATGATAAATATAAGAAAGAGATTATAGATAAAGATGAATTAATGGTTGCGGATTCTTTCGAAAAATTAAACTTTGGAAGCACAGGATTCGAATATTTCAAGACAAAGAGTTTTTTAGATCAAAGAAAAACAAAATCTATCCCTATTTATCACTTTATATTAAATGCAGGAATTCTTTTGGATAAAACACTAAAAACTAAAAACCCAGAAAACTTAGATAAAAAATGAAAAACATAGTAACTGAATCGCATATTGAAGAACACACAATCGATATTCTGAAAGAGGATCTAGGTTATGATTATGTTTATGGACCAGAGATATCTCCAGATGGAAGTAAAAAGGAAAGAAAAGATTATAGAGAAGTCGTTTTGGTTGACAGATTAAAAAAAGCTTTGAAAAGAATAAACCCCAAGATTCCTCAGGATGCATTAGATGAGGCAGTAAAAAAGGTATTAAATATTGACAATCCAAAAATGATTGAAGACAATCAATCTTTTCATAAATTATTAGTTGAAGGTGTTTCTGTTTCTTTTAGAAAAGATGGGAAAGTCGAACATGACTCTGTGAAGCTTATTAATTTTGAGGATGTTGATAAGAATGAGTTTTTAGCTATAAACCAATTCACCATTATTGAAAAGAGCGATAGAAGACCAGATGTATTGCTGTTTGTAAATGGGTTGCCTATTGTTTTAATAGAATTGAAGAATATAGCTGATGAAAAGGCAGATGTTTATGAAGCGTTTAAACAAATTCAGACATACAAAGAGCAAATTCCTTCTATCTTCAGATTTAATGAGATATGTGTGATAAGTGATGGACAGGAAGCTAGAGCCGGAACATTAAGTTCGAATTTTGATAGATTTATGCCTTGGAAATCAATTAAAGGAAAGAAGATTGAGAAAGGAGTGTTAGAATTAGAAGTCTTGCTTAAAGGTATGCTAAATAAAGAAACTTTATTGGACTTGATTAAGAGTTTTATTGTTTATGAAAAGGAAAGAGATGTTAAAAACAATACATCAAGAATCATAAAGAAGATTTCTGCATATCATCAATATAATGCGGTTAACAAGGCTTTTGATTCAACGATAAAAGCAAAGAATGGAAATCATAAGGCTGGTGTTGTATGGCATACACAAGGAAGTGGAAAGAGTTTATCTATGGTTTTTTATTCTGGCAAATTAATTTCATCAAAGGAAATGGGCAATCCAACTATTGTTGTTTTAACTGATAGAAATGATTTAGATGGACAATTATTTGATACTTTTGCAAGATGTTCTGATTTGTTAAGACAGGAGCCTAAACAGGCTGAAAAAAGAGATGATTTAACAGAACTGCTAAGAGTTTCATCTGGCGGAATTATATTTACTACAATGCAAAAGTTCTTTCCAGAAGAAGATAAAGAAGAGTATCCTATGCTTTCAAAAAGAGAAAACATTATTGTTATTGCTGATGAAGCGCACAGAACACAATATGGCTTTAAAGCAAAGGTAGACAAAGAGAAGGGAAGAATTACTTATGGTTTTGCGAAGTATGTTAGAGATGCCTTGCCAAATGCTTCTTTTATTGGATTTACAGGAACGCCTATTGAAAAATCAGACAGGAATACTAAAGCTGTCTTTGGAAGTTATGTTGATACTTATGATATAAAACAAGCAGTAGATGACGGGGCTACTGTTAAACTCTTTTATGAAAGTAGACTTGCTAAATTAGGAATAAAACCTGAAGAAAGGAGAAAGATAGATCCGCAAGTTGAAGAAATAACTGAAGATGAAGAAGTTAAAAATAAACTGAAGTCAAAATGGGCTCGCCTTGAGAAGGTAATTGGAAGTCCTGAAAGAATAGCAAAAATTGCTAAAGATATTGTTGAACATTTTGAAGAAAGGATTAGAACCTTAGAAGGCAAGGGAATGATTGTTTGTATGTCCAGAAGAATTTGTGTGGAGTTATATAATGAAATAATAAAACTAAGACCGGAATGGAATAATGAGAATGACGGCGAGGGAATTATTAAAGTAATTATGACTGGTTCCGCTACTGATGATTCAAGTTGGCAACAACATGTTAGGAATAAAAAAAGAAGAACAGAAATAGGAGATAGATTCAAAGAGCCTGATGACGAATTGAAGTTAGTTATCGTTAGAGATATGTGGCTTACTGGATTTGATGCTCCTAGTTTACATACGATGTATATTGACAAGCCAATGCAAGGGCATAGTTTAATGCAAGCTATTGCAAGAGCAAATAGAAAGTATAAAGATAAGGAAGCTGGATTGATTGTTGATTATTTAGGGCTTGGTACAGAATTAAAGAAAGCTCTTACTCAATATACGGAAAGTGGCGGTAAAGGAAAACCAGTCTTCGAACAAAAAGATGCAATTAGAAAAATGCAAGAAAAATATGACATTGTGAAAGGAATGTTTCATGGATTTGATTATAAAATATTTTTCAAGTTAGAACCAAAAGAGAGAGTAAAACTTATTCCTAAAGCAATCGAGCACATATTAAAGGAAAAAGGGAAGAAAGAAAGATATGCAAGAGAAACAGAATTATTAGTGAGAGCATTTTCTTTGTCAGTGCCAAGTGATGAGGCAATGAAGATTAAGGAAGAAGTAGGATTCTTTCAGTCAATAAAGGCAACTATCGTGAAAACCACCTCAACAAAAGCCAAATATGGGGAAGAATATGATTCAGCAATTAAACAGATCATTTCAAAAGCAGTTATTTCTGATAGGATAATTGATCTATTTGAAGCTGCAGGAATTGATAAACCAAACATATCAGTTTTATCAGAGAAGTTTTTATTAGAGGTTAAGGACATGAAAGAAAAGAATCTTGCATTTGAGGCATTAAAGAAATTATTGAACGATGAGATTAGATTAAGAATGGGGAAGAATATTGTTACTTCGAAATCTTTTATGGAGATGTTAGAGAAGACTATTAAAAAATATACTGATCGAAGTATTGATGCTGCAGAGGCTATAGATGAGTTAATAAGAGTTGCTAAGAAGATCCAGGAAGATCAAAAGAAGGGAGAGGAACTCAATCTTAGCGAAGATGAAAAAGCTTTTTACGATGCACTTGCTAGCAATAAGAGCGCGATAGACGTTTTGGGAGATGATAATTTAAGAAAATTGGCCTTAGAAATAGTTAAATTGGTTAAGAGTAGTGTTAAAGTAGATTGGACTGTTAGAGAAAGTGTTCAGGCAGGATTAAAACTTAAAGTCAAGCTGGTGTTGAAAAGATATGGTTATCCTCCAGACAAACAGGAGAGTGCAACTGATTTGGTATTAGCTCAAGCACAAGTCGTAGCCAAAGACTGGGCTGAGAAAAAGTATTAATTAAATTCAGGAAGTTTTTCTTTTAAACTAAAATAATTTCCGTTTCCTATAATTATATGATCAAGGAGGTTTATGTTTAAATCCTTTCCAAGATTATTTATTTTTCTTGTAACTTCTACATCTTCATCTGAAGGTTTCGAGTCTCCAGAAGGATGATTATGAATTAGAATTATTTTTGCTGCAGAGTTCTTTAATGCTTCTTTGAAAATTTCTCGGGGTTCAATAATTGCTGCATCTAATGTTCCTTTATAGATGAGCTGTTCCTTGATCACATTATTTTTGCTGTTTAGCATTAAAATATAGAATTCTTCTTGTGTTTTGTTTTTTAATCTTTCATGATATAAATCAAAGACATCTTGTGCGCGAGATATTTTGTTAATTGGATTTTTAGATTGAGAGAACCTTTTTCCTAATTCAGCCATGGCAAGAAGTTGCATTGCTTTTGATGGGCCGATACCTTTTATTTTCTGAAGTTCTTTAATTGAACAGTTAAATAAATTGTTTAATCCATACTCCTTAATGAGACGATTAGACATATCAATAACATTCTCATCCGGAGAACCTGTTCTTAAGATTATTGCAAAAAGTTCTGAATCACTAAGTGCTTCCGGGCCATGTTTGATGAATCTTTCTCTTGGTCTGTTTTGTTCTGGAAGATCTTTTATTTTCATAGATTGATAAGGTTATAAGGGATTAAGAAGTTTTTTATAATTGGGTCATATCGATTATTTATGGAGATTATAAGTAAGATAAACCAGTTTTATGAAAAAAGAGCTAAAATAATTAGATTTTTGATAATTTTAGGTATTGCGTTATGGGCTAACTTTTATTTAATTCCAGATTTAAAAATCCCTTCAGATAATCTTCAGAAAATAGAATCTAACAATATAACTTATGTGGGGCTGGGAAGTTTTGATTTAACTCAAGAAGATTTAAGTTCAGGAAACATCAATACGATTTTCTGGAAAATTATTTATTTAGGGGGAGGTAGAGACAAAATCTGTTTTGAGAAAACGAACTTTACAAATAATCAAACTCTTTCTGTAAGCTATAATAATGGAGAACTTTTTAATGTTACTCGAAAAAAATGTGTTAATATTCCAGATGAAGCAGATAAGATAACTTTCCAGCTTTCTTATGGTTTCATCTTTACTCTTCCAACCAACTTGCCTTCTCAAGGAGAGGTTAATAAGTCAGAATGTCTTCCAGGTACTATTGAAGAAGTTAACGATACATTTGGTTATTGTTATACTCAAAAAGGTATTGACAATGCAGTAACTTGGGTGTTTTATCCAAATGGCGAAGTTTATCTCGAACCTAATTTATTTCACAAAATAATCAAGTTCCTATTTATTTTCTTCTCAACCGGAGCAGTTTTATGGGGATTTTCAAGAACGTTTTATCTAATAAAATATGGTTGGGATAAAAAATGACAAAAGAAGAAAAAATGATAGATGTAAAATGCAGTGTTTGCATGAAAGATATGCAGATGCCAGAATCATTTTTGAAAGCTGGAGAGAAGAAAGGGATTGATGCCATGAAGATGCCGCATATATGCTCTGATTGCACTGACAAAATGGGAGATGCTTTAGGTGATGGAAAGATGGGAGCATTCATGAAGGATGTTAATCAACAAATGGAGAAGATGGGAAAGAATAATGCAGTTGCCGAAGAGCTTGCAGAAGATATAACTCATAGTAATATTAATGCTTTAATGGATGAATTAGATGAGTCTGATGCATCTGAGGAAGATAAAATAAAAGAAGCATTTTATCGAGGTGCTTGGATGACTTTGTTTTTAATAGGAAATAATCATGAGCC
>CAYHPN010000040.1:0-15728 GCA_964358765.1 Candidatus Woesearchaeota archaeon | reverse complement strand
CATAATTTCTTTTCTCCCTCAGGATTTAAGAGGGTTTTTCTTTCCAACTCTAGACGGTGTTCTTTTAGTATTTTGGTTAGTGTACTTGGAATTAAAACATAAAATTTCGGATTTTATTTGAGTATGGAAAAATCAACATTTATAGACAATCAGTTAGAAGATAACAACAGCACTATTTGTGAAGCTTGCGGTAATAAACTCAAAGAAGAAAAATGCAAACTCAAGTGTGATAGATGCGGATATTTTAGATCATGTTCCGATTTATTTTAAGTTTATATTTTTTTAATCGAGAAAAATAAAACCTAAATTTTTATAAACTAAGTTTAATTTCCCTCTGATGACCAAGTATATTGTTGTTACCGGAGGTGTAATTTCTGGTGTTGGAAAAGGAGTTGCAACTGCTTCATTAGGAAGAATTCTCAAAGAATATGGTTTTTCTGTTACAGCTATTAAAATTGATCCATACATTAATTGCGATGCTGGTACAATGAGGCCAACAGAGCATGGAGAAGTCTGGGTAACGGATGATGGTGGAGAAATTGATCAAGATTTAGGAAATTACGAAAGATTTCTTGAACAATCAATACCTAAGAAAAATAATATTACAACAGGGCAGATATATAAATCATTAATAGAAAAAGAAAGAAGAGGGGATTTCTTAGGAGAAACTGTTCAGTTTATTCCTCATGTTCCAAATGAGGTTAAAAGAAGAGTAAAAGAGGCAGCAAGTAGTTTTGACATTGCACTTATTGAAATTGGAGGAACAGTTGGAGACTATGAAAATATTCCTTTTCTTTTTGCGATGAAAAGTTTAGAGAAAGAAATTGGAAAAGAAAACATAGTATATATTTTAGTAACTTATTTACCAATTCCAAGCCATATAGAAGAAATGAAGACCAAACCCACACAATTGGCAATTAAGTTATTAAGGGAAGAGGGAATTCAGCCAGATTTTATCTTTTGCAGAGGAAAAGTTCCTCTTGACCATCCAAGAAAAAGTAAGATTGAACAATATTCAAATATTCTCTCAGAGCATATAATTTCAATGCCAGATGTTATAGGTGAGGGTACATCTAACTCTCTTTATACAATACCTTTAAATTTAGAAAAAGAGAAATTAGGCGAGAAAGTTCTTAAATCACTAAATCTTGAACAAAAAAAATCTCCAGATTGGAATAATTGGGAAAAAGCGGTTAAAAATTTACTAAATCCAAAAAAGGAAATAGAAATAGGGATAATTGGAAAATATCTTAATTCAGGAAATTATCAATTAGTAGATTCTTATATCTCAATTAATGAGGCAATTAAGCATGCTTCTTCCAAAAATAATGTTAAAATAAATATTAACTGGGTTGATGCAAATTTACTTGAGAAAAATAAAGAAAATATCTATCAAATATTAAATAAATTTAAAGGCATTATCATTCCTGGAGGTTTTGGTTCTTCGGGAATTGAAGGTAAAATTTTAGCAATAGAGTATTGCAGGAATAATAATATTCCGTTTCTTGGTTTATGTTATGGAATGCAATTAGCAGTAGTGGAATTTGCAAGAAATATTTGTAATTTATCAAATGCAAATACTGTTGAAGTAGATAAAAACTCTCCTCATCCAGTCATTGATATTCTACTGCAGCAAAAAACAATTACGGAAAAAGGTGGGACCATGAGACTAGGATCTTATAAAGCAATTCTAAAAGATGGATCTAGAGTAAAAAATATCTATAAAAAAGATGAAGTTTATGAGAGGCATAGGCATAGATTTGAAGTAAATCCTCTTTATCATAAAGTATTGCAAGATAATGGATTATTATTTAGCGGCCTAAGTCCAGACGGTCAATTAGTCGAGTTTATAGAATTACCTTCACATAAATTCTTCATAGGCACTCAAGCACATCCTGAATTTAAAAGCTCATTATTGAATCCAGCACCATTGTTTGATTCTTTTGTAAATATCTGTTCTAGCCAATAGGTATCTAAATTACTTTTTTCTCTTTTAAGAATCCAGAGATTACATCAATTTCCTTTAAGATTTGTTGTTCGGTCATCTTTCTTTCTCTTGAAAAAGGTGAAGTAACTATAATATTCCTATCAAGATAGTTCTTAGGTTTTATTCCAATATATTTAATAGAAAGATAATTTTCTGGTTTTTTAGTTTCTACTCCCCCATTATTAATACTACCAAGCAGTCTTCTGCCGAAACTAACATTAAAACTTCTTCCTGAAGTTTTACTATCTATGATATATCCAAATTCACATATATCTTTAGAGTAGCATTTATCAAATTTTGAGGGTATTTTTGATCTTAATTCTTCAGCAGAATAAATTAATTCTTCTGCTATTCTTGGTTCTCTAATAATTACATGACTATTTATTTTCTGATATTTTTGTGCTGGTCTTTGAATAAATAAATTATTATTTAATATGTATTCAACTCCTTTTCTTTCACCAATTGCAAAATTTGAATATCTTTCAGCAGCATCAGTTCCAGAAACGTTGTGAACAAAAGTATAGCCTTGATTAAAGATAGATCTTAATTTTTTTCTTTCACTAATGTCAACTACTTTGTTCTTATTTAATCTTCTTTCTATTTTTAAATTATATCCTAGTTCGTCAATCAGATTTAAATGTGTTTCATTCCAATCAGAATGTAAACTTAGTGCAGTTTTGCTTTTTGATAAAGTTCTGGGTAAAAGATATTTAGTTCTTATTTTTTTAAGATAATTTGATATTTTTCTCATTGTTTTTTTATCCATGCTCTTTAAATCTATTTTATGTTCCCATCTTGCTGCATCCTCAATCTTAAGAGGTTGTAACTGTTGCATGTCATTTTGTGATTTTACCCATCCTAAACTAGTATAAGGATCAAATGTGCTCCTATAGCTTTCATTATTTCTTCCTTTATCAAAATAAACACAATCCCATCTTTTATACCTTGAATAAACCCCAAATTTGAACTCTAAGCCTTCAAATTCCTCCAAATTCTCTTTTAATTCTTTTGCAAATTCTTCTCCACCTCCAAATTTTTTAAATATTCTAGAAGACTCATTTGGACTATTCAGAGCATCCAAAAATTCAACAATTGGAATACCATTTTGGCCTAAACCAAAACTAGTTACTTTAGTTTTACTTTTGGGTGCAGGATTCATTAGAAATGTATCATGTTGAGAAACTAAAAGCTGTGCTGGATCATTTAATAAATCTTCAAGAGCAGGTCCATCTGCAAATACTTTTTGAAGTTCTTCTAAGTCTATTTTATCTATTTCGTCATTTTTTGTTTTAAATTCTACAAAATCAACTGTCGAATTTTTTGGAAATAAAATTGGGGAGTATGATGAGGCATTATCATAACCCTTTCTGCTGAATCTAACTCTTGGCTTAATTCTACTTATAGGAATCATCCCATAATCTTTAAGGACTGCATAAAGGGTTATTGTATAAGGTTTATCATGTATCCTTTGTTTTAAAATTCCTTCTTTACTCTTTACTTTACCAAATTCCTCTCCTATAATTAATTTTGACATTATAGGATCTATATCATTTAAATTTATCAGCATCCTATGTTCTTCTCTATTAAAATCTATCATGGTATGGTAATTCCTTTCATTTCTTCTTTAATTAGCGGGTATTTCATATTTAGATTTTTTAAAGTATCTGCAGTTATGGAAGCTACTGCTAAATTCCTATACCAATTCTTATTTGCAGGAATAATATACCAAGGTGCATAATCTGTGCTCGTTTGAATGATCATATCCTGCATAGCAACCATATATTCGTCCCAAAGCTTTCTCTGTTCTATATCCTGGACATTAAACTTCCAGTTTTTAGTCGGAGTTTTCAATCGTTCTTCAAGGGTAGCTTTTTGCTCATCTTTGCTTATATTTAATATGATCTTTAATAATGTAGTTCCTTCATCGGTTAACATTCTCTCAAAATCATTAATATGTTGATATCTTTTCTTCCACACTTCTTTTGGAACTAAAGAGTTTACTCTAACAACTAAAACGTCCTCATAATGACTTCTATTAAAAATAACAATTTCACCTTTAGCAGGCATTTGTTTATGTATTCTCCAAAGATAATCGTGATCTAATTCTTCTTGAGTGGGTTTTTTTATACTCACTACTCTAGTTCCTTGTACGTTAAAACCTTTCAGTCCTTTATTGATCGTTCCATCTTTTCCTCCGCCATCCATTGCTTGAAAAATGATTGCAACTTTATGCTTATGTTCTGCATAGAGCATTTGCTGCAAATTACAAAGTTCTTCATTAATTTCATCCAATTTTATCAATCCTTCTTCTTTTCCATCTGGAAAGTATCTTGTGTCATTAGGATCGTAATCTTCAATTTCATTGCAATGCCCTTTCTTTATTTTGTATCCCTCAAATGAATTAGAGTTCATTATATGCCTCCTCATCTATTTTATCTCTTCTAATCATTCCATTTGCAATATTCTTCATTTTTCCTTCCATTTTCATCATTTTCTCAAGAATTAGCTCTTGAGGTGCTACTCACCTCATAAATTAAGCAACAAATTCACTATTAAAACCTTCTCTTTTAAAAATCCTCTAAAATACCTACTTTTTATCTATTTTCTTCCACAAATAATAGCTAATAAACATTACAACTAAAATTATTAATGGAAAAAGAGAATCGCTTATTTTGCTTCCATTTAGTGCAAAAGATACGCAAGCACCAAGAATATCAAATGTAAATCCTGCATAAGCCCATTCTTTTATAGTTTTAAACTTAGTTTGTATTATACCTATTACTCCTAATATTTTGGCCACTCCAAGTATAATATTAAGATAAAGAGGATATCCGAGTTGAATCAATAATTCATTTCCTTCTGGTGTTCCCATTAATTCAGAAACACCTGAAAATAACATAAGTAATGCAAATAATATAGTTAAAATCCAATAAATGATTTTCATAGTTTTCATCTTCATAATAAATTAAGAAAAAATGGTTATTTATATCTTTTTATATAAAGTTATAGCTTCTTTATATTAACAAAAACTAAATTCATCTTTATATTCTCTTAAATAAGCCCTGACCAACTTAGAATCAAGTTTATCATCTGTTCTTACGCCGCTCTCACTGTCGATACTTACATTTTCTCCCAGTAAATTATTTAATGATCTAACTACTTTTCTTACATTACTAGGTTTTATACTCCCAGCATAAACTAGTCCTAAATGTTTTAGCTCATTGTTTGCAATAATCTCTCTTCCAAATTTTATAGATAGACTATCCTCATTTAAATCTAATTCCAGGTTTGTTCCATGACTTGCGTCA
Organism: Candidatus Woesearchaeota archaeon; assembly: GCA_964358765.1. GTDB lineage: Archaea > Nanobdellota > Nanobdellia > Pacearchaeales > GW2011-AR1 > UBA73. Next base: position 10,433 of record CAYHPN010000040.1, on the reverse strand, counting down.
AACATTACATAATCTATTAATTCTCTTCTATCATATACTTGTTTAACCAATGGTTCAACATTTCCACTATTTACATCTACAACGCTTTCTCCCTTCCATACTGCATACCCTCCGGAAGAATTTTTTTTATTTGCTACTGCAACCTTTAGTATCGTTTTAAATCCCATTTCCTTGACTCTACCAAGGAGATCTATAGAAGGAGGTAAAGTATTAAACTGAAGTAAGGAAGGTTTTACTCCGATATCAAAGATCCTTTCCAAATCATCAATTATTGTTGCATTATCTTTCGTGTAATAGTGGATACAAGTAATTAATCCATGAGCTCTAGTTGCTCTGTCAAAATCCCCCAATTCGGCAAACTTTGGTTGTCTTGTATTTTGAGTTCCTTCATTAATGCTTTTATTAGAAACTTGATAACCTATGGCTAATGGAAAAGTAAACTCTTCTCCTATTTTAATCCTAGCTATGTTCTCCAATTGATCTTTATCAGTTACCCCGCTTATAGAAACATAATTCTTTGTCATAAGCAGATAATAATCTCTCCATTTTTAAGTATTATTGCAATTAATGAATATTAATTTTAAATCATATTCCCTTATTTTTTAAAAGTCTTAACACTTCCACAAACTCTCTTGCCTGGTAAATGCAATCGTCTAGGGCATTATGTTGGGTATCATTTTCTCTGTTTATTTTCAAATCTCTAATGTTTGCATAAATATTTCCAGTTACACCCCGATACATAGAGTTTATATCTTCTCCGCTATGCCCAAAAGGGTTTTTTCCATCAAAAAAATTATCAAAATACCAGGCAGTAAACATTCCATCAAATTTTATTGGTGCAGCTGTCTCAATAGGATCAAATTCTTTAGTATTCTCAACAATCCAATCATTAAAATCACTCATAACTTTAGCTGGCTCTTCTCCATGTTCTGTTAATTTTTCTAAGACTCTCTCAGGATTAAAATGAGGACTGTTTGGGTTAAACTCTTCCATATGTCTATATTTATCTAAACATCTAAAACCTACAGAACATATTCTTATAGTCTCTGGAATATAATTTTTATTCAATGGTTTAAGTTCCCTATAAAAATTATTGGAAATTTCACCTACAACGCAAGCTCCTAAAGATAACATTGAATATTTTCCAGGAGTAGGTCCAGAAGATTCAACATCATCGGATATATACTTCTTTTCCATAATCCAAGCTAAATATCTGCACTTATAAGATTATATATAATAATCAATTCACGTATCTCCAAGAAATAATAATGATTAATACAAATATCCCCACGTCATAAGCAGATCAGAATCTCTCGGCCAGCGATACCCAATATCCGTTCTATAATACATATTCTGCAGTATTACATTCTTAACTCTAGCATAAACTTGTTTTCTTGCTTCTTCCATTGTAATTCCAGACCCAGTTACAACAAGTACGTATCCAGAATCTCCAGCAATTACCCATACCTCATTTACTTTTTTAACATCTCCTAGATGAATTCCTTCTAAATTTTCTTTTTTAAATAATATTGACAAATCTTTGTAAATAAATGATTCTTTTTTATCATCAAATGGAAAAGGAGGAACAACAATTACAACTCCAATCTGGAATCCTTTTTTAGTTTTTAATTCTGGCGATTCTCCTTTAGCAATTCCCATTAATAAATCTCCCCATTCACTCTGTATTCCTTCTATATGTATTGATATAGTTGGGTATCCAAACCTAGAAGTAAATTCAAGAGGATAAATTCCCTTTGCATTTGCTATACAATTAATATCGATATATCCAACATATCCAGATTTTGCAAGTTCATCTTTAATCTTTAATAAAGTGCCTCTAAATATTTCGTTTGGAGGGCACCAGAAAACACTTGTTCCCATTTCTCCAGTATATGGACCAATATCTCCAGGATAAAGTTTTTTGTGCTCAAAATTTACATTAATCGGGTAAATAAAATCCTTTCCATTAAAGAATGCACCTACAGCTACTTCAACACCAACAGCCATTTTTTGCAATTGAAATCTTTTAATTTTCTTTGCCCATGCTTTCTTATTTTGTTCTAAGATTTCAATTAAATCCATTCCATCTTCTTCTTGTCCTAAGAATAAAATTCCTTTTTGGTCTGAAGGTGTGTTCCCAGAAGGTTTAAACACGTATCTCCCAGGATTTTCTTTTATAAATTTTATTGCAGAATCAAATTCATTAAAATCCCAATGAGGCAAAACCGACATTCCAACTTTTTTCATTTCCTCCTGCCCAAATTCTCTATCAATTTCCAAACGATCTGTATATTTACTTCCACCAACAACTAGTTTTCCCTTAGAACGTAAAGATTCTGCAATATCTCCAAATCCTACATCATCAAACACTATTACATCTGCCCAATCAATATTTTCTTTCCAATCATCAACTTTATCTAAAAAACCATCGTATACATCCTTATCTCCTTCAGCTTGAATAAAAATCTTAACTTCATGTCCTTCTTTTTTTATCTCCCATGCTAAATCTCCGCTTAAACTCTCAATAGAAACAAACAAAAATTTTAGAATATTTTCTTTCCTATGTTTTTCGTTTGTTTGCACTTTTAAATTAGTCTCTTCGTTTTTTGTTGAATTCATATTTTAGATCTTATTGAAATTATACATAATTTTTTTATATAAATCTTTCGTTTTTCTATTTTTAATTTTCTTAATGGCAATTAATTATACATTGTAAAAGGATTTTCATCTCTAGGTGACGCCCAGGTAATATTGTATTCTTCTTTGAGTAAACCTTTCATTTTTTCCCAATAAATATGGCAAACACCCATTGTTGAGGGTTTTATATCTCCATTAATAAAAACTAGTAATTTATCTTTTAATAATTCTTGTTTAACAATTTTATCAACTTGATCAATTATTATTTCTCTAAGATTTCTCTCAGAATCTGAAAGAGGAGATTCAATCATAGAATTATTTAAATATAATTTAAATTATAACGAAAATAATTTCCATTGGAAATATAGTTATTTTGTTCAAAGTGAATTTGCCCAAAATAAGAATTTAGGCAAGATTTACTTTTGACTAAATTACAAAAATGCTTTAGCATGTAATTGCCCGTTAGGGAATTATCTTAAGGCATATAAACTTTAAACAAGTTTATGGAAAGAGAGTTATTTTGCTTGAAGTAAATTCAACCAAAATAAAATTTATGAGAAACTTGCTTTCGAGTAAATTACAAACAATGCGCCAGCATGTAATTGTCTAGCAAGGCATTAACTTGTTTATCTTTTATTTTATACATCTATATATATATGCCTTATTATAAATAAACCTTTCTAAAGTGTTACATATTTTGTTACACTTTAAGCCAAAAGTGTTACATTTATTGTTACACTATCAGCCATATTGAAGAAATAAAGATTAAAAAATAATAAGAAAAAATAAGGTTTTAAATTCAGCTTGATTTTACTGATCCTATAGCTATTCTTAGAAGAGTATCACTAGGGGAATCGTCAAAGGTTTTAAATTCCAATTCACCAAATCTATCAAAAGCCATCGCACTAGTATATTTAATCCATTTCTCTGGATCAATAGGAGAAGGAATATTTTTCACATCTTTTTTATTAACAATTATGAGTCTTCTGTTTCCATCAAATCCCCAACTACCCCCTCCACTACTTCCAGGAGTGTGGGCACTTAATAATCCTACTTCATAAAGTTTAGGTCCGTGAACATAATTTCCTAGGCCTAAATACACTACCTTGCCATGCCTACCAGCAACAACAGCTTTTATACTTTTGCTAGTTGTAGATTTTAAAAATGCTTTTTAATAATAATCAAAAATCTTCAACAGATCAAATATATATCTCAAAGAAGTTTCCAAGTGCAACTATAAAGTATTTTGATCATACTTCCCCCGTGGCAATAAATGTGTATGAGAATAAGACTATTATCATTATTTTTAGTAAGAAAATTACCTCTTTATGCATCACTTCAAAAGACGTTGCAAATTCATTTAGAGAATATTTTGATTTATTGTGGAAAACGGCTAAAAAATAGATAATATTGCATATTCTTTTGCTTCTAACATGCAAATATATTTATACCTTCTAAAGTGTTTTAATTTCATGAGATATTATAAGTTATCCTTTGGTTCAGAAAGATTGGATTCATTCGAAGTCAAAGATTTTTATATAAGATCTCATTCTGCAATTACTTTAGATGAAACAGAATTTCAAAGAGATTGCCAGAAACCAGGGAGTCATATTAATATTTCTTTGAATTTAGAAGAAATAACCTCTGAATTGTATAAGGAAGCTACTTCTGTGCCTCAAAAAGCAAAAAAGTAGAAAGAAAAGTTTATAAGCATTATAGAGTTGATAATATCAACATGATCGCTAGTGATTTCTGCCTTCACTAGTTCTATTTAAAATAAGAAAGGAAGACTTGCAAGATCTTGAATGAGATTATTTATTGCATTTCTAAAACCTTTCTTACCTTTTACACGGTATGCCTTAATTCCATATGCCATGAGAATAAAACTAACAATCCAAAAGAAAATTGTGTAAAATATTCTTAAAATTGAGAATTCTCTAATAATTATAAATAAACCAAAAATACCTGTAAATATCCCTATTATAATTAATATTATCCCCAAGACTTTATTCCACTTCATTTTCACACCAATACGAATTACTTTAAAAATGTTTCAATAATACAATTCAATATCAAATATTCAACTACCAAGAAATTTTTAAATACCCTTTTACTATGGATTTAAATTTACTATGAAGGCTTTGAATAATTTTCAATTTACTATTTTTCAGGAGGGTTTTCAAAGAACTTTTTGAGAGTTTCGAAAAAACCAAAAACTCTCCGCTTATAACAAATATTATAAACATAAACTCTTTTTGTACATAGATAAGGTTAATTTAAAATGACTAAAGCACCAATGATAAAAGATGAATTTACTGAATTTATATTATATAATTCTCCCAATGGAGAAGTAAGGGTAGAAGTATTTCTTCATAATGAAAATGTTTGGCTTACACAAAGGAAAATGGCTGAATTATTTGATGTACAAATCCCGACTATTAATGAACATTTAAAAAATATTTTTAGTTCTGGAGAATTGAAAGAAAATTCAGTTATTAGGAAATTCCTAACAACTGCTCAAGATGGAAAAAAATACAATACTAATTTCTACAATCTTAATGCAATAATTTCAGTTGGGTATCGAATAAATTCATCTCGTGCAACTCAATTTAGAATTTGGGCAACAAATATACTAAAAGAGCATATAATAAAAGGATTTACAATAGATGATGAAAGGTTAAAAAAAGGTAGATATTTTGATAAAGATTATTTTGATGAACTTTTGGAAAGAGTTCGTTCTATTAGAGCTAGCGAGCGAAGAATTTATCAAAAAATAACAGATATTTTTGCAGAATGCAGTATAGATTATGATGCTAATTCAGAAATCACTAAAGATTTTTATGCAATAGTGCAAAATAAATTTCATTATGCCATATCTGGGCAAACTGCCGCCGAAATCATTTATCATAAAGCAGATTCAAAAAAACAAAATATGGGTTTAACAACTTGGAAAAATGTCCCTAAAGGTAGAATATTAAAATCTGATATTATTATCGCAAAAAATTATTTATCTGAACAAGAAATTAAAAAATTAGAAAGAACTGTTTCTAGCTTTTTCGATTATATAGAAAGGATAATTGAAAATAGATTTCTTATGAAAATGAAAGATTTAGCTGAGAGTGTTAACAAATTCTTAGAATTTAATGAATATAAGATATTGGCAGATAAAGGCAAGATTTCATTCAAAGAAGCGGAAGAAAAAGCTCTCAATGAATATAAAATATTTAATAAAAAACAGAATATTGAATCTGATTTTGACAAATTAACCAAAAAACTAATTAAAAATAACGAAAACGACTAAGAAGTAGGTCAAAATTAATTTTTATTGGTCTCTGACTTCGACCTTAACGCCTTGTTGCTGATAAACCTCTACAATTCTTTCTAGAATTTCTTTTCTCTTATTGTCATCAGCAATAACAGAAGAATAATCACTTTCATGACCTTGCAATTGCTGAGTAGACAGTAGACGAGTCCCATTTTTATCATTTATATCAAATGGACCAATAACACCATCTGTAAATGCATCTTCTACATGAATACTATCTCCAAATTCAATAACATACTTATTATTCATAATACTATTAGGGGTGTTGTGAGGCTCCATTTTCATAGTATATTTTATTCCAGATGATAACTGTCCTTTTTTTTCAATATATTTATTATCAAAATCAATTTTACTTGCTAATGAAATAAATCCATATCCTGCTAGACCATATAATACTAATTTGCCTAATTTACTTTCCATCATTTACACAAATTATTATTCTTTTTAAATCTTTCTATTTTGTTATTACTTAATAATTACATATTTATCTTTTCAGCTATAATAAAAAGTTTATTAAAAGGAAACTCTGTTTTGAGATCAGGTTTCCTTTGATACATCTCTAAAACTTTAAAATTTGCTTTTTTAAGATGTTTTTTAATTTCCTCTGTTTTTATTAAGTTGATAAATAAGTTGGAAGATTTTTTATAGGCTAATGGATAATATCCATCTCTTTGTTTAACATTATTTGGTGATTGCAATGAAATATAGAGGTATCCTTTATTCTTTAGAACTCTATTAAAACTTTCTAAAACAGTTGGAAAATTTTCTTCTTTAATATGAATAAGTGAATAATTTGCAAATATTGCATCAAAAGACTTACTCTTAAATCTTAAATTTTGCAAATCCATTTCCTTAAATTTTATTTTTGGATATTTCTTTTTGGCAAATTTAATCATTTCAGCAGAAAAATCAATAGCAGTTACATTTAAACCATGAAGAGATTGCATCTCAAATGAAAGTGATCCATTTCCTGCTCCTGCATCAAGTACTTTTGCCCCATACTTAAGGTAAAATAAAAATCTTTCAATATATTTATGATCAAGCATATCAGACTTTACTTTTTTAGAATAATCGGATACTATAGAATCATAAACCTCCTTTGTTGATATCATAAACTAAGTAATTTTGTTTAATTTATTAACTTTCCTATAAAGCAATAATAAACTCCTTATATTAGACTACCAAGGAATTTTTAAATACCCTTTTACTATTGATTTACAATGGCTTATATCAAAAAGATAGTGATGCATGGGTTTAAATCATTTGCAAGAAGAACTGAAATTCCTTTTGATCAGGGAATTAACGTAGTTATAGGTCCAAATGGATCTGGTAAGTCCAATGTTTCAGATGCAATTTGCTTTGCACTTGGACGACTCTCTGCTAAATCAATGAGGGCAGAGAAATCAAAGAGTCTGATATTTATGGGCTCTAAATACATTAAACCTGCAAAAGAAGCTTATGTTGAATTAGTTTTTGATAACGTGGATAGAACTTTTGCAATGGATAATGATGAAGTTGTTTTAGCAAGAGCAGTAAGACATAATGGAGGGGGAATATACAAGATAAATGGAGATGTTAAAACAAGAGCAGAAGTAATAGAAACTCTTGCGCAGGCAGGAATTGATCCACATGGATTCAATCTTATCTTACAGGGCCAGATTCAAAGTATAGTAAAAATGCATGGGGAAGAGAGAAGAAAAATAATTGAAGAAGTTGCAGGAATTTCAGTGTATGAATGGAGGAAAGAAAAATCTCTTAAAGAACTTGAAAAGACTGAAGAAAGACTTAAAGAGATTTCAGCCGTATTAAGAGAAAGAGGAGCATTTCTAAATAATTTAGAAAAAGAGAAATCGGCGGCAGAAAAATATACTGAATTAAAAGACACTGAGAAAAGAGTGAAAGGTTCTATCCTAAAGAAAAAAATAGATGAAAAAACCAAGGAAGTAGAATCCATAATAAAGGCAATAGATGAAAAATTAATTCAAAGAGATAAAAAAAATGAGCGTATTCTTAGAACACAGGAAGAAATTGATCAGTTAACTGAAAAAATTAATCAGATAAATAAACATATTAGAGAAGCAACAGGAGTAGAGCAAGGGAAGTTAAGAGATGAAATCACAAATCTAAAAGCAGATCTTGAAGGTCTAAAAGTAAGAAAAGAAGGCCATATGCATAGAAGGGATGAAATTCAAAAGAGAATTGAGGAAATGGATAAAAATATTCCTGAAATAGAAATTGAAATCAAAGATTTAAGGGAAAAATCTCCTTCGATGGCCAAAAAAGTTGAGGAGCTAAAAAAGAAAAAAGAAGAATTAGCTGAACTCGAGAAAGAGAGAAAAAAAACAATCTCATTGAGATCAGATTTAAACGCGTTAAGAGATAGAATTGAGGATAGAAAAAAAGAGCATAATCGAACAGATGTTGAATCTGAGGAAATACTAAAACAAATTGAATATCTCTCTAAGGAATTTTTGTTTAAAAATGAAAATGAATGTTTAGAAAATCTTACTAAAACAAGAGAAATTTTATCAAATAAAAAATTAGAATTAGATAAATTTAACAAAGAAGAATTATTAAACGAAAAAATTATTTCAGTAAGCGAATCAGAGATTAAATATAATAACGAAATTAAAGGAAAAGTAGAGAGCATAGATCTCTGTCCTATGTGCCAAAGCAAGATAACAGAAGAGCATATCTCACATGTATTTCAAAACTGCGACACTAAAATAAACGCTGCTAAAGAAAATTTAGAAAATGCTTCTAAATTAATATTAAATATAAATGAAAGCAAAAATAATTTAAAAAATAGTATTTTAGAACTAGAAAATAAGATTAGATCTTTTGAAAGGGAATTAAATTCTCATAAAACTGAAAGAGAAAAGAATACAACTCTTAAGAAACTGGTTGACCGATCAAGTGTACTTAAAAACGAAATAACTGAACTAGAAAATAAGAGAAAAAATCTGGAAAGTAAATCAGATGACTTAACTAAAATAGAAGAGAAATATGGGAATAAGATTTTAGAAATCGAGGAAATATCTTCTAGGACAGAAATAGATATAGATACAACTTTATTATATAAGGAAAGAGAACTTGAAAAAATAAGGAATGTTATAACAAATAGTAAAGAAGATTACAAGACTATTGAAAACCAGATAAAACATATTCTAGAGGATTTGCATATAAAAGAGAAAAGTTTGCAAGCGAAAGCAATGCAGGAAGAAAAACTAAATGAGAGATTTAATAAAATGTTTGCAGATAGAGATAAGCATCAAAAAGAAATTCAAGAAACTAGTATAAAATTAACAGAAATGCAGACAGAAGTAAGGCAAATCGAAGACCAATCAAATTATCTTAAGATAGGAAAAGCAAAATTAGATGGGGAAAGAGAAGCAGTAGAGTTAGATTTTGTGGAATATAAGGAAATAGAATTAATTGCAGGCAGTATACAAAATCTAGAAGAAAGATTGAGAAAAACTCAAGATACTTTATTGACGATAGGTTCGATAAATATGAGAGCTTTAGAAGTTTATGACAAAATAAAGGAAGAATATGATAGTGTAAAAACAAAGGTTGAAACATTAGAGAGTGAAAAAATTGAGATTTTAAAGATAGTTGAAGAAATTGACAAGAAGAAAGACAGGACATTTAATAAAACATTTAAAGCAATTAATGCTTTATTTACAAATAACTTTTCAAGGTTGTCTTCTAAAGGAATTGCTTATTTAGAGATTGAAAATAAAGAAAAAATATTTGAAGGCGGGATAGATATTGTTGTAAGAATGGCGAAAGGAAAATATTTTGATGTGACTTCTCTTTCTGGAGGAGAGCAGACTTTAGTTGCATTGTCTTTATTATTTGCAATACAAAAGCATAAACCATATCATTTCTATATTTTTGATGAGATTGATGCGGCTTTAGACAAAAGAAACTCAGAGAGACTTTCCGCATTATTAACTCAATATATGAAATCGGGCCAATATATAGTTGTAACACATAATGATGCAGTAATTCTTAATTCAAACGTTCTCTACGGAGTAAGCATGCATGAAGGAGTTTCAAAAATACTCAGTCTTCATATTGGAGACGAAGAAGCTATTAAGGAAGTCATTAAAGAACCTTCTACTGTTCTAAATGAAAATCTAGAAGAAGAAAATCTTTTATTAAAGGAAGAAAATGAAGAAATTAAGGGCTTGTTTAGCAATGAAATGGAAAAAAAGGAGATTGTAGAAATGAACCAGGAAGATAAAGTAAAATTTGTTAATAACGATTAAGAAGATGGTTAAACTTAAATCTTGACCTCGCCACTAGGCGAGTTCGGGATAAATAGTAATTTTCAACATGTCAAGATGTTTTGACATCATGAGCACGATCAAGAATCAAAACACGTAATATGACAAGATTCTTGACGAAGAAAATTTGATTGAAAATTTAATTATTTTTACTCAACACATTTTGACAGTTGTCAAAT
>CAYHPN010000039.1:0-16493 GCA_964358765.1 Candidatus Woesearchaeota archaeon | reverse complement strand
TATTAATTAGTGTATCTGGAAGCCCTGGAAGCGGGAAGAGTTCTGCTAGTATAATAGCTACTGAACATTTAGCCGGACAAAGGATATATGTTGGTGCAATCTGCAGAGATATGGCTAAATGAATGGGAATGTCTATCGAACAATTTAATGATTACGCTTCTGTTAATACAGAAGTAGATCGAGAAATTGATAAGAAAGTGGCTCAAAGAGCTAGACAGTTATATTCAGAAGGAAATAATGTAATTGTTGAGGGAAGAACTCAATTTTATCATCTGAAAGAATCTTCTAAAATTTATATCTTTACATCTTTGGAAGAAGGCGCAAGACGCATCTTGCAACAAAGAAGGCAAAGTCAGACTGATGTAAGAAACGAAGATGAGGTTAAAGATTTGGATGAGATGATTGCTAAAGCTAGTGGGCGTGAAGAAAATGATGTTCAAAGATATATTAAATTTTATGGAGTTGATCATAGAGATCATAGGCATTATGATAAAGTAATAGATTCTACATCTATTTCCATAGAAAGTGTTGTTTTACAAGTATTGGAATTTGTTTATCAGAAGCAGAAGAAATAATTAATTAGATTATCCAACTTCTTAAAACTCTTGATTCTATTATAAGGCCGTTTTTTATTAAAAGATATTCCATTACTTCCTGAGTGTGCTGACCGGATACTTTTCTTATGTAGGTTATGAAGACTCTATCATCTTCTACAGTAAGATTTCTTAGACTATAATTTAAATCAGGGAGTGTGCTGAAACTATTCTGCCACCAAGATTTTAGTTGATCTTTCCCTTTGAGCCAACCTTTTGTTTGAGGTCTTTCTATTTCAATCCTAGGGGAATAATGTTTTGCATGAGGATGGTAAAGAGAGAGTAATTTTTCTATATCGTGCTCTCCAAATGCTGCAATCCAATTTTCTGCAATTAATTTTAATATTTTTTTATCCATATATTAATTGATAAAAATTCAATAATTTAAAATTTTGCATTTTATTCTTTAGCTAACTTGTCCCATGTATCATATTTTTCTGTGGTTCTGTCAGCTGCAAAGCCTAAAGCGCCGCCGCATATAATTGCCCCTAAGACCCAGAGTGCAACTACTCCATACCTGAATCCATAAACATCGAATCCGCCTTTGAAGTTTTTTGTATAGAGTTCTTTTGAAAGGCTAATGATTTCGTTTCTTAATTTCTTTATACTTCCTGGTTTTTTGTCTAACGTGACTCCAATAAATTCCCTTATTTTTGCTTCTAAGATAGGAGCATTCTGCTCTGCAAAATCTATGCCATCAACAATTTCTTCAATGGAAGTTTCTAGTAACCTGCCGTGACTTAAAGTTTCCTCTGCTATTTGAAACTCTCTTGGCCCTGCATCTGAGTGTGAATAAGTTTTATATGAAATACTTTGTGCAGTTGATTTTGCTTTTTTCCAAGCAGGTCCGTCAACGTGAAGATCTCTCCAGGAGTCATAAATAAAAGGAAGATTTACAGTTAAAGTTGAACCTGTTGCCCAAGTATTGCAAATTTCCATAAAGTCAAAAGGAGTGTATTTCTTTCCGCCATCTTTACCCTTTCTGCTTTTTTCTGCAGCATATTCTCCTTCTGCATTAGTCTGTGATGCTGTTCTTAATTTTTCTTTCAAATGAAGATCAGGATAATCTTTAAGCAGATTGCCTAATTTTATGGATGCTTTTTCCCCATGCTCTTGATAATAAGTATATGTGTGAGTTGTGTCATCGTACACTGGGTGACATTCAGTATGACTATCTCCTTTAGAATCTGTTGTCGTAGTACATTCTGTATGATAATTATCTACATGTGTATCGTACCAAGCATCACTAAAGTTTTGATTTACAAACTTGACTTTTTGCATTGCCCCTATGAAATCCTTAAAGCTGGCTCTAGCTTTTGCAGATCGTGCAGGGAGTTTTTCTAAAAGATCAGGCAAATTATGTGTGTGCGTCTTTAATGCAGGATCAACATGAATCTCTAGTTCTCTTGCAAAAGTTTCTGTAGGATGCAAAGTATTTTCCTGAGCAAGGTTCCAGGCTTCGAAAGGCTTCATTGCAGAATCGTTTGCTGTCATAAGAAAATAAGTAAAAGGCTCGATTTCTTCGTGTGTATTCCGAGCGTCTCTTTCAACTTGAGTTATTTCAGAGAAACCTATAGGAATTTTGCTTGCTCTTGCGCTTTCATTAAATCCTCTTTCTATTCCTACTGTTAATCCTGCACCTATTGCAAGTATAAGCACTTCTGCTGGTGTATCTCTAAGTAAGCAAATACCAGCATGATACCAGTTTTTTGGATTGTAATCGAAGTTTTTTACAAAATCAATTGTGCTACTAACTGCATCTGAACTTATTTCTATAGCTCTCGCTCCAGCATCTTTCAAAGCATATCCAATACCTATAATCTCGTTAAGCACCATTAAAATAATGAAAACTTTATGTTTTTAAACTTATCTATTTAATGTAACTATATAGTAGTATAAATTAAATACTATGAAAATAATTCTAAAGATTTAAAAAGACTTAGTGCAAGAAACTTTTATGGGATGTCAAGGAGAAATATATAATATTCTTGGAGTGGAATTGCCTGCAAGATTAATTAGGAAGGATAAACCTTATGAAGTTAATGGAAAGAAAATTGCTCCTGATGAAGATTTTGATGGAGAATATGACTTGATGAATGTTATTCCAACAAAAGCAGTTGATTTAAAAAACCCAGAGCTTATTGTTAGAATTCTTGGCCATAATGCTGAATATGGAAGTGGAAATTTTAAGGGAAAGGCTTTAGCAGGATATGTCATAGCGAACGAGAGTTATGAAGATAGTGCTGTAAGATTGCCATCAATGAGTATAATTGATAGCCTAAAACCAAGACTAATAAAAGATTTAAGAGAACAATTTAATTATGAATCTAAAGAGAGCGACTTAGAGATATTTTTAATGTTTGATTTTTCTCAATAGATAAAAAATACTCCAACTGGGAGTTAAACCCAAGGTTCAACTTATTGCAGTTCAGATAGATTATTTAATCTTTTAGGAGTCGAAATCTCTTCTCTTAATTGTTTCAGAAAAATTCTAATAAATTTAATTCGTGCTTTTGCTAACTTGGTCGCCGTACAAGTATTAAATTTCATTGTTAATAACCTAGAATACACGAAATCCAAAGTAGATTCGGATGTATTCGGTTTTCTTCTATCACAAAAAGGATCATCTGCACAATAAAACTTTCTTTTCATTTGACCAGTAGACGAAAAAGACCTCATAATAGCAATTGCACCAGTGCATTCAAGTCTATCCGCATCTTGCAAGATTTGTGACTCTAACATATTCGACTTTATCCCCTTAGAGTACGAATGTTCAATAATAGCTTGTTTAACAAGTGAAATTTTTTCTTTTGGATATTTTAGTTTAATCAATATTTTCTCCACGATATTAGAGCTTTCAGTTGAAGCTAAGGGAGACCTCGGATCATTTTTTGGATAGATTACAATATCATGAAACAATGCAGCTGGAATAATAATTTCAATGTCTCCGCCTTCAATAGAAGAAATAACCTCCGCATTATTTAGAACTCTCAAAGCATGGCTAAGATCATGAGCGACATCTTCTTTTGACATGATTTTCTGCGCTTCTTTTATGAGCTTATTTTTTAGTTTCATTTTAAAAATACTAAGTAATTTAAGTAAACCATTGAATTCTACTCCAGCTTTCAAGGTAACTATATATTTCTGGAAATCTCTTTTCCATTTGATCTTTAGGAACAACTGTGTAACAATCTCTAATATTTTTTAAGATTCCTTCTCTTAGACTAACTCTATATTCCCCACTTGGAGCACTCTCTTTATATGTGTTGTAATTCCATGCAGCTCTCGCATAGGAGTCCGCTAGTCTGCCAACGTCATCATCTTTCAAGGTGTTTACAACTCCTTTCATTTCTTGTTTCTTTCTTGTTATTTTGCTTTTCATATTATCATCATTAATCATGAATATATCAATATTTCTTAGAATAAAGTTGAAATATATGCTTAATTAAGCATAAAATAGGTAGTTATTTAAACTATTGAGCTTTCTTATGTATATGAAGCTAAACTTATCCGAGAAAGAGATACTCTCAATTCTTGAGGTAGACTGTCGAATACCAGCTAATCAGATTGCTAAGAAATTAAAATTGTCTACCGAAGGGGTAATAAAAATAATTAATAGATTAATTGAAAGAAAAGTTATAAGGAAATTCAACACAAAGATCAATTATTCTAAAATGGGATTTCGCTTGTATCCTGTTCACATCAAACTAGTGAAACGTGACGATCAATCCGTTAAGAGAATAATTACAATAATAAAAAAATACAGGATTTGTGCTTGGCATATTTTCTGTGAAGGCGAATATGATTTACTATTAAGTTTTAGCATTGAAAAAGAAAAAGATAAAGAAGTAATGTCTAGTATGCTTGATGAATTATCTCCTTTTATATTAGAAAAAGAAATTTCCGTAGTATTGGACGCATTTGAAATCAATAAATCTTTTAGCCAAACGGCACAATCAAAATTCTTTCCAATCTTTGACTGTGAAGTAGAGAGCGAGAAATTGAATGAAAGAGAGGTTGAACTAATAGAAGTTCTGAGAAAAAATTCAAGAGATTCAATTTTAAATATAGCTAAAAAAATAAAATTAAATCCGCGCTCAACAATAACTATGATGAAAAAACTCCAGAAGAATAAAATTATCTCCGGGTATAAAATAAAAATTAACATGGCCACTTTATCTTATCATCCATATATTGCCCTTATATCAGTTAACAAAGTAGATTCAGCACAATACGACAAATTTGTTAGTTATTGTAAACAGACTAAAGGGATACATTATTTCCTTCATCAGTTAGGTAAATATGATATTGAATTAACATTTGACGTTGAAGACATTCATAGATTCTATGAGATTATTGAAGACATTAGGAATAGATTTTCTTTTGTTAAAAAAATAACCACTTTAATTGAGAAAGAAAATAAAGATTATTAATAGATATTTTTCTTATTTTGTAACTACGTTGACCTTAGGGATTAAAATGCCCCTTATATCCTTCGCAGAATTTTCCTTTCAGCTATTTCTTCAAGTTATCTTCTTGCCTTTTCCTCTTTTTATTATTAATTGTATTAAGTTGTAGGAGTTTATTTATTTTTCTATTCGCTATTGATATTGCAGTAATTACATACTATGTTTATCAAAAAAACAATCATTACATAAATTTTCATGCCAGTATAGATTATGCTTACCTATTGGTTTGTTACAATTTTTACAATTAAAATCTTTAACTTCATTAGGTTTTTCTTCAAAATATTTCATTTTCTCCTGAAAATTAGGATCATTAGTATTCAGTGTTTTAGCATATGCTCCTTCGTTCCATAGATTTTCTTCTATCTGTTCAGCAAAAGATCTTTTAGTCAGCATTTGTTCAATTTTATCTTTAGCTTTTTCTTTCATTTTCCCATCAAGCAAAGGCATAATAATATCTAGCCCAACTCTTATTCCGTCAACAAACATATTATAACCGACATTTTCTTTGGTGTCTTTCTTAATGAGTTCTTCACTTTCTTTTAAAACTGAATCGTAATAGGCATCCCCTAGCTTTTCAGCCCAAATTTCATTTTCTTTCCAAATTTTTTCAGTCTCAGAATCAAAATTATTGACCATTTTTCCATAATTTGCATTAATGATATCTTCCATAAAAGATACCTCTCTTGGTCTAAACTTTTCAATACAGTATTCAATAGTTTTTCTTCTCTTGCCATTAATTGTTTTTCTTAGATTCAATATTTTCTTATATGTTTCTTCATGATCTGCTTTAGATAGATCACTTTTCAAGTAATGAAGTGTATTTGCAGCAGCAAATCTTAAATCCCCATTTTGATTCGTCAAAAATTCCAGACACTTGGTTATTATAACTTTTAGTTCATTGTAACTCACAGTTTCTCTACCTTTAGAAATTTTAGCGCCAGATATCTTAAATATCTCTTCAAGTTGATCTGATAAGAGAAAGCCACTAGTTCTGCTTATTACTTGCAGGGCAATTATCTTTTCTTTATCCGTACCTTTATTAAGGATTTCAATTCCTTTTATGATGATTCTTATATTATCCTTAGACTCTCTCTTTTCATTTAACCAGGAATTTTCAAGTATTCTAACTTTCTCTTTGTTATCTTTGGAATTAATTAGTTTATAAAAAATATCTTCATCCTCTGAATTTATGAAGTTATTATTTGTCATTTTAGTTAAGAGAGTTTTTGATAATTTAACTAATTTTCTATTTTTATTAAAAAGTTGTAACAAACATTTAAAAGGTTGCATTTGTTTACATTTGTATTCATTTGAAAAAAGATGGTTCAAAAAAATGTAACTTTAAGTTTAGACGAAGAAACTTACGAAGAATATAAGGATTTTTGTAAAAAGAACGCAATTGCTTTATCTAGAAGTATAGAAGTATTTATGGAAGAAAAAATAAAGAAGGAGGAAAAGAAATGACACAAGAATTATTATCTGTAAATGAAGCATCTGAATGGGCTTCTAAATTTTTAGGTAGAATGGTGACTCCTTCAAATATAACTTATTTAGTTCAGTATGCTAAAATAAAAAAATACAACAATGGAAATGGAAATTTGCAAGTTGATAAAATCGAACTAAAATACTATTATGATAAGAATATATTAAAAAAACAAGAGGAATGGAAAAGAAAATTAGGGAATGATCTTAATTGGAATTTGTCTTTTGCTCATCTAAGAGAATCAGATACTACAAAACATGTTCACAGATTACATCCTTACAAGGGAAAATTTATTCCACAACTTGTAGATTACTTCCTAAATTCGCACATTAACACATTCAAAAAGCAAATTTTCTTTAAAGAAGGAGATATAGTTCTAGATCCCTTTATGGGAAGTGGAACAACATTAGTTCAATCTTCAGAACTAGGGCTACATTCTATTGGTATCGATGTTTCTGACTTTAATTGTTTAATATCGAAAGTTAAGATAGGAAAATATGACTTAATGAGATTAGATAAAACTGCTAGAGACGAATGTTTTAAGACAAGAGAGTTTAGTCAAAAAGCATTTGATGACTCTTTTGATAATCAACTAAAAGAAAAACTAAACGAATTCAATAAAAAATACTTTCCAAATCCAGAGTTTAAAAGAAATGTTTGGAAAGGAATTATAAAAGATGAAAAACAATATGGGGAAGAAAAACTTAAACAATTCTTAGATGAGAATAAAGAATTTTTTGAAAAAAATGGCACAAAGAATGCATCTGAACTATTAAATGAAAAAACCATGAGTGGCTTTTTGTACAAATGGTTTCCTAAAAGAGAGAGACAAGAACTTTTCTATTACATTAAGTTTTTAGGAAGGATTGAAGATGAAAAACTGAAAAATGTTTTGATGATTATTTTAAGTAGAACCGCCCGTTCATGTAGGGCAACAAAACACTCGGATCTAGCAACATTAACAGAACCACAAATAGGACCATACTATTGCCCAAAACATAAAAAAATATGCACCCCAATAAACTCAATAGTTAAACATTTGATAAGATACACTTATGATACCATAAAGAGATTAAATGAATTCTCTACACTCAAAAAAAATGTTAATGCAGAAGTGATTTATGGAGATTCAAGAGAAATCGATATATTTAAGGAAATTAAAAAGCAAAATCCAGAATTTGGAAAAATTCTTTTAAATAAAAAAATAGATGGAGTCTTTACTTCGCCACCATATGTTGGTCAAATAGATTACCATGAACAACACGCTTATTCTTATGAATTATTTAATATTCCAAGAAAAGATGATAAAGAAATAGGGCCACTATATAAAGGGCAAGGAAAACAAGCAAAAGATGAATATATTGAAGGAATTAGTCAAGTTTTAATAAATATTAGCAAGTTTGTAAAAGATGGCGGGCATTTTTTCATTGTTGCAAATGATAAATATAACTTATATCCTTTAATTGCTGAGAAAAGCGGTTTAGTAATTGTTGATAAATTCAAAAGACCGGTATTGAATAGGACAGAAAAAGACAGGCAACCCTATGCCGAGATAATATTCCATATGAAAAAGAAATAATTAAACTTCCATCTTCTCTTTCGCAACTTCTTTGATTTTTATTTGTATTCTTTCTTTAAACTCTTTTCCAACTTCATCAAAGATTTTTAGAACTTCCTCATAAGTTCCTTTTCCGCCAAGCAATTCCCAGAATTTTTCTGCAACGTATAATTCTTTTTCTTCATCCAAATAGCCCTGCATAGTAAACCTGCTATAGGGTTCTGGATGATAAGGGTTATATGGAATAGCCAATATTGTATTTACTTTCTTCTTTCTTAATGCGATCCATTCAAGTAGTTTTTGTTTGGACTTTACAAAAACATCCATATTTGGTTTTGCTGTTTTTATTTCAATATAATACTCTTTATCTCCTTTTTTCAAAAACAGATCCGCTCTTATTTTTATTCTCCTTCCACCATTTGAATTTGCTTTTAAGATTTCATTTATCTCTTTATCCTTATCTGCCTTCCTTGTTCTAGATTTTATCTCTTGAAGTATCTTCGAAATAGCAGAGTTTTCCTCATTTGTTATTTCTCCAGTTACATCATATCCTGTTTCAGCAAAATCATAATTAGGTTTTGCGATAATTTGTGCTACTTTTTCATAAACAGATTGCCCAAGAATAGTTGCCAAAGAATGTATAAATGAATATGATGCAACTTTTTCAGAATCTTGCATTAATTTTGCTAAAAATGGCATAGAAGTTGTCTCTCTTGCATAATTTGTTAGCTTTTCACTTATCTTGTAGCTTAGTAAGTCCTTTATGTCTTGAATTTGATTTTTATTTAATACCATAGAATTAGTATGAGGGAGACATTTAAAACTCTTTTTGTTTTGATGAAACTCCCCATGGCAAGCCATGGGGTATTACGGGAAAATAAAATATATGCTCCTGCCGAACATTAAACCTTTTGTAAATATGAAGGGTAATTAAAAGCAAGACCCTATTTAATTCACTACAGGGCTTGAAGTTCCAGAGAATTATAAACCTAAAACTTTATCTTACTTTCCTGCAATATCTTAATCATTAATTCAATAAAGGACCTAAGATCTCCATCAATGGTTGCTTTATGGAGAACTTCATAATAATCAAATTTAGTCTTGCTTGGAATATTAATCATTGGATATTTGTTTTTATGAAGTATAAAATTCATCAATAATCTTCCAACTCTCCCATTACCATCAACAAATGGATGAATTGTTTCAAATGCAATATGGAAGTAAGAAGAAACAACCAAAGGATGCAATTTTTTTTTATTTTTAGAGTACCATGATAAAAGTGTCTTCATCTCATTTGATACTTCTCTAGGTTTTGGGGGCATCCAATCTCGTCCTCTGATAAAGACTTGAACATTTCGATAACATCCTACCTGGTTATTTAATTCCTCTCGCAGTGTATTTTCAACAACTATCTTATGCAATTCACAAATAAACTCTTTCGTTAAGTCTCCTTTATGAGCCAACATTTTATCAAATGCCTTTCTATGATTTAAAGTTTCATTAATTTCTCTTAAAGATCTTGTTTTTGGAACTCTGTTCTCGAACAATAGGAAAGATGTTTCTTCCAAACTTAAAGTATTTCCCTCAATGGCAGTTGAATCATAAGTAAACAATGAAACAAAAGATTCGTACCTATTGTTCCTAGATATGTTTGGCTCTTTTTGAAAGTCTTCTTTAATTCTTTCAACTAACTTAATTTCTTCTTTTGTTAGAAGGCTAGATAGAATAGAAAGCTCTTTGTCTGCATTTACCTCTTTATTCTTTAATTCCTTTTCTTCCAAATCAACTCCTAGATAAACTCTTTTCTTCTTGAATTTATTTCCATTTCTGATATTCAAAACTCTATAATAATAATTTTTTCCATTCTTTTCTTTTATCTCGGTGTATACCACAATGTTTATACGGGCACAGATTATTTAAATCTTTCTGATTAGTGCCCGTAATTAGGGGGCACACATCAGGCAAATTATTGTTTAATGTGCCCGTATTGGAATATGCTCTTTAAAAGAAGATATGCAAAATTGGATAAAAATTAAAATGCTCCTGCCGGGAATTTAGTTTCAAGATAAATATTACATGTTTAATGCAACATGATATAATTTATCCAAGGAATCAACCCATTCTTCAGATTCGTCCAGTATAACTTTCTTAGAACGAAAACCGTCTGAAACAACAGTTTGGTGTTCATATGTTAAGGTTGCATCGCTATTTTGATACACATTGCAATAATGGTCATCCCCACCCCATTGATCATTATAACTGCTACCCTCGTGAACTGTCATTCCTAAATCGAGTTTGAACTTACCAAAGGTTGCATGACCTAATAAGACTCCCTTTTTCATGTGAACGCACCCATTAGCCAAATCAGATTTAGCAATAACTCTAGCCTGGGATAAATATTTGTCAACTCTATCTGGAATATCCCTCACCTTTTTAGCCTCTAATGCTAGTTCATATATTTCTTCTTGAGTAAATTCCTCTAGTTCTGATGGTTTCTTAGTTCGATCAGTCGGTTTTTCTTTATTTTTTGCCATAGTCTATAAGAAAAAAAAGGTTATTTAATGTTTACCCAGAAAAATACTAACAAAACAAAAAATATTTAAACCAATAATAAGTATTGTTAATATATGAAAGGAAGCATACTTTTAAAGAAACCTGAAGAAAGAACCTTACTGGATAGAAAGAATCAGGAAATATTGCAGGCACTTGTTGATAATTCAAGAGTTTCTATCACAAACATCGCTAAGAAGATTAAATTATCCAAGCCCGCAATTTTGCAAAGAATTAGCCAATTAAATAAAAAAGAAATAATTTTACAACATATAGCTTACTATAATGTGAGAGCATTTAATCATTTATGTTATATGATTATGTTAGAAGTAGATCCTTCAAAAAAGGATATAGTAATTGAAAAACTAAGAAAATGCGAATTTAGTGCAGCCATCATAAAACTTGCTTCTAATTTTAATATTTTCTGGATGGTGTATAGTAAAGATAACAACCATTTTAATAGTCTAATTAAGGCTGGGGGATTTAGCAAACATATTAAAAACATTCAAATTCATCCAATATGCAAAAATTATTTTGATTCTTATAAATTATTTAATGATGAGAAAAAGAGTGTAAGTCAGATTGGTTACCAAGATTATGAACTAGATAAAAATGATTTAGATATCTTGAAAACTTTAAAAGAAAATTCCAGAATTTCTCTTGTGGAAATATCTAAAAAAATTGATTTGACTGCTGAGGCAATAAAACAAAGAATGGACAAACTACAGAGATATATGGTTATTCTTAAACTCTTTACTAATTTTGATGTCTTTAGAATTGGTTTTCAACCATACCTTATTTTTTTAAAGACAAACAGAGAGAGACAAGATGAAACCTTAGATTTTATTAGGAGGTATAAACATTCTAATGGTCAATATGTGTTAGATGGTTCTTTTGATTTATCCTGCTTCTTGGTTGTTAAAAGCATCTTAGAACTAAGAGAATTTATAGATTCATTAACTAAAACATTTTCCAGAGATATTATAGAATATCAAACCTACCTCATAACTGACCAGATATTGAGCGATTTTCTCCCGGATGGAGTATATAATGATTTAATTAAAAGATTATAATTTAGAACTCTGCTCTTTAGCATTTCTCAAAGATTACTCTTTATAAAATGCTCCCGCCGAGATTACTCGGAGCATGAATGTTTAATAATAAAGAAAAAATTATCTTGGTTTGTAAGTTATATTCTTTGGACCAATAACAACTTCTCTTTCGCCTTTTTCTGTATAACCTAAAACATAAGATGTTAAACTACAGTTTTTCGCTGATTGCCCAACCTTGATTCTATCTCTTTCTGGGGCGATGACTACCATTCCGACGCCCATATTCCATGCTCTATATGCTTCCTCATCTTCAACAGGCCCAACTGCTTGAATAAATCTAAACTCTTCCTGAGGCACTGGAAGATTATCCACAACATATCTAAGAGAAGTTTTATGCCTCATTATCTTCGCCCACCCATGCCCTGTAATGGGGGACAAAAAGCGAACATCTACTCCTGATTCTAGTAAACTATCTACAAACGGAGAATAAAGAGTACACGGGCTTAACAACGCTTCTCCAAGTGTTCTTCCGCTTGGCAATTTTGTGAAATATCCATTCTCTTGTTTTTCTGCAATTTTTCTTGCTAATGAAACTCCATTTGACATAATTCCGCTACTTGAAATACCATAAATAAGCAAGCCTTCTTCGAGACCATTTCCAGTTATCAACCGAGATTTTGGTGCGATAATTCCTAAAGAGCCTCCTGCGAGGTCGATTGTATTTGGTGAAACAATTCCCCTTAATGTCGGAGTTTCTCCTCCAGGAATTGCTACTCCAGTTATTTGCGCACCTCTTTCAAATCCATCTATGATTCCCGCAGACCTATTTCTATTTGTTAAGTAATCTGAACTTCCCGTAGCCACAATTGGTTCAAATGCAATTGGAGTAGCACCTATTGCAGATAAATCATTAAGAGTCATTGCCATTTCACACTGACCTACTCCAGAAAATAACGCCCTTTCTTCAAGACCGATTCCTTTACCAATTCTTTCCAAGTCAGACATTGCTTCGGCAATCATATTCTTTGTTCCAAGTCCTTCAACACCAAAAGCAATATAGAAATCTCCGCCCAATTTTCCTAAATCAATTGCTACTGCCGTTAATCCAATTGATTCTGGAACAATAGAAATACCTCTTTTGTTTGGAAAAGTCAGGCTTTTTTGAAATCTTTTTATACATTCCTCTTTAAAGGGATCTAGTTTGTCATAGTCTACAATATCTGAATATTTCATTATCTTAAAATATAAATAGTTATTTTTAAAGATATATACAATTGAGTCGATGTTTCCTTTCTCAAAAAATCAAAAACACCGAAAATAAAATATATGCTCCTGCCGGGGGTGGTCTTTTGCCATTTTTTTGGCAATGCTCCACATGGGCATGGATTTTTGTTCAATGCCCCAGGAGGGGGTTGCCCCATCATCTACTCTTCAAGTTATCTTCTTGCTTTTTCCTCTGTTTTTGTGAGTATGATTTACTTTTTTAAGATTCTATGATAATGGAGTATACCTCTTCTTTAAAGTCCTCAAATTTCTCTTTGAGGTCATTTATTTTCTTCTTTAATTTTTCCAAGGACTCATTTTCTAAAGTAACTTTTGTGTCCTCTAATCTAATTACCGCCTTATACCTTGTTTTACCATTTGGTACGGTGTGTCGCTTAAAAGATTCTTTTTCTTTATCTAATCTTTCTAAACCTTCCAAGGTATTAGTCGGGCACGCCCAATAATTCATACTTGTCTCCATAGAAAATAGATGTGATGATACTATAAATAATTTCCTGTTATATAAAACAGGATAAAGACAAGGTTTTTTAAGAGGCAATCCTTAGATTTTTTATAGAATGGCAGAGCAAATTAAGAAGAAAAACTGGTTTAGAAGGCATTGGGTTATAAGCACAATCTTGGGACTGATAATTCTTTTTTCCCTTATTGGAATATTTAATGATTCTTCTGATACAAATGAAACAAACCTTGAAACAACAAACCGAGAAGCGAATACGCAAAATTCTGAAATTACAGAACAAGCCAAGATAAATTATTTTGATTTAATTCAGGTCACTGATAACAAAGCTATCCAATCCGACCCAGATGTTTACGACAATGTTGTAGTTTGGATTGATGAACGTAACGGAAATAAAGATATCTTTATGAAAGATTTAAGCACAAATGAAGAGAAACAGGTGACCTCTGGTGAAGAAGACGAATTTAGTCCATTAATATATCAAGATAAGATTTTTTACATAAAGAGTAATGGGAAGCTTGAAACAGAAAAAGTTAAGGAGGACAGCTACCATGGTTTCGAATTAAATGATATTTTTCTTTTTGATATTACAACTGGCGAGACAAAACAAATAACTTGCGATGGTTTAGATAAAGAGATAAACGATTTCTATAATGGTATTTTGTTATTCACTTCAAAAGAATTTTCTGGTCGTAAATATTTAATAGAAATAGAGAATACCCCTGAATGTGATCAAGAACAGGAAGTTGTTTGGGAAGATTATCCAAATGAAGGTGAAACAACTGAATTGCCTTTTAAGTATCTTCCTGGGAGGAGTAGAGAAGGATACCCCTCACAATCTTCAAGTCCAAAGATAATCGGAGCAGAAAAATTTCCTAAGAAATTTTTGATTTGCGATGATTACCAAGGGATAGTTGATGATGGTTACTCCTGTTCTAGTCAAGATTTTGAGAAAATCTCTGACAGATATATATTCACGCCTGCAAACACTCAAGCCCAATCAGATAAAGTTTGCCACCTGTTAAATTATGCCGAACTTAACTTGTTTGATGAAGATATAAGTTATTATGTTGAAAAAATTTCTGATGTCAGAAAAGATGTAGAATATCCTTGTACAACTATTACAGAAAACAATTTAATTTACTTTAAATGGACTGATACCTACAAGGGGAGCGGATATTCTGATGGAGTAAATCTTGAGATTTATTCACTTGATGTTACGAAAAACAATGCGTTTTATGAAGAAGTAACAAATCCTGAGATGCTCAATAAAATCCAAGATATACAAGTTCGTGAATGGATTAAGTGTTACAACTGGAAGAATAAGGGAGGAATTTACGAAGATTGCGAAGAATCACAAAAAATATTAAGTATATACTGGCTGCAAACAAACAAGGTTTATGAAATTAAAGGAAATAGATACCAATATGGTGGCGGATGGACAGACTCTTGGAAAAAATTAGTTGAAGAAGGAGATACGGAAGAACTTCCCAAACTAGACCAAGTTAAGATTAGTCAAAATAAAATTGTCTGGGCAGACAAGAGAAATGAAAAGTGTATAGATGAAATTGGTTGCGACGGGAATACAGATATTTATCTATTGGAAATAAAATCAGAATAAAACATCATTTGTTTATCTTTTTATGAAACACTTTATTATAAATTCCACTCAAATTTTCATTCTTTTTTATTGTTTCTAATGAGAGGAGGTTTTTGTTTATTCCATCCTTTATATTTTGAAGTTTTTTAATTTGATTATTATATCTAACTGAGGTTAAAACAAAATCGGCGAGAAATATCCAGGAGATTAAATTGAAAAGGATAATCTTCCAATATGGTTCAGATTGATAATTCAATAAAGATTCAAAAAATAAAAAGAATGAACCAGAAAGCAAGGCGATGTCTAGTCCCCATCTGATATTTATCTTGACCAAGTTTAAGTCCTTAACCAAACTTCCTAGGCTTTTGATTGATTCATTTGCCTCTTTGATATCATCATCTATTGTCATTTTCTTATAATGGGGTGTAATGAAAATTAACTTGTTTATTGATTTTTATAACTTTCTTTAATGTATTTCTTTCTGACAGCAACCCCCTTGCTGGGATTCGAACTTGTTGATGTCAATGCACCGCACGGGGGTGGTGGGGGATTAGTGCTATGCCCCGCATGGGGGTTGGCTAAATTATGTGTTAATGCTCCTGCCGGGATTTGAACCCGGGTTACCGCCGTTCTCCGTACGCAAAGAATATCTCTGCGCACTTAATAAAAAGTACCTGTCCATCTAAGGGCTGAAGTTATCATCTGTGTTCGAATTAAACCTCGGCAGTCGAGAGGGCGGTGTCCTTGACCACTAGACTACAAGAGCATAAATTATACAAAATAGCATGATTTAAAAGAGTTTTGATTTTAGTTAGAAGGAAAATAAATGTCTTTAAATTTTACCCCTAATGAAAATAAAGAATATTTTTTTATTTTTTTATTAAAAAACCTATTTACTCTTCCTTTTTCTTCTTGAGAAAATTGAAACAAGAAGGTCATCGATTTTCTCAGCGGAAGGTAATTTTTTATTTTTAGCATTGACTGCTGATCTTCTTATTATATCTATAATCTGCTCTTCTAGTGAGAGAAGGTTTTTCTTTGCCCTTTTTTGAACAATTTTGACTATGCTTTCTGGAAGATCAATTTCTATTGGAATTATATTTTCTTCTTTAAGAGAACTAAAACCTTTTTCAATGTCTTTTTCAAGCCAGCCTTTTTCTAAAAGAGGAGTTTTTATTTCCTTGTCAGAGAAACCTCTTTTTCTGGCTTCTATAATAAACTTTATGAGTTTAGCATCTACAGACATTTTATTTTTTACCTTTCAGCGGAGCTATGTACACTTTTTGAACTGAGAAAGATTTGTATATTCCTTCTATTATATCTGTGCCTGCGTATCCTGCTAAAAGAGATAACCTAGGATCAAAGTTAAATATTACTCCGACAAAAACCCCTATAATTATTGCAATAAGAACAGTAATGGAATAGTATCCCCAGAGAATTTTTCTTC
>CAYHPN010000038.1:0-16674 GCA_964358765.1 Candidatus Woesearchaeota archaeon | reverse complement strand
TCTTGACATGTTAAATTACTAACTTTCCTGACTCGCCTAGTGGCGATGTCAAGTTTATAGTTTATTACAACATCATTTTAAAATTTGCATGTTATGCTCAAATCTTACCTCTTCCATCCTAATGCAGTTTTTACAATGGTTTTAGAATCAATGCCAAATTTTTCTAATAACTCTTGCGGTTTACCCGAATGGGGAATTTCTTTAACGAATAAATGTTTTAGTTCAATTCCAGAATTTTTTATCTCATATAGAAGCATCTCCCCAATTCCTCCTTCTCTATAATGATCTTCAACAATAATTATTTTATTTCCATGCTTCTTAACAAAATCAATAAATTTTTTAGAATTAAATGGTTTTATACAATATAAGTCAACAACAGCAGTTTCAATCTTGTTATTCTTTAATTCTTCATTTGCTTTCAAACATTCTTGCATTGTTATTCCTGCTCCAACTAAAACAATTTTATCTTTTTTACTTTCTTTTAATACTTTAAACTCTCCTAGTTCAAAATTTTCATCATTTTTATAAATTATTTTAGTTTTCCCTCTTGTTGTTCTAATATATTTAATTCCACCTAGATTTTCACACATTTTTACTATTTTTTGAGTTGAAACTGCATCTGTTGGATAAAATACGCTGCTTCCGATTAAACTTCTAAACATTGAAATGTCTTCCAGTCCCATTTGAGACGCTCCATCTTCTCCTATTGAAACACCACAGTGTGATCCGCATACTGTAAATTTTCCAGATGATATTGAAGACATTCGTAGTTGATCAAAAGCTCTAGACAAAAAGGAAGAAAATGATGAGGCATAAACATTAAAACCCTTTTTACTAAGGCCTAAACTTATTCCGATCATATTCTGCTCCGCAATATAAGCTTCAATAAACTGTTTTTCACTTGTTTTTTTCACTTCTTCAGCATATGTTGAATTACTTACTTCCGAATCAATTACAATATTTTTATTGCTGGATAAACATAACTTTCCTAATGCCTTTCCATATGCTTCTCGCGTTGAAATCTCTTCTCCAATACTATAATCATTTTTCATCATTTGTTCATTTCGAAACTCAAAATTTATTTCTTCAGGTTTAACTATATTTACTAAAGGCATTGGGGATTCTTTTATTTCCTGGAGTGCTTTTATTAATTCAGAATCATTTAGTGCCTTGCCGTGCCACCCTTCTTTGTTCTCCAAAAAAGAAACTCCTTTTCCTTTAACAGTTTTGGCAATAATTGCAAAAGGCTTTTCTGAGGATTTTGCTTTTTTCAAAGCCTTTAATATTTTTTTTATATTATGTCCATCTACTACTTTAGTATTCCATCCAAAACTCTCTAGTCTTTTTTTATATTCCTTAGTATTCCATCCAAGCATTGTTTTCCCTCTTTGTCCTAAACTATTTACATCAATTATAGCTGTCAAATTATTTAACTCATAGTACGATGCTAATTGTATCGCCTCCCAAACCGAGCCCTCAGCCATCTCACTATCTCCCATCAAAACATAAGTCCTATATTTTCTTCCTTGCAACCTTGCAGCCATTGCAAATCCTATTCCATTACTAAGTCCCTGTCCAAGAGAACCCGTTGCTACTTTCACCCACGAAAGTGATCTTGGAATTGGGTGTCCTTCTAAATTGCTATCAATTTTTCTTAAACTCATTAAATCGTCTTTTATTGCCCCGGCCCTAAAAAGTGCGGAATATAATATGGGCGCGGCATGTCCTTTACTAAAAATAAATTCGTCATTATTTTTATTTTCGGGATTTGTAAAATCATATTTCATTTCATTAAAATATAAACAGGCCATTATTTCTGCACAACTCAGACATGATGTTGGATGTCCATTCCCTGCCGCATTTGTCATCTTCAGAACATCTCTTCTCATTATATTTGCAATATCTTGCAGCTCTTTTATTTTCTTACTCATTCTATGCCTCTTTTATTATACTGCAATGAATTAAATAGAATATAAAAAACTTGCTTTTTATTTATGAAGTCATATCGTCAAAATTATTAATATTCTCAGAAAGTTTCATTGACTCCTCAGGTCCCAAACTTCCGCCCCCGTCACCACTAGGCTGTTGGAAACAATAAAGACTATTTTGATCATTACAATTATTTGTACCATCATCTGGCTAAGTAGCTATGTCTTATCTCTATTACTTACTTCACCATTATATCCTTCAAATATTTTATTATCCTTGTATTATTTCAAAAAATATTCTTTATGATTAAATTTTAAAGTAGTAGTATTAGCAAAATTTAAATATGTATTTTATCACGAAAAAATATGATAAGTTACAATCCCCAAACAATAATCGAGTATGGGAAAAGAATAGATTTATCTTCCCCTATAACAATTAACAAGGGGCAATTAATATTTGGAATACGCTGTATGGAAGAAGCTATAGCTTTGGAGCTTCCAACTCAAGTAGATTATGATCGTTTCCGTAGGATGAAAGTTCCAGGAAGAGCTTATATATTTGCAGTTCCAACAGAAAAAATTAAAGATTGTATTGCACAAGAAGATTCCCAGAGAAAATTACCTGCCCAAAGTTTAGACTTCCTACTTTCACAAAAAGATAAACCTGCACTAGTCGCCTAGATATTCGTTAATTTAAGAGCCTATCCATGTAGGATAAACTTCATTTAATTTATCTTCGTTGTTATCGTATTTTATTCACCTATATGGATAAGTTTTAAGGTAAGAGCTTAGAGTTCTGAAGTTCGTAGACAAACAACTCTTATAAATTCTGAATTTACTTCAGAATTTATAGCTATCATTCTCTGCTTAACTTCGCAAAGGTAAGCAGATACGCTTTAAGTTAAAATTCGTAAAATCTCTTTAAATCCAAATCCGAATATCCTGCTTTTTTTAAGTCAGACATGCTAAAAACATTGACCAGTTCATTTAACCCAAATCCAAGATCTGCTAAAGTTTTTGCAGAGCATCCTGCTTTTCTTAAATCCGCAGGATAATAGCCGACAGCAATTAATTCCTTTAGTTTTATTCCCGCTTTTAGTAATTCATTTGCAGTAAAGTTTGCTTTTTTAAGTTCTCTCGTACTGCATCCTACTTTAACTAGTTCGTTAATTGAAAAACCCAAATTGGAAAGTTCAAATGTACTAAACCCTAAATTCTTTAATTCTTTTAATCCAATGCCCAATTTTTTCAATTGATAGGAATCAAATCCTGCCATTGCAAGTTCTTTGATAGAATAACCCGCTTTCCTTAACTCTTCTGCTTTGTTATACCCGCATCTCATTAATTCACTCGCTGAAAAACCAGCTGTTTTTAATTGTTCTAAAGAATATCCTGCATCCTTTAGTTGTTGAGCACTAAAATCCTGTTTTTTTAACTCAATTGCACCATATCCGCAATTTTTTAATTCCTGTGCACCATATCCTGCCATTGCAAACTCTTTTAAGGAATAAACCTTCTTGAGTTCAAATATATTCAAACCATAAGTTTTTAATTCAACTAATGAAAACTGTTTTGATCCAATAATCTCTCTTTCATTAAAAACATATCTTAAATCACTTAATGGATAACCTGCTTTTACTAGATCAATTAACTTTGCACCAGCCCTTTTTAATTCAGTAGCATTATAATTTAAATTCAATAGGTCTTTTATTTTAAATCCTGCCTGCACTAAATCAATAGGTTGATAACCAAGTTTCTTCAACTCATTTAAATCAAATCCCCCTTTAATTAAATCACTCAGTGAAAATCCCGCACTTATAAGTTCATTCGCACTAAAGCCAAGTTTTTTTAATTGCTTTACAGTGTATCCCAATTCAACGAGCCTCTGAGGATATATTCCAATTCTTCTCATTGTTTTCGCATCAAGTCCTCGAGATATAAGTTTTTCTACAATATGACCCTCATCTAATGCAAGACGGGAAACAGAACCTATATCCCTCCCTGAAGGTCGACGTGCTTTTTGCCCATTAGGTCCAGAATCCTCTCCCTGAATCTCTTTAAGAATTTTTTCCGCTTCTTCAACATTTTTCGGCATAGAATTTATTACCATGATTATATTATTAAATTAATTAATTTATAAATCTTTTTACTTTCTTCGTAAACAGTATGAATTAAGAGTTTCTAAGTATAAAAATCTAGTCGTCACTCAATTTCTTCATTTTCTTAACTTCTTTAAGCATTTTTCCAAATTCTTCTTTATACATATGCAACTGTCCAAGTAATTGCTTCTTAGCATCTTCGAATTTTTCAATTTGGTCTTCAATTACTTTTTTTGTTTCAGTTGGACTCTTTTTAACAACAATTCCAGCCCCTATTTCAACAAACAATTTTTTTTCATCTAGAATTTTGCTTTTAACATAAACACCTCTCCCAAGTGAAGTCAGAATCTCTTTTTCTTCCTCTTTATTTTCTAAAAACATCAAATTCTCATTGAATTTATTAAGTTCCAAGATATGTTCATTAATAATTAATATGTTATTTTCAATTTGTTCGCTTTCTCTTTGAAGTGTTTGCGCTTTCATTAACATCTCTTCATTCATATTAATTTTAAAATAGAGTGCCTTTTAAGCTTTCCTCTCTAGCTTGCAGACTTCTAAGATTTCAAAAAATAATTTCTTCTTGGTTAATATTTCAATTTTATATTTTTTCTTTTCTATTAATTTATTAATTTTATTTCTCGGAGTTAAAGAAGAAAGTAACAGTAATATTATTCCATCATTATTGAGAAATTTATCTGCCTTTTTCAAAAAATTTAATATTATTTCATCTCCCTTCTTTCCTCCTGTAGTTGCTCTTTTGCTTTCAAAATCTTCATTATTGTCTTCAGGCAGATAAGGGGGATTAAAAATAATCATCTCAAATTTTCCTTCTATATTATCAAATAAATTAGATTTTTTAGTAGGTATCCCTAGTTTTCTCAAATGTCTTAAGCTTTCCGAATCAACATCCGCAGCTAAAACTTCTTTTGCCCCGGCATCTATTGCCGCTTGAGCCAAAATTCCTGATCCAGAACCCATATCCAAAATTTTCTTCCCCTTGGCATATTTCTTTACTTCTTTTTCAATTAAATAAGAATCTTCATTAGGTTCATATATCATTTTTTTCCTTCATAGATTAATGCAAATCTAGAAAAGATTAAAATAAATAACGGGGCTAATAAAATATATTCAAAAATATCAAATAAAGGGTTATTTATTTTATTAAATAAACCAATTATTATAAAAGTTAAAACATTTAAAGACAAAGTTTCAACATAATTACGTTTTACAAAATTAAACGATTTCTTTATGCTTTTTGAAAAATTTAAATCATTTAAAACTGTAAAAAATATTGAAAAAGTGAAAAACATCAAGAAAGATATGATAAATAAGAAGTAAATTAACATAAATAAAATTGTAGCCGATTTTAATTCCAAATTTAAATATTTCCCAGTATACATTACTCCATAATTTGCTATGACCCAAATTATCCCGCCTGCCAGTGTTATTATTATTAAGATTAAAAGATTATTAAAAAAGTGTCTTTTTGAATTAAATAAAAATTCTTTGAAAAATTTTACCTTTTCCTTTTTTACTATTCGCGCGCTCACTCCAATCATTCCTGAAAAGAAGAAGGAAAAAGCAGCCAGAGTAATTAGAGTTGAAAAAACCAACCAAATAATAATTGTCGGTGTATTTACCAGTGTTTTGTTTATAGTATATGAAAACTTGGAGAATAAAAATATAATAACTCCTAAAATTAAACCAGCCATAATTAACTTAAAATTTTTAATTAAATCAATTATGCTCCTTTCAATTGCCTTAAAAAATTTATTCACTGTCATTTTACTGATTTATTAGATAATATATTGAATATATTCCAGCACTAAAAACAGTTACACCAATAATTATCAATATTATGGTCCATTTCCTTCCAGACTTATTTTTCGGCAATACTGGCAAGTTATTTTTATTATTTTCTTTATTTTCAGGCATAACTCTTATAATTTCAGTTACACTTCCCGTTCCCGACATTAAACTTTCTCCAGCTTCTTTTACATCCGCCTCGCTATATCCTGCATTAATGAAACTTTGCATTGCAAGTTCAACTGGAGTTCCTCTTTGCATTGCATTTTTTAATCCATAAAGAATTTCCTCTCTC
The DNA here is from genome assembly GCA_964358765.1 of Candidatus Woesearchaeota archaeon. Classification (GTDB taxonomy): domain Archaea; phylum Nanobdellota; class Nanobdellia; order Pacearchaeales; family GW2011-AR1; genus UBA73. Next base: position 10,546 of record CAYHPN010000038.1, on the reverse strand, counting down.
ATTTTCCCCTCTCCCTCATAGGGTTAAAGAGGTGCCGTTGTCCATTAAATGCACACTCTTTCCAAGTTTATAGTTCATTTCAATAGCTAGTGACGCCCCCGCCTCTCTTTTTTTCAATTCTCCATGTGATGGTATGACATGTTCTGGTTTGATTATCTTGAGTAAGTCTCGCAGATCCTCTCTTCCGCCATGACCTGAGCAATGTACATTATCAAAGATCTTTACTTGATGCTTTTTTAATTTTTTTTCTAATTCTTCTCTATTAGCCTCGTTTATTTCAGTAGGAATTGTTTTTGAAGAAAAAATTACATGGTCCTGTTTAGTTAATATAAATGGCAATTTATCTCTTGCCATTCTATCTAATATAGATCCTGGTTCACCTTGATGCCCAGTGCAGACAATTAAATATTTTTCTCTATTTTTATTTACATTTCTCAAAATTTTCTCAAGTTGTTTTCTATATGTATAAATTCTCACATTTTTTGTGAAAGGTGCATTTCCAGTGTTCCTAGCTGCCTGAACATACTTTCCTAAACTTCTACCTAAAAATATGACTTCTCTTCCAAGTCTCTGTCCAAATTCTGTTATTGATTTTAACCTTGCGATATGGGAAGAGAAAGTTGTTATTACCATTCCAGCTTTACTATTATCTGTGGAGAAAAAAACATCTTCTAATAATCCTCTTGCAATTTTTTCAGAAGGTGTTTTTCTATCATCCGGGGCGTATAAACAGTCCACAATCAAGGCTTTAACTCCAACGCTGGCCAATTCCTTTAATCTTTTATAGTTTGGCTTATCTCCAAAAATAGGAGAATTATCTAATTTGTAATCATTTGCATATAAAATAACTCCTTCTTTTGTGTGTATTGCTATAATGGTGCTCTGAATAGTTGAATGAGTTATATTGATAAATTCAATTCTATATTTTTGATTTTTACCTCTTATAAAATATGAAGAATTTACATTTACTGGAATAATTCTATTCATAATTTTTTTATTGTCGTCTTCAGTTAATATTCTTAAAACTTCCATCGTGAAGGGTGTTCCCAATATGGGGGCTTTATACTTGTAAGCATTATATTGCAATGCTCCAACATGATCTAAGTGTGCATGCGATATAAGTAAGGCTCTAACTTTGTCCTTTAGCCCGTTTTTCTCCAAATAAAGATCATCTGGTAACGCTCCTAGTGCCCTCATCCCTTTTTCGGTAGGTATTTTCTCTCTCTCTTCAACACCAACAATCGCAGGTAAAAATAATCCGCTGTCAAATACAAAAACATCTTCATCTATCTCAAGAGCCGTCATATTTTTTCCTACTTCGTCATATCCTCCAATAGCATGTATTTTCATTTCATTTGTCTCTTTTTTATTCTAAAAGAAAAAAGATCGATAGTTTATATAACTTTTTAATAAATATTAATGCTCTTTAAAGTCCTTGGATCTGGAAACATTCTTGATGAACTTGTAAGATTTTACAATTCTTTAGTCTTAGTAAAAGATTAAAACCAAAAGGTTTTGTAACTTTATTTTATTAAGGTATTGTAGACTTCTAGCGCATAAGGAACAGTAAACTCGCGGATATATTGCTCAGGCGACATCAGGCTTTGTTGTCTTTCAACCTCATCGGGGTCTATACCCTCTTTCGTTAAAGACCCTCTCTGTTTACTCCAGTCTTTTTTCAATTCAGCAATAACCGTTGAACCTATAGTTGCTTGATCACGCTCACAAGAAAATTCGATTTTTGCGCTAATAAAATCTCTGCCCAAAATTCCATAGAATTCTGTAACTTCATCTCTGTCTTCAGAATAAATTTCTAAAGAATTAAGCACTCTATAAGTAGAAGGGTCCTGCTCTGAATTTTCAGTTAGCGGGATTATTTGTCTAACTAATCCAAAGCCCAGCCAATTTTTATCTTTGTTAAATCTAGCTCCATAAATTTGAGCGGTGCATATTCCATTACTATCAAATCTTTCTCTAAATTTATCTAATTTATTGTCGGTAATTATTTCATCTTCATGTCTTATTTCTCTTCCTAAAAAGTCATTTTTACAAGCCAAGGGAACAGAATCAAATAGCGCTTGCTCTAGGGGTGCTGGTTTTAACCACGCGTCAGTATTCTGAAATTTAAATTCCGGCATAGGCAACCCTGCTTCTATTAATAATTGATAAGTAAAATCAATCCAATGGGTATTTTTCATAATTTTAGATTATGCATCTAGTTTTAAACCTTATCTTTCCAAAAAAATACATATTCGTTTAATCGAATTTTTCTAAAATTTAAAATTACATGGTCAATCTATTTCTAACTACAAATATTTATATAATAAGGACGATATTGTATTACTATGTCATTAGAATTAAAGAGGCTTATAAAAATAGCTCCCTATGGATTATTGTCTACTGTAGTTACAATCGTAGGAACTGCTATTGTAAACTCTCAGATGAAAAGACTCGACCAGTACTTAAAAGACAGGTCTAACCTCTCCGACTCTCAAAAACCTTCCCCCAACCTTAAAAATTCTCCTGTTTACCTTCAAAATCGTGATATAGATGGAGATGGTGCACTTGAAACTTTACTCGTTATAACACCGCCTAATGGTGCTAGCGAGACAAGACTGGTAGAAATAGAAGATGGAAGGCTCAAGATTAGGAGATATGAAATTATTGAGGGAATATTAAGGTATTTGCCTGAATAGCCTTCTAAAGGTTTTTAATAGCAATAATTAAAAACTCTGATTTTCTAAAAAACACATGAAAATAGAAGAGTTTACAAGAAGAGCTATAGAGGAAGAAATTTCAAACAAAGGAGAATATGTAAAGATAGGATATTTAAGCAATTGTTTAAAAAGGAATCTAGACTTTGATGCAAGACGGTTCGTCCTTACAACTTTGTCTGCATTATATGAAGATAAAAAGATGTTTGCAGATGCTGGTAAGATGATAAATTTTGCAGCAGAAATAAACACTACTTTTAATGGTAAAATTCAGGATTATCTTAAATCTGCTGAATTATTTATTAAATCTGCAAATTATGATTTGGCGGAGCTTGCCATAAAAAAAGCTTTAACATCTGCTAATCTTTCGCAAAAAAATGAAATAAAAAAAAGATACAAGGAAATGTATAACGTTCAAGTTCGAGAGTATTTATCAAAAGATAAGAGAAAAAATGCTGCAGAAGCTTACGAAATGTTACTAAAATTAGATTTAAATGAATCAGAAAGATTAGAAGTAAGATCTAAACTGCTTCCTTTATATGAAAGTTTAGGAAGAGTTAGAGAATTTATTAATCTAAGAAAATCTTTAGGTAAATGATTCTTTAATATCTTTAGGACTTCTATAATATTTTTTCACATCACAAGCAATTCTAATGCTGGGGCAGACTTTCCTTAATGAGGTTCTTGAAATTTCATCAAAATACCTATAATGATCCAAAAGAGAATTCTCACTTGCAAAATATATTCTAGCTTCGTTAATAATTTTTGGAGCTACGTGTGCTATTGAGGCAGACAAAATTATTTCTTGAAGTGTTTTACTTGTTTCTTCATCAAACCTTGGTTTTATTTTTCGCATGAATCATTTCTAAAAATTAATGCTTTTTAAAACTAACTAATAAAAACTTAAAAAAATAAAAAACCTCCTAAATATAAGGAGGCTAAGAAAATTTAATTTGGATTTACAGAATCCAGCTCTGGATCATCGAAAAGATCTTCGATGTCATCGATACTTGATTCATCATCCCCTTTCAAATCTACCTGTTTTTCACCATCTTTTATTCTCATTTTTCTCTACTTTTTTTCTGTTCTTATTATATTTAAATCTTTTTGTTATTATGCAACCATATTTCAAAACCGTTACATTTAAAAAACCTCAAATTTTATTCATTCAATGGCACAATACAAATGTTTTAAATGTGAAAAAGTTATAACAAACAGAATTTTGGAAAAAAGATTTGTTTGCCCTCATTGCGGATCAAAAATTTTTTATAAACCTCGAGAAAAAATAGTTAAATTAAAGGCAATTTAGTAATGAATATCGATACAGATACTTCAAAAAAAATAGAAGAGCTCCAGCATTTGGAAGCTCATCTTCAAGGCATTCTATCTCAAATACAAACTGTTAATCTAGAGCAGAACGAAATAAATAATGCGATTGCAGAGTTGAATAAATCTTCTAACCATGAAGAAGTCTATAAAATTTCTTTTGGTATAATGATAAAAACTTCTAAAGAAACTGTTCTTAAAGAACTTAAAGATAAAATTAAAGATATGGAAAGCAAAATATCTACAATTGAGAAACAGCAAAGTTTAGTAGAGAAAAATATTGCACGATTAAAAGATGAGATAAATAAATCTTTCTTAAAAAGAGAAAAATAAACATTTTTAGATTAGAGTTTTATTTTAATTTATAAATGTCAAATTCAGGATAGTAATATTTATATACTAGTATTTCGGAAATTGTTAATGGCATTAAACTTTAAGAATATTTTTGGAAAATCACATGAAGAGGAATATGTTGAAATCGATCTTAATGCGATCAAACCTGAAGAGAATAAAATTATTGTAAAACCATTTGTTCTAAAAAGCTTTGAGGGAGTTGATGAAATTCTAAATTCATTAAGAGAAGGATATACAATTGGAGTAATAGACATAAAAACAATCAAATCAAAGGACGTTATTGAATTAAGAAGAGCTATCTCTAAGATAAAGAAGACTGTAGATGCATTAGAAGGCTCTATTGCAGGTTTTGGTGAGAATACCATCATTGCAACACCAAGCTTTGCTAGTATCCATAAACCAACGGCAGAGCATAAGAAAGAACGAACAGATTTTATTAATGGTTAAATTACCACGCCACATTCTAGACTTTTATCAATACATTTTTACTACGGAATACTCTTCTTCACCATTTTTCTCATAAGCTTTTGCCAATTTAACAGCAGTTCTTAAAGTCTTTCTATCATGAACTTTTATAATTCTTTCCTTGGTAAGCACATAAAAGTTAGGATCTCTTAACTGCTGAGGTCTCTTACTACATAATATCTTACCAGTTTGTTCTGTTGTTCCAACAGAATAATTTCTTCCAAGGAATTCTCTGGTGATCTCTGCTAGCCCTCTTGCTTTCTCAAACCTTTCATTTACTTCTTCATTTCCTTCAATAATCTTCACCATTTCAACTCTTTGCAATAGAAAACACAGTCTTAAGTGCAGCTATTATAGTAGCAGGTACAAACAATACTAATAAATTGCCTAAAGTAGCGGAAACAACTCCCCCAATAGGTATATTCCTTATCTCTGCATCAAGTACAAGCCCTTGTATGCCTGCGTAACTAACCAAAACCAATGTAACGGAGGCTAGCAAGAATGTTTGCGAATCTCTTTGAGAAACAAAATAGCCTACAACTATGCCTAAACCAGCTAATATTCCAGTGATTATTGGGCTTCTTTGGTTATGGACAAAGATTCCAACTAATACAGAAAGTATTATCCCTAGCAGATACGCACGCGCTCCCATTAAATTTTCTCTTGATTTTATTGGCATTTTTCCTCGCTATATTTATATACTTTCTATTCATTTAAATATTATTGTATAATTGGCATCTACTTAGGTTTTTAAAGTAGTTATCCATTACTCTTGCTATACTTCCTTGCGAACCTTCGCAAAGGTAAGCAAATACCATAACCGCCTAAAAGACTTATCTACTTTAACATAGAAAAGTTTAAATAGGCATATTGTAACTGATAAATTACAACAAAATGAAAATGAATAAATCAAAAATCTTTTTCGCTGGAATATTAACCTTATTTTCATTACTTTTAGTTTCTAGTATGGCAAGTGCTGCTTTAGAGCTTACTGCTGTTTCAATTCCTTCTACAGTTGATCATAATAAAGATGTTACTGTTACATTCACATTAAAGAATACTGGAGCAAATAATGAAGTTGGATTAGACTGGACTGCTTCCACATTATCTCAAGGAACTTTCAAACAATTACCTCCATCCACTACAACAGTTAATGCAGGCGAAACAAAATCGCTTAGCGCTGTAATAAATGTTCCTAAACATGCATCTGGTTCAGTAAATATAGTATTAAGAACAGAAAGTGATTCTGGAGAAGCTGCTACATTATCAAAAACCTTAACTATTAATGACGCTCCTTTGATTTTATTAACTAAAACTAGAGAATTATCCAAAACTCAATCTGGACTTATTACAATAAAAAATGATGGAAATACAGTGCTAGATTTAACTTTATCTGAAACTTCTAGCCTTCAAACAGTATTATCCAAAACAACAATCGATAATTTACAACCTGGAGCAACAGATGAATTAACTGTTTCAATTCCTGCAGATACTGAATTTGGATTTGGTAACAATATAGTTACAATCAAAGCAGAAGATGCATCTCAAAGCGAATCTAAATCTATATCATTTAACGCATTAAAAGAAAGCTTCTGCGATGCAGGCGCAATTGGAGGATTAAGAATTACAGATGTTTCTATAGACAATTCTGGAGAAGGAGACGACAATGAATGGAATCTTTTAGACACAATTGAAGTAGAAGTAGATGTAGAAAATAGTGGAAGTTTAGATCTTAATGATATAATCGTAGAAATTGGATTTTTTGATTCAACAGATGGAAATCAAGTTACAGATTTGGATTTCGATAATGAAGATGAAGAAGAATTTGATCTTGGAGATCTAGATGAAGACGATGAAGAAACAGCTACATTCAAATTTAGAATTCCTGCAGATATTGAAAGCGGCCAATTCAAATTAGCAGTTAAAGCTTACAGCGATGATGAAGGTGAAAATCTGCAATGCGCAGATTCTAGTTCAGATTTAAGCGACACAATATTTGAAGACATAGAAATAAAAGAAGAAGATGACGAAGGCAAGTTTATTGCTTTTGAAGATATAGTAGTCTCACCAACAGATGTAACTTGCGGAGATATTGTTACAGTTAGCGCAGATGCATTCAATATCGGTGATAATGACGAAGATCAAGTAAAAATTACATTATATAATAAAGACTTATCATTAGACAAGTACTATGAAATTAGAAGCAATTTAGATCAGGGAGATAACGAAAAAGTTAGTTTTGAATTTACTGTACCTTCAAATGCACAAAATAAGCAATATAATCTATTGCTTGGAGCAGATTACGATTACAAGAATGGAAATTATAGAGAATCTTTAGATGAAGAAGTAAAAATACCTTTAACAATAATTGGTTGTTCTGGATCAGGAAGTACTCCAGGTGGAACACCTTCAACAGTAAAAATTGCAAATATTGCTGCAGGTCTAGAAACTGACCAGCCAAAGGCAGGAGAAGAATTAGTTGTTGAAGTTACAATAATCAATCTTAAGAGTGAAAGAGCATCTTTCGTTATGGGAGCAAATTATTATCAGGATTGGGCAACATTGTCAGATATTTCTCAAAGAGTTGTAGAATTAGATCCTCAGGAAAGTGAAACAATAACTTACACATTCGACGTTAATGAAGATGTAGAAGGACAGCAATCATTCAAAGTAGATGCAATTTCAGGAGATAAACAGGAGATAAAAGAAATAAAAGTAGATATCTCTGATGAAGGTTCTTCCTCACCATCAAAACCCGGATTATTTTCTTCTTTAGGCGAGAATTCATACTTATGGATAATTGGAGCAGTTAATGTTATCCTTATTATCTTAATTATTCTAGTAGCAGTTAGAATCAGTAGGAGATAATAATAAAATGACTGAATCTGTTTTTTCTGTAGATAATATTTATGGAATTAGTTTTCAAAGTTATTTAGATTTGAAATATATTTTACCTGAAAATGTTAAAATGCCCAATGGATCATCAATTAAATTAATACCTGTTCACTTTGTAGGCTTTGTAGATAATTATAAGGGTGATGAAAGTCCATTAGAAAAATTTGCTGGTAATGTTCCAAAAGATGCAATAGTAGTTATAGGATTTAATGATTCTGTTGGCGGATCTTCAAATAACTGCGATAGAACACGCGCATTATATTCAGCGCACGGTTTAGCGGTTGTTCCAGATAAAAAAATATAAACTCTTTCCTACTCAATTAATTCTTTAAACTCTACTTATCTATTTATTAAATGAATAAATCTCAATTAAATTCAATCATAATAAGATATTCTGCATTGTTAATACTAGGAATTCTATCAATAAAGTTAAATTTATTCTATAGAATCTTTACTCCCCTAACAGTCTATCCAGTTTATTTTATTATTAAATTAATTCATCCCCTAGTACAATTACTTAACAATAATATTCTATCATTTAATGGCTTTCAAGCGCAGATTGTTTCAGCCTGCGTTGCTGGTTCAGCTTATTTTCTTTTATTAATATTAAATTTATCAACTTCCATGGATAAAAAAACAAGGTTAAAGAGTATTACATTTTTAATTATAGTCTTCTTGGTGTTAAACGTTTCTAGAATTATAATTTTTTCTTCATTATTATTTATTAATTTTAAATATTTTAATTTTACCCATCTATTTTTCTGGTATTTTGGAAGCACTCTCCTTGTAGTTTTAATTTGGTTTTTAAATGTTAAGCTATTTAAGATAAAAAACATTCCTGCTTATACAGACTTTAAATTAATTTTTAAAGATATTAAATAATTAATTTACATTTTATCTATTAATTTCAATGTTTCCCCATATAATTCTGCTGAAACATAAAATCCAAATTTAATAATATTATCTAAATATTTTTTCGTTTCTATTTTCGTTATAATTTTCTTTTTTAGAAGAGAAAGAAGAACAAAAATAGTTCCATGATTCTTGATTTTATAATTATTAGCAATATTTCTTGCATAAATTTCATCGATAATGGCTGTAGATTCTGTTTCATTAGCTAAAGATAAAACTTCTTTGTCGGCATAGCTTAAATGCTCAATATTATCAAAACCAATTTTGGTTTCTTTAACAATAAAAATATTATCTTCAATTAATTCTTTTATATAAATAGCTTCAGGCTCTTCCTTCTCTATACCCCTATTAATAACTTCTTCATATACGTTTTTTGGAATAAATTTTTTCCCTTCTAAAAATTTTATTTTATCTAATATTTTTATTTTTCCAAGGTAAATAAGACTTGATGAATCAAAGACATAACTCATCTGAAAGCTTCTAAATCTCTTTTTATTATTTCTTCACTAACCCATCTCGTCTTTGCTTTTTTTATTTTTTCTACAAATTCCCAGATATCAAGCCCTGCAATCTGGGCAGCTCTAGAAACTGTTGTTTTACCCTGTTCTAACAACACTAAAGCATATTTTTCTTTCCAGTCTTGTAAAGATCCAAACAATAATTTTCTGATTGCCGCAGATCTCTCTAAATGTTCAACTTTCATATAGTCTAATAATTCTTTTTCTAATGCTCTGGGGATCCTAGCAGATAGCGCAATTTCAGTCATATGTATGCATGGTATACAGAATATTTAAAACTTTCTAAACCTAAAAATTACTCTACTCCTGCTTCAATTTGAATTAATAGCTTTTTCTTTAGCGTCTATAATTGCCTGCACCATGAACTTTTCCATTGCTGGAAGTGTCTCGCAATTATTTACTTCCATAATATAGCAGTTTTCTCCTTTCTTAGTAACTTGAGTTTTAGATGCTGTTTTTATCCATATTACTGGGTTATTTGGCTTATTTTCACAAGTTATGTAATCAAGTTTATCGTTTTTTACAATTTCTTTGTCGCTTGTTCCAACTTTTGATTCTATATCATTTTGAACCATTAAAGAAGAAAAACTAGATACCGCAATTATGCTATAATCGCATTTTGGAATTTCATTGTCCCCAATACTCAAAAAAACATCTTTTCCTTTAGAAAATATATCTATTTCTCCCCCTATAGGCACTTGGTTTTTTCTAGGGTCACCCCTTAAATATAATTCAACCATTTTACTGTTTTCAGTTACAAATTGTCCGGTGGTTGTTCTAAGTTTTAAATTATAACTATAACGATATATCGGAATTTCTCCAAATTTCTCCTTAACAAATTTTAAACCCTCATATTCAAACTCATTTAATCCTTTAAAGTAATCTCTAGCTATAAAGAAAACTAAACCTAAAACAACAATAATTCCGACAAACCAAAATAAAACTCTAGTATAAGATTTATTTATATTCTCAGATTCAATTTTAGATTTCTCGCCCTCTATCTTTTTATCTTTTTCATCAGTATTGCTCTTTTTCTTATGGACAATTCGATTATTGGAATCTTTTATTTTTCCGAATTGTCTTTTAGAGAATTCATTACTTTTGATATTATTATCAGAATTCTCTATAGTTGCCTTTTTTACCATTTTATTCTCAATAAATCAACATTTTAAAACATTTCTATTCACAACAGTAGATGAGCTTTTACCTGTAAAATAAGCTCATCTAAACTTTAGCTTGTAAAAAAATCCAATAAACCTTTCACCCTGTGCTCCTTTCCATCAAGTTTGTTTGCATTAACTGTACAACTTGACATCGCCACTAGGCGAGTCAGGAAAGTTAGTAATTTAACATGTCAAGATG
>CAYHPN010000037.1:0-17631 GCA_964358765.1 Candidatus Woesearchaeota archaeon | reverse complement strand
CTCTTTCTCCATTGCTAAATACAAGTGTTTTAGCACCGCAACAATATTCACATGCGATTGAACTTCCAATCTTTATATAACGCTCCATTTGTGCGCTATCTAATTTCATGTCTTCATACTTTGCTAGTTTTGCCATAGTTGCATCTGCCAATTGAGGATTACTTGCGGAGACATCATTATATGATACTCCAAGCTCACTCCCATATATATCGGGAGTTCCTTTTGGTAGAACGTCTAAAGCAGAAACCGTGCCTATTCCCGTAGCAACGTTTCCAATTATGCTAGAATTACCTGCGCCGTAAATCTTTACTCCATTAAATATGAGTACGATTGCAAGCACTGCAATTATAACATACTGGACGATAGTCTCAGTGTTGGACTTTTTTCCTCCTTTCATGTTGTCATGCTCTTCAGCATGGTATTTTTCGTGTTCCATGCTTTTTTTAGGAAATCAAATCTATATATGCGCTTTTGCGGAACTAGTTCCGCATTACAATTTATATAATTAAATAATCGATTTACATTATGGATTTATTTAATAAAATCAAATTTATCTTTAATAACGAACAAGAAAGAGAGGACGAGCCAATCAAAGAAGTTATTAAATTAGAAGAATTGCCACGTAAATTAGAAGATAAGACTAATGAGCTAGCAACATTAAAGAAACAACTTAAAGAGAATATATCTAAAAGAGTTTCTTATTTTGAAATTGAAATTAATAAAAAAATAATCTATTTAGAAAGGATTGATATCTCTCAGAGAAAGGAATATGATAGAATAAAAATTCTTGTTGGAGAAAATCTTAATCTTTATATTTCGCACTTAAAAAGAACAATTAATAATATAAAAGACGCAGAAAAAAATGATGCCTGGGAATTTATAAGTAGACTATTCAGTGAATTGAATGGATTTAACAAGGTCTCTTCAATGCCATTTGAAAAAGCAACAATTCTAATAGGGGATGAATTAAGTAGTACAAGAGCAGTAATAAGGTCTTTTATACAGGAGATTAACAAAATTATAGAAGAGAACAGTTTCATCTTTGAGAAGAGCAAGCTATGTGATGTTCTTGATAACTTACTGTCTGAATCAAAACAATTAACTTTGTTACATGCAGGGATTGAGAATAATTTATCAGAGATGAACGTTCTATTAAAAAATTCTAGAGAAGAACAAGACGGACTAAAAAGTAAATTATTAGAGATTCAAGAAACAGACAGTTTTAAAAGAGATAATCAAGAAAAGTTAAGCTACAGAAATAAATTAGTTTCACTAGAAAGAGAAATACAGGCCATTAAAAAAGAACTAGATTTAAAATCATTATTAAAGAGATTTCATCATGATAAAATAATAGATCAATTAGTCCGCAACTATGTAAATGATTTTAAGAATGCTCTTGAAGAAGATAAAGAATTAAAGATTATAAGCATATCAAATAGCAATGATAAAAAACATTTCTCTCGACTGAAAGAAGTTAGGGATACTTTGATTTCATTGCATCCTCTTTCTCCAACTAAAACAGACAAAGAGATAGCATTTTTTGAGGATAAGATAAAAGATAGGGTAATGCATATGCGTAATTTAGAGGAGAATATAAAAACCGAGTTAAAGAGAAAAGAAAAATTATCTATAAAGTTGCAAAAAGTAAATTCAGATCTAATGGAACAGTCTAAATTGTTGTTTTGATAATGTTAAAATGAACAAGAAAATAGCAATGGGGATGTCTACACGTTATTTTGTCTTGCTCCTTTTAGGATTATTTGATCTTTACATATTTTACAAGATTTTTACGCCTCTAACTGTTTATCCTGTTTATTTCTTATTGGAGGCATTATTCGGAGCAGAACTAATTACAAAAACGCAGATAGCTTCTCAAGGAATTATAATAGAACTTGTTGAAGCATGCATTGCTGGTGCTGCATATTACTTTCTAACAATATTAAATATGACAACTCCAATGCCGAGAAACAAAAGAGCAAAGAGCCTCATTTTCTTGTTTTCGTCTTTTTTGGTTCTAAACATAATAAGAATAATAGTATTCTCTATTTTGTATTCTAATAGTTTTATTTATACCGATATCCTACACAAAAGTGTCTGGTATTTCGGTAGCACCATCCTTTTAATTATTGTGTGGTTTGCTAATGTTAAAATATTTCATATAACTAATATTCCTATTTATACAGACTTCAGGAATTTAATTGATTACATAAAAAGAAAGAAGAAGTAATTATTCTCAACCGTGGCATCCAGTAACGGTGTCTGTACCCCAATAATCCTTAACTTTCTTTTCATAAATGTCTGCATGTTTTGTATTGCAGAAATACTTTTCTCTTTTTACTCTTGCCCAATAAACTAAGACTGATCTTTCTATACCCTCATCTTTTCCTAGTCTTCTCCTGCAATACTCACATTTCTTGATAAAAAGATCTGTAATAATCTCCTTTAAGGTGGCAACTGTTTCTTTAAATCCTTCTTTCTCACTCATCTTTGATCAATTTAAACCATTTAATGTGCTCATAAATACTGCTCCACATCATTCCAAAAGTAAATGCAAAAATTAATTCTTCCAGAGGTACCTTCAATATCGATATGCTTGATAAAGCAGGAAGATTCCAAAATCTTTCTATAGCATAGGGATAAATGTTATTAAAGAATATAAAGAACAAGAAGTATAAAACTAAGAACAATACTCCTCCGTAAAAGATTTTCTTCTTTAAATCTGGCCTGCAAAACATTGCAGCTATGCCTCCTGAAAGCATTGCCAGACTTGCAGAGTATATGGGGTTTAATTCGGTAAATAAAAATAATGGCATAAACACCAATATAGGAGAAAATAAAGACAAGAGATGATATTTGTGTTTTTTATGATGCATTTCTTTAGAGCTCATTTTTCTATGTTTTGAATTAATAATAACTTCATAAATTACAGAACCTATTCCTCCAATTGCAAAACTAAAGATAAGGCTTTCTATATCAAACCCTGTATTTGCGGCGAGATTAAATAATGATGGAGGACTCCAATATCTAGGAACAAATAGTGGCTCAGTTAAACCAAAGGGCATGGTTAAAGCGCTGACTATGAGCATCTCTTTTTTACTTCTGCTAAAAACGAATACAACTATCCAAATTAAAAATAATATTAAAGAAAATATCAACCATTCGTTAAATATAGTCATAATCCTTTAATCTCTTATAGAGTTATATATTTTTGCAAAAAGCCATCCAGCAACCAAGGCTATAACCATAACTTCTATTGTTCCAAGTAATGCTCCTCCGAGAGTTATTGGTTTTGTTATCTGACTGATATCAATGCCGTGAAATATTGCTCCAAATAGATTCATAGTAGCTTGTGGTGCAATTAGAATTAGCAAGGCACAAACTATAGAGATTATTCCAGCTACTGCTGCTAAACTTAATGATACTTTTTTTGCGTTTAATTTTTCTGCCATCTTGTCAACCCCCTTTCAATCCTGCTTTAATTATAACAAATAAAAAAATAAAATAAAAAATTCCTATCTTTTCCTATTTGCCGTCTTAACAAGCCAGTAAATTCCAGCAACCATCAAAGCAATTGTCAGCAAATAAGTTATCCAACTTAGCAGTATTGTTCCTGAGTTATATCCGCCATAACCAGATCCAGACATCATCTGCATCATTCCCATCATTCCGCCACCTGTACCTCCGTTATTTACTGCAGTAAACTGTCCATTGTCTCCCATCATACCATATTGCTGGGCAGAAACCATGCTTAAAGCAGACAAAACTAGAATGCCAAACATAATGCTTATTTTATGCGTTTTCATTTTTCACCTCCTTTTTATTTATTGCATATTTTATTATCTCAAGATTGCATGATTTACGATTCCTACACTACTCTTGACATCTTTTAGCAATCTTCTCATCATTATATACAAGTCCGCATTCTATGCATTTATATCTTTTCATTTTGATTCATTGATAATTTCTTTGATAGCATTTTCAGCCTCTTCTGCATCTTCTTTTTTTATTTCTCTAAAAAGTTCTGAAATCATTGTTGGTTTCATTCCAACAATCTTAACTTTTCCGTTTTCTTGAAAAACATTAATTTTACAAGGCATGCATAATGAAACCAATCTGTTCTTGTTTAAAAAATCATTCGCATATCTGCCGGAGCAAATTTCAATGATCTTTAACGGTTCTTGTTTAAATCCTTTAGCAGCTAATCTTTCTTTGATATCATAAATATTGAACAAAGACCATCCCGCATTTTCAACTGATTTTAGTACAGACACAACTGCTTCATCAAATCTCTTTTCAGTTTCAACGACGTATGCAAAATCTTTAGTTTCCATTTATCCTTCCTTCAACACAACAACATTTGTCATGCCTCTTCTTTTTCTTTCTACAAGATCATTGCCCTCAAGCTTATCAACAATCCTGGTCATTCTTGCTTTAGAAAATCCAGTCTTTTCAATTAAATCTGCCTGGAACATCGCACCATTTTCTTTAACAAGATTATAGACTTGCTTTTCTTCTGGTCTGAATGAAGATAAATCTACTTTCTTCTCAATTTTCTTATCCTTAATCTTCTTTACTACTATTTTCTCATTTGGTTTTGAAAATATTAGGAATAATCCAAAGATAATTAACACCCCAACAATACCCAACGCAAGATAAGTCTGGTAATTTACAGAATCATACATCTCGCATGATTTAACATCTCCGTGTTGTATAAAACAACTGTTTCTTACTGACTCCATTAAAGTATTATTGAATAAAAACACTAGTAATACAATTAAGATCGAGATGCCAATCATTATCCATCCGACATTTTTATTTTCCATATTATTTCTTTTCTTTCTCCTTATTTAAATGATTTGGAATGAAGGCAGGAGTTTTTTTCATGTATTCTTTATATCTATTCTCAAATATCTTTTGTGATTCACGTTCCTCAATCTTTGCCAGTCTTAAATACATTATCAAGAGAATTGGGAACATAGCCAAAGTCAATAAGGTTGGCCATTGAAGGAGGAAGCCTAGCATTATTGTGATAAATCCAACGTATTGAGGATGTCTTACGTAAGAATAAGGACCAGAAGATGCAAGGTTATGTTTACGCTGAGCTATGTATAAAACTCTCCAAGAATTTGCAAGTAATAAAAAGCCAAAGGCTATGAAGATGATACTAAGAACGTGAAAAGGACTAAAATGCGGATCAAAATTCCACCCTATCAATGTATCCCACAAATGCCCTGAATTATGAGTATACAGATCTAGTTGAGGAAATTTATTGCTAAGCCAACCAGAGAATAAGTAAATTGTTAAAGGGAATCCATACATTTCTGTAAATAAGGCCACAATGAAAGCTGAAAATGCACCAAACGATCGCCAGTCTCTCTTTGTCTTTGGTTTTGTAAAACTAAATGCAAAGATCAGAAAGATTGCTACGTTTAACGCAACCATCCACCACAAACCATAACCGTAAGTTAAATTAGAAATAACCATATTATTCCTCCACCTCGAATTCAAACATCATGCCATCGCTTAAATGTTCAGCAATGTGACAATGAGTCATCCATTTTCCTGGATTTGTCATATCTACCAATATATCAATTGATTTGCCAGTTGGGACCAAGACAGTATCTTTCCAGACTAGATTGTCATTTAATACACCATCCGTGGATAATACTAAGAATCTCTGCCCATGAAGATGTATTGGATGTTGCATAGGGTGGGGAGAATTTTCATCATTTGTTATTCTAATCTTGACTTTGTCTCCTACTTTCCACTTGTATTGAATTTTCATATTTGACAGCCCTGTTTTAGTGTCTGTGATTTTCCAATCTATAACATTATTTGAACTTCCAAAGTTCATCATCTGCATAACATCTTCCCATTCCAAACCAGACTCATCTGCATGATTCATTTGCATCATTTGTCCCATCATGCGCATTCCTGGTAAATCAACATCAAGTTTCAGATTTACATCTGGATCTTTGTTTAAGAAAGACCCATACTGTTCAAGCTCTTGTACAATGTAATTATTCTCTTTAACTGTATCGAATTGTTGTGAATAATCTATACTAGAATTTTCATCTAATACTTTTACCTTGCCTAGGATATAGGTGTTATCTGGATTTACATGAAGAATATTATATTCTCCAGACCTATCAAATAAAGCTTCAACCACGCTTCTTTCCGATGGGGATATAATCACAGAATTATCAAAGAATTCTTTTTCATAATTCCCTCCATCACTCCCGATAACCTTTAATTTGGTATACTCTATAGAAAAGTTAAATAATCTCGTATTGGCCGCATTAGTCAGGTAAAATCTGACTACATCTCCTTTATTAACTGTCAGATCATACCTATCTTTTCCATTAATAAGCATTATATTTCCAAATCGGCCCATAAGGACTTGGTTTATTTTATCTTTGTAAACAGGAGTTATGTCTCCTCCAGTTAATTGAATATCATCTAAGAAAATAAACTCCTCGCGATTTACTTTATTGTAATAATCATCTTTATTAGGAATAACTAGAATATTACCATAGAGACCTAGCTCTTGTTGATAATCTTCTCTTGCATGCGGATGATACCAATAAATTCCCGCATCTGGGAAAGTTAGTTCATAAAGAAAAGAACTGCCAGGTTGAATTGCTTCTTGGGTTGTCATCGGAACTCCATCAAATTCGTTCTTTAGTCTAATCCCATGCCAATGGACTGTTGTTTCCACATCTAAATTGTTTGTAACGTTAACATAAATTGTCTCTCCCTGCTTGACTTTTATTAATGGCCCTGGAGTCTGTCCATTGTATCCATACATTCTTATTTCTTTGCCGTTAATATTTTTCTTAATTGGATTAACTTCTAATTTTATTACTTTATCTTTTAATGCTTCGTATACTGTTGATTCCCTTGCCAAGGAAAGACCTTCTATACTTCGTGTGAATGTCTGACTAGTCTCTGCATATTGTCCTTGATACTTTTCACAACCATCTGCTCCGGGAAGCATGGCACAATGCTCTCTTAATAACTGGGAATTTCCAAAATTTATTTTATAAAAAGCAAAACTTATAAGCAAGGCTAAGACTATAATTAAAACAATAAAATACATCTTTAGGTTGCCTTTATTTTCTTTCATTTTGTTTATGTTTTCTCCAAGCTAATCACTTTATATCCTACATGTGCAACTGCTTTTTTTATTTCTTCATCTGAAACAGAATCTTCTGCTTCTACATTTCCTTTTTTCATCATCAAACTTACAGAAGCTCCCTTAACACCAGAAACTTTCTTTAAGCTTCTCTCAATATTTGAGGCACAAGAAGCACAATGCATTCCTTGAATTGTTAATTTTACTTTCTTCATCTTAAAAACTTCCTACGCATTCTTTACAATGCTTATTTATTCTACAAATAGGATAACAAACAATTAAATTATTTTTATTCTTATATTTATAACGTGTACAACATATTAAACAAATACATTCTTTAAATGATTTAGTTCTCATTTTTGATATCTCCTAATTTAGACTCTATTCTCTTCAAGAGAACTGCATTCGTAGCCACAATAATAGAAGAAACTGACATTAACAGAGCAGATATTTCAGGTCTTAGAGATATACCAAAAGAGGTATAGAAAACTCCTGCTGCTACAGGTATTGCCATAACATTGTAGATTGCTGCCCAGAATAAATTCTGTTTCATCTTCCTTACTGTTGCTTTGCTTAATACAATGGCCTTAACGATATCATAAGGATCAGACTTCATAAGAACAATACTAGCTGTTTCAATCGCAACATCTGTTCCTGCGCCTATGGCAATTCCTATATCTGACTGTGCGAGTGCAGGAGCGTCATTAATTCCATCTCCAACCATTGCAACAAACTTTCCTTCTTCCTGCAATTTCTTAACATATTTCGCCTTGTCTTCTGGCAAGACTTCTGCAAATACCCTTTGAATTCCCAATTCTCTTCCCACAGCTTCTGCAACGAGTTTATTGTCTCCAGTGATCATTGCGGTTTCAATTCCCAGTTTATTCAGCTCTTCCACAGCCCTTCTGGCATTTTCTTTTATAGTGTCAGCAACAGCAATTACTCCTGCAAATTTTCCATTTATAGCGATTAAACTTAATGTCTTTCCCTCACCAGCCAATTTATCAAGAGTATCTTTTTGAGATTTTGTCTCAATTTTATTATCATTAAGCAACTTTTCATTTCCAACTAAAACATATTTTAATCCAATTTTTGCTTTTAGTCCATGTCCTGCTACCGATACAAAATTAGTTACTGACAATAATCTTAATTTTTGTTTACTTGATTCATCCATTATAGCTTTTGCGATCGGATGATTTGAGTTTGATTCAACACTGGCCATATATGCTAAAACATCTTTCTCAGAGAATCCATTAAAAGCAACAACATTAGTGACCTTAGGTTTTCCTTCAGTAAGCGTTCCTGTTTTATCTAATACTATGGCATTGATTCTTGACGCATTTTCTAAAGTGGCGGCATCTTTAATTAAGATATTTTTCTTAGCGCCGATTCCAGTTCCTACAGCTACAGCAGTTGGCGTAGCCAAACCAAGCGCATCCGGACAAGCGATAACCACCGCAGAAATTGCAAAGGTTAATGCAGTAAGGAGTGTAGCTCCAGCGAAAATATACCATCCAAAGAATGTTGAAAGACCAGCAACTATAGCTACCACAACAAGCCAGGCAGCAGCTTTATCTGCGATTCTTTGTCCTGGAGCTTTAGAATTCTGGGCAGTTTCAACAAGTTTTATTATATGTGCTAGAACAGTTTCACTTCCAACTTGAGTCGCTTTAAACTGAATTGTTCCAGTTTGATTCACTGATCCTCCAATTACCTTATCATTTATTGATTTTGAGACTGGGATTGATTCACCTGTGACAAGAGATTCATCAACTGCACTTTCTCCTTTTATTACAATACCATCTACAGGAACTTTATCTCCCGGACGCAAGACAACGAGGTCTCCTTCAATTATTTCAGAACTATTAATCTCAATTTCTTTTCCATTTCTTATTACTTTTGACTTTGGAGGTATTAAATCAAATAGAGCTCTTAGTGCTTCAGATGTTCCTCTTCGTGATTTCATCTCCATCCAATGTCCAAATAAAACAAAAGTAACTAATAAGGCAGATGCTTCATAAAATGTCTCTTGCGTTCCTATAAAAGTTAATAATACACTAAAAATATATGCTGCAAGAACGCCAGTGGCTATAAGAACACTCATATTAAGCTTCTTTGCTTTCAATGAATAATAAGTCCCTGTAATGAAAATTGAACCTGCCCAGAATACAACTGGAGTTGTAAGTATCAACAGAATCCAATTCACTGGAAGAAAATCGGGAACAGGGATTTTTAACAAGTTTATGCCAACGGGGGAAAGAAGAAAGATTGGAATGGATAACAATAGTGAGATAAAAAATCTCTTTTTCATGTCTTTTTCCATTTGTTTTGCTATCTGAGGATTAGACATTGCTGCTTCATGATCATGATGGCTCATTTTTGACATTTCGTGTTCCTTGTGATCTCTCCCAATCTTTTTAGGAATTAATTCCATACCGCAGGCAGGACAACGCCCTTGGATCTTACTTTTAACTTCTGGGTGCATTGGACAGGTGTAGATTATTTCAGAATCAGGCTGTTCCTTATGACTTATTGAATCATGCATTTTATATTCAAATTGTTTCGCTTCGTTGTCGCAACCGCAATTGACACAAAGCTTATCAGCTTCTTTGGTTATGCCGTGTTTTTGGTAGTCAGAACCACGCATTTCGTGATGATCGTGATTTGAACGATTCATATGATTTTTCATTTTAATGGAGCATTAAGCTTAGTGAGCTAACAACTAATAATCCAAGAATAATTGCTACAACTATTATAGTCTTCCATGATACTTTCTTTTTTTCTTCGGCGATTTCATTGTCTGAAGAATTATTTTGACAGCAGTTCACTTTGCACCCCCTTTATGCTCTTTATGTTCAGTATGGTTGTGATCTGAATGTCCTCGCATCATCCATAAATGTAAGCCCACCATCACTGCAATTGAAATTCCAACAGACCAGTTTTTGGACAAGCCAATAAGTGGAAGCACTAAAATAAGCAAAAGTGCTCCTCCGCAGGCGATAACCATCATCCACATATGACTTGAATGATCATATCCCATTGTCTTCTTCTCCTTTGCCTGCTACACAACAATCAGATTTTTCGCAGTTGCATTTATCAATCATATTGCATATTTTTACACTCATTTTTCCTTTTGATGATTCCTTGATTCGCACACATGGTTCTTTTAAGTTCATTTTTTTACATCTCCTGTTTCATTGATAGATTTATATTTTTCATAGCATCCATGAAGGCAGAAATATAATGGATCAGATTCCCTAACTAATAAAATCATATTTTCATGATCTACTACCATGCCGCACAATGCACAAGACATTGGTTTTGATGCATCGCTGATTACTTCTTGTTTGCAAATAGGACAGTTCTTGTGCTTCTTCATTTTTTCTCCTCTTCAAATCTAATTTTTATAACATCGAATCCGGGTTTTCTAACAGCAACCTTTAATTTCTCTTCTGTTACATTATTATCAACATTAGCAAATCCTTCATGAATTAGATAATTCACGCTTGCGCTCTTTACACCTTTAACTTTCATTAGACTTCTCTCAATTTCTACAGCATCAGATGCACAATCCATTCCTTTGATGTCTATAAATACTTTTTTCATCTTATTTCTGCCTCCTTTCAACAAAATTTATATTGCATTTAGTTTTATTATTGCAAGTTTTATCCTTCTTGCACCAAGCTTCACACTTATCGATAGCTTGTTTGTTTTTCTCACTAATACAACAAGTGTTGCACAATTTCATATCGCCAAATAATAACCTATAATTATTTCTCATGTTTGTCATTTTCTCCTTTTATTTCATGAAGAATATGTATGCAGTACTCCGCCATATGATGATCTATTAGACTCATAAGAGGTTCTATCGTCTTCTCGTTAAGAGAGTAATGTCTGAAGTTTTTAGCAGTTTTAACTCTGACAAATCCACATTTCTTTAATCTGGCAAGATCATGAGACACTGTAGGTTGTGAGAGCTTTAATATTTCAGCAATTTCAGAAACACTCTTTTCTCCTTTCCTAAGCAGATTGATAATCTTTAATCTAGACTCTGATACCAGTGTCCCAAAAAAGATTTTATACGCTTCATAAACTTCTCCTTCTTTAAAACCTTCTTTATGCACATGGTGTAATATGTTCTTATTTAGCATATGCTATTATAATACATATAGTATTTAAACTTTATGAATTATAGTTACTCATTTTTAAGTAACGATTAGATACCTATTTTCTAGATAAATTAATCAAACTTATAATTAGGATAATTACCACTAAAATCTGAATTTCAATTCCTTGAAATGGTAGACTAGCTAAAGAAAAAGATACCCCAATAAACCCAAATATCAATGGGATAAGACCAGTAATGCAAAGTGGGCAAACTCCCGTAACTAAACCGCCAATTGCACCAGCGCTGCTTAAAGTGATTTCTTTTTTACATTTTCTTCTCTCTTTATATTTAATATAAATCAACACAGAATTAAAAGCAATTAAAGCTCCTATTGTCAAAGTAAGAAAAAGAGACATGCCTAACTTGAGCCAATTAACTGTCTTTGCATAAACCAATATTAACGGAATCGTATTATAGAAACCACTAAGAATCACATTTACCATTATATAAACTAAAAAAATTAAAACTACATAATAGATATAGGGCTTCTTGAAGATGTTTCTCATTTTATTTACTCAACAATAATGTTCCCATAACCCATACCCATGCTGCAGGCAAATCTAAATGTTCCTTTCTTTGTTGGAGTAAAGTCAATAGTTTCACCAGGAGTTTTAGCATACTTTGAAACTCCTAAATCCTTTATGTTGAACGAGCGCAGACATCCTGTAACGCTGGAATCAAGTGTAATACTAACTGGCTGTCCTGATTTGACTCTAATTTCATTCGGGTAGTAATTAAGATTCTTTTCACTAATAACTACTTTCTGTGTTTCTCCTTGTAAGACTTGGCCGCCCTCAGAAACAACGTTTCCATTTCCAGAACTTCCTCCTCTAAAAAAGAAAAATCCTCCTACAACTAAGACTAATAAGACCAGCCCAATATACAATGTATATTTTTTTATTTCCATTTTTTAATACCTCCTTTCAATATTTGAACTTTTTATTTTGCAAACATACATGTTTTTAGTAATATTTACAATCGTAAAGCCTAGTATTCCTATAGAAGCGATTGATAATTCAAAACCGCCATAAGGCAAAAAAGATAAAGCTCCTGCACCTATGCCGAAAACTGAAGCTAATCCAACACCACAAGCAGCGCAGCCTGGAGCGAATGCTGCTAAAAATAAACCTATACCTCCAAACAGACCAATTTTCTTTCCATCAGATCCTTTTCCTATTCTTACTTTATATCCAACTAAACTAAATAATGCTCCAAATAGAATACTAATAATAATCAAACTGGCAAAAGAATGAAACATTATTGTTTCCTTAAAACCAATAAAAAGAGTAAAGAAAAATTTGATTGTTCCAAAAAATCCGAAAGTTGAATAAAGAGCTGTTAGACTTCTCCAACTAGAAACCAGCACATTTGCCGAATAGAACAATAATGCGATAATTATGGTAATTGCTACATATTTCCAATTAGTAAAAACCTTTCTCCATGTCTCAAATATTTGTTTCCATTCCATTTTTATCTTCCTTCAATAAAGTTTTTTATGCGAGTTTCATCATATTCTTCAAGAACATCGATCTTACCTAGTTTTGTCAATGCAATTTTAGCATCCATCCCCTTAAATGGAGCAACGTAGACATAGTCATATTGTGTGGCAAAGGTTTCAAGGTTTTCTATCAAGCTTTCTTCGCATTGATAGTCTTTACAATTGTAATTAATGATAACGCCACCTTTGCCTCCTTCGACACCATCTACATGCTCCAACATATGTTTCTGAATTGGGATTAGCATTGGATCTTTTAGAACATGAGAAACGGGATTTGATTCAATATGCCCATCCATATCTGTTGGTGGAAGTCTTTCAATATTTGAAACTCCCCATACAATCCCCACAATTATTAAACCAACGATTACGATTAAGATGCTCCAATTCCTTATTTTCTTGATTGGCAATGGTTTTTTATCTTTAGGTATCTGTTCAGAATGCTTTGCCATGTTATGCGCAGCTAATCCTTCTGCATCTTTGAATGTTCTATCACAAATTTCGCATCTCGTCTTTTCTGCCATTGTTTTTATCTTTAATCAATCTCCTTAAGCGGGTTATTTCTTTTTGGTTTAGTTTTTTCTGTGTTTTTGGATCTTCTGTTGAAATTAACAATTTTCTTTCTAAGTCAATCTCCCATTCTATTCCATTTAGATTGGTTCCATATCTTTCTTTCATTTCCTTATTCCTTTCCTTTAAATATTAAAAAATAAAAAAATCAAAATTTAGTTTACGCTGCAAGTTCTGCATCAATTACTTGCTTGAATGCTGCATATGGTTGCGCACCGCTTAATGGTTTGCCATTGATTACAAAGTAAGGTGTTCCTTGCCCTCCAGCAGCTTGCCCGTCTGCTAGGTCTTTTTGTACTTCACTAGCATATTTGCCGGAATCAAGACAACTATCTATGTTATAACCAAGATCTTTAGCCCATTTCTTTAGTTCTGTTACACCAAATTGTGCTGTTCCTCTTACAGGTCCTGTAATTGGATCTCCTCCATCAAGTATGTTTCCTTCTTGGAAGATCTTATCATGCATTTTATAGTATGCCTCATCTCCACCCTTTTCTCTTACGCAATTAGCAGCTTCTGCTGCTGGTTCTGCGGCAGGATGAATACTAGATAATGGAAAATCTCTGTAAACGAATTTTACTTTTCCTGTATCAATGTAATCTTTCTTTATTTGGTTAAATGTTTCTGTCCAAAACTTTCTACAGAAAGGGCATTGATAATCGCTAAACTCTATAATTGTTACTGGAGCATTTTTATCTCCTAAAACCGCATCATCATCTACACTTGCCGTAACTTGTGCTGGTTGTGACGGAACTCCTGTTGGTGAAGGATTATTAGCCACAACATTGCCAGTCGTTGGATTATTGTTTCCTCCTAAAAAGAATACAAACGCTCCAACAATCAACAAAGCTAAAAGTAAGAAAGTGCTATATTTCCATAGCGTATCTTTTCTTATTGTTAAAGTTGCTTCTTCGCTCATGTTTACCTCCTTTCATTCCTGTATATTTCTTTTATACGATTTGACATGATAAAAGTGTTCAAAAAACAGCTTATAAGGATATCGTAGAACTAGTTCTACTGCTTGAAACCGGTTCTATTTTAGTAAAATTATGTTTGTCATCCCTCTTCTTTTTCTTTCTATGATTCCAACTTGTTCTAATTTATCCAATATTCTTGAAACCTTTGACTTTGGAAAGTTAAAATGCTCAACAATATTGCTCTGATAAACTCCTTTGTCTTTATTTTCTTTGATAAAGTAGAATAATTTCTTCTCTTCTGAATTCAATTTGGTTATATCGTATTTTTTCTGTTCAATTATCTTCTCTGCTTTTGTTAACGATAGATAAAAACCCAATCCAGCCAAGAACGCAACTAATAACTCAAGTGAAGAGATAATCTTTTCATGGTCGTTATGTTGTCCATTTGCCTTGCACGACTCTATTGAGCAAGAACTTTCTTTTTGTAATTTACAAAACTCTACGCAATTTTCTAAACTTTGTTCACTTAGAATGTTATTAAGATAAAAAAGGCTGGCTAGAACAACGAGACTTATTGCTATTATTGCAATACCTAGATAACGAGGTTTCATAATTTCATGATTAATTCCTGATTAATAAAACCTTTCTTTATGTATTAATGAGATACATAGTGTTTTTAATTCCGTACTTCAGTTTTATTCTTATGAGAATAAAAAATTTTACTCAATATGGTGAAAGGGCAAATTATCCTTTTCAAATGAGATTAACAAAGAATCAAAAAATTAGACTAATAGCAATGGCTGATACCTCTGGTTTTAAGACAGTTACTGGTTACGTTAGATTTATTCTGTTTAATCCGACATTTGATTTAAAGCTTAATAGGATCCTAGAGATTGTTAAAGAACTACAAGAAAGATCCAATTTGACAGAGTTCTCCAAAAAAGCAAAATAAGGTCATATTATCTGTTGTTCTTTATTGTTAGACATTCGATTTCTATAATGCTTTTATAACTTCAATTGATAAAAAACTCATGGGTAAAAACTCGCATCTTCATATCTCTATGGAAACTTCTCTTAAGGAATTTTTAAGAAAAGAAGCAGAGAAGAACAGCATGTATATGGCTGAGTATTGCAGGCAGAAAATTAGAGACGAATTCAGACTTCAAAAGATAGAAAGGATATTATTAGAGATAAAGGAGAAGTTAAAATGAAATGTCCTAAGTGCGAAAAAGAGACAGACGAACATTCTAAATTCTGTAGTAATTGTGGCGAGAAAGTAGAAGAAAGATCAAGCGTCGTGCAACTTGAAGACACTGTAAAGATGGCGTCAAAAGTTTGGTATATTTTGGGATATATGAAAGGAGTAAACAGAGACGATAAAAAATCCTTAGAAGAGTTTGAAAAAGCCCTTAAAAATTGTCCAGTAGACATTTGGGATTGGTACCAAGAAGTTGTTAATTACTGGAAAGAATGGGCTCTTGAAAATGATGAGAAAGATAAAAAGACAGATGGACCTAAACGAGTTCGCGTTCCAAAAACTGAAAGAGCTAAGGCCCAACAGAAGTAATATTATTTCTTTTCCAAGAGTCAGAATGAAAATCTGCACTCAGTTTAGCATAAAGAAAGCTCTCTGCTGGAAGTTACTAATGGATTTCAAGAAAGAAGGAAGAATTGAGATTGTTAGATTTCATGGAGTGAGGCTTAAAGGTTAATCTTCTCTTCCACCACGTTCAATATTACAATATCTATGTAAAAGTCTTGCATTTTCAGGAATGGTTTCTCCTCCCCTCCAATAATGTTTAACATGATCAACTGCTGCATCATCAATATCATTAATTCTTGAACCACATTTCTTACAAACTGGATTTTTATCAAAAAGTTCTTTTTTAATATTAAAGCTAAAACATCTTTTCTCAGTTTTCGCTGTGCCCATAATTTTTTGAAGGCTTTCCCACCAAACTTTAAAACGGTATTGTATACTTTCTAATTTATTTGTAGCCGCATAAATAGAATTAAAGAACTTTTTATCATTTATTTGAAGGTTTATAAGTTCTTCAAATATAGCATCCTGATATTTCATTACCTGATTTTTGTCATACTTAGTAAATCCCCACATTAAAATTTCATACAATGCTTTATTCAGTTTTGTCTCAAAGTGACCTTCCTTTGTTTCATCATCTCCCACAGAGAATCTTCTAAATGCTTTCTTACCCCAAATAGTTCTGCATAAACTAATACATTTCTTGAATAATTCTTCTAATTTTATTAATTCTTCATCTGAGATCTTTGCATTAGATTTCATATCATCATTTAAGAATTTTTTTATAGGGGCTTCATAATCTATAAAATTTGTATGATGAAATGCTAAAAATCTTAAAACAAGTTCAGAGTCTGTCATTCTTTTTTCTTCCTTACCAATGCCTAAACAGAATCTGAAGTCATCATTTTGAGCTAACTTTTTAATAAAATTATTATACTTTCCGTGATAAATGCAGTTTCTTAATTCTTGATCACTTAACTGTCTTGCTCCAGTGTTCAATCTCTCAAAAACCATAAATTTAGCATCTTCATCAGATTTTTTTAGAATTTTTACAACCCTCAATTTTCTGTTCAAAAAATTCTCTTTCAAGAATCCTGGTTTTTCCTTTTCAATTTCTTCAAAACTTTGATTCGCTAACTCTGGATAAAATTTCATTGTTTTCTTACTTGGCAGTTTGAATTTTTTCCCATCTGGAAAAGTTCCTTTAATAAAGCTAAATATTGCCGTCAATCTTTGTTGCCCGTCGATAACTAATTCCTTACCAGGTCTATTCGGATCTTCAGCAGTATAAATTATCGGAATTGGGATGTCTAATAATATTGATTCAATAAGTTTTCCAGCCATTCTTGGATCCCATACATATCCTCTTTGAAAGTCAGGTCTTAAATCAAGATATTTATCAATATCATACTCGGTATATAACTCTCGAATTAACCTATCAGAACCTTTGTCAGTATCAATATATCTCTTTTCCTTCAGATCTATTTCTTCATCTTCTTCATTAACTTCAACATTATCTTCCCCATTTTCAACTTTAGGAATAATAGGTTTGCCGTTTTCATCAAATTGTATTTGGTTCATCTTTAAACGTGTTATTTATGGTTTTAATTCTTTTCTATGCTCTCTTATATCACAGGTGAGTTTTCTCAGATTTTTACTCCTCCTCTTCCATCTCAGTCTCTTGCTCTTCTCTTTCTTTCATATGCTTATGAAACTCTTTAATGTCCTTAGCTTCTTTTTCAAGGAATCCAGGCTCATGATTATTTCCTATTAAAAACAAAGTCATCCAAGCACCTCGATAAAATG
>CAYHPN010000036.1:0-17872 GCA_964358765.1 Candidatus Woesearchaeota archaeon | reverse complement strand
TAAAAATAATTAAATTTTCAATCAAATTGACTTTGTTGAAAATTACTATTTATCCCGAACTCGCCTAGTGGCGATGTCAAGCTATTATATTTTAATTTTAGATAATTTGTCCAAATTATCTATAAATTTTTCCATTACAGTCGCAAAGTCTTTTATTTTTATAAGATTTTTTAACCAGTTCGCCTGTTTCTAAATCTATTTTTATTCTTTTTTCTTAAAGTTAATATGATAATTACAACCATAATAGCAATAATCAATATCCCTAAAGCAACCATTAACCAAATCATCTTTCTACTTCCTCTCTCCGGACTTAAAACTATCTCTTTCTCTTTCACTAAAACACAAATATTCACTTCATTCCCAACTCCAAATACAACCCCGCTATCTTTATTAGATGGAGCTACACTTACATCTATAACAATATTATATTTTTTCCCGTATTCTGCCTCGAGAGGCACTTTTAAATCTACATAAAATTTTTCAGTTTTGGTATTCGCCTTAACAATATAATTAGATTCAGTGAGTGTTGCAATACCCCCATCATCCTTCAGTTTAACAAAAACATTCAAATCCTTGTTATCATCAGGACCCATATTCTGCATCCCAAAATATACCCTCTCCGTTTCTCCGGGAGGCACAATTATAGGATTGTCAGGACATAAATATGAATATGATACTCCAAATGCCCCAGCATAATTTATAAAATAAATTCCCATCAAAAAAACAATTATAAAATATCTTCCTCTCATTACCATCATTTAATATAATATTAACATTATTTAAAATATTATATCCAAATTTTTTATCTTTTAATCCAAATCATCCTACTTTTTCTTTCTCATAGCAAAATAAATTACTAGTATAATAATAATTAATGCAATAACTCCAACTGCAATTCCAACCAAATTACTCTCGTCAGTTTCAGGGGACAATGCAGGAGAAACATATTCTCCAACTTGAACGCAAATAGGTATTCCCATTCCTGAAGTAAGTGCTATTCCTCCTTGATTTTCCATAGGAACATCCTGAACTTTTAACCCCATATCATATTTTGCCCCTAGCTCTGCAGTTTCTGGAATTTTTACTTTAAATTTAACTTCCTTATCAAATGTCTTTGCCTTTATCATATAATCTCCCTCATCAAAGTTAAACACCCCTCCTCCATCTCCGGATATAATTATTCTAACTTTTTGATCAGTATCTAAAGGATTCTGTAATCTAATTCCCACTTCTCTTTCTTCTCCAGCATACATTATTAGTGGTCTATGCGGGCAAACAAAATCCCCGTATGCAATATCAACTGCACTAGCTCCTCTAATTAATCCCAGTACAAAAATCATTGCAATCATTATTATTATTTTATTTTTCATCGTTATATTATGGATTAGCCCAGACAACCCAACCTCCTATATATCCGGACGAATATGTTTGTGAAGTTATTCCAGTTGGAATAGTTCTAAAGCAATAAAATGTCTGCTCCTGCCCAGTCTGATTATTATTAATTGAATGATTCCCTCTTGTCAATATACTATGCTTTACATTTACTTGTGTCCCATTAGATAAAATCGTAGCATTTGCACCTAAAGCTGGAGATACATCACATTCAGGACCAGCGTTCGCCCCATTAGTATTGTTACCTACAGTAATATTTGCAACATTTATAAATTCAGAGGTTGTAGTTTCTCCATACAAATTGTATGCAGTAATGTTAATAAATGTAAAATTAAAGTTTCCAGAATTATTTATTAATGTTGGATCATTATTTGATGTAATGTTCACAGCTCCCTGAGCAGAAGAAGGAAATGTAACAGAACTAGGACTTAATCTTATACTCTGTAAACTCCCAAAAGTAAAGACAGTAGAAGAATTAACTATTAAAGTCATATTTCCTAAATCCTTAGCAGCAACATTTATTGTCCAAACGCTAGCATCATCATAATACCACATATCAACAGTGCAGCTAAAGTTCCTGGAATATGTAGTACTTTGAGATAAATCAGTGCAACTATTATTAATTCTCGCTACCTCTCCGCTTCTCGAAAAATTAACAGTCACAGAAGTAGTATTTATATCCAAATACCCATCAGAATCATTCACCCTAACAATAACTGCAATAGCCTTTGTTGTATCAGCAGAAGGATCAACTGCTGCACCTGTCAAAGTGTTATTAAATACCTCAATAGTCACAGCATTGCTTCCGGAAATAGTCACGGTAACATTAGTATTCTGAGAAGTCGCTTTTCCAGTGATCTTCCCAAACCAGTCAAGCACTCCTGCAGAAGAAAAACTAGCTAACATTAAGATAATAGCAATACTAAAAATAACAACTCCCCCCTTTCCCATATATACCACAATATTTACGAGTATTTAAATATTTATTTTTTCAGTACCTGGTAACAGTTGAATAATAAAAGATATCTTTCATTTACAACTAAAAAATTGCTTTATTTTTTCAATTCATCGAGAAATTTAATTTGCTGAAAGGTTATTAGCAACTACATCTTTTGCACAGGCACAAAGTCTTAATGACTATTATCAATTATAATATTAGGTTATGGAAAACTGCGACTATTTGGTCTATAAATCACGCAGTTTTCCAGATAGAGAACTGCAAAATCAGAAAAACAATGTGCCACCTCACCTTGAAAGGCGAGGTTTGATTGGCACTTGTTTTTTGGATGCTCAAGATTGCATTCATCCATGCACTGAAGTGCATGGTTTTCTGCATCAGCAATCTTGACATAAATGGGGCATAAGATATGCAGTTCTCTATATTAACATTAGTCAATCAGAGAAATTAATCCGTCGATAGACAATTATAGATAATTCGGTTTATCAGTATTCTTTTTTTTCGAATTGTCTGTTTAGAGAATTTGGATAATTGTTAATGGTTATCGTTCCAAATTCTCTATAATTTTTCAATCAAATTGCAAAATCAGAAAAATTTCCTGAAAAATCGCCTACTCCATCTTGAAACCTCAAGAACTACTGTTCTTGATGGCCATCAAAAATCAAAAACAAAAATGATTTTTGAGGGATGGAGTTTGATCGGCGATTTTTCTAATTCGGAAATTTTTTGGATGCAAGAAAAATCTCTAAATGGATTTTTCTGCACAGAGAATTGTAAGTGTAAACAATTCTCTTGTGCTCAAGGAACTACTCCCGTCATAAATGGTGGAGTTTTACTCAAGTTCCTTGACACCAAAAGGTTTTGACACTAAGAAAATGCTCTTTGCGCACGCTTTGGGCTTCAGCCCATTGATAGCAAAGGCATTTTCGAGGTGCTCAAGAACTCAATACACGCTTCAAGGATTTCAATCCTGAGTTCTTGACATTAATTCGTTACCAGGTGCAAACTTTATTTACAATTAAATATCAGAAGCTAAAATAAAACCATTATTATTAACATATTCTTTTGTAATAATATAACTTTCTTTCATCCCTAAAACATCGGCAATTTTCTTAATTTTTCTATAGTCTATCAAATTGCCTTTTTGTTTAACTTCTAAAGCAATTTTTTTGTCTTTAATAATAAAATCTACTTCCCCTCCAGTTCTCCTTTCATAATAATTGATATTTCCATAATTCCTTATTAAATTAAAAACACAATTTTCCAGTAATGCTCCAGAAGTAACCTTTGCAAAATGATTCAATATTCCAGTATCACATAAATAAACTTTTTTAGCCCCGCTTACCTCTTGCCCCACATTTGTACTATATGGTGAAATTAATTTTATAAAATAAGTGGATTCTAAAAAAGAAATATACGAATAAATAGTCTTTCTAGTAACACCAATTTCTTCAGAAATATTATGGATATTTAGTTTTGATCCGCCTCTTTGCATTAAAAGCAGCATTGTTTCTCTTAATTTATCTATTTCTCTAAAATCAGAAAAATTTCTAACTTCTTTCTCAAAATATGATTTAAAAATATCATCCAACCATGATTTTTTTTCATCGTTCTTACCAGCCAAAATAATTTGTGGAAACCCTCCAAATTCTAAATATTCCTCAAAATATTTAATAGTTCTTTCGTATGAAATATAATTTTTATTTTTATCTTTTTCTTCAAATAAAGTATTAAAAACTTTATTATGGACAATTCTGTTAATTGCGTCACTTGTTTTTCCGAATTGTCCTTTAGAGAATTCTGAACTACTCATGTTATAATTATCAGAATTCTCTATAAATCCTTTAAAGATTAAAAATTCTTCAAAATCTAAAGGAAAAAGCTCAAATATAATTTTTCTCCCCGCAAGACTTTCTGAAAAAAGATTTTTAAGATAAAAGCTGCTTGACCCAGTTAAAAAAAATTGTATGTTATAATGATCAAATAAATATTTTATTACCTTAACAATATCAGGCAGTGCCTGAATCTCATCGAGAAAAATATAGGCTTTCTCATTATCAGTTATCCCATATTTCTTTAAATTTGCAAAAACATTATCGTAATTTATTTCTTGAAAAATTTTCTGAATAATAGGATTTTCCACATCTAGAAAGACCTTATTTTTACTTTTTAATTCATCATAAATAATCCTAAACAAAGTTGTTTTGCCCACTCGTCTCATTCCAGTAAGTACTATAATCGCATTCTTATCGATCCATTCTCTTATATTCTTTAATATTTTTCTTTCATAAATCATTGTATGATTTAATATTGTACCCTTATAGTATACATTATTACTATAATATTGTATACTATTATTTATAAACCTTTCTTTTTTCCCTTTCATCCCTAAATCATTTATATCTACCCCTAAATAATAGTAAACTTTAAATACCTAAAATAGCAAACTATAAATACCAAAAATACTATAAAAAAACCAAAATGACATTAGATAATTTTGTAAAAAGCGTTAAGTCCACAATCAAGGGCATTGGTAAATATGCCGCAGTCTCAGCAGCCCTGGGCGCGAGTTATTTCGCAGGCAATAAAGCTTATGCTGATGGTCCTGACCCTGCAACTGAATGTGTATTATCAAATGTAGTTTGTGTTTCACCTGCAGGAGATTGGAGAACAAATGTTCAAGATGCATTAAATATTAATAAAAATGTTTATCTTACAGACGGAGATCTAAATACGAACGATGATTATAATTTCGCTAATCCAGGCATACAACCATTAATTTCCGACTCTTCTGAACAAGTCTATGGAGAAAATATTTTTAATACAAAGATCAGTAGAGATGGTAACGGAGTTATATATGGATTTACAGGTATTGGTGGAAAATTAAAAGATATTACTCTTGCAAATGCATATGAACCAGTTCTTATTTATGGGATTAATTATGATAATATCACATTAGAGAATATCAATTTTGAAAATTCAGGAAATCAGCCAATATATTTTGAGTTTTCAGATAAGCCAGGAAATTCTTCTCCAAATATGCACTTCATTGGAATTTTAGTAAATGGGGGACAATTGGCAATACATTTTGACGATCTTCAAAATCCCGCTGCAGTAAATCCAGACACTAAGTATCCTGAAATAGTCGATAGTTTTTTCTGCAACATAAGAAACCAAAATGGTACTGGTTTAGTAATCGATGCTCCATACGACATTAATAATGGAGTGTATAAAGTTGTCGTTAGAAATTCAACATTAGAAGAATCTGATGGTAATTGGGATGATTCTGCTCTAACCTATTGGGGTGGAGGCGGACAAGTTGCATCAAAAAAAAGAGTATACGGAAAACTAGCTGGTGGCGAATTTAATCCTCCGACTGAAATAATTGAGTGGAACACTTTAGGTACAACACTTGTTGAAGCAGGTATTAGAACTGATGTAAACAAGGAAGCAAATCCCAATAGAACTCCCGCAGGCAGACCAATTATTAATTTAACAAATCCAAATCCATCTTTTGATTCAATTTATCCCAATGGAAGAAATGGAAGATTAGAAGCAGCATTTGACGAAAATGGAGATAATACATTGACGCCTTTTGATCTTCATAAATTTAGAATTGCATATAATAACCAAAATCCAAATAGAAAAACACTTTCTTTTCACGATATTAATGCAGATACAATTATAGACTTAGCTAATGATTTTACTGTCTTTAAAGAAGGTTATTCAGGTCCAACTCATTTCAGCTGTTCAGATGGAGGAAATTATAGAATTGAAGATATAATAACAGAAAATGTTCAAGATATAAATCAAGATGGAATTCCAGATAAAAATAGTCAAAATCAAAATATAACTTGTGCTGCAGTTGACATCCCAGCAACATCAACATGGGGACAAATAGTCCTGGCTTTATTAGTAGCAAATGCTGGAACACTAGCATTAAGAAAAAGAAGTTATCCAACTTTAGAAACAACTGTTTAATTTTTTATAAATCTCTTTAATGATCTGGATTAATAACATCCAACCCTTCATTTGTCGCCGCTTTATTTAAATTTTCGTCAGATGAAAAAAATTCTTTAATATTTTTGTTTGATAATGCAGTGTAAAGATGTAAAGAATCGTTTATAGAGATATGATATTTAGGAATATATTCAAAACTATGTGAAACCATTTCCGAATTTATCCCATCGACAACTAAAGATTTCAAATTAATTAATTCCTCTAAATCACTGACTAATCTAATTAATATTTTTATAAAATCTTCATTGGTTATTGCTTTTATTCTCACCCATCTATCAAATACAGAAATAATTTCTCCAATTGTAAATATAGATGTAATTAAAATTTCTTTTCCACTCTTTGCATTTTCAAACAAATCACTCATTTGTAAAACGCCCTTCTCAAATTTTGGATTTCCATAATATTTTACAAATGCTGAAGTATCTATGTATTTCAAATTTCTTGTCTCAATTTTTTAACAGAATTTGATAAAGATTCTTTAGAATTTTTACTTCCCTTCAATGTAATTTCTCTTACCTCATTTAATGAAACATCTTTTATATCATACTTCAAAGCTAATTGTCTTATTGCATCTCTAACTATTTCAGATTGAGACTTGTACAGCCCTTTTTCCACTAAAACTTTCACTAACCTGCTTACTCCATCAGTTACATCTGCTGTTAATGTCGTCATTTTATTGATATGTAAGTAACAGCGGGCTATTATTTAAACTTTTCTCTTTCAGTTTATTTCATGTCAAAACCCCAGCCATCCCCGCAACTTCAACCTGGGGATTAGCTAACTTAGGCCTATTAACTCTAATCGACGGCACTTTAGCATTAAGAAAAAATCTTCTCATTTGATGAATTAACTTGTAGCTTTCCTAAGTTCCTCAATTGAATCAAATCTCGTATGCTTTCCTTTTCTTATCTTTTCCAATTTTTTAAGATATTCTGGTCTCACTTCCGGTTCAAGTTTACTTTCATAATCTCCAACTATGAAAATTAGAGCTTCTGTCTTGTTCTTAAATCCATATTTGCCTTTAACTATGTTCAATATCCTATCTTCCCTATCCGGAATTTCAATTGTTGCTTTTACCATTTTAAGCTATTATCTCAATTCCTTTTTTATTACTCTTAATTTTTAGTTCATCTAAAATAAGCTCATCATATATCTCTATTAATTTTTTGATTTTTTGATTTTTTAAATTAAGTTTGTATAATTTTGCATTTCCAACATTTCGAGTATATAAAATTATATTATTTCTGAATAATGAATTCAGTATTCTATATAGTGTTGCTCTACCAATTTTTGAATTTAAAGCAATATCAGTTAATGAAAAATCAAGCTCCCGCTCAGTAATTAAATAATCTATTACTCTAATCATTGGAGAATCTCCCATGAAATCTATGAACAATGATGTTTCTACCATATTAAACCTATATTTTCCTTATATTTAAATATTTCTATTTTGATACAGTATTGTCTCATAAAGATACATAATCTTTAAATATTATTTTCACTTTTTAAATAAATGAATTTCACTATAATAATAATCAAAGCCAGAATTATAAGAAAATTAGTTCAATGGAAAAAATGGGGCGGAGCACACACTGAAAATATTTATGGAGGAATACCTATCCACTTGAGAGGAGAAAAAATAACTAAAGAAGCATTAAAAGAATTAATTGATGATAAATGGTTGATTCCAGCCAAAAAAACAAATGAAATTCATTATTCTTTAAATTCTAACAAAACTAAAGAAATTTTAGAATTTTATGAGAAATATTGTAAAAATAATAATCAATAATTAATTCTCATTTTTCTTCCGCGCCCTATTCCAAATCGTCCATACATTTCTTGTATCTTTTCCAAGCATCTGTGCAATCTCTATATTCCTATACCTTTCTTCTCTAAGATAATAAATTACACTCTCAAGCATACTCAATTTATTATTTGAAAATACTTTCATAGGAATATACTTTGTCTTCTCACTTACTTTTATTTCTTCATTCATCTTTTTATGAGCATTTCTGTAATTATTCCACACAGTTCTTTGGTCTCTTCCAACTATTCTAGATATTTCATTAAATTTCATCCCTTTATTCTCTTTCAAATACTTGCATATAGATTCAGCAGCACCAATCTTCTGATTAAATACTTCAATAGGTATTTTTACATCTTTCTTTATCTCTTTACCTGCCTCTCTCTTAACTGTCCTTTTCTTTGCAATTTCTAAAATATCATTTAATCCTAAATCATACTTCTCTTTGAGTTTTCTATCAAGTATATCTAAGATATTCTCAGAATCCAGTTCCATTAAATTATTATTGCTTTCTAATAAATTATCTTTTTTCTTCTTTCTTCCGCTTCCTGCAATCCCAAATATAGCTGTAAATATATAAATAATCCAAGGATTATTTCCTGTAGAGAACACCTGACTTGATAATCCAGTGGGTAAATTTCTTAAACAAAAGTAAATTTGTTCCTGCCCGCTCGTTTCATTATTATATCCAAAAGAATTATTTCCATAAGGCAACCTTCCACCACTAACAGTTACATTCGTCCCATTTTGCAAAGCATTTCCATTGCATCCCCCATTAACATTATCTACGCTTATGTTTCCTACTGGAATAAATTGAGATGCAAATGATTCACCATATAAATCAGTTGAATAAACTTTTACCGAAGCATTATAATTTCCAGTATTATTCAAAATCATTGGACTATTTGATGCGGTAGTATTGATCGCAGTCATATTTGTTAAACTCCAACTCATGACATTAGATGAAATTACAAACGCTTGTAATGTATCATAATTAAATGTAACAGTTGTATTTTGTGCACTTCTATCAGAATTATCTAAAGCAAATGCTGTAATATTCCAACTTCCAGGAGAATCATAATACCACATTGCAACATTACAAGTAAAATTCCTTGTATTAGTAGCATTTTCTGTAGTAATTAGATTACAAGTATCATTAAGTCTTATTACACTTTCACTAGTTTTAGTAAAGTTTATTTTTGCACTTGTATAATTTATTGTTCCTCCACCATCCGCGTCACTAACAGTAAAGTTAACATAAACATCCACTGTACTCGATTCAGTAGGAGTATAATTAGAACTCAAATAAACAGCAGTAATCGTAGGTGAATACGTCGGCGCAGAATCAAGTGTAATTGTATAATTAGAAGTACCTGTAATATTTACAGAAATTGAAGTTGAATTATAACCATTAGCAGTTACATTAATTGTATAATTTGTCCAGAAGTTTCTTACAGTACCATTTGAAATATATTGTGTAACATTCTGCCTCACAATATCCCCAGATGAGTTAGTTAAAGTATCATGCACAACAATTCCCGTCACATTTAAGAAAGTTACATTCGCACCGTCCACTCCGCTTCCAGAAGTATTCAGAACCCTCAAATCTACGTACCATTTCTTAAATAAAAAAGGATTATTCACACCAGATCCTGCTGTCTCAGTAGAATGATTTGTGTTTAATAAAGTTAAATTTACCGCAAATAATCTTAGGTCATTATTTAGAGCTCCAGATATATTGGAATCTATTATTAAAGAATTATTTGCATAATTCTGAATATTATAATTATTTGAAGTTGTAATTTTTAATTGATATAATGTTAAGTTATTAGATATTAAAACAATACCCTTGCTAAAATAAAAAGTATTATTAAAGAATACTAAGTTAACAGAGGAAAGTTCAAGACCCCTCCTACCTATAGAGTCATCATTATCTCCAGAATAACTAACAAATGAATTTTTTAAGGTTAAATTTGAATTTGTAATAGAATAAAAATAATAACTTTTACTTCCCATTTTTGTAATATTCGAATAATTAGATGTTAAAGTACCCCCAACTTCTATCCATCGAGTTGGATCAGGATTTGTGCTATTCATCTCTAAAACACAATTTTCCAAAACTAAATGACCATTTGAAGTTATATTAATAGCAGCATTTGCAACATATCTGCAAGGTATTGATCCAGAACTTAAGTTATTAAATACGGTCCCGTCATTTATCCTTGAGTAAATATCGTGAAGTGTTTCTCTGCTTGAAACTTCAATAGTCCCATAAGTTCCCAAATTTACCATTAAGGAACTATCTGAAGTAAGATTAACTGTTGTAGAATTTATAAAGTACCCCGCTTTCGTCACATTAATCGTCCAATTCCCCTGCCAAATCTTCCCACTTCCAGTATCAATATATTCAGAAAGATTAAACCTCGCAGCACCATCACTCGCAGTCAGTTTATTATCAATAAAAGCTAATGAAACATTTCTCGCAGTAACATTAGCCCCTGAAACCACAGCACCTGAAGCATACACCGAAACATTCAATCTCCACTGTCTGTCTAATCTGCCGCTTCCAGCAAAAGCATAAGTCCCTAACGTAATATCCGTAGAATTTAATATTGTCATTCTATCGGAAATAGTCAAATTATAAAAATTAATTCTAGAATCTGATAAATTCAATGAGCTAGTAACATTAAAGAAACTTATACTTCCATTATTACCTGAAATAGTTGGCAAGTTGGCATGAGGTTTAAAATTAAATTTATTAGAAACATTTGTCGTTGTAATATTCCCCCCGCTCAAATTTAATTTTCCGCTTCCTTCAATAATAAAACTATACTGTCCA
Organism: Candidatus Woesearchaeota archaeon; assembly: GCA_964358765.1. Lineage (GTDB taxonomy): Archaea > Nanobdellota > Nanobdellia > Pacearchaeales > GW2011-AR1 > UBA73. The sequence goes on along the minus strand of CAYHPN010000036.1, from coordinate 6,859 downwards.
TTAAAACTATTGTTAAACTGAATATTACAACTGGAAGGAACACTCAAATTTCCACCGGAAGAAATATTTAAATCCGCATTTAATCCAATGCAAGTAGAATAACCAGAAGCAGAACAAGAATAACCGTAATAATAATCTACAGCCTCGGTTTTCAAATCGGTGCAATTCATATTTGAATTAACTAAAACATAAGAAGTATCTCTTACAACAAATTCCCTAGTTTCACTCTCATTGCTATTTCCATATGTATCTGTAATGTTAGCTTTCCAGTAATATTTTCCTTTTTTCATTTTAGACAAATCACTTATATTTGTTCCAAAAGCCGAACTTTCGATATCTATATCTTCATACCAAATCATAACTTCATCAATACTTCCATTAAAAGAACCAGCGCTGTTGCTTCCCCCGTTGCAAGAAGTTCCACCAGAACTGCCAGTATAAGGTGTTCCAGTTCCTTCTTGATTACCTCCTATTACAAACCTATGCGGGTCGTTAGATGCAGCATTTGATATAATAGTACTCGCATTATCTCTTCTCACTCCATCAACATATAAAGAGATTCTATCAAGATCATCCTGATATATTCCAACAACTAAATGCCACTGCCCATCAGATATTATTGAATTAGGAGTTCTTACTCTTGTAAATCCTCCAGCACCGCTGCCAAAAACTGAAAATTGTAAATAACTATCGTTGCAACTTGCAGTTAGTGAAAAACCCCCATATACCGCATTATCCTGCAATATTGTTTCATATCCAGTCGAGCTATTTCCTGCCCTCTTCACCCAAGCATAATAAGTTACAAATTGATTTGTACCTAGAGTTGCTGTACTATTTAAAAAATCTCCATCTCCATCAAAAGTCCAAGCTCCTGCAAATTTCCCTCCTGTCATATTAGGAAAAGCATTTCCAACTGGAGTTAAATTTAACAATTGTCCATCAGTAGAATAAGAATCAATTACATTTGAATTATTCTCTCCAAACCTTGAATTATTATCCAGATGATATAATGCCTCAGGATTAATATAACCAAGAGTTCCAACATAATCCGCAGGATTTAATAAAATATTCGTCCAATTATAAGTAATTAATGAGTTATTAGATACTCCCTGTTGTCTAAATAATAAACCATAATTATAAAAATTAATGGCATTGGTTGAATTTGTACCATAAATTTCAATAGTTATACTATCATCATTATCATAACCAGTTGCGTTTAGAGTAATATTAAAGATATCTTTATAAAAAATAGATCTATTCGCAGGACCATTTAAAATAGAATAAGGAATTATCTGAGGATTAACGCTAAACTCTCGTGTCTCGCTTTCATTACTATTTCCAACAGAATCTGTAACATTCACTTTCCAATAATATTTAGGTGCATTTAATCTATACATGCTCATTATTTCAGCTGCACTTAAACTCCTATTCCATATTGCAACTTCATCAATGCTTCCGTTGAATGATCCTCCGTTATTAGAGGCGTCGCAAACAGACCTCTGGCCAACTGCTGAAGAATGCCCTCCAACTCTTACTCCAATAGAACTATCACCAGGACTACCTGCATGTGCAGAACTCCTAAGTACCCCATCAACATAAATATATTGTGTATATGCAATAATATTATCAACAACACCTGTTATTAAATGCCAATTTCCATCTGATATGATGCTATTAGATGTTTCAGCAGATTCTAAAACAACTTCAAGATCAGGTACATATGCTGTTCCAATCTGAGTCATATTATCCCATCCGCAATTATTTGTTAACACAAAACCCTTTATTTGTTCTCCCTCTTGAATTATAGTCTCATATCCATTAGCGCTATTTCCCGCCCGCTTTACCCATGCAGAAAATGTTCCGCTAGTAAATGCCCCATTTAATGCCCCTTTATCTCCTGCATCACTCAGATAATCTCCGTTCCCGTCAAACACCCACGCTCCCGCAAATTTCCCGCTAGTCATGTTTGGAAAAGCATTTCCAACCCGAGTTAAATTAACATTTCCAGATACATAATCCCAAGCATGAGTCTGATTCTCCCCATAAACTGAATTATTATCTAAGTGATACAGAACAACTGTAGAAGCATCAGGAACAATTACTGGAGAAGTCCAGTTATAAATTAATTGCGTTCCATTACTCAAACCAAATGCCTGATACAATAATCCATGTTTGTAAAAGTTCGCAGTGTTAGAAGAATTCACCCCGTAAATATATGCTGACGTCGCCGCATTATCTAAAACACTTGCATTCAGAGTGATATTATAAATACCCTCCTTAAACACTGAAGCGTTTGGAGGTGCATTCAAAGTAATAGAAGGCCCTATTAGAATACTCTCAGCAAGAATATAATTCTCTAAAGTAGGCGATATAAAAGAATTTGCAGAAGAATTTCCGGCATAAAATATAAACTTTAAAGAATAATTATTTGGAGTCCCTAAAGGAATGTTATTTGCAACATTATTGCTAAAAGAATATTCATTTCCATAAACATACGTCCCTCCAGAAGAATTCCCTAAAGATACATTAATTGAAGAACCAAAATTCATGCTTGCATTTATCCAGATATTAATTCCTTCTTCGTCTCCATTGCTTGATCCATTTAGATTAGAAAATACCTGCTCCCCACGAGAAAAAAACCTAGATGATTGATTATTGTAAATTTGTAAAATTTGTGAATCTGTTAATGAAGCATTAAGAAACATGAATTCATCTATGTTTCCTATCCAATTGCCTGATCCTCCATTAAAATTAGAGCCTATTCTGGGTCTATTATTGGTTACTTTAACCTTAGGTATAACTAAACTGCAGGAATGATTGAGAACTCCATTTACATACATTGACTGCCCAGTACCATTGTTTACCATTGCAACATAATACCATTGATTGATATTTATTACTGCGTTGCTAAGGCAGGGCTGTGAAGTAGTGTGGGAAGTATTCATCAGATTAATACTTAAAAGGTCTCCTGAATTTTTTAAAAATCCAATTTCAACAGATGGGGAAGATGTAGCTTTGCTAAATATAAACTTTGAACCAGCAACCCTGCTGTAAATCCATCCAGAAAGAGTAAAATTAGTAATATTAGTAGAAGAATTCCATAGTGCGCTTTGTGGCAATAGAATGCTGGAAGATGTGCCGTTAAAAGAGTAAGCGCTCCCTATTGCCCCGCTAGCATTGTAAAAAACTCCGCTTGAAATTACTCCATCCAGATTATTTCCAGAATAATCAAACGCCGTCGTCGTAGTTGTGTTCGTATCAAATGGAAAATAAACTATTAAATTAGTATTATTAATAAAACCAAGGGTGTTATCGCCAATACTCAAATGGCTAAAGTTTCCTGCTTCAACAGTTACATTTGAATTTGTAGCATCGGAGACATTTAATATCAATGTAGGGTCAATTATTAAATCAAATTCTATGGAAGCATTCAATATTTTTAAATCAAATATTCCCTGGGAATAATTACTAGAATTGCTCAGATTAGTCAGATAAATTTTATAATAGCTCTCATTTTCAATTGCAGGAAAAGTCTCTATTAACCTAGTATCATTAAATTCGTAAACTTCAATCCTTCCTGTTCCATTTATTCCTCTTGCATATACAGTAATATCATTCTCATTTGTTAAATTTCTCTCAAAGGTAGCTCTGACATAATGTCCATCAATAATCTCTTCCGACCAGTTCCCATCTAGTTCTCTAACACTCTCATATATATCAGAAATAAATGTTCTATTTTCATCCAAATGTTCAGCCTTAACAATTAGAATAATATCAAATGTCTGATTTGACAAATGAGGAACAATCCACTGAACATAATCAATTTTTCCATTGCCATCTAAATCTTCTGTTGTAAAATTAATAAAACTGCCATTTTCTCTCCAATATATTTTTAATTTCCCCTCTTCTCCAACATTTCTTAATTCTTCTATTTCACTATATGCTAAAATATCTGTGTAATTTAGTTCGTCACCTCCAGAAACTTTCACTCTCTTTCCATTTGTTAGATTTTCTTCAACTGCAACTGGTCCATCCGTGTAATAAGTTATTGCTACTTCTTCTGTATTTGTTTGATTTACAATATCCGTAACATCTACAATCTTATTTTCACTATTTTCAGTTATTAAAGTCCCTAATTCTTCTTCACTTATAACATTTCCAGTTATGCCCTTTCCAAACAATCTACCGATCCAAATAAATAATCTTGTAATTATTCCATTTCCACCATTAATATCTAAAGCGACATTTCCAGTTATTCCTCCAGATATTAAATCTTCTTTATCGCTTTGTTCTAATAAATCATTATAATTTTCTCTTTCTTTTATTGCTAGCCCAACCTCTTCGCCTGTTTTAATCGTTATATTTTCAGCTTCTTTTGGTATTTCAAATATTATACTTCCATTTTCATCATTGCTCGTGTTTAATACTTTTATCCACTTTGTTGGCCTGTTTATTACAGCTTTATATTGTAAAGTCGTAATGTTAGTTTCATTATTTTCTGCACTACTTTCTACAACATTTATGCTAAATTCGTTGCTTTCATTTTCTCCATATTCGTTTTTTGCAATGAGTTTTGTAGTTATATTTCCAATAAAATTATGTTGGGGAATTATCTCTAGTGTGTTTTCTAGAATGTTAAAGCTAAAATTCTCACTTTCTAAAATATCATATTCTTTAGCATTTTCAAAATAATCATCTAGTGTTAAATTAAAACTAGAATTTATTAAAATTTCTATATTTGAAATTTCCTTTATTAAAATTGGAGGTAGTGTCAAATTTAAAGCAGCTGTAGCATTAACTTCTGTTTCATTTTCTTCACTAAGATTTAAGCTTTTATTTAGTTCAGATTCATAGGTTATTTTTTCAATTATTAATTTTGCCTCTCCTTCAATTTCAATTTTTATATCATATTCCCCTTCATTTAATTCGTAATCTTCTAAATCACAGCTATCTTCACAATAATTACTAAATTCCTTCACTTTTATCCCGTTATCCTCCGTATTTGTTACATTTGCATCTTCCTCGTTTCCGTTTGATGCAGTATTTTCGCTAGAATTTTCATTACTTTGTTCATTTCCAGTTTCTTCTCCAACTTCATTAACTGTTTCTCCATCAGTTTCATTTTGTTCCTCATCTTCACTTATTGTTTCCTCATTAACTGCTTCCTCTTGATTGTCTGCATTATTGACAGTACTATCTTCTGTTGTTGAAGTTTCTTCATTATCACCGCTCTGTGATTCTTCTTCAATTGCCGTCTGTTGAACTCCTGCATTTTCAGTATTATCTACCTCTGCACCTGTTGAAATCTCCATATCACTTCCAGATTCACTAGAACTCGCATCTCCAGAATTCGAGTCATCTGAACTGGAAGACTCAGAAGTAGAATCTCCAGAATCTGAACTCTCCGCTCCTTCAATATTAAACCCCGTTATACCTCCTCCGCTTCCTGTCTGAACCTCATTATTTTCATCACTCTCTTCAAAATTAATACTGTTAGAATCTAAAATTAATATTTCTTCTTCCCCTATGAGATATATTTTTACATTTCCCTCGCCTTCAATCTCCCCATTTAACATTAATGAAACTAATTTTCCTTCTTCTGCGTCAAAATTATAAATTCCATTTTCATTAAATTTTTCATTTACATTAACTGAGAATGTTTCTTTACCAATATTAATAGTAGATCCGGTAATTCCTTTTCCAATAAATCCAAAATATAATAAAATAATTAAAGATAAAACAATCACTGGTATAATGACAAGACTTAATTTTTTTATATTTTCTTTTTTATTATTTTTATCAATTAACTCAATTTCTTTTTCACTTACCTTTATATAAGAATCATAATACTCTATCCATTTCGCAGGACTTCTTTCTCCAAATATACTTTTAAGTCTTTTCTCATATTCTTCAAAACTAATTTCTCTCTGCGAATAAATTGCTTCTAGAACTTTAGATTTATCAATAACGTTTTTCTTATGTCTTTCTGCTAAATTTATTTTTTCAACTAAATTGTTTTTTCTTACATTACTTTTTCTTAATTTTTCATTCATGCAAACCTCCTTTTAAGAAAAACAGGAGTCGACATTTCGATAATTGGGTGTGAATTGCCGACCCCCTTTAAGAAAAATGAACAATAATCCTCATAATAAGAGATTATAATATAATCACTAACTAAAATAAAATTACAAATTCTATCTCTAACTAGATTACTAACTAATTTTAACATTATTTTTCACACCCAATTTTATACTTATTATGTGTGTTTTTTGCTTTATAAATGTTCTCAAATTGAGTATTTTTTATACTTATTTTATATGTTTTTATCATACATAATAAGTATTTATAATTCATAGAAAATTATATATCTCTCCCTTTTCTTATAATTAATATGATAGGAACTAATGCAGGAAAAGAATATTCTCTAATTATGGGAGAAACAATTTCAGAATTAGAAAAAGCAGAACAAAAAAGAAGGTCTAATAATATTTCTAGAATAATTAATGAGCACGCTCAAGCAACAAACCAACTTTTAAAAAATTTGGATAGTATTAGAAAAGAAAGGATCGCAAGATCTAGAAACGGCCTTATTTACCATCCTCCTTTAGAAGAAACAATATTAAATTTACAAAGTTCTAAAGATAAAAATCCAGGTCTAAGATTAGTTGCTTATGATGAAACTAAATATGAAATGCTTTCAGAAAAATTATCAAAATTAGGAAGAAATTTATTAAACTATTTATTTTAATAACTTGAGTTTGCCACATGCAAACTCAAAGGCGTTTTACACAAAAAGTATTTTTCTCAGAAGTAAATTCTTCAAAAAATAAACTCATAAAAAATTACCTTTATTTGACAG
>CAYHPN010000035.1:0-18457 GCA_964358765.1 Candidatus Woesearchaeota archaeon | reverse complement strand
CCCCCCCCCCCCCCCCCCCCCCCCCCCCCCCCCCCCCCCCCCCCCCCCCACGATTCCAATTCAATTCAAGGATACTGTTTAAAGGCAGACGTTAAACATTATTTTGATAGCGTAGATCATGAAGTATTAGTTTCTCTTATTAAAAAGAAAATAAAAGATGGAAAGTTTATATGGCTTGTAAGAGTAATACTAAAGAATTTCGATTCTAAAGTTAAAGGAAAAGGCATGCCTTTAGGAAACTATACTTCACAGTTCTTTGCAAATATTTATCTTAATGAACTAGATTATTTTGTCAAACATAATCTAAAAGCAAAATATTATATTAGATATGTTGACGACTTTGTAATTTTACATCGAAGCAAGAAGAGACTAGAATATTTCAAGAGAGAAATTGGAGAATATCTAAAAACATTAAAACTTACTCTTCATCCCGATAAATCAAGCATCATACCTTTACAAAAAGGAGTTACTTTCTTAGGTTATAGAGTATTTTATCATTATAAATTACTAAGAAAAAGAAATATACGTATTTTCCTGAGAGAATTTAAAGAAAAACTAGACAATTATGATCTTAAATTAATGGACATTACTAAACTAATTGGAGAATTGCAAGGATGGTTTGGATATGCGTGTTGGGCCAATACTCGAAATATAAGAAAGAAAATGATTGTAAATATTATAAAAAAGTTTGATATAACAGACCAAAATATTAAAGGAAGTTTGTATAAGGCAGGAAAGATAATATAGATTAACTGCTTTCTTTCGCCTCTTTATTAAAAAATAAGAGTATTGGAATTGTTTTATCTTTGGCTTCTGAAAGAGCTTCTTTCATTTCCTCCTGAGATTTTGGAATAACAAGAGTATAACCAAAAGTGTCTCTCTTTTGTTTGAGCTGAGGAAATTCTTGGATAATATCCCTTTTTAGTCTTATAATACTCCATGATTGAGTCCATTCTGAATAACTTAATTTTCCCTTTATTGTAAGGGGATCTGTTCGAGCAGACAAAAAAATTTCATCTTGAACTTCTATTTTTTGTTGTTTTGCCATTGTGATTCGTTGAAATCACCTCTGCTTACTGAACTTCTAGTATTCTGTAAGTAATTTGCCTTCGTTCTATACTAAATGAAAAATCTTCTCCTGCTCTTCTCCCATCCATCGCTTTTGAGTATTTTTTTATCATACCCGAGCTTGCCGAAAAGAACGCCTTTTACATTTTTCAGGGAGCGAGTGGCAACCTCCTGCGACTGGTACTTGTAGAAAAATCTAAATGGCTAGTTCTGGGGTATGGAATTATAAAAAAATGTAGAAAGCTAAAGGGTAAAGAGAAGGAAAGCTAGAGAATGAAAATGCTTAGGAGAGGTTATTATATAAGAAACAAGCCAGAATAATGGGTATATAGGCTTATTTGGGCGTTAAATAAGGTTTGGCAGAGAGGGTTGTTGGCTCAAAAGAGAGTAAAGTCAAAAGGAGATTTAGGATTATTTTTTCTTTTTATTGTATTTATATCGATTTAGTATTTAAGTATCTCGAGATTATTACAATTTAGTACAAGTATATTAAAGAAAAGTCAAAAATTCTTATTAAATAAACTGCTAGTTTGTAGCAGTATTTTAAACAAGATAAAAAGGTTTATATAGGTATAAAGTCTTAATGCAACATGGGAAAATTAAAAACAATTTATTTGGCACTTGTGAATAGAAAAGATAATATAGTGAAGAAAGAAGAAATTATTAAATTAATCGGAGATTATCACAGAACCTTAAAGAAAGTGAGTATAAAAGATGCTTTATGGTATCTATCTAGAAGAAATTATATAAAAAGAATATTTCTTGATTACTATTACATCAATTCTATAGAAGAAAAAGAAAGAGGTTTTTGCAATTACGAAGATAGAGAACTATTATTTGAGGTTTTGAACAGAGAAAGGATTAAATGGTATATGGGATCGGATTCTGCTCTAAACCTTTTGGGAGAAAACTGGCAAGTTCCCAATGTTTTGACTATAATAAACAATAAAATTAGCGGAGAAAGAAAAGTTGTTGGGATGAAAGTCAAATTCATAAAAATTAAAGACAACCTGATTTTTGGACTAAAAAAGAATAAAACTAAAAATAAGGTCACTTACTTTTATTCAGATTTGCAAAAGACGAAATTAGATTTTGTATATTTAAGAGAACAAAATAAGGTAATTCTAGACAAAAAGACTAGGGAATATATGAGGGAATATCCAAGATGGCTCCAAAAATCGATCTAAGAGAATATATAAGACAAGTGAAAAATGGTATGATGGTAGAGGTTTCTGATGAAATTATAAAAAAAGACCTGTTTCTAACTTTTATTTTAGCAGAATTTGAAAAACTAGGAATTGGAAAAGAAATTATTTTTAAGGGCGGAACCTTATTATCTAGGAATTATTTACAATATCATAGATTTTCTGAAGATTTAGACTTTATTCATAAAGATTCAAATTTATTGAGAGAAATGACTAGATCAGGCAGTGAAAGGAAGATCAAGAAATTTCTTGATTATTTTACTCCAGGATTGAAGAAGGTAGCTGAGGCATTAGATATGGAGTTTAGTGCAGACAGAAGCAATAAGAAATTTTGCACAATTCTTCCTGGCAAAGCCGTTTATACTTTTAAGTTATATTATGCCAACAGTGAATATATAAAAGTAGAGATAAATTTTATTGAAAGAATTGTTAATAAACCTAAAGAAGTAACAGTGAAAGCAATAACTGATTTCTTTGATTCAAAGGAACTGATGTTCATTCTTGGATTGAAAGTGGAAAATTTCAAAGTGTTAAGCTATCCTATAGAAGAGATTATCTTAGAAAAATATAGGGCAATATTAACTAGAAAATTATTAATGGAAAGAGATTTGTTTGATTTATATCTTATTCCTGATTCTTTAAAAGTTAATATAAAAAATGTAGTTAATAAAATAGAAAGTTCCTCACCGATCAAGCGAGAATTAAAGAAAACTATTGCGGAGAAATTAGATTTTTTAAAAGAAAACAGGTTTTTTAATAGTGAGGAAAAAATAGAAAATCTTGCAATCGTGAAATATAATCGCCAAGAGTTTGAGAAATATAAAGAAAAGATTAAACCTATCTTAATTGATATTTGCGAGCAATTTCTTAAAAGTAAGGGAGCCCCATAAGCTCCCCTGCTTACTTAGTGTCCCAACACTTTCTCAAAAAACGTTACAGATTTAATGTCTGTTATAACGGTTCGATGTATCAGCCATTTTCCATCTTTTCAGACGGGCGTTATACTCTTTTCGTACGCCCTGACCGGGAATCGGACCCGGGACTCAACCGCGACAGGGTCGTGTTTTACCACTAAACTACCAAGGCATAAAGAGAAGTTAGAATTATTTAATCCTTTCAACAAGATTTTCTAACTTCTTATTAGAGAATTTTAATTTCCGCCAAATTCTCTAAATTTATCTAACAAATTGAGTTTTTAAAGTTTGTTAGGAACATTTCTATAGGGCACTTTAGCAAGTTCTATATATTTTAAGCCTGCATTATAACGCCTCATAGAAAACCTCGGGTTGCCTACAGAAAACTCTGCTACAGAGCAGTCCACTCGATGTGCACAATCTCCACAGCTGCGAACATGATCCTGCACTTCTCGAAAATCCCTCAATGCAGAGAAACTCATCTGGCTGATCCCCATAACTCGCTCTATGAAATAGTATCCATTAACTCTTCCGCAAACATCAAATATATTTATTTTATTCATTTTTTACAATTTTAAAAAAGATTTTATTCTATCTTTCTACCTCTATTCTCTCTTTAAGATGTAAATAATTTTTGTGTATTAAATCAAATCTTTTTTTATCCTCTTTTCTTATAGAAGCTGATTCTCCCATAGTAGCTTTATAACAATACTCGCAACCGCTACTTGATGAACTCCTGCCATAAATATGCCTAAGTTGCCTCTTTCCCATTACCAAGGTTGTTCTATCATCTAAGTTGAAACTTTTTTCAAGATAATTTACAGCCATATTCGCATTCACCGCACTGCAATAATTTTTATTTTGTTCTTTCATTTTGGAAAAGGAATTGTGAAAGTTAGTATGACTTTTAAAGCTTGGTATTAGTAAATTTAACTTTGTAGTGAAAATTTTTTATTTTTTTGTAAAAATATAAGGGAGGGAGAAAAAACCTCCCCTTCAAAACCAATTTAATTTTATTGTTTATTTAGCACCTCCCGGCAGTATGCCAAATTTAATTAATAATCATAAAATAACAATATATTAAGCACTTGTTAAAGAAAATTCCAGATTAATGATAAAGAAAAACAATCCATAACGTTTATAAATTAAATTAGAGCACTAATTATATGAATGCTATACATATAGTCCCAAACTGGTTTTATGATTTTGGTGTGGCATTTAACCTTATATTTCTAGTAATTTCCTGTTCAGTTGCATTATATTCATACAAAGTTTATAAATTATCCTCTAAAAATGAAATTAAATATTTTAGTATTGGATTTTCCTTAATATCTTTGGCTTATTTATCAAAAGTTTTGCTTTTCTTAACAACTTTTGTTTCCATAAACGAAAAATATGTTGGAATAATTGTTGAAAAACTGAATACAACGGGCCTATTTTTAACTTATTCTCATTTAACCTTATTTATAATAGGAATCACAACCATTTTGTACGCTACACTAAAAACAGAATCTTTTAGAATTTATATTCTTCTCATATTATTAAGCCTAATTTCTATTTTTCTAACCTCTAATAAAATAAAATCTTTTCTATCAATTTCCGCTTTGTATCTATTATTCATTTCCTACCATTATGGTAAAGAGTATATTAAATTTAAAAATTTTAAAACTGCTTTAATATTCATAGGGTTCGTTTTATTATTTATAAGTAAATTGGAAGTAAGTATTTCAAGTTTCTATCTTTCTTTTCTTATAGAACAAGCTATCGAGTTAGTAGCTTACTTGTTCATTGCTTGCAGTTTGGTTTTAGTTTTCAGAAAAGGGAATAAAAAATGACTAAAAAAAGGAATAAATTAGAAATAATAAAAGATATACTCGAAGTTATAAAAAATAAAAATGGGAAAATTAAACCCACCCATATCCTTTACAAATCTAACTTATCTTACTCTATGATGGACGAATATCTAACAGAACTTATAGGTAAGAATTTTATTGAAGAAAAAATATCTGGAAAAAATAAAACCTATTCAGTTACTGCTAAAGGCTTTAAATTCTTAGAGCAGTATTCAATGATTGAAGACTTTACAACCTCGTTTGGGCTTGAATGAGGTATTATTTATACTACTGCGTAGTTACATAAATACAAACATTTAAATACTTCCTTTTTTTTAAAAATTTATGAAAAAAACAATACTCGGTTTATTAGTCTTCTCGTTCTTAATCCTATTAGCACAAAATATCTCAGCCTACCATGTTGATGGAACAGAAGTTGTAATAAGTGCAAATGATGGTGTTTACGCAAGAGATTATGCTTACGTAGACTCATATAATGGATACCCTCAATATAGAGTTTATGTTGATGATGATTATGATTTAAGTGTTTCAGAGTATAGATACGGCAATCCAAGTAATTATTATAATTCCTATCAACCAGCATATAATCCAAATCTGTACGGCGCTTATAATAATTACAACACCCGTTATAATCAAAATATTTACGGAGTTTACAGAGACTCAAATTCAAGATATTATTATTTAAACAAAAACAACATAAAGAAATATTTAACTAGATCTCAAATTTCAGCTTTTATTGATCGTTCTGCTTACTCGAGATATGATTTACTTTATGGACAGGACTCCCAAGTATTTTGTGATACACAAGATTGCCAAGAAAAAGATCCAAACCCAACTAATTTCCGTTACAAACACACCTATGATCCTAGAATTGAAGGCACTGGCTCTTACCAGAATTATTATTACCAGCCACAAAAAGATCCTCAAACTGGAGCTTATAACTGGAGATATTAAATTATCTAACCAATATACTACTTATTTTTTATATTGAAACTTAAATTTACATGCTCATGAGTTCTCTTGATTATATTATTCGCAACATTTTCTAATACAGAGATATAATTTCCATTTCTTACTTCAATATTTATTCCTCTTCTTTCTAAATATCTTAAGTCATATAATATTCCATCGACTTCAACCTCCTCTGGAAAATTTATAGATTCAGAAATGAATCTTGCAACTTTAAATTTTCTTCTAAAAAGGTACAATGAAGTCCTCTGCCCAATAATTCTATGTTCAATTAATCCCTTATCACCTAAATGGTCGCCTTCCACATATTCATGGTCAAGACCAGCTTTTTCTAATTCTTCTGATAAAATGTTATTATAATAATCAAACTCCATCTTTTTATACTAAAATGAGCTATTAAAAAGTTATTTAATTTTTTGAATAATGTTAATTTATTAACTCTCTAATGACAAAAAAACGAAAGATTTAAATATACTATTTACCTGCTAAAGCAATGAACAAAAAGACAATATTAATTACAATTGCATTTTTATTTCTAGTTTCAACTATGTCTTTTAGTTCAGCTTATTTGGAAAATTACGGAAATTATTATGCTGGTGGAAAATATGATTCATATTCGTATCATTCAGAGAGAGCTCAAGGCAATTTATACGGGGGAGGCTCAATTAAAACAACTGATTTAAACAGATTTAATTCACAGCAAATGCTTCCAGATGGAACAGTCGAAAAAACAACTCATTATATAAAAACCTCTAGAGATACTCCAATTTATCCAGCTTATGCTTATCAGCCAATGTATAATGATTATAACTCTCGTCCAATGTATTCAAATTACAATTCAAATTATTATAATGGGAATTATAATTACAATGATTATGGATACAACAACGATTACTGGTACCAGAAATACTGGGATAATAATAATTACCCAACTTATTATGCTAGACCTAGAATGCAATATTCAGGATATACTTGGTAATTCTAAAAAATGAAAGATAAAGGATTAATATTACTAATTGATATGGTTGCAGATCCAAACAATATAAATTTACCAGAAACTAGTTTTATGGGCCGAATAGAAAAGAAACTAATTCAAAAAAAGTATTCTACAGGTTATTACACTGCAGATAAAAAAGAAAAATTCATTAAAGAAAATTATGTTGCGGTCCTCATAAATATAGGCGCACCTTTCGACCGTCAAATGAGGAAAGCAAAAACATTACTTGAAGAACTTAAAGATAAACAAGACTCCATTCCACACATTGTCTACACCTCATCACATCATGATCTTGGAGATAATTTAAGAGTTATGCAAAGATATGCAGAAGTAGTTGATCCAACAAAAACAAGCTCGCAAGAATTCGCAGATTTAATAGATAAAAAAATTAGAGAAAATCAAACAAAATGACAAATAAAGGAAATATTTTATTAGCCTATGATGAATTACCTGGAGCAACAAGATGGTTGCAATTAAGATTAAATGAGATGGGTTATTCTACAACAGAATGTGAATTCTCTAAAACAGATCTTTTTCTACCAAAAAATAAATATGATATTGTTACTTTTAATTTACCAAGAGGAACGCAAGAAAATATCGAATACACACAAAATATCATGCAAGGAATAAAATCTGATTATCCTTCAACAAAAATTATTGGTTTAACAGTTGGTTCTTTAAATAGAGGAGCTGGTTTAATCTGGAGTCAACAACTTAATGGTTTAGCAGATGTTATCTCTCAAATGGATCACTTACCCAGTAAAATAGCAAACTTAGTTGAAAAAAGGATATCTTCTAAATAATAATTAAACACCCTACTATTTTTTGATTTTTAATGCTTATATCCAAACGCTTTATCATAATCTCTATGATTAAAGATATTCATTACGAAGTTTATAATTTCTAATCTATCTCCACGAATAGTATATGTAAGTCTCCATCTATCTGCTAATTCAATTCTCCAAACATTATTAACTTCATATTTTTTAATATGTCAAGAATTGTTTTTTTCGTAAACTCCCTACTTTAGTTCGTGAGAAAGAAAAAACAATTCTTGAGCATGCTCAAGAACCCCGAACACGCCCCGGAATTTATTCCGAGGGTTCTTGACATATATCGGAGGAATTTTATCTTTTTGCACTTGATCCCCCGCAAAAGGATTTTGTTTTAATAATTCTTTAATTCTATTAATTGATCTTAACAAAGTTTGATGAAATGAACTTTCAATACCCTTCTTTTTTTCTTCTCCAACTATTTTATTTAATATAATTTAAATTATTACGAAAATAATTTCCATTGGAAAAAGAGTTATTTTGTTCAAAGTAAATTTGACCAAAATAGAATTTAGGAGAAACTTGCTTTCGAATAAATTCCATTATGTGCGTAAGCACTCCGCCCGAAGGGCATTATTTTAATTCTTCATATACCTCTTCTGCTTCCTCTGACAAAACTACTTTTACCTCTTTACCCCTAAACATTATATTTCAGTACCTCTTTGAATAGCTTTTTTAAGCTTCAAGCTAGGATTATATATCCAAAGAACACCCTTATGCCCATCTATTATGAGCCCCTTATCTTCTAATTTTCTCTCATTAAGCATCATTTTGTTTTCTCTCGCCCATCTTACCCCCTATGTATTTTTCTCACAATTTTAACAGCTCCCGCTATAATCTCCTCTTTTTCAGCTTCCTGTTTAGCTTTTAATTCCGCTTCAACTTTATTTATTACTTGTTCTTGTTCTTGATATCTTCTTTGTGCAATTTCATATGTTTCACGGATTTGAGCCTGCTCATATCCATTAATTTCTGATTCTCCCCAAACATTAGCGCGGTCTGTATACCATCCTAGTTCAATTGGTTTTCTTCCTAATCTCGCCCATGAAGAATATCCAGGATCGCTATAATGCGCTCCAATAATAATTTCATCTATTTTTCCAAAATAAGTTATGGTATAATGCACATCTTCTGAACCTGGCACTTCAGCATGTCCCCCAGAAGTATGCCTGCCAGTAGTTCTTTCCCAGTCTGTAACTTTTTCAGCCAAATTTTTAATTTCCAGAGGCGATAGTTTTGTTCTGCTTTCGTCTTGCGATCTTTTATTTTCAGCCATTTTATTTTTATCCTATAAGTTTTCTTGCTAAACCAAGCTGTTCTTCTCTTTCTCCCGCATTTTGTCTCCCTCTCGACTCCAATTCCTTCCTCGCTTTCTCGTTAATTCCAGCCACATATTTTCTTTCTAGGTCTACGTAAACAGCACGACATACTTTCTCAGTTCCTTTGGGATCAGTAATATTATCTAAAGAATCAAAATGGGGATACTCTCCCAAGATTTTCCCCTCCCAGAAAAACTCACCGTGGATATTCCCATGATCATTTTTTTTAGGTACAGCCCTACACTCAAGATAGTAAACCATCTTATCTCTGCTTCGATCGTTAATGTCCGGATTATACAGAGAATGTGTTGCCAATACTACAATCATCAGATCCTGAGAGGCATCAACTGCTCCAATGTAACCATAAGATGCACCTTCCACTGTTCTAACTTTCTTTGCTAAGCCTAATATCTCATGTGGCGTAAGAAGAGCAGGGGTTCCCTCTTTACCGGTCCTTTGCTCAGGTTTTTCCTTTGTCATTTTATTTTTTCCTTATTTTTTTGTTTGTGGTTACTCACCACTATTTAGTTATTACTTAATAGTATAACATATTAATAAAACTTTCTTCTTATTATTTTATCAAAACGCAATATTTATATAACTATATTGCGCCTTATTAATTGATGACAAAGAACATAAACAAATTACTCGAGAAATATGAATCTAAAAACGAGAAAGATTTAGACGAAGACATAAACCCAGTAGATAAGTCAAAAAATAAAAAAGAACTTAATCAAGATAGTCTGCAATCAATAAATCCTGTAAGAAACGTAAAAATTAAATTAGATTTAAAAGACAAAAAGATTCTATATCAATTGGAATTGAACGCTAGACAATCAAATTCCCAAATTGCTAAAAAAGTAGGATTAAGCAAAGAAGTTGTAAATTATAGGATAAAAAGATTAGAAACCTTTAAAGTAATAAAATCCTACTATCCAATAATAGACTTATCAAAACTAGGTTACATCAATTTCAGAATCTATTTACGATTAATGGATGCGACTCCAAAAAAAGAAAAAGAAATTTTAGAATATCTTATCAATAATAAGGAGAGTTTCTATGTTTCAACTTTAGATGGTCGTTTTGACCTTTCAATTGGTGTAGCAGTTAAAGAAATCCATGAATTTGAATCTTTTTATAATCAATTTAAAGATAACTTCAAACAATTTATTAGAAAAGAACAAATTTCCATATTCACGGCAGTTTACCACTTTAACAGGAATTACTTGCTGGATGAAAAAATCTCAAGAAATCCCCCAGCCATAATCGGAAAATCTCCAAAAGAAGAATTTGACAACACAGACATTAATATCTTAAAAATTTTATCAAAAAATTCACGCATACCATTAATAGATATCTCTAAAAAATTGTTCATACCTGAGAGAACCATTGCATTTAGAATAAAAAAATTAGAGCAAAAGAAGATAATTCTGTGCTATAAAGCATTATTAAATTTAAATTCATTAGGCTATGAATATTTCAAATTAGATATTATATTAAAAGATACTTCCAGAATAAAAGAATTATTAAAGTATGCAGAATCAAACCCCTATATAACTTACATAGATCAAACCATCGCCGGCAGTGATTTTGAATTTGATATAGAAGTAAAAAACAAACAACATCTTCTAGAAATAGTCAATGATTTAAAAATTAAGTTTCCAGAAATAAGAGAATGGTCTTATTTTACATTATTAAGTTATGATAAATTAATATATCTTCCATCAATCTAAACCTTCAGCTCTCTCTGTTCACCCTCAGGAATACTTTCTTCTCTAGGAACCATTACAATATCTGCAACTTTATCATTATCTTTTAATCTCACAACATGCACTCCCTGTGTTGCTCTTCCCATAACTCTTAAATCTTTCATATTAACTCTTAAAGTCATTCCATTCTTTGTTGTTGCAATCACCGAGTCTTTATCTCCCACAGATAATGATCCTATAACATCTCCAGTCTTATCATTTACTTTCAAATTAATTACTCCTTTACCTGCTCTTCCGGTTAAACGATAATCATCAAGTGAAGATCTCTTTCCAAATCCTTTTGTTGTAACAGTTAAAACACTTGTTTTCCCGTTCAAAGGCAATACTTCAAGAGAAACAACATCGTCTCCCCTTCCTAGATCTATTCCTCTAACTCCATAACTGCCTCTTCCCATGCATCTTACATCATCTGAGTTGAATCTTATTGCCTGTCCTTTCTTTGTAATTAATATTACTTCTTGTTTATCTCCAACTCTTCTTACATCAATTATTACATCTGTATTATCTAAAGGCAAGTTCATAATTCTTACTCCAGTACTTCTTGGCTTAGATACATCTTTGAGATTCAACTTTTTCACTTGTCCAAGTTTTGTTACAAACATTAAATAATCTTTATCGAAATTGGTTAATGCGATAATATTTGCGATTCCTTCATCTCTTAAATTCAAAACATTTGCAAGTGCTCTGCCTTTGCTTTGTCTTTCAGATGCAGGCACATCATTAGCCTTTAGCCAATATACTCTTCCTCTTGTTGTAAAGAATAATAAGTAATCATGTGTTGAACAAGTAATGAGTTGTTTTACAAAATCTTCATCTTTTAGATCTGCGCCAGTTACTCCACTTCCTCCTCTTCTCTGTTCCCTATATGATTTTATATCCATTCTCTTTATATATCCTGCACTTGTTATTAATACAACTACATCTTTTTTCTCAATCATATCTTTCTCTCCAATTTCTTCTACTTTTCTAATTACCCTAGTCTTCCTTTCATCTCCAAATTCTTTCTTAATCTCACTAACTTCTTTCTTAATTACTTTTAATACTTCTTGTTCACTTCCCAAAATATTTTCTAAGAAGGCTATTGTCTCTTTCAAGGATTTCTTTTCTTCGTCTAGTTTATCTCCTTCTAGTCTTGTTAATTGAGATAATCTCATTTCTAAAACTGCTTTTGCTTGTCTTGTAGTCAAACCAAATTTTTTCATTAATCCCTCATGAGCTTCAGCAGGGTTTTTGCTTTTCTTTATGAAATCAACTATTTCATCAATACTCTTTAATGCTAATAACAAACCTAAAACAATTTCTAAACGATCTTTTGCTTTTGCTAATTCAAATTTAGATCTATTAATTACCATCAACTTTCTATATTTTACATATTCTTCAATAACATTCTTCAAGTTTAGAATTCTAGGCAGATTATTAACTAAAGCTAAAATATTTGCATCAAAGTTTGTTTGCAAATTAGTCAATTTATACAATTTATTTATGGTATATTTTGGATCAGTTCCTTTTTTTAATTCTATAACAACTCTTACTTCACCCTTTGCAGATTCATCTCTTAAATCAGATACATCAGGAAGTTTTTTCTCTGTTGCTAGCCTTGCAATATCTTTTACAAGATCGGCTTTATTTACCATGTAAGGAATTTCTTTAATTATTATTACTGGTTTACCGCTTTTATCATCGCTAATTACTTTCCCTCTTATTACAACTCTTCCCTTTCCAGTCTTATACATTTCCTTTATCCCGCTTCCCGCAATTACTCCTCCAGTAGGAAAGTCCGGACCTGTAACAATTTCACATAATTCATCAATCTCAATAGCAGGTTTATTTATATAAGCAGTAATGGCATCGCATAACTCATTTAAATTATGAGGAGGTATATTTGTCGCCATTCCTACTGCAATTCCTGTTGCACCATTTAATAATAAGTTAGGTAATTTTCCTGGTAATGTCTCAGGTTCTTCTAAAGAATTATCATAATTAGGAAGCATCTTTACTGTTTCTTTATCTATATCGTCAAGTAATTCTTTTGCAATCTTACTCAATTTTGCTTCGGTGTATCTGTCAGCTGCTGCAGAATCCCCATCCATTGAACCAAAGTTTCCTTGTCCTTTAACTAACGGATATCTCAACGAAAAATCCTGCGCCATTCTTACTAATGAATCATAAATGGCAATATTTCCATGGGGATGTAATTTACCCATTGTATCTCCAACAATTCTCGCGCATTTCATCGTCGCTTTTCCTGAATCAAGGCCTAGTGAATGCATTGTGTATAAAATTCTTCTATGAACTGGCTTAAGTCCATCTTCTACACTAGGCAATGCCCTCTGAACAATTACACTCATAGCATAATCAATATAAGCTTTTTCCATTTCCTCAACAATTTCTGCTCCTAGAACTCCTTTCTCATTTCCAATTTGATTTTTCTCCCTTCTCTTTTTTTCTTCTTCCTGCAATTCTTCTTCTATTTTATCTTCGCCGTTTCCGTTTTCTTCTGCCATTTTTATTAAGTTAAACCAGCAACCTCCTTTGAATAAATTGGGTCATATTTTTCAAACCTAAACAACATCTCTCCTTTATCATTTTTACCAGAAAAAACATAAATTTCTCTATGCTTATGATCAATATCTTTAAACATTATATCACCGGCGCTATGAAGAGTAAATCCCTTAAATTCTAATTCGCCAACAGTATATCTTTTCTCACTCATTTTTTCCCTCTGATTTTCTTTTCTTCTTTAAACTTCTTTTCTTTTATATTTTCACTCATATCCCCTCCAACAATTTCTTTCTCAGGAAAAATACTTCCACTAAATCCACATTTTTTGCACATCCAGCTTCCAGTTATCCCTCCAGCTACCATCATAACTTCTTCACTCCTGCACTTAGGGCAAAATTTTTTACCTATCATTTTTACTTTCCCCATATCCCTTCGTTTCACCAGTAATTTTATTAATGTATCTTATAGGCATGACGACATTTCTATCATCCATTTCGACAACCAAACAAATTTCTTCCTTTCCTTTTTTATATTCCCAAGTATTATCAGGAAATCCGCTTATTTCCAATCTTTCACTTGCCTTAAATCCCCTGCCCCTTAGTCCTTCAGCAGACATTTTCTCTCCTAAATTAAAATCCAGCATTTTAAATATCGATTATTGCCTCCCTTGCTTTTTCTGCGATAAACTGTCTTCTTGCTTCAACATCATCTCCCATTAATCTAGAAAAAACTTCATCTGCCGATGCAGCATCTTCAACCGTTACTTTTTTCAATAATCTTTCCTTAGGATCCATTGTAGTTTCCCATAATTGCTCCGGATTCATTTCCCCCAAACCTTTAAATCTTTGTACAGTAACATTTTCTCCAAGTTTTGCAACCATTTTCTTAAGTTCATCATCCGAATAAACATAATGAATTCCCTTTTTCTTTATTCTATATAAAGGTGAAACTGCAATGTAAATATTACCATTGTCAATTAAGGGTCTTAAAAATCTAAAGAAGAAAGTTAATAATAATGTTCGAATATGAGCTCCATCAACGTCTGCATCTGTCATAATTATTACTTTTGCATATCTTAACTCTTCAAGTTTAAATTGCTCTCCAATTCCAGTTCCAATCGCCGTAATTAAATTTGCAATCTCTTCATTAGATAATATTTTTAATTGATTTGCTTTTTCAACATTTAATATCTTTCCCTTAAGCGGCAAAATTGCCTGAGTTTCTCTATTTCTTCCCTGTGTAGCGCTATTATGAACAAAAATACCTGATGCTAAAGCGAAATTATGCGTTACAGGAACTTCAATATCATAAACGTCTATTTTTTCTTTTAGCCACTCTATTCTTTTAATTTTATGGTTATAATGCTGAACTGCTTCTAACATCTTTTCTACATTTCCCTCAAAATATCTTGAACAGAAAGTTGACGTTCTCAAAATACTCTTATCTCTATTTTCAATTCTTTTTTCATCAAAATTCTTTAAATTCCCTTCTACGTCTATTATTTTCTTCATAAAAGAAATTGTTTTATTGTAGTAAGTTATATCATAAGCCTGTTTCCTCTTCTTTCTAAACTCAGGAGTCCATTGTTCCTTAGTTTTTTGTTTTCTCCACTTTATTAAATTATTATTTTGCCATTGTTGCTTAGCTAAATCTGATAAATACTCTTTAGCGTCCGGATTTTCCATAAAGAATTTCTTAACTTTTTCAGAAGCTTTTCTTCTATTTTCTGGATTAGACCAGTATTCTTTTTGACTTTGGTCTAATAGTTTATTATTTTTATTTCTATAATCCTCATTGGAATTATAAAATTCTAAGAATTTATTAGCCATATAATCTTTATATTCATCATCTTCCCATTGTTGTTTTGCTCTTCGACTTAGCATATTCTTTACTTCTTTTTGGTTTGCCCAAGCAATTATCTTATCTTTATATTCTTTAGTTTGATGAATTTCTCTGCACTTCTGCTTTACATCTTCCCGATGTAAAGTTTTAGTAAGATGCTCTGTATGTAAAACCAAATGTTCTTCTTTGGTTAGTCTAATTAAATTTGTTGGATTATTATTTAATTTATTAAAATCAATATGGTGCCTTGCCTTACCTTGGCTTTCTAAATAAATATTGTTATCTAAATTATATTTATCAGCAAGCGTATGTGTAAAAATCCAAGAGTTAATAGGATCTAAAATCATTTCATAACCATCTATTCTAATCCTTCCTCCAATTTTAGATAATTTTTTATAAAGAGGCATCAGTGAATCTTCAATAGTTAACTTGCTAGCTTCCTTATAAGCTCCATCTCTCAACATAAATTTATGGTCTGGAGTGCAAACAATTTCTTCTCCAGTATCTAAAATAATTTTAATAACCTGGGCATTATTCTTAGTAATTCTTGGACTCTGAATTTTCTCAATGCCTATACTTCCATTCTCTTTAATAGTATAACAAAAGTTCTTTTTGCCTTGCTTTGCTTCTTCAACTAATTCTCTAAAAGATAATTTTCTTCCATCCGCCAACGCTACTTGAGTATCTCCTGAAAAACAGCCTCCAGCGCTATCTCCCTCAACTATAAATAATTCGCTGTTCTCTGCTTTCTTACTTGAACAGTCTTTTAATTTTCCAGGTAACCCTCCAACCGAAAATGCACTCTTTCTTCTTACAAGCTCCTTAGCTTTTCTTGCTGCATTCCTTGCCTTCTGCGCTTCAAGAGATTTAGTAACTATCCTTTTTGCAATTGGAGGATTTTCTTCAAAAAATTCAGCTATTGCAGATGTAGAAACGCTATCCACTATTCCTTTTACTTCAGAATTTCCAAGTTTTGTTTTAGTCTGTCCTTCAAATTGAGGTTCAGGAATTTTAACAGAAATAATTGCCGTCAAACCTTCTCTTACATCATCTCCAGTCAAGGCTTCATCTTTTATCATTCCATTCTTTTTAGCATAATCATTTATTGCTCTGGTCAAAGCTGTTCTAAATCCAATAACATGAGTTCCACCTTCAACAGTATTAATAGTATTTACAAATCCTAAAACATTTTCCTGATAACCTGTATTATACTGGACAGCAGCTTCAACAACAATTTTAGAATCGGTTTTCGTAAAATAGATAGGTTTTTGATGTATTGCTTCTTTATTTTTATTTACCCATTTTACAAATTCAATTAATCCGCCTTCGTAATGAAATACTTCTTTCTTCCCGCTTTCTTCATCGCTTAAAGTTATTTTGACTCCCTTATTCAAAAATGCAATTTCTCTAAATCTTGTTTCCAGGATAGAAAATTCAAACTTAGTTGTAGAAAATATTGTTTCATCAGGCATAAAAGTTATTTCAGTTCCAGTATCATTCTTCTCAACTTTACCGACAACTTTTACATCATAAATTGGCTTTCCAATCTTATACTCTTGTTGATGTTTGCTTCCACCTCTTCTTACAATAACTTTCATGTGTTTAGATAACGCAGCTACAACACTTATACCAACACCATGCAATCCTCCGGAAACAGCATAACTTCCTTTATCAAATTTTCCTCCAGCATGAAGCCTAGTTACAGCAATTTCAAGTGCTGGCTTTTTATAAACTGGATGCGGTTCAACTGGAATACCTCTCCCATTATCAATTACGGTAACAGATCCATCTTTATTCAAAGTTACTTCAATAATATCACAATGACCTCCCATCGCTTCATCTACAGAATTATCTACAATTTCATATACAAGATGATGCAGTCCCTGCTTGCTTGTACTTCCTATATACATCGCAGGTCTATGCCTGACTCCTTCTAAACCTTCTAGGACCTTAATGTTCCCAGAACCATAATTTTTTGACGCTGTTTCTTTATCTTCTGCCAATTTTACCTCGTTTGAATAATCATACATATTCATTCAGCTTTCGAATGTGCTCCAATATATCGCTTACATATTTTGAATTTACTTCAAAATTTATAGCTATTCTTAATTGCGAAGCAATGTATTGCTGAACAATATAATTCTAATTCAAGCATTTATATTAACCATGCTTTAAAAAGCTTTCCATACAAAAGTAGAGTTTACCGACGAGAAAATTAAGATAACTCAATACCCTAATCTTTTTAAGAAAGCAAAATTTAGTGCTAAAACTTCACTTCTTTCCCAATTACATTCTCCAATTATTTTATTAAAATAAGGCCAAACATCTGTAATTAATCCTTTTTTACAGAAAATATCTAGAAAAAAAGAAAACCCATTTATCCTTAAATCATTTAGTTTATCATTTTTAAAAAGAAATAATTGCCTTGTAAGTTTAACATCATCGCAAATTATTAATTTTTGATTTAATTTTGTTAAAATAGCTATGCATTCCGCCTCGCCTTTTCCAATGCCTAATTTTTCAATATTTTCAGAAAACCCTTTAGTCTTTCCATTTAAATTTTCTATTCGATAATTTGTAAAGCTTTTCTTTAAATCTCCAATTTCATTTAAAACATCTTTTCCAATCACTATTTCAAGATTTATCTTATCTAAATAATTTATAAGCTCTCCTCTTTCAAGAGCAATCAAAGTAGAAGAATCAACTATTATAATTTTCTTTGACATATTTGGCTGCCTCTACTCCAAATTTTGTTCCTATAATTATTGCTTCTGCATCTTTTCTAGGCAAAAGAATAAATAATGTGTCTTTATCTATAACTTTTTTAATATATAAATCGGAGAAAAACAAAAAATTTTCTCTTGCCCTCTTCTCTTTAAGATAAAACTCTCCTATTGCGTCTCTTATTATCTTAGATTTTGATATATTCTTATCTTTAGCAAGTTCGTTTACTTCTTTCTCTGCAGTCTCGTCTAAATTTATATTTATGATCACAATACAAATTATAATCTTAAGTATATAAATTTTACTATAATAATTGTATGTAAAATATCAAAGATCATAAATATAAAAAATCTGTTAAAATTTAATAATTTACTATATAGTAGTAACATATAGAAAAGTTTAAATACGAATCTATATAGCTCCTCAATAACTAATTCTTTAACACATTCAATAGTTCATTAT
>CAYHPN010000034.1:0-18652 GCA_964358765.1 Candidatus Woesearchaeota archaeon | reverse complement strand
GAAATTATGTTAATTTTAGGTAGTGAAAATAAAAAAGGATAAAATAGAATAGTATTGCCTCCAAAAATAAAATCAAGTAAGATATGTATCAATACTCCGAATGAGACAAACAGAAATATTTTGCTAAGTTCTAATTTATGCCTTGTTAAATTGCATATTCTTGCTTTTTTGTGTATTGGTTTCAATATAAAATAAACTACGATTAAAATTAATGGAAAAAATAATGAATGGGAGAAAGTTCTATGAATATTCCAGTTATCTAATCCGATTAGATTAAAAATTATAGAGAAAATTATGTCTATGTCCGGCAAGACTCCTCCTAAACCTGCAATTAAAACATAATGGAGAGGAAAATGTTTTCTTTCTTTCTTTCTTAAATAAAAATCTCTAAATAAAGAAAGAATTAATATCGGAACTAAAATATGTGTAACTGCCTGAGGCATTTTATGCAATGCTCCTTAAGAAAAAACCTACAGAGTAAGCTATTAAAGCAGCTATACTACCTATTACCAAAGTCTGAAGTGAAGACTTTATCCAGTGTTTTCCGATGACTTTTCCTTTAAAAGCCCCAATTATTAAGAAAGCTATTCCTGTAAGGACAGTTGATAATAAAAATTTATTATTGTTAATAAAATCAGAAAAATTAGCAAAAACAAAGGGTAATAAAGGTATTAAACCAATTATTACAAAAGCTGAAAAAGTAGCTAGGGCAGTTTTTCTTGGATTTTTTGTCCTGTGCTTATTATTATGAATTTTGTTTAGATCTGATTGTGATTTACTTGATAAATAATTAGATACTGCCATTGAGAAACCGTCAGCAAATAAATTAGCAAACCCCATTATTAATACTATTGTAGATGATAGAGATGCCCCAACAACACCCGCAACAACAGCAAAAGTTGTAATTGTTCCGTCTGTTGCTCCATAAACAAACTCTGCTAAGTATTTTCTTTCCGTCCTCTTTTTATTCATTTTAACTAATAGAAATTGAGATATTTAAATTAATTTATTTTTGATAATTAACAACTATTAAATTATTATTGTAAATAAGTTTAAAAAGTGCAAATTTTTATGAAAAATATGAGAAATACATATAATTTATATACTGATAAAAGTCCAGAAGAAGCCTCAGAAATACTAAAGAGAATGCGTTATCATACTCTGAATAAGGGAGGTTATCCAAAAGAATATTTCTATGGATTTACAAGATTGATTGTTAATGGAACAACTAAAATTGATTTAGTTGAATACCGAATAAATTTTGAAGAAAGCGAGGATTTTGTAAAAGGAGCAAAAACATTAATTTTTACAGATGAAAAATTAGCACGCAAGCCAGACGGACAAAGATTCCGAAAGTCATTGAGGCCAGCATTAGATGCGATTTTTAAGAAAAGTATTGAACAGGTAAGAGATAGATTCAGGAATAATGGAATAAACGTCCATCTTGTAAAAATTGATAGTAAAGATGGTGAAGAATCTTTGCCAAGGTACGAAACATTAAAATAAATAGCTTTAAATAAACAAAAAAACTGATATTGAAATGAGTAACGATAAAAAACCATCAAGTCTAGGAGAAAGTTTAAGCAATAATAAAAAGTATGAAAATAACGATTTAAAGAATAATCCTTCGGCAAATTCGCATCAAGCCCATATTGATTTTAACAAATTAAAAGACAAACTCGAAGATTTCAAGAAGAAAATAGTAAAAAAATATCCATTTACTAAGGCTTTAGGAATTCTGCCTCCTGCTGCAGCACCTATCTTTGAAGAAGATGAAAATATTCCCAAAGAGGAATCAATAAAGAAACCAATCCATATTATTATGTTAATTCCAGAGGATAAATATAAGGACATGCCTAAGATTAAACCTGAAGTTGTAAAGTTTGCAAAAGAATCTGGAGAAAACTTATGGGTTCATATAAAATCAACTGAAGTAGATTTATGGAATTATGGTCTTGATAGCAAATATGAGTTTTTGGATGCTATTTCTGCTTGTTTCCCATTATATGATAATGGATTTCTTGGAGCTTTAAGAGTTGCAAATATTCATAAAACGCTTGTGTTAAATTGGCTTAATGTCGGAAGAGTTCATTATGTTGCAACATATACTATAGGCGGATCATTAGTTAGAGGGACAGCAGATAAAAGTTCAGACGTAGATACTATTGTAATCATCGATGATACTGATGTTAAAAGAATGTCAAGGGTAGAATTAATTGAAAAATTAAGAGGAAAGATTGTTTATGAATTTGTTAAAGAAGCAACTGCCTTAGCTGGAGTTAAAAATATCTTAAACGTTCAAGTATGGTTATTGACTGATTTCTGGCAGAGAGTTAAGGATGCTGAACCTGTAGCTTTTACTTTTATTAGAGATGGAGTGCCTATGTTTGATAAAGGAACTTTCATACCCTGGAAGAGATTATTGCAAATGGGCAAGATTAAACCTTCTGCAGAGGCAATTGATTTGTATATGAAAGAAGGAGACAGAACTGAGGAGCTTGTAAAGAGAAGATTGATGGATTGTATGGTGGATGCTTATTATGGTGTTGTGACTCCTACTCAAGCATTGATGATGATGGCTGGACATGCTCCGCCAGTACCTAAGACTATTGTTTCAGAAGTAAAGGAAATTCTTGTTGATAAAGAAAAAGTAATGTCCGAAAAAGAACTCAAAGTACTAGAAAAGGCAGTTAAATACTTTAAAGATTATGAACATGGAAAATTAAAAGAGATATCTGGGAAAGAAATTGATGACCTGATGAAAGAATCCAGAGAGTATGCAAAGAGAATGAAAGAGCTTAGAGAAAAACTTGAACATAGGATGCAAGAACATCAAGCTGAAAAAATAAATGAATCGGCTTTTGCGTTACTAAAGAATATTTTTGGAGAAAAAAAAGAAGAAGCATTAATAAAAGATTTAGAGAATGAAATGATAAAGAAAGGAAAGATGCAGGATAGAATGCTCGATATCGCAAAAGATTTAAGCAAGATAAAGCAAAAGGTAAAGAGTAAAAAATTAACTTCAGTAGAAATGCAGAGTTTTGTTAGAGATGCTTCTGATTTGATCAATTCTTTAATGGAATACTCTCAAAGAAAGGAACTTGTAAGTGCGCAGAGAGGAATTATGCAGGTATTATATGGGAAGAATAATAAAGCCGAAATCGTTGCTACTGATAATGGTACTTATGTTGTAGAAATGGATAGAATAAGGAAAATAGATGATGGAAAGTTAGTTAATGTTGAGAAAAAAGAGCTGGAAAATGCCTTAGCAAATTCAAAAGAGAGATTAAAGTATAGTTTAGATGTAAAGTCTTTAGATATTCTAAAGAAAGAACTTGGCGATTTTGAAGTCGTGTTTTAAAGACAATACTTTTTATTGCTTAATTTTGTAAATAACTTTTAAAATAATATTCAGTAGGAGGATTCTAAATAAAATTAATAGAAATATTCATTGTGATCTTCACGATCAATCCAATGTCTCCAGCCACTCGTTCTAGAAGGATTGTTTTGATAATCTCGTAAGCTTTCTACTCTACCAAGACTTTCTTGACGTAATCTTTCAAGTTGTTCAGTTGTAGGAATGTATCCAGGAATCATATTTGCTCCGCTTTTATAATTAATTTCTGTTGAGTCACTTTTCTTCTTTCTAGTTTGTTTTACCATATTTTTAGATAATACCTTTAGTATTTAAACTTTTATATTGTTACCACTATTAAATAACTTTAAATAAAGATAAATGAGAGAATCTGAAATTACTATTTTAGGGAAAAATTTTAAAAAATTGTTGAATTTATATTTTTATTTCAAGCTTTAGCTATCTTCCACATTAACTCGAAGTAGTTTCTATATCCTTTTGATATACTATCATTCTTTATTACAATTGCAAGAGGTTTATCTTTCTCCCATAAAATAATTGAGACGTTATTTCCGTAGATATTGACTGAGACTGGACTTGTATACTTCTGGGGAAGATATCTTATATCTGATAGAGGAATAGACTTTATCTTTTTATCCTGGGCAATGATTCTTGCTTTAATCTTCTTTTCCTTTCTTTTTTTATCATACCATTTAAAATAGAACTGGAGAACTTCATATGCTTTTATTGATGCTCCCAAGATTAATACTTCTTTATAATTTAATTGATCTTCAAAAACAGATTTTAATCCTTCTTTCCCTCGGTAAAAATTTGTCTCTTCTTTAACTTTAGTCTCGTTGAATTTTACTTGGAGTGATGATACAATGGGAGAGAGGAGATTTTGTTTCTCCTGCAAGTTTTCGATAATTTTATAGGGATTTACTGCCTTAAATAATCTCCTTCTATTTTCTAAAATGTAACTAAGAAGGCCTTTTTCAATAAGCATTTCTGTTGTATCATACACTGTTCTTCTATGTAAACCTGTTTTTCTTGAGATTGTTCCCGCTAAAGATGGCCCTATATCTATGAGCGAGAGATATACTTTTGCTTCATTTTCAGTAAGGCCTGCTTTTTTTAGTTCTTCTATCATGGGATTAAAAGATAAATATATTATTTAAATGTTATTAATGGGGTGAATAAGATCACCTCATAAATCTATTAGCAGTTTTTCTTTAATAAATATAACTAAATTGATACAGGAGGTAAAAAAATGACGATAGAAAACCAAGTAATTGAACTGATTGCTACAGACAGAATAGACATTCCAATTTCAAGTATGTCTGGAAAACTTAAGAGACAGAAAGGAAAAATTGCAGAAGATATAGACTTGACACCTTATGGAGGAAGTTTCAAAGGTGAAAGAGTTTATGCTAGAGTAGAAAGCGAAGAACTTTCTAAAGCAAGAGGAATGAGAGAAGGTATAGAAGAATACTGCCGTAAATTTCCTCAACAGGGAAAAATTTTAAACGGAATTATAGAAGAAGAAAGAGTAAAAAGAGAAAAACATCTCTATTTTGGTGTAAATGCCAACCATCGATTGACTAGCGATGACTATATGACTGTAATGCAGAATTTGGGCTTTACTGAAAAAACTTCTCGTGACTTGTATCCAGAATTAATGGATGTAAGCAGAAATCTTTCAAGGAAGAGAGATGAAGAAAGAAGTATTTTGATTGGTTAGAGCTAAAGGAAAATAAATTTAAATTGTTTTGTTTTTTATAATTTATAGTGCCTGGTAACAGATCAGAGTCAAAACTTTAGCAGTTTTGAAAATTGACTAAAAAATTATTCGCCGTACGAGCAGAATAATTTTTCTAATAGACTAATATTAATAACCAAATATTATTATAATGGATCATATGCATTAAGACTTTGTGTCTGTGCAAAAGAGGTAGTTGTTAATATGAACAAGTCAATTAAATCCTTCAATACATTGAGACAATTAAACAATATTCTAGTTGTAAATGAGAAATATCTTTTATTATAGATAACTGTTACCAGGTACAATTTATAGAAAGATTTATATACCCTATAGTGGTAACAAATTTATAAATATTTAATATAATTGAAAATAAAATGAATAGACCAGGAGATATGTCAAATGAGGAAAGAGTAAATGAAGGACAGTGTGAACTATCTCATTTTTTTCCAAATGATAACGGAGGATCACTTGATGCTTATTCAGCTATAGTACGTTCCCCTAGACGGCAATGGATATATTTTGATAAAGTGACTAGAAAAACTCATCAATCAACAAGCAGGGAAAGTCAATTTATAAAAGGCGTTAAATTACCAGATTATGTTATTACTTCTCCAATAGAAATAGATGGAAAGAAATGGAAATATGAAACTCCAGTTGAGCCTTCTCCAAATATGAGAAGAGTTTTCATTGAAAGAAATCAGGTTATTGAACTAGATTTAGAAGAAACTCTAAGGTGGTTAAATATATCTGATTCTTCAGGTATTGAAGAAGCTCCAAGAATGGAAGATATAATTGGTGCAACAGAAAAAGAGAGAAATTTGGCATTTCTAAAAGCACAAAATAGTTACAATGAAAGAAAGAAAGGTCAAGAATCTACACAGGCCCGATATGCTCTTACTCTTGGACAACTTGAAAAAGAAGCAAGCATTGATAATATTAACAATCAAGTAATTCTTCAACTTATGTATGAGAGAGTAGAAAATGGAGAATCTTTACTTTCTTATGGTGCTAGCCTAAAACCAACGGAAGAAGGAGATTAAAATGGATTCTAGAGAAAAAGTACGGGAGTTTAGTATATCTCATTATCATGCAGAAGAAGAGCCATTTTATGTAGATGTAGGTGGAGAAACACAGATTTTTAAGGCAGCTTTTGATGAAAGAATCCCTGTGATATGCAAAGGACCTACAGGATGCGGAAAATCTAGATTTGTGGAAAGAATGGCATATGAATTAAATAGAGATTCTAAAAATGGAAAAATTCCACTTATTAAACAACCTTGTCATGAAGATTTAACTGCAGATGACTTGAAAGGAAGATATTTATTATCTGGAGAATATCAGGAAGGTTCAGCTCTTGTGGCAGTAAAAACTGGAGGAATTTTATATTTAGATGAAATTGTAGAAGCAAGAAAAGATACAACTGTAATTATCCATCCTTTAGGAGATGAAAGTAGATTTTTATTAATAGAAAAGTTAGGAAAAATGTATCAAGCACCCGACAGTTTTATGTTAGTGATGTCTTATAATCCAGGTTATCAAATAAAACTTAAGGATTTAAAGCAGAGCACAAGACAACGTTTTGTTTCAATAGATTTTGATTATGCTCCTAAGGACTTAGAAACACAAATTGTTTCTCACGAAGCAAAAATAGATGAAAAAATGGCAGAAGGTCTAGTGGAGATAGGTGCTCATGTTAGAAACTTGAAGAATAATGGACTAGAAGAAGGAGCAAGCACAAGATTATTGGTTAATACAGGTAAATTGATTAGGAAAGGGATTCCCCCTATAAAAGCTTGTAAAGTAGGAATTCTTAATCCAATTACTGATGATATGGATGTTTATGCAGATATAAGGAAGGGTTTAGAAGATATTATTGATAATTATTTTCCAAAATAAAATGGTGAGAGAAAAATACAAGAATGGTAGAATTTGCAGAGCCTGTAAGAAGGGCAAGAATTAGGGAAGAAGATAGAGTTTTGGTAGTGGATACTTTAAAGGCTTATATAAATTTAGAACATATGATAAAAGGAGAAAATGGCATAATTTCTCCTTTAAAAAAAGAAGAGCGAGAAATTAAAACTTTTTCTTTTTTAGAAAGATATGCGCAAATTTATCATAATAAAATCTTAGAAAACGACTCAGAAAAAAGATCAGGATATGTGCAAGCAATAAACAAGATAGCTCGCTTTTCTAGATCTCCTTTTTATGTTTCAGAAAGCGGAAATAATGGTTTATCAATATGTAAATTTTTCTTAGGAATTGAAGAAGAGAAAAAAAGAGAAGTTACAGGCTCTAAGAAAAAAAAGAAAATTAAACCTTATTCTTTACCAAGAGAAACTTTCTTCTCATGGGTAAGGAGTCTAGATCATCTTAAAGAAAAATTAAAAAGTAAATCTCTAGAAGAAAAATCAAAAGATTATAGAATTGGAAGATATTTACGTATAAGTGGCGAGCATTTAAGGAAAACGAATGCCGCTACAGGATATTTTCTAGAACTTTTGGCTAGTGAAGGAGCCGTCTATAGAATTGAAGATTTTATGTTTAACTTAATAAAAAGAAAAGGAACAACTAAAGATAAAGTCAGCCAATACTATCATACTCTAAAGAAAATTCCAATAGATGGAAGAGAACTCATAGAAAATGCAAGAGATAGAGTCCCACCTAACGATTTATCAGAAGTAGATCGTGATATTTATAATCTGCTTGAAAGCGCAGAAGATCTTGAATCAACTGGAGCCTCACTTGCCTCAATATTGTATAGTTTAGATAGATATTCTCATAGGGATTATAAAGATGATCTAAAGAAATCTTCTCCATTACTCAAAAGAATAATGAAAGATAAAGGATTAATGAAATTTGGAAGAAGAAAGATAGAAGAGCTGGTCGATACTGAGCTATTTACAAAAAAGAAATTGATAGTTCCATATATGGAAGTTCTTGCCGATATTGTTGAACTGGAAAATACCAGTTTAAGAGAGAGAGTTATTTATTCAGGCTTAAGTGCTGAATTATTTAAAGATTATCTTTTAGAAGAAAGAAAAGAGTACTTAGATATTGAAGAAATTAAAGAGAAATGTTATAATAGTATAAATTCCTTAACAACACTTGAAGAAGAGACAAGAAAAAAATCTTTAAAAATTTTAAGAAAAAGTTTGAAAAGATTAAATAGAAAAATAAGAATTAATACTGGAACAAATTATTTACCTGCAGATGGTTTGGTTGCGTCTATTTCTTCTTCATATTCATTAGATTCTGATAAAGCAAATTTTATTTTTGAGTCACTTTTAAGAAAAAATGAAATTCCTAGGAGGGAAAATGTCAAAAATTAATAGATTTTCCAAGTCTTCTTTTTTTAATGAGGAAGATGAAGCAGCATTACTCCATAGGCTTAAAAAGAAATATCAAAAAAAGAAATCAAAGGATAATGCAGCTAAAAAGATTAAATCTAATTTAACAATAAATAATGGAATAATAAGAAATTATGCTTCCCATATCATTCCTTCCATTTCTGACATACAGGATAAAGTTAATGAGGATGAGTGGAACGGATTTCTCAAGGTATTAATTAATAGAGTAGAAAAAAGTGGACTTGAGAGACCAGTAAACGAGGATTTTGTTAAATCGTTTATGTCGTTTTTAAAAAGAAATGAACCTGAAATAATTACATATACCATAAAAGAGTTAGATAAAATAGGTGGAAATGTAGATGGGCAATTTTACGGAAGATCACTTGACTTAGAAACGATAATTTGTAATTCTGTTGAAACAAGAAATAAACTGTTTTCATTAAATGATTTATCGGAATTGCATTCACTATTATTTAAAATGTATATTAACGGTGGAAGACGATTTACTAGAGCTGTAGAATTTTTTGATAGTTTTGCTACTTCTCTTCAAAATATTGGACAGGAATACAGGCAAACGATTATTGAAGGAGCAAATAAAATATTAAATAAAAAATATCGAAATACTATAGAGGAAAAGTCTGATGATGAAGAATCTGAAAAAATAAAAGTTCATGAAAATAGCAAAGCATATGTAATGTATGTAGACGCTTTAAAAAATAAAAACGAACTTATAGCTAGTTATGGGAAATCAGCAGAACGAAATATAAAAACACTGGGTAATAAATTCCCAACTTGGATAGATGCTACATTACAAAAGTTTAAGACTACCCAATCTTTAAAAGATTACTTAGAAGATAAGCATAATTACTTTAGTGAGGGTCTGCAGGAAGCAGCTGGAGGTCTAGCTCTTGCAACTGTTCATGGAAGATTACTTTCTTATGTTCAAGCACTTAGTGGAAAGTCAATAAAAATAGAAAAAGGAGAAAATGCAAAATTAACATGTTCATTCAGAGAGTCAACTTTCTATTTACCTCCTTTTGTAAATAAGTTTGAGAGTGAAGAAGAAAACTTCAAGATCTATAAATCCTTAGTCTCCTATCATGCAGGAGCTTTTATTTTTGGAACATATACCGGAGATTATTCAAAAATTGATCCAAAAATTCAAAAGAAAATACCCACACAGAGTTTAAAAGAATTTTTTAGCTCTTTTGAAAATCCTGATTTTTCTAAATCTCTTTTTGAACTCTTGGAAATGTCGCGTTTAGATTCAAAATTAAAGAAAAAATTTCCGGGTTTAAGAGAAGATTTGAGAGTATGTAATGCTAGAATGGCTGCAGAAGAAGAGAATAATAATGAGGTTATACAAAAAATAAGGAGTTATATATTTAGATATAATGCTAAGGAGGGTGTTGAGGCAGTAAATAACTTAGAATCAATTTTATTGAAAGAAATGGACTCTCTTAGAGCAAAAGATGCAGGAGCTGAAAAAACTCTTGAAGCAACATATAGGATATACTCTGCACTTGAAAAAGAATTCGATTTATCAAAAGAAGAAGAGGCAGGAGAAATTCTTGATTTAAATGTAGAAATAATAGATGAAATACAAAAAGATAGGAAAGCATCATATTTAATCGCTTCACCAGGAGAAGAAGTGGCGAAAGGCAAAAAATTCAGATATAAAGAATGGGATGATGAAAAAGGATCTTATAAAGAGGGATTTGTACAAGTTGTTGAAGCAAGTTATCCCCAAGCGGAAGGAAATGTGTATGTTGACAATGTTTTACACGAGGAACATAGAACAATTGATCGGTTAAGAAGAGTGTTCGAATCACTAAGACCGGAAGAGTATAAAAAAGTAACTAAGCAAATATCTGGAGAAGTAGATTTTAATGAATGGGTTAATGCAAAAGCTGAAATGTCTTTAGGTATAACACCGAGCGAAAAAATATATACAAGAAGATATAAAAATCAAAGGTCTGTTGCTTCAATTATCTTAGCTGAAAGCAGTGGTTCTTTACGTAAATTTATAGATATAAATCAACCTGATTCAAGAATTATTGATATTATAAAGAGAACGCAAATTTATTTTGCAGAAGCATTAAATGCTATAGGAGATAGTTATGCACTTTCTACATTTTCAGGAAGCACAGAAAGAAACGTTGAGTTTTACCTTTTAAAAGATTTTAATGAACAATATAATGAAAGAATTAAGGATTCAATAGGTTCTATTAAGCCTCTAGCACAAAACAGAGATGGAGCAGGAATAAGACATGCAACTAATTTACTTGTAAGACAACCTCAA
This sequence comes from Candidatus Woesearchaeota archaeon, assembly GCA_964358765.1. GTDB lineage: Archaea > Nanobdellota > Nanobdellia > Pacearchaeales > GW2011-AR1 > UBA73. The sequence continues at coordinate 7,886 of CAYHPN010000034.1, read as the reverse complement.
AAGTCAAAATTTTTATTCTATTTAATGGAAGGTTTACCACATGACTTTGGATATGAGAAAGATTATGCTATTGCTGACACAAAAAAAGCCATTATAGAATCAAAGCAGAAAGGAATCATCCCTGTCGTAATGGTATTTGGTAAATCACCAAACGAACAAATTAGATCTCTTGCCGATCATTGTATATATAGAGAAACTAAAAACCCAAAAATGCTTCCAGAGCTGCTACCTAGATTATACGGGCAAATTGTTATTTGATGATCTATAAAGTTTAACAACTTTATGGGATTATAGTTATTTTGTCCTGAATAAATCAATCCAAAATAAATTTTTAAATAAATACTAGATTATACGGGCAAATTGCTATTTAATAATATATAAGTTAGATAATTTTAGGATAATTTAGAAGAACAAAATTAATTTATTATCATTCTTCAATGTAACCGCCTTTCTGCAAGCTCCATAACTTTTTATATATACCGCCTTGTTGGATTAAATCATTATGTTTTCCTAGTTGTACAATTCTACCTTTATCCATTACCACTATTCTATCTGCCGACATGATTGTTGAGAGTCTATGGGCTATAATTATACTAGTTCTATTTTTCATTAATTTTTTAAGATCGTTTTGAATGCTGTGCTCAGTTTGAGAATCTAAGGAAGAAGTTGCTTCATCTAAGACTAGAATTTTTTTGTTAGCTAAAATCGCTCTTGCAATTGATACTCTTTGTTTTTCTCCACCTGAAAGTTTCACACCTCTTTCTCCCACAATCGTATTTTCTTTATTTGGAAGGCTCATAACAAATTTATCTAATTGTGCAAATTTAATTGCATTAAATACTTCCTCCTTTTTTGCAGTAGGATTGGAGAATGCAATATTGTTATAAATTGTATCATCAAAAAGAATGCCTTCCTGAGGAACAATGCTTAACTCGCTTCTAAGTGACTCCTGCTTAAAACTTTTAATGTTTTTACCATCAATTAAGATTTCTCCGCCATCTGGGTTATATAGTCTATAAAGCAATTTCATTAGTGTTGTTTTACCGCACCCTGAATGACCTACTAAAGCAATTTTCTCATTCTGCTTAATTTTTAATGATAGATTATGGATTGCTCTTTCTTCTCTTCCTTGATATTTGAAATTAAGATTTTTAAATTCTACAGTTCCATTTTCTATGTTTAATACCTTCGATTTAGAATTGTCTTTAATCTCATTTTTTATTTTCCCATAATAAAATAATTCATCAAAATCGCCTAGTGCGATGTAAAACCCTCTAACCCCATTAACAAACCCGTTTAAATTGCCCATTAAGCTTCCATAAACTGAATAAATAAATGCTAAAGTGCCTATTGTTAAATCCCCATCTAAAAATTTCATTAATGGGAAATATATAATTAAGAAAGTTCCAATACCTAAAATTATACTCTGTCCTGAGGAGAAAAATCTATCATAATTGTAATAAATTAATCTTTTATTCGTTGTATCTCTTGATAAATAAGAAAATTTATTAATTATTATATCTTCTTTTCCAAAATATTTTATTGAATCTATGTTTGAAAACACATCTCCTATATACCCTTTCTCATAATCTTCTGCAGAATTTACATTTATATGAACTGTTTTTTGAATACTAGAAATGTATAAGCCATAAATAACAAAACAAAGAGCAGTAATTAATATAATTATTGCTGAAGTCCGTTCCAAAATGATTAATGATGCCCCAATAACTACAAATTGAAGTATTAATGGAATTATGTTGTAAATAAGGAAATCGGTAATTTTCTCTAGTGCACTTGTACCTCTATTTAATCTTGCAATCATGCCTCCAGTTTTATGCGTAGAGTGAAAATTATGATCTAAAGCAACTATATGATCAAAATACTTTTTTTTAAGATCAAACATCATATTTACTTCTGCTTTATGAAAAATTTTTATTCTAAACCAATGATTAAATGATTTGAAAAAAACTAAACCTAGGAAGACTAAACCAATGATTAAAAATAAATGGCTAATTTGAGATCTTAGTATAGTGCTGTTTGTAAATTTTGCCCCATTATCCAGTATTAACTTAAACATGTATTTCTCTACTAAACTTGATATTTCTAAAATAGTGGCTAAGATAATTACAATTATGAATAACCATTTGTAAGGTTTAGCAAAGCTAAGATAGACTTTAAAGTTTTCTTTGAAATCTACTTTCTTGTATAGTTTTCTATCTGACATAGAAGAATAAATTAAAAGGCATATTTAAATTTGACATATTGAAAAAGTTGAAAAAAATTTGAAAATAAATCTTTAAATACCTCGCTAGGTTAGATATCCCATGGATTATAGGTATTTTGAAGCCTATGGCGATATTTTCAGGTACAAGTTTGAAATGGACAATGAAAGAGATAATGATTTATTAATAGAAATTAGGTATAAAGATAAGAAATTTTTATTAAAAGATTGAAGCTATTTATATTGACTTATCCGAACGATATTTATCTACCTTTTTTGAAAAAATATCTGCGAAATAAACAACAACATCCTTTGATTCATTATAACCTAAAATTACTTCTCTTTGTAGAAGGAATTGTGAATTAAATTCTTTTCTTTTTGAGTCAACTATCTCGGTATCTCCTTTTATTTTTTTCTCTTGAGTATTTTTTCTAAACTTTTCTAATATTGGACTTAGATTAATTCTGTCTTGATTGCCTTCTTCTAAAAATGTAGTAAAGGCTTGGCTATAAGTTCCCATATACGATAATTCATAATTTTCTTCATTATCTTTTGTATTGCTTATATGTATAGTTTCAAAACCTTCTACGCCTATATTTAAGTCTAATCTTAGATATAATTTATTATTATCGAATTTTACTGTAAGATATTCCCCATTATATCTCGAACTTAATTCATTTGCTAGAGCTTCTAAATTGCCAGTGGACATAAAATTAAACTTGAAGGAGAATATTTAAATCTTTCTACATGTAACTACTATATAATTAATAATAGACCTATTGACAGATACTTTTATATACCTAAAGAATTTAGAAAAATTATGAATGCTTCAACAAAGTTATTGATTGGAATAATTGCAGTAGGTGTTTTGATATTTGCATTACCGAAGTTAATTGGAAATGTTACTTTAGAGAGTGGAAAATATGATAGTTTTGCAAAATGTTTGGCTTCTTCAGGCACAGTAATGTATGGTGCTTATTGGTGCCCGCATTGCCAGAATCAGAAAAAATTATTTGGAAGCTCTGTAAAATATATTAAGTATGTGGAATGCGATCCTAAAGGAAGCGGTGCAAACCCAGATTTATGCAGAGCTAAAGGAGTTAATGGATATCCTATGTGGGAATATCCAGATGGATCATTTGGTTCTGGAGAGCAGTCTTTAATGATATTAAGCTCTAAGAGCGGATGTAAACTGCCTTAAATTTTGCTTATGCTTCAATAATAAGATTTAATAAAGTAGTTAATGTTTTTTATGTATGTGCTTTACACCTCAGGCTTCTTTCATTACAGCAGTAATAGAAATTTGCATTTAAAATATTAATGTTATTCAAGAACTACTTCTTTACTTTAAAGGTTTTTTTTGATAATCTTCTGCCATTTGGAAGACATTATTCCTGATTATATCAAAATCTCTTTTTTGTTTTTTCTTCTTTGATGCAGAATATAGATTTAATATCGCAACTATAAGAATAAAGTTAATTAAAGTAATCATAAAAGCAAAGAAGACAAAATTTGGTTTCTTCTTTTGGCTACTAGATGTATTATCTTTCTTTATTTGGTTTAAATTTATAGGTTCATTGGAAGTAATTTTTTGAGTTGGTATAACTGAAGAAGTAACACTTTCTTTATTACATACTATATCTATATTTTTCTTGTATGTTTCTACTCTGTCAGCATATGTTGCTTTAAAAGTAAACTCATACTCTCCAGATTCTATGTCTTTAGGAATTGATAACTGGAAATCTTCTGTATTTTTATCATCCTGGTCGTCAAATTTATCCAACATAATTAAATCGCTTTCTTCTTTTATCTTTAAATCATTGTTCTCTATTGTTAATTTTACTGATTGATCTTTTTCTCCAAGATTCTCAATTTTTATATCTACATTAACAGCTTCTCCGCAAGAAGCACTATCTGGTAAATTAACTTCGGATATTTTTACATTTTTATCTGGTCTATCAATACTTAGACTTTGATATATTTGAGAACATTCGTTATCTTCAACTTTAATAAATAAGGCATATTTATCATCAAGGTCTAAATCGTTTGGTATCATTAAATCGATATTAACACTTCTGGTTCTATCATTTTCTACTTCTATATTTGTAGATTCATCTTCTTCCGATTTGTCCTGATCTAGATTGTATAAATGCGCTTCTATATCAAAATCTTTATCTTCTAGTAAATCATTAGTAATGTCTAGATCTATGTCTATATTGTCTCCTAAAGTAAAATCATCACTTGAAGAAGGATCATCAATTTCTATTATTATATTGTTGTTTATTAGTTCGCAAGCATCTGCATCTTTAAATGCCGGAGTGCCTGCAACTGAACAGCATAAATTGGTATCTCTCACTCCAAGGATTGTTTGAGGACATACTTGATCTTCTTCCAATACAAAACCTCCAACTTCATTGCAAGTGTATTCTGAAAATGAACCTATTATTACAGTCCAAGTTTTACTTACAATCTCGCTTGAATCGTCAATTCTTGCTTCTAGAATATAAAATCCAGGATTTGCTGAAAATACATAATTTGAATTATCCTTATTCTCGGTCTTTTTTAATTCTCCGTTTACAAACCACTTAATGTTTAAATTTGAATCAATATCCTTTCCTCTAACTGAAAATTCTTTTGTTCTTCCCTCAATTAATGAATTTACGTCTTCTATAGGGGCGAAAGATAGTATTTGTGGAGCATCGTTTACTGGACTAACAACTAAATTAAGAATTTGGGATGTTTCACCATCTGAATCAGTTAAAGTTATTTCACAATAAGCATCTCCATTAAAATTAATAAGTGATTCATATGTAAGAATATTGTCTTGAATTGTACAAACTGCATTTTCCTGATTTGATACAGAAAGGGCTATATTTTGCTCTAAATCAATATCCCCATCATTGGCAGTTAAAACGCAATTGTATTCTTCATCTTCATTTATGTTTGTTGTACAGTTAAATTCATCTAATATTGGAAGCTCTCCTGCAGGATTTACTATTACATTTAATATGTTCGATTCTGCTGAAAATTCGTTATCAGTGGCTGTAAATTTAATGGTAAACTCTCCAAAATAGTTATTTTCCGGAATAAAACTCACTAAACCATTATTTATTAATATATTAACACCCTCACTGCTTTTTTCATAATTAAATAAAAGAGTATCTTCATCTATATCATTGAAATAATCATATAAATTAATAATATTTGTCTGGGTCATATCTTCTCTTAATTCAATATTTTCAATATTGTCTTTAAAAATTAAAGGGTCATTTATAGAGATAACTATTAATTCTACTGGATTGGATAAAGTTGTTTTTTCTCCATCATTTGCCCAAAATACTATACTTCCTTCTCCATGCCAGTTTTCTTCTGAGGTAAGTTTGAAACTATCTTCATCTGTTTTTTCTACTATTATTCCTTCTGTCTTACTTTCAACACCGAAAGTTAAAGAATCTTCATCTTCATCTAAAAAGTAAGCTCCAACATCTATTTCTCCAAATCTATCCTCTCCCCAACCAATCTGAGGTATCTCAAACGATAATAATGGAGCCCTATTATATTTGGTCACTTCTATTTGCACATCTTTTTGCACAGTGAATTGTCCGTCACTAACTATAACGGTAAAAACATAATCCCCTTGGCTTTCATAATCTGTACTCCAAATGAAGGTATTATCTACATTAGTGAATCTTTCATCTGATATGAAATATGTTAAGATGTCATTTTCTGGATCTTGAGCATTTACAACAATTAATGCATTTTCTGTTTCCATTAAAGTGATTTCCGGTATATTATTTACTAGAGGAGGATCGTTTATACAATTTAAAGCTAGATTAGTTGAAGCAGGATTAATTAAGGAGTCGTCATCGTTGCAATCTAGACCTCCAACAACAATGGAACTATAACTATCCTCATCTACATCAACAAGATCTCCTCCCATACAATCGTTGTCTTTTCCATCGTATGCTATTTCTTCTGCATCTGGATTTATTTGGAAATCATTATCATTACAATCTACATCTGAAAAGAAAGTATCTCCATCTCTATCTTCTCCATCTAAAAGCCATTTTAATGAATTTTCAAATAATTTCTTTGTCTCTGGTGTCCAGTGCGATGAATCTGTAAGTCCGAAAAATAATTGTCTTTCTTCTAAGGTCTTTCCATTTAGCAACCTTTTACTTTTTTCTAAAGTGGCTATAACCGCATCTGTAGATAATCCGGCAGTTGAAGCTACATATTTAATTCCTGATGGCTTGTCTCCTTTTAGAATAGAAATTGTAGATGTAGTAGTTGAATATCCTCTAAATTCCTTAGGAATGCCTTGAGATATTGGGCTTGAAATATCAACTATCTGCATTGCTGGCTGGGTAGTAGAACTTTTTGCTATGCTCCATCCTAATTGAAAATTAGTTGTGCTTTTCTTATAGAAATCAAATGAATTTATTATGAATGTTTTATGCTTTTCTGTTGAAATACTTTCAGGAGATACTAAATCTTGATTTCCTATTATTACCATTCTATACTCATAAAGGTCTTTACTGGGCAGGTTTGATTCAAAAATTGTTTCATAAGAATAACCTAATCTAGTTATTTCACTAAGCAAATAGCTGTCAACTCCAGTGGAACTTTTTACTATATAAGCGACATCTGCTTTTAGAACTTTTTGCCCTATGATTATTAATTTTAAGTTTGATTGAGCAGGTATATTTCCCTGAGAAACAAAATTTATAATAATATTCTTTTCTGCTCGTCCTATTGTATCAATTGTTGTTTTTATTCGAACTAGTTTTTCTTCATTAGATTGAAGAACAAAGTTATTATCAAGAACATCTATATTGCTATTTTGATTATCTATATTTATAGTAATAGGAAAACTATTAATGTTTTTGATTGTAATCGTTTTATCAATTATTTGTTCTACATTTCCATTTATTGTTAATTCTGAGCTGCTTACAAAAACTTCTACATTTTGAGGTGTTTGATTTTCATCATCTCCATTATCTGGAGGATTATCTCCAGTAACAAGGAAATTTATATTTGTTGAAACATTAGTTGCTTGTCCATTACCTTCAAATCTTACATTTAAATTACCGTTATATGTTCCAGAGAATTGAGAGCTTAAATTAAAGAAAATAGTTTCGTTTTCATGAGGTTGGAGGAAATAAACGCTATTTTCAAAAGTTAATTTATCTATTATACTTCCTTCTTTAGTTAAAATAACTCGAACTACATATCCATTATCATTTATTAAAGTTAAATTTTCATTATAAACAGTATCAGTAACTCCTTCTACACTAATTGAGGATTTATCTATTGTTGCTGTAATTGCTGAGACATTTGTTATAAATGCTAAGATTAAAAATAAAGACAGACTTAATATTGTTTTTTTATTCACGAGACTCCTTCGGCCTCTTCTTTGTATTTAGTTTATTCTGATTAATGCTTGTTTTTTCTTTATAAAAACTACCTTTATTTAAGTTATTATTTTGAATATTATTAATCTGAACTTTTGGCTTGCCCGAGACAACTATTAATATTATTAAAATAATTAACAAAATTCCCCCCGTAATAATTAATGGCATATAAGGAGATACTTTACTAGAATTATTCTCTTTTCCTGTAGGACCACCATTTCCACCAATACCAAACTTTACTTTTCCACCTG
>CAYHPN010000033.1:0-21053 GCA_964358765.1 Candidatus Woesearchaeota archaeon | reverse complement strand
TCTTGATTGAATCATCATTTTGCGTACCATCATCTGCTTGATCAGAATCTTGATTATCATCCGAATCATCTGTTACACCCTCACCAGATGCAACAACAATTATTTTTGAAATGAATCCAATTCCTTGGCCATCTTCGTTTTGGTATAAGAAATTAACTGTATTTTCTGTTTCTCCAACTTCATTAGGGGTAATTATAAATTTTATACTTCTTTCTTCATCTGCATCTAATTCAACAAAAGTTTCATCTAATTCAATATATTTTGATAATTCTCCGGAAATTGTTATGTTAACTGTTACAGGATAATCGTTCTTATTAAAAACTTTAATAGATTTTTCAATACTTTCTCCAACTTCCATATTCACAACCATCCTTGCAGGCTGAACTGCGGCAGTAATTGCACTAGCATTATTTACCAATAGTAGTGCAATGAATATACTCAATATAATGCATATGTTTGTGTGTCTCATTTTTATAATTATTTAGAAGTAGTCCAGTTTGTCTTTATAAATAATCATGTTCTAAGAAGTATATTTGAGAATACAATTTTTTTGTCTTCACTAACCAAGATGACAGTATTTTATATCGAATTTTTTCGATAGTGAGAGATGCTTTTGATTAAAAAATCTAGTTTCTATATTTGCTTGAATAAGAACACTATCTTCTTTTCTCCATAATTCGTTAGGGCTTGAATAAATCCATTGATATACCTCATTCCCTAATTCTTTGGCAAATAATTTATTTAAATCTCTGTTGAGATAAGTTGCTTTATACCTGGGTATTTCATAATATTCTGAGATCGAGATTATATTTTTATATTTAGTTGCAAATATTTTTAATTTTTCATTATGTCGGGAACGTTGAAAACCACACCTTTTAGGGTGTGGTCGTTCCCGAGCATCCAAAAAATTTCCGAATTAGAAAAATCGCCTACTCTATCTTTCAAGATGGAGTTTGATCGGCGATTTTCAGGAAATTTTTCTGATATTCTGACATAAAACCTTCCCCGGCAATTATTACATTTCCAATATTCCCAAAGTTACTTTGATATTTTACTCTTTTTTCTAGAATTGATTGTATTATTTCTTTCATAATTTATTTTTTCTTTTTAGAAATCAATTTTTCAATTCCAAACAAAGAAATGCCAAAAGGAATTCCAAATGCCATTGCGTCTAAACCTACTCTTTTAATAAAACCTTGAGATGTCATATTTATGCCATCTACATAATCATGATATTCGTAAGAAACTTGTGCTTTTTTATTAGCTAACTCCTGTTGAATTGCAGAAATTCCGTTGCTTTCCACATAGAGTAAAGATGCTGCCCCTAGAATTGTTGGTATAGAATATCTTGCGATTTTATTTAAGATAGATGTCATTTTTATATGAAAAGAAAAATTATTCAGAAGTATCCAATCTGCTTGAACATTGAGGATCGCTAGGGAAGTCAATTAATCTATCTCCATCATTGTCAATACCATCATCACATTGATAAACTACTGGAGGAGCATTATATTCATCACTATCTGTTCTGCTTGTGCATCCTGGATCAGCAGGGAAGTCAATCTTACCATCATGATCATTATCTATTCCATCATCACAGATATAAACCACAGGTGATGGATTGCAAACATTATTTTCATCAGTGAGACCATCGCAATCATTATCTCTTTGATCACAGACTTCTGCCTGAGGAATACATTGAGGTTGGTTATTGCATTGACCATTTGAACAACCTTGAGGACATGTTTGTAATGTTCTTGTTTGTGTAGTTGAAGCACAGAAACTATTAGATTTTCCAGGATTCATACAAGTATAACTTGTAAATATTTGAGCTAAATCATTACTTGAACAGAATGGATTGCCTGTGTAACCACTTGATGGGCAGTCAGAATTAGAATTACAGGAAACAGGAACCAAATCATTATTACTATTTATCTTATTAGGATAAAAGTCGCATACATTTCCTATCCCATCATGATCATTATCTAATTGATCAGGATTATAATGTAATGGGCAATTATCACATGACTCCAAAATATTGTCTTTATCAAAATCATCTCCCATTTTATATGGGCAATATATAACATCATTATCATTAACACTTCTATATATAATATTGTCTAAACTATTTACATTTTTAGAAGTCTTTGAATTTAAAGCTACATTATCTGAGGAATCTAAATCAGCGACAAATTTTTCAGTAAACAAAAATAAACCTGTAAATAAGCCTATTACCAATATTACAGATAAAGTTACCATTAATAAGATGCCGTTGTCTTTAGATCTTTTTTTAGATGTATTTTTAATCATTGTATTTTTGATGTAATTTTTTAATAATAACAATAGCTGTTTAACCCTATTTAAACTTTGTTATCCTGAAGTTACATAAATTAATTAGTTACTGGTCAAGATGACAAAATAATATTTATCTAGATATAAAGACGATATACGATAAGTTACAAAACCCTTCGGGTTTTTTAACACCACATTAAAGTGTGGAGCTTGTAAGTGGTTTTGTGAGTGCCGGGAAAATCCTGTTGCCATGCAACCGCAGACTAAAATCTGCGGATTTTAACGAGCATTAATTATTGGGTTAAATGATAAGGAGATTATGATGGTTAGAAGAAGATTAAATGATAATTCATAAGGTAAATAATGTATGATTAACTAAGAGAGGTATATTATTATTGGTTAGAATAAATTTATTAAATAAATGAATATAGACTAAAAATAAGAAAGATTAATATAAAAGATAAAAAGTTTAAATCAATAATTAAAAGATTTTATAATAAGAATAATTAATCAGTTACTCTGATAATTTCAGCAGTTGTTCCTAGAGTACCAAATGCAGTAACTCTGTAATCTCCAGCAGGCATTTTTTCTCCGTTTGGATTTAAGATAAAGACATCATCGCATTCATTAGGCCTATATCCGCTTGTTAAGTTTGGTTCAAAAGTGATATCAGTAATATTCCCTAGAGATGTTCCCATTGTCATTGCATATCTGATTCCTGCAGTCTGACCGCTTGAAAGTTTTCTTACAGTAAGGCCATTTTTATAATGCGCATCAGGTAATTTATCTGGGGAAATTTCTGCTACTTCTCCAGCGTTTGTATAAGTTGAACCATTTTTCTTAACTTTCATTAACATTAAATCAGCGCCTTCATCATAATTAGAAGTTGATTCATTATCTTGTGCTCTTGGTAAGTTACATACAAAGTCATCTAAAGACATTGGAGGTTGAGGATTATCTGTAGCGCAATCATGAGGTGAGTTTTGATAATTTTCTCCATATGCTTCCTCACAAACACCATTATTAACAACATAATGAAGAACAACTTGTTCAACGTGGTCTAATCGATCATCTAATTCAGCTGGTGATTCTCCATCATTATAAGTTACATATATAGTTCTTTGAGAATCATGATCTAAACCAGGACAATCAGCATTAACATTAACAGTCCAGATTTCTCCGCTAACAAAAAATCCACCATTGGGTTTTACTGATAATGTGCAGTCTTGTGTATTGTTTCCATTTAATGCACAATTAACATATGTATCAAAAGGAGCACTTCTTCCATTTCTATCTTCCACTACATCTGGATAAACATGTGCATCAGCTCCATTATGGCAAGCATCAACATCAAATTCTAAAGAATTTCTAAAACCATGAGCTGCATCTTCGGAATAAACTTCCATTTGCCTTCCAAACTCAATATTGTTTGCAGGCAAGTTTTCTGGAGCAATTCTATTTCCACATCCAAAAACGTAAAGTGCTGCGCCTCCAATAAGACCAAGTAATCCTGTTTTAATTTTTCTTCGCATGGTTAGTTTGATTAATAATGGTATTTAAATTTAATTGCCCTTGAATGCAATATTTTTGTATTTACTGCACAAGGTGACAAAAACTAAATTTGTTCAGTGTTGTCTGTCCTCCTTGAACATTGTACATCTGCAGGGAAATCTATTTTACCGTCGTGATCATTATCTATTCCATCATCGCACTCGAATACATCCTTTACTTCATTAACTGGTAATTCTGAGTTGTCATTAGGCGCAGAACAACTTGGATCGTTCGGAAAATCAATTAAACGGTCTCCATCATTATCTAAATTATCATTGCATTGAAATACTGTTTGTTGTACAGGTAATTCAGAGTTATCAGTTCTGCTTGTGCATCCTGCATCTGCAGGGAAGTCAATTAAATGGTCCCCGTCGTTATCTATTCCGTCATCGCATTGATAAATTGTTCGTGGATTTACTGGTAGTTCATCATTATCGTCTGGATTATTACAACCTGGATCGCTAGGAAAGTCTATAAATGAGTCATTATCGTTGTCTAATCCATCATTACATTGAGGAGTTACTGGATTAGGGCAAACATTATTTTCATCTGTAAGACCATCGCAATCGTTATCCTTTGAATCGCATAATTCATTTACTGGATCAATATTTCCTACGCAATTTGCATAAAATCCATTTGTTTGACATGTTTGTGAACCTAAAGCACAAATTCCAATATTTGTAACTCCGCATGATCTTGTTTGGCCTGGAGAGCATTCTCCTTGAGGCGGATTAATACATTGGCCGTTAGAACAGGTATAATCGCAGGTTTGTATTGTACTTTGACTTATACTGGAAGTGCAATAGCTAAATTGTGTAGCTGGATTGACGCAGGTGAAATCTTGGAATAATCTTGTTATCTTATTTGCGTTGCAAATATTTTGACTAATAAAACTGTCAGTTCCACAATTTAAGTCATTATAACAATTGATATTATTATTATCATTTGAACAATAGCTTAATTCTGTTCCAGGATTGTGACAAACATCATTTGTATTTTGGTTATTATCATTGCAGTCTAAATTATTTGAACATCTGATAGTTATACATTTTCCGTTTGAGCATGAACTTGCGCACATTTGTAAGTTCTTTTGTTCTACTTTGCTTTCACAGAATGACTGCTGAGTGCCTGGATTATTACATTTCCAATTTCTCTGCAATTGATTTACACTATTTAATGAGCAGAATGGCTGACTTAAAATTTGAGTGAAACCACACTGTGAATCAGTGGAGCATTTGATTTCCTGCGGGTCCGGAATATTAGAACAAGTACTTTCTGGTAGGCCAGGACTATTACAAATATCCTGTGTAGCTGGATTGTTATCATTACAATCTATGTTTATATTGCATCTAATACAAGAACCTAGAGAACATACATTTTGACATTGATTAATTAATCTAGGAGATGTTTCAACTGAGCAGGCACTTTGAGATGTTCCAGGGTTTAAACAAGTAGCATTCTGAAAGTTTTTAACAACATTGTTTACCGAACAGAACTCTGCTCCAATAAAACCAGTAAATCCACAATCATCATTAGAAGCACAATTTAACTCTGAATTTCTGCACTCGCTTGCTAATGTTCCTGGATTAATACACTGATCTTTTGTTAAAGGATTAAAATCTTCACAATCTGAATCAGTATCACAAATTACTCCTTGGCATTGTCCATTTAGACAAATATCGTTGCATATTTCTTGTGTCCTTGGCTCATTTTGGGAATTGCAGAAACTATTTCCAGTTCCCGGGTTGTTACATGTATATGTTTTATAATTTCTTGTAACATTTTTCTCAACACAAGAGTTGTTCCCAAAGTATCCGTTTGTACCGCAATCTGAATCGAAGAAACACGCAATAGGAGTATTTACACAATTACTATTTGTTGTACCAGGGTTAAGGCAAATATCTTCTGTACTTATGTTGTTATCGTTGCAATCTACATCATCATTGCATGAAACTGTTGGACAGACAACAGTTACTTCTCTTATTGCCTTATTGTTTGAAGGGGAATTATCTGCATTTATAATAGATTCAACAGTTATATTGTAATGCCCTTGGGTTAAAGTTAGATTTATTGTTTTTGTTTTCAATTTTTTATCTTGTGGGAGCATATTTGTAATAGGCAGATGATTAAAGTTTATATTGCCCATATTACTGTTAAATGTAACATTTTCAGTAAAGTTTCCTTTATTCTCTATAGTTACTGAAATTATATATTCTTCATTGCACGTTAGAGTATTGCCTAAAACATCAGTATTATTTTTGTTTTCAATTCTTATATTGTTAATAGCATTATTAAAATCTACTAAAGCAACATCGTGAGTTCCTGGAATACAATGCCCATCATTACACCCGAATGGACATTCTTCAACTAAAACTGAATTGTTTTTTGGAACACAAGAATCTACAATTAACTGAGTATCGCACATAAATGAAGTTTTGTCATTGTAAACATCTCCATTTAAGCAGAAAGGCAACCCTGTCGTAGTTTCATTAGAACAATCAGCGTTTGTTGTACACTGAGAAGCAACAAAACCAACACAATCATTGAATAAATTTTTTCCTCCAGTTGTCCAGTATTTACTCTCAATTATTCCGAAGAAACACAACTTTTCTTCCTGTCTTTTTCCATTTTGCAAAATTATTCCTGGCTGCCCATATGCAATTACATCACCGAATTTTGATCCAGATGAAGTAACTTCTGTAAAAGCAACTGGAGTTAAAGTGCTTGCGACATTTTCCATATCTAAATAGTAATATTGAATTGCTTTTCCATCAGGGGCAATTGCTCTATTGTAGACTTGTATCAATTTACCATCTTTCTTAACACTTAAAGGGCTACTCTGAGCCAATAGACTTACACCCTCTTCGTCAGTAAGACCCCAAATTTCTGCGTGATGATAATTTGCAATAATAGTAGGATATTTATTTACAGGAATTTTTGTTTCATCTGTGAATTTTTCATCGCCAACAAAAATTAATTTATAGTTATCGAAATTTCTTGGAATATTCTTCTCTTGAATTAAGTCCACAGTTAAACCTGCGCTAGTAAAAACATCAACAATATTTTGATCCACTTTAAACGGCATTTTATAAATATAAGCAACATCTGCAGCAACAACTGCATTAGAAATTAAGATTATTGCAGAGATAAATAAAATTACTCTTTTGATGATCAGCTCATTTTTCATCATTTAGTTTTGTATAATGATCTTTATTTAAAATGTACTTACCACTTTAGATTGATAAAAATAAATGTACTTATTATTGATATATATCTCGATATTATATTATAGACTATTATGATTTATATTAATAAATTTTAAACTCTCCACAGCAAACTATATATTATTTTAATAAAATATCTGATTATAATTTTTTATCCTGCTACAAATTTATTTTAAATATTACATTGCATCTTTTATTTTATTAACTTTAATTTTAAAAGAAACTAATAATTTAAACAATATCAAAATTAACATCACTTAATATTTCTTTATTACCTGCTTTATCCTCTAGGCTGATTGTTAGATTATGATGGCCTATCGGGAAGGAAATCTTTTTTGTGCAAAAGCTATCTTCATTTAATTTTGTACATAATGTTCTAGCTCTAGGAGTATTTTCATTATGATCAATGTAACTTGCTTTTTTGAAATTGTTTTCCTCTACTAAGATATTAAAAAGCACTCTGCTTCCATCTGTTGTGAATTCAAATTCATTTACTAGTGGAGGAACTGTGTCTACTAAAAGAAACTTGGTTTTGGTCGATGCAGTATTATTGGCAATATCACGAATAGTGAAATAATATTCTATTTCCTGCTGGTGATAATCTTCTAATTCGATCAAATCTTCACAAATTGTATTGTCGTCATCTACAATGCAGTCAGTTAGATTGAATGTTTTAATTCTATTTCCTGTTTGAGCATTCCCATAAGATAATGTTAATAATTCAGGATTATCTTCAAAAAATTCAATCCAGAAATTTCCATTTGTGAACCCTTTATTTGGAAAAAATTTAATTATTTTAGGCTGTTTTGATTCTATAAATAGAAGTATATTTTTTTCAGAATTTTGGCCGTATTTACTTATTCCTTTAATTGTAATATTATTTTCTCCTTCTAATAAATTTTTTTCTTTCTTTTTACTGAATCCGAATTCTTCGCAATTTTTACAAAGGCTTCTCCACTTAGGAGATTTTTCATTAAAATTGTAATATTCTATACTAGATAACACTTCTGAGGATGTTATATTGAAAGGTATCTTTTTTGTATTATAAATTTTATTTATTGGATAAAATACATTGAAATCTATGCTTTCATTTAAGGAAATATCAAAATACCATATCTTTACAGAATTTCTTCCTGCTTGATCATAAGCATCGACTCTTATCTCATGCTGACCAGGCGACAAATCTGAATTTAAAATATAAGAAATTTCTGCATCAATGCTTCCCACATCTTCAATTTTTGGATTTACTTCAATTCCATCAATAAACATTGTTGTATCATGTTTATCAATTCCTGAATTTGATTGATACAATTCATCTAAAAATGCACTTATTAAAGGCCTAGGATTATTAACTACTAAGCTATTTTCTGCAGGCTCTGGATCTTTAATGGACGGAGCTGAGAAATCGGTTTTAATTATTTTTCTTATATGGACTTCAGAACAAACATCGCTCCAATAATTTAATTCCAGAATTCCCCCAGTTACATTTCCATTGTTTGGAGTGTCTTCTAAACTAAATGCTCCAGAGTATGTAAAAATATCATCCGAATCCCATTGATAATAGATATTTGCTGCATCGTCATTTGTTAAAGTAAAGAAAGGTTTTGAAATATACCAAGAATTTAGACCGTCTGGATTGGAAGGGGAAATTGAAAGAATAGTTTTCGAGTTCACATAAAAACTTTCTGTTCCGTCTTGGAAAGTGGAATCAAAACAATCTTTAACAAAAACTGTCCAGAAGATATTTTGTGAATTTGGCAAGATGTTTGAGGGAATTGCAACTCTATATTCGTTTCCAGAAACGAATATTCCTGAGTAATTTAACCAGTTTCCATTTATATTAACTGAAAATATTACATCTTCAACACAAATTCCAGAAACTTCAACAGATAGGGAGACATTTGCACCTGATGTTATGCATGATGGAGAAGAATCTTTATTAGATATATGCGGAGGTTCATTGGGTATTCCTTTAGTTGAATCTTGGAAAACGAATGAACCAGTTCCATCAGGCATTCTACTCCATGACCTAAAATCATTTTCTTCATCATCTATGGTTGTTGACGAATCTCTTAAAATTCCATTGTTATCAAAAAGTTTAATTTCTTGATTAACATTATCTAGATTTGATAGAAAATCAAGAAAAAAAATTATATTGATAGTGTTGCCTGAAAGTGAGTAATTCTGACCGTCTTTATTCTGCAAATACCAATCATTTAAATTTTGAGAGGGACCATCGTTATAAAGCTCGATCCATTCCATTCCAGAATCTGTACCGTCTGGATTTAATTCAATTTCGTTAATGTATACTGCTGAAGAAGCTAATTTCATAACTATTGCTATTAAAAATACACTTAAAAATAATAAAAGACTTCCCTTTCTCATGAATTTGTTGATAATAGATTTTATTTAAACATTACTTACTACTTTTAGTCAATGATTATTAAGATTTAAATAGATTTTATTTACTTTTTAATAAAATTCCTAATAAACCGTTAATAGCTTGAAATGGTTTATCAACTGGAATAAATTTCTTTGATTCTGATCTTGTTATTCTTTCCTCTTTGTAAATTTTAGGTCTAACAGATACTTTTCTTACATCCCAATAATATGTATTTGGATTTAAACCAACAACCCCATTAGTTTCTGAAAGAAATATATAATAGCTACTGCTTCGACCATCTTTAAACTTTCTATAAACTCCAGGTGTAATGGGGTTGTCGCGTATATCTACGAATTCTGAATTTGGCATAGTTTTTTTAGAAAAATAGAATATTTAAAGATTATTGTTAATCTTTTTTACCTAATATTTCTGTCCGAATTCATCTATAATTAAACAGCCATCTTCATCAACATAAGCACTTTTTTTTGAATCGTAGATTAAATTATTTGCTCTTGCTGCCATTATATTTACTTCATTATCCTGCGAAAAATCTGAGTCAAAACCAGGTTTTTCATTATCCTGGCCATATATTTTAGATTCTAACGTCATTTTTATGGATTCAGACTTTTTTGCCTAAGATGCATTTCATGTTTTTGAATATCTGGAAGTTGTTTATTTAAATTTCTCTGCAAATCTTTAAGGTCTTTTTTGTGTTTTTTTACATCTTTAAGGAATCTTTTTTCTAAATCGGGTAAATGATCCATTAGTCTTGAGTTTTGTCTTTTAATTATTTTGCCCGCAACATAAGCCATTACATCAGGAGAAGTTAAAGTATATTCTCCCCAGACAACTATATCTCTAGAAGCATCTGCATTAAGGTATTTGCCCCAGCTTACAGCTTCACTCCCGGTTGAGCCAGATAGACCTCCTGTTCTTTCATCTGCTGTTGTAAAACGAATGCATCCATCAGAACCATCAAATGGGATAGAAAAAATCTCTGCTGCGGTTGGAGCAGTTGTTTGGATGAAATTTCTTGGCCCTCCTTCTCCCAGGAACACATTTAACTGAGGTTGATTGTATAAACTAATTGATGCAGCTTGAATGATATCTCTTGAGGGACTTGAATCTGCACATAATCCTTCTAAATGCAATAATGAAAAATCCATTCCTAGTGAATGATTTGAACCAGAGTCTAAAAATATTGGAACTCCTTTTTCTGCTGCTTTTAAGACAAATGAACCTTCTTTATCTACTGCATACTTAGACTCGGATAATTCTTTTCCAAATTCATAAAGCATCATTGCTGTTGAAAATGGCTGTTTTATTTTTCTTTTTTTAAGTACCCTTCTAAATATTTTTTCGTTAATCATATCCTGCATTTTTAGTGTAAGATCATTATGGATATATTGAGTGTAAATTCTTGTTGTTCCATCATCTCTTAGTTTATCATCATTTACTTTTTCCGTTCCGTGTCTTACAGGAAGTCCGCAGGCAAAATGCAAGTCATGGTAAACATTTGCTCCAGTAGATACAATTGCGTCTATCATTCCTCTATCTATCATGTCCGCAATTAGCCCGCCAAATCCTACGGGAGTGGCTGCACCTGAAATTCCAAGCCAAATTCTTTCATTATTAATAACTCCATTAATCCATCTTTCAGAAGCTTGATATTTTTTTTCTGTCTGATAGCCACAATTTCTATCAATTTGTTCAAGCCTATAGGTGGCTGAATCAATAAATTTTTTAGATATTCTTAGAGGAATTTGAGCTACACTTCCTTTTCCCATAAATCTACTCTTCCTCATTGGACAATTAGGATTCATTTTATTTAATGAATTTTATTTATTTTTAAAGATATGTATAATTTAATATTATTAACATCTTCTTAAGAACTTTACCTTGCTGTCGTCTAGGGAGAATTCTTCTGCATGTATATCAACTAAATTATGATCTTTATCTAAAACTAAAACTGCACTAGTTTTTGTTAGTTTTCCTGGACCATTTCTATATGAACCCGAGGTTAGCAATGTTGCTCCTTCTTCATCAGCATCTAATACTTTAATGAAATCAAACTTGTAAGTAAATCTACCTTTCCTTGTTTGAGAGATAATATATCCTTGTCCATCGTTTGCAGAATTTCTTATTGGAATATTAAAGTTGACTTTGGTTCCATCTGTAAGGTTTTGTCCAAGAACAAAAAATTCTCCGCCAATAGATCTTACAGAACACCCTTGTATTTTTGCTGCTTTTTTAGTAATTGTTATGTCTGGTCCAACCTTTTCATAATCTTTAACTTTAGAATTTACTATAAGTTTTGTATGATAAAACCAAGGTTTATAGTATGAAGTATCTAGATCTATTTTATACACAAATTTTCCTGATGTAAAGTTATTTACTCCGTAGCCGTAACCGTATCCGTAGCCGTAACCATTTTCAAAATCTGGTGAGCTGACTAAAGTGATGTTTATTCCAATGCATGACGATAAAGGCTCTCCTTTAAGAGAGAATTTACACTTTGTAGTCTGGGGTCCTTTCAATTCTAATGTTAAATAATCATCTACATCAATACTCTCGCCACTTTCAATCTCAGCAGAAACAAGGAAGTTTATAATTTCCCCTAGAAAAGGAGAAGTATCTGAAACACTTATTCCAAGAATTAAAGCATGCGCAGGTCCAAGAATGAAAAGAAGAGCGATAACTGAGATCGATAAAATTGTAGATATTATTTTTGATTTCATTTCCTCTTTATCCTTCTTTTACTTTTAACAATTAAATGCAACTTATCCTCGGAAAAAGATAAGTTATTATTAATTTTTGTATATTAGAGAGAGCCCCCTTCTATATAAATATAATTTATTGTGCAAGAGTAGTAAAAACGGTTAAATATTTATCCATCTAGACTTGATATATCTTGATTCTGTATGGAAAATAGATTCAGCGTAAACACGAATATTGGAATTTGGATATTTTTCTTTAATCATTTGTTTGGTTTGAAGTCCTCTATTTTTAAAAATTGTTGAAAAATCTCCGTCGTTGCTTAATATGACTGCTGGTTTTTTTGTTCTAAGACTGGCAGTAACTGCGGTTGCGGCAAGCATTTTATCAGTAACACTTGGCTGCTTGGAAGAATTTTGATAGTGTATATCAAAGAAATCAAAAATTTGATATGTTAAAGGTTCTGCTTCATATTTTTGTGTTTTTTGCATATTGCCTGAGACTATTTCATCTAATTTTTTAAGAGGACTTTTTAAGTCTGAATCGAAATCATGTTTTATTGGAAATTTTCTAATATTCCCCTTTAATTTTGTTAAGAATCCCGACATCTCATTAAATACTCCAGAAGTTAAATGAATATTTGGTTTTGACAAAAAACTCTCATAAAAATTAACAGTACTATTCATTAATTCAAGTAACTTCACACATGGAAGCATGGTGTGTTTGATCCCAATAAAGCGCATTGCATCTTCATACACTGAAAATAGCCCAGTTGGCTCGGATTTGTTTTTTAATTTTACCCTATATTCCAGAATATTTGTATCTAAAAATACAACACAATCAAAGCCAGATGATTTATTAAGAATATTGAAATATTCTTCAGAGTTGCTAGAAATATCAAAATCTTTTTCTGAACATCCTACAATATTAGATAATTCAGATTTAAAATGTTTGAGGTTGTCAATTTCTCTTAATTTTTTATCAACCGATCTATAATATTCTCTTCTTTTTTTATTATGTTTTTTAACTATTGAGCTGTCTTTATTATTAGTATAGTATCTCATACATAAAACTCTAATTATTAGTTTTTAAAGTTTATTGGGGGATAAATAAGTCCATTTTAGAACTTGCCTGCTAGATCATCTATAGTTTGCGAGATTGTTTCATTATCCGGATGCATTCTCCAATTCCATTTCTCTGTTTTGATTTTTTTTGCTACTAGCTGCCTTAGCCATTGCCTTTTCGCCTTATAGCTGACTTGAGCTATAACTCTTTTTTGAGATGGTGTTTCTATCAAGACATAAGATGTTTTTCCAGTGTTAAAGATATCGGAGGTTCTTTTAAAGCCTTCAATTTTATCTACTCTATAAAACTGGTCTTTTTCATTTAGCCCTTTCATTAAATCGATAGAAAATTCTTCAATTATATCTACTCCTGGAACAACATGTAAATGTGCGTGATCTAAACATCCTCCTCCACTGCAGTATCCCACTTTTGGCCCATGCTCAAAAACAGTACTTTCTTTTCCATATACTTCTTTAACCCTTGCTTTTGAATAATTCACTATGTCATCTAACTCTTCATGCAAGGATTGAGGAATATCTCCGCTTCCTTCAAAATGTTCTTTGGAAATAACTAATAAATATCCTCTAATGCCCATTGAACCTAGAGTTGGGCAGACAAAGTAATTATTAGTTTCGTGAATTATAAGTCTATCTTTTTTTATATTTTCATAATTAAGAGCGCAACATAAGGACATTGAATCTAGAGCAGAAACTTATTTAATTATATTTGCCTAATATGATATGGATATTGAAATTGTAATAATTATATGAATATATTTACGACAGAAACTTATTTAATTATATTAATCTATAATAATAAATGAATTTTAAATTAATGAATATATTGGTTGTTATTTTTTCGTTAATTTTACTGGCATTTATTATTTTTATTTCATGGAATTTAATTAATATATACCCTCATGATAATTTGGACAAAAATTATGAAAAAGATTTAGTTGTGAAAAGTGTGATCGATGGAGATACAATTGAGTTGTATAATGGAGAAATTATTAGACTTATTTGCATTGACACGCCAGAAGAAGGCACCGGAGGGTTTGAAGAGGCGAGATTATTTCTAGAATCTTTAGTGTTGAATAAAGAAGTAAAATTGGAAAGTGATGTAGATGATAAAGACAAATATAATCGATCACTGCGATACGTTTATGTTGAAATAAATGGAAATGAAATATTTGTAAATAAAGAACTTGTGAAATACGGTCTTGCTAAAGCATATAGATATGGAAATGATACAAAAAAGTGTGATGAAATTGAAGAATAAGTTTTTCATATAAGTTATTTAAAAATCTTTTGATTTTACTGATTCTCGCTTAAACCTTTTCTTTCTCTGATTTTTCTTATTACATTAACTTGCAACTCTCTAGGGCATCTTTGAAATTCCTGATCCATTAAAGAAGAAACTCCTCTTCCTTCAGTTGAAGATCTTAAGTCATTACTCCATCCGATCATCTCAGCTACTGGGATTTTTGCCTTAACAAAAATAGATCCTCCTTCTTGAGTTACGTCGATTAACACTCCTCTTTTACCCCCAACTAAGCCTGTAACTGCGCCCATGAAGTCTATAGGTGCTTCAATAAGCTGTGTCTGAACTGGTTCAAGCATTGCAGCATCCGCTTGCTTCATTGCTTCGAACATACCTAAACGAACAGCAGGATAAATTTGTGCAGGGCCCCTGTGCATGTGATCAACGTGTAACTTTGCATCATGCAATACTAGTTTTGTTTTCATCATAGGCTCTTTTGCTAATGGGCCTCCATTAATAACTAACTTCCATCCATCCATAATAGAATCTATTACTTCAGGCAAAAGAACTAATCCTCTGGTTCTTTCTTCAAAGACATTTCCTTTGTAAATTTCTCTATATTGTCTTGCCTCTTCATTGCTGACTCCATATTTTCCTAATTTCTCCCATGTTAATTCTGCTCTTTTCTTAAGTCTTTCTTCTGGTAAATCTCCTTTTTCAATAGCATTGTAAACTTCATCCTCTAATTTTTCTATGCTAAAGAATAATATATTGTGCCCATTTGGAGTCCTTGATTCTACTTCTTTACTTTGTTTTGCAACAGTTTCTCTATAAACCACAATTGGATTACCTGTTTTTACCTCAAGTCCTTTTTCACTCTTAATTCTTCCTTCAATAATTTCTAAATGCAATTCACCCATTCCAGAAATGAGATTTTCTCCAGTCTCTTCATTTATTTCGATCTTTATGCTTGGGTCTTCTTTACCAACTTTTCTTAAAATTTCAATTAGTTTTGGTAGATCTGCTGATTTAGTTGCTTCGATAGATTTTGTAATAACTGGCTGGAAAATGTGCTTTATTTCTTCAAATGGAGTTTGCTCAGTTGCAGTAATAGTTTCTCCTACATCTACATTAAGACCTGAAATTGCTAAAACATTTCCACAAGGAACTGATTCTAATTGTTCAGGTTTTATTCCGTTATAGACTAAAACTTGCTGTATTCTTCCTTTCTTTTTTGCATTATTTGCCCATATTTCCATTCCATTTGTTAGAGTTCCAGAGTATAATCTTCCAGCTGAGATTTCTTTTCCGCTTCTTGGATCTATGACAATTCTTGTAATTACAAATGCAACTTCTCCATTTTTATTGCAATTAACTAAATCTTGTCCAAATTTACTTTCAGGGTCTCCTCTCCAAATTTTTGGAATCCTATATTTTTGTGCTTCCAGAGGATTTGGTAAATGCTTAACTGCCATATCAAGAATAACTTCAAAAAGGGGAGCGTTGTCCCAGACCCATTTTTTTCTTACTTCTTCGTCTTGTTGATAAATGTTGTATATATCTTTAAAACTAACATTTTTTTTCTTCATAAATGGCACTGATAATGCCCAATTTTCCCTTGCTGAACCAAATGCAACACTTCCATCTTCAACATGAACTCTGAATTTTTCATAAAGATCCGGTTCTGCTATCTGCATTATTAGATTGTTAAAATCAGTTATTAATTTAAAGAATCTTTTTTGCATATCTTCTGGGCCAAGTTTAAGTTCTTTAATTAATCTATCTACTTTATTGATAAAAAGTACAGGTTTTACTCTTTCTCTTAATGCCTGTTTCAATACTGTCTCAGTTTGAGGCATTATTCCTTCTACTGCACAAATTAAAACAAAAGTTCCATCAATTGCTCTCATAGCTCTTGTAACATTTCCACCGAAATCTACGTGGCCTGGAGTATCAATTAAATTAATAAGATATTCTTGTCCATTAAAAGTATGCCCCATAGAAACGTTTGCAGCATCTACAGTCATTAATCTTTCTTGTTCGTCCTTATGCTGCCAGGTAGTCATTCCTTCTTCAAGGTCTCCTGCATTTTTAGAAGCCATCATTCCAGCAGCAGCCAGTAAGTTATCAGTAAATGCAGTTTTTCCGTGGTGGATGTGCGCAGACGTTGCTACGTTTCGGATATTTGCCGGGTTGGAAGTCAATCTTTGAATCTTGTTTAAACTTGTTTCTTTTTCTGCCATTTTTTTTAAAAGCCTCAAAATTATTAAAATTTTGAATTTTTAACACAATATTTTATTGAGATAAATATGCTTTTTAAAGCTTTGGTAAAGCTGTATCTGCTTAGCATTCTGAAGCTAAGCAGGGAATGTTAACTTTAATAAACTTCATAAACGTAAGTAAATACTGTTCTATAAAACGCCCAGAGCAACAACCTGCTCTCTTTTTTTTACTTTAACAGAATCTGTAAGACTTAATACAGCTGCATTATCTTTAGAGTATAATATTTCGACAGTTTCATTATTATCTTTAATTTGAGCTACTGCTTTACCTTTTTTTATTATTCCACCCGGATTAACTAAGAATTTAACGAAACCTTCTCTTCGAGGCAAAGGGCCAACTGAGTAGTTTAAGAGTTTTTTATTTAATATTTTTCTAAGTTTCATTTTCGATCTATAATTAACCATTTTTAATAAACTAAGAAAATTTAACAATATTTTTAATCCATCTGCCTCTGCTTCCAGTTCAATAACTATTGAAGGGATATTATTCTTTAGCAATTGAAAAGACAAAGAATCTTTGAGATTATCTGTATCTAGAACAAAAGGGATGCCTAAATTTTTTCCATATTCAAGTGTTTTATTATAAATTTTACTTTCTGTATTCTTATGCTTTGGATCAATTAAAGCATAATGGGTTGACTTTTTCCAGTCATTATGCAAGTCTATAGCAATATCTGGTTTTATTTGCATTATCTCACTAAAAATTCTAAAAGCGACTTTTTCTGTTATATTCCCGTCTTTTTTTCCTGGAAAGAAATCATTAAGATCTTTTTTATCGATATAGCGGGAATTTTGCTTAAAACCTATAGGGTTAAGCAAAGGAAGAACATATAATTCTCCTTTAAGCAAATTATTTTCTAGAATTTTTATTAGTTTTTTTGCAACGGCATTGCTTCCTTTCTCATCTCCATGCATACATGCAGTAATAAGAACCTTGGGGCCAGGTTTATTAGATTTTAATGAAATTACAGGAATAGTTATATTCTCAATTTTTAAATAATAAGACTTTTTAGCAATTTTCATTTAAAGGAAAAGAGTCATTGGTATATAATGGTTTTTATTAGACTAATTCGTATGACTTTTTTAGCATGTCTCTTCTAAGGATTTTAAATTTTCTATAATATTTTTACTTAATTCCTTAATTTTTTTTACTTCTTGCTTAATAACTACGGTATCTCTTTTTGATAATGCCTGCTTTAATGTTTCGCTTTTTGAGTCTAATTGCGACAACTGAACTTCTATTGAGGCAATAGTAGTTTTACTTGTTTGATCGGGGCATTTGATTTTTGCTGAAGTTATTAAAATCTCAGTCTTATCTCTTAACTCTTCAGACTTTTCAGATACTTTTTGCCCAAGCTTTATTAAAGCGTTTTTAACACTATTTTTAATAACTTCTTTATTATCTTTTAAATTTTTTACTAAATTCTTGTTTAATGATACCAGCCCAGACATATTAGTTGTGTTTTCAACAAGAGATTTATAAGTTAATAGTTCGACCTCCACTTCAGTTAATTTTACTATGCTACTTTCCTTTATTTCGCTTTCTATTGCAGGATTATTATTGATAGTATTCTTTGCTATATTTATTTTATCAATTGATCTTTGGACTAAATTTAAAGTATTTTCTTTTAACTTGTCAAAATCCAGATTATCTCCTAATGCAGAGCTTACCAAAAACATACTTAAAATTAAGCATAGAGATGCTAATAAAACTGGTTTTTTAATTTTACTTATCATAGTGTTATATCGATTTCATCGTCTAGTTCTGCAACAGAACCTCCTAACGAATCTATTTCTCCTCCCAATGCGTTAATTTCTTCAATAGAGTTTTTCTCTTTTTCTGTAAAAACCTCATTATTTGAGCTTTTTTGCTGAATAAATACAAATAGAATTATTAAAACAATTATTGCAATCGCAATATAAATATACTCTTTTTTTATTCCTGCCATTTTTCAAATATAATATGATCTTTAAATTTAACAAGCCTGCTCAATTGATTTCATATCTTCGTATATGCTTTTACTAAGTTGACTTATCTTTCTGACTTGCGACTTAATTGTTGCGGAATCTTTCTCTGTTATAGCAGTTTCTAAAGAGGTTAAAGAAGTTTGTAATTCATTCAATTGGGCTTCAACTTCGGTAATTTGTGATGTTTGTTCATTACAGCTTACTTTCATAACTTTCAATAATTTTTCTACATCATTAATAAAATCGTCTGCTTTATCAGCTACTTTTTGACCTAAATTGATCAAAGCCATTCTAACATTATTTCTTATTATATCCCTATTATCTACCAAGTACTTAATAATTTCAGTATTTAAGTTTCTTAAGTCAACAATTGTAGTTGTAGCTTCAACTTCAGTCTTATAATTTTCTAACTTCTCTTGCATTGCAGTTAAATTTGCAATAGTGTTTGTTTTGGTAGCTTCATCGATTTTAGGATTATTACTTATCGTATTTTTAGCATTTTCAATTCTATTAATAGAATTGTCTAACATTGCAAGAGTATTAGTTTTTAACCTATCATAATTCATTTCTGCAGAACTAGCTGGAAACATAGAAAGGACTAATAAAATTGAAAAAACCGCCATTAAACTTGCTTTTTTATAAATCTTCATTGTCGTTTAATCCTCCCATCGAGCTGTCATAAGCTGCCAAGTCATTTTGTGATGATTCAAGACCGCTTAATGATGGTGTCTCTGAACTGGAATCCGAGCTTGAACTGCCTGCGGAATCTAATTCAACATCATCATTGAGACTATCCATAGAGCTTCCTAAGCTATTTAAATCTTTTGAGAGAGAATCTAGCCCAGAAACATCAATCTTTCCAGAAGCTCCATTATCTGAACCAGGACTATTCTTATTTTTGTATACTGCGAATAAACCAAAAATGATAATTAAGATAATAGCTACTATAATGTAAGTCTTTTTCATTATGATATAAGTAAAAGTATGTTTAAAAAGCTATCGGCTTTTTGTATCTGTTTAGCTTTCTGAAAACTAGGCAGGGAATGATAGAAATTATTTATCCACGAACTTCATAAACTTGACTTCGCCATCTGGCTCGTCAGATAAAATAGCAATTTTCAATCAAATTTACTTTGTTGAAAATTGATTATATTTACTCAACTAGTTTTGACAGTTGACTAAATTAAGCCAATATTTCCTAAAATTACACTATAATTTACTATTTTTTTTATAAAATTTTCTATTTTTTACAATTTTAGTCTAGAAATAGGCTAGCTGTCAAAATAAGCAATATTTTCATGAGTTTATTTTTTGAAGAATTTACTTCTGAAAAAAATACTTTTTGTGTGAAACGCCTTTGAGTTTGTAGTAGCAAACTCAAATCATAAACATAAGTAATTACGGATTTTTTTTCTTTTAAACGATGTTGGGCTCGTAATAAACTATCTTGCTGAAATCATAAAAGAATTTATTGTTTCTTACTTCAAAAGTAGCTAAACCTCTTGGAGGCATACAAAGAGGAATACTTTTTTCTATTGCAAACAAACCTAATTGAAATATTACATCTGAAATTGATCTACGATATAAATGATCATTAACCACTGATTCTGGATGTAGGGTTATTGAAGACTTATAATTTTGCCTTTGCTTATTGAAATGTTTATTGCCTTCTTCCGCATTCGCTAAATTATCACAACTTAAGGGGCAGTTTAATTGCCCTTTTCCTGCAGAATTAGAGAAATGAATATATATTAGATTATTGGTATTATAAAAAGAGTATTGTTTGTCAAAAGGAGCGGGCGTGTATTCAAATCTCTTTGTTATTTCCTCTCTAAATGTTTCAAGTTCCGCACCAAGAAATATAGCAAAATTATTCATTACACCTAGCTCCCTAAGACTTTCATCCGGGCAGGCTTTTAATTCGGCGAGAAATTCTTCAAGTTTCATAAAAAATTATCCATTTTAAGAGTATATAATTATTATTCTTTGTTCAATCTAATTTTGTCCACAAGAAATAATCGGTATCTGATTGGGAATAAGCTTCTGCTAATTTCCATAATTTCTTTATACTTACTTTGTTTGGGTCAACTCTTTCCCCTTCTTTTCTTCCTTTATAATTTAACTCTTCAGCTAACATCAATTCAATTCCCTCTGGAGAAGGAAGATCATAACTTTGGAAAGGTAAATCCTTTATTCCTTTTCTCACAAAATCAGTCAATTGACTTTTTAATACAGGCATATCTCCAGTCATTTGATTATATAGTATAGGTACTAAATAACCGTAAGATATTTATATAAGTGTTTCTTCTTATT
>CAYHPN010000032.1:0-21110 GCA_964358765.1 Candidatus Woesearchaeota archaeon | reverse complement strand
AGCCTGTGTCGTGAGATGATCTGTTAAATCAGGTAACAGGCGAGACCCGTGTGCATATTTGCTTTGAACAATATGCAGACTGCCTTGGCAACAAGGAGGAAGGTGCGGGCTACGTTAGGTGAGTACGTCCCAAATACCCTGGGCTACACGCGCGCGGCAATGCTGCATTCAAAGGGCTGCGACCCCGAAAGGGGAAGCTAATCTCATAAACTGCAGCTTAGTTCAGATTGAGGGTTGCAACTCACCCTCATGACGCTGGAATTCGTAGTAATCGGATCTTATCAGGGTCCAGTGAATAAGTCAATGTCCCGTGCACTCACCGAAATAAATGTGCTTGGCAGCTTTATTATCTAGGAAGTGAAAATCTTCCAGTTGTTTTTCAAACCGTAAAGTGCAGAAAAACAATTTAGTCGAAAGCAGGCGTAATCAGTAATGGTTAAGCTGAAGGGCTCTAGACAAAATCCAGCCCATATCTCGCAAGAGATTCCATAACGACATCTGAAACGGGTCGGTGGCAGATGGAAGTGGATTAAATGTGGATGGATGAAACAGAAAGTAAAGTGACCCAAGGAGATCCTACTTAAAAATTAAAATAAAGTTATAAGTAGGAAGTCAGCTTAGTTCATAGTACCTCTAAAAGGGAAGGAACTAAACCTTAATGTTAAGCTCAGATTATATAATTGGACTAGTAGATGGAGAAGGATCTTTTCAAGTTCAAACTAGAAAAGGTAGAAAAAATCCAACTCTTAGATTTTCAATTAAATTAATCGAGAAAGATAAAGATATATTAGAACAAGTTAAGTCTCAGCTTGATTGTGGAAAGATCTATATTCAAAATGATAGTAGACCAAACCACTCAAGATGCTTTAGATTTGAAGTTTTCAATCAGAAAGAAATCATCGAAAAGATAATTCCTTTTTTTGAGAAGAATCCTCCAAAGATAAAAAGCAAGATTAATGACTTCGAGATTTTTAAAAGAGTCTCTAGGGAATTAAGTCAACCAAATAGAGATGATGATTTGATTAATACTCTTATCAAACAAATGCATTAGGGGCTCGCAGTATACGGGAAATCCGTCTGTACTGTGGGGAACCAGTAACTAATAAGACGAAATTAGTGAAAAGGAAATGCCCGTCAAACCAACCGAGTTTTGCGCTGGTGAGGCCCGTCAGGGACGAGCCTTTGTAAGACAAGGTAGGTTAAGTCGTCACAAGGTATCCGTAGGGGAACCTGCGGATGGATCACCTCCTAAAATTTAAATTAAAAATTAAAATTAGACGACTTACTAAATAGATAGTATGGTAATGAATCGTTTGCATACCGGTTAATTTTTTGATAAAATGTCCAACATCTTTATAATTTGTCGGACGAAACTGGGCACTATATTTTACAAGTTAAAAATTTAAAGTATGTATATATATATTTTGATATGGCTAATGGAAGAAATATTGTACATTATATATCTGATTTGTTTTATGGAGCAAGTAAATATCCTTGTGGATAGATTAAGCCAAGAGTTGTCAGAGGATATTTTAATAATGATAAAATCGGATATCACCAGAGATTGTTTTTTAATGAGCTGTTAAAAATAGGATTTAGGAAAACACCTTGGCAATTAGTGTTCCCAAATCAAACCGCGGGATTAATTCAAAGGATTGAGCCATTAGAAGATGGAACAGATGAATACCATGTAAGATTTTATAGTGATGGGGTAATTGATTGTGAATTAGAGGTTAATAGGTTTAATGGATGGCACTGGGCAGGTCAGAGGAAACACGGAACTTACCTACTTGAAAGAGTGTTGGAGAACATAAATAATTTATCTTCAGATGAGAAAGATGTAATTAAGAGACAATTTGATGTTAAACACTATTCAAATAATTGTATTAGAAAATAAATCTACTATTTTCCACTATATTTATTTTATTGATACACTTTTCAACTCACCAATAAAATATAGTGGACACTTCTGACTGCTATATTTATAACTTGGCGGACGAAATATAAAAATCTAGACAAAACTAAATCTTAAAAATAAAATCACTCCAACAGCCATTTCCAGACCGGCAAGACATTAAGCGTATTGCTTTTAACCAATATCAAAATCTTTCTATTGCTAATATAAACTAGTTTGTATTTAGGATATAAGCTTTCATTTGACTATTATAATTATCCAAACTTTTATAAGAATTATTAAATATATTTCACATAAATCTCAAAAAACTTCCTATAAGTTTCCTTAAACCTTTCTAGAATAAATCTCTCTAGAGTGTCTGAATGATTTTTATCGAAATTTTCTAATGATTTTAAATAAGCGACTCTTTGAGATTTTCGTATTATCAAAGGAGGATAATTATTGTTTGTTAAAATAGCATTTATTAAAAATCTTCCCACCCTTCCATTCCCATCTTCAAATGGATGAATAGATTCAAATTTTCCATGAAATAAAGCAGAAAGTTTTAAAGGGTGTATTTTTCCATGGTTCTCTTTATACCAGGAAATTAGATTATTCATTTCTTGCTCTACTTTCTCTGGAGGCGTAGTTTTCACATCTCTGCCAATAATTACATTTGGCACTTTCTTATAACCTTCTAAAATACCTATGTCTCTAACAAGAATTTTATGTATTTTTATTATATTTTCTCTGGAAATAGAAAATTTATTGTCCATTATTAATTCTACAACAACTCTAGAATTTCTAGTTTCATATATCTCTCTTAAATCCTTGTCTCTTAAAGAGGAATTTTCAAACATTACAATAGCTACATCTTTTAGTGTCAAGGAGTTTCCTTCAAGTGCATTACTTTCGTAAGTAAAGTTTGCAGTGAACCTGTCTAAAAGGTCCTTTAGACTTACCTTGCTTAATTTTCCCACTATCTTTTTATAATCTATCTTAATACTTTCAATTTTTTTAAATTCCCCAATTGTTAGAATATGGTCTGGTTTGAATGTTTTTATGACATATTGATAATTCTTTCCTTTCTCCTTTTCTTCAAAAATTTTTTCAAGTTCCTCTTTATTTTGATTTTTGTATGATACTTCTAAAGAAGCTACTTTCCCATTTGGAATCCTGATTGACTTAACAGCATATCTATATTTCTTTCCCTTAATCTTCTTATCTTTGAAGTACATAATTTAAGTTATACCTACACATTTATAAACTTTCCTACTTTGTAGGTATAACTAATATGAATAATTAAAAATGAAATTTAAATTATAAAAACTAATTTTGAACAAAAACCCAATCAAACTAAACCCTTAAAAACCCATTTTCTTTCACAATTAAATGGGCTCGTAGTCTAGTGGTAAAACGCTCCGCTTGCACCGGAGGGTCCCGAGTTCGATCCTCGGCGAGTCCAGTTTGTTTGCAGCAGCGAGAAACCGCGCAGCAATGCGAGCAGGTTCGCAGCAATAGCAAATCAAACTTAATTTGTAAATACTGATTTTTTCTGAGTGAAGATTATTTGAAAACAAAAATATTTACCTAAGGATAACAATTTGCTAGGGTGGGCGGTGAGTCCAGTTCGTTCTTCAAAGTTATCAGCAAAATAAAAAAAATAAAATTTTACCATTCAACTAACATAAACTGGCCCGGTTAAAATTTTCATACAATTTTCTAATTGAATTTTTCTTTCACCTGAAACTCCATTTTCGCATTCTCTTTTTAAAGAACTTATGGTGCCTCTAGCTATGGAATCATACGAAATTGGAAGAAAGCCTTCTTCCATAATATTAATCCAGAATTGCAATGAATTATATTTAGAATCCTTCTCTGCTGGATCTCTCCCTAAAGTGGGAATGACATCTTTACATCTCCTTGAGAGATTTCCCCCAGTTAATTCTTCTGCATCCATATATACTTTTACTCGTTGTTCAACAAGAGATTTTAAATCTGTTTCAGATATGCCTAAAATAGATTCAATGGAGCCCTTTATTGTTGTTGTTCTTTCTATTGTCATTTTGTCCTCTCTTCACTGAAAAAAATTACGGGCTGACTCATACGCGATCGTAAGTTAACAACTTCATGTCCTTCATTATTCTTATATATTCCACATACAATCTCTCCAACAATTAAACTAGGGTGACTAATGTTCTCTGAGAGATGATATCTTCTCCCTAAAATTCTATTTCCCAATAAATAATGAGTTGATTGTGCTGGAATTTTATCAGAAAAATGAACTGAAAAACAACTCATAGACTTACTATATTCATTTGTAGAATAATTATAAGAATTATCTACTTTGACAAAAGCTATAGCGCTCCCTAAAAATCTTAGGTTGGTGCTTTTTGAAATATTCTCCAGATAAGTAAGATTTTCTAAACCTTGCAAATTCCTTGGATCTATCTGATGATGAGGATTTTCCTCGAGTATAGCTCTTTTTAGATAGTCAGTTCTTTCTATCTTATGGGTGTTTGCTTGTATTTTATTTTGTTTTTTCATAATTACTATAGAAATTAAGCATACTTAATTATAATCTCCTCACGGGAGGGCGTAATATTTAAATACGATACAATATATATTGTTAGATGGATGAAAATATGTTGCAGAAAATTGGACTGACGGAAGCTGAGAGCAGAGTCTATCTAGCACTTTTGAAAATAGGAAGTTCGACTATTGGGAATATAATAAAAGAATCTAAGGCATCTAATTCAAAAATATATGATATTTTAGATAGATTGAGCAAGAAGGGGTTAGTCGGAGAGGTCATTATCAACAATAGAAGAAATTTTGAGGCAAAGGATCCTTCAAGAATTAGAGAAATGATTAATAAAAGAAAAGAAGAAATTATGGAGATTGAAAATATTATTCCTAAATTAGAAGAGATGAAAAAATATTCTGAACCGATGCAGGAAGCAGAAATATTGCAAGGAACTAGCGGAATTAAAACTTTTAATGAACTCCTCCTGGAAGGATTAAACAAAGGAGACACGTTTTATATTCTAGGTGCACCTAAAGAATCAAGTGATTTATTGGGCGCATACTTTCAAGAATGGCATCAGAGAAGGGCAAAAAAAGGAGCATTTTGCAAAGCGATATATACCCAAAATGCAGAAGAAATTGCAAAGAGGAGGGACAGGATTGCTTTAACCCAGACTCGAGTATTACCTAAAGAAATAAAGACAATGGCAAATATAGTGATGGGAAATGGTTATGTTGCAACTGCTCTATTTGGAGAGAGGGCGTTAATTGTAGTAATTAGAAATAAGCAAATTTATGAAAGTTATATTCAATTTTTTAATTTATTGTGGAAAACATCAAAATAACAGTTTAAAAATGGAAACATACAAGAAAACAAACAAAAGAAATTATGATCTATTAAAGGAAGTTCCCTTACATATAAGAAGAGCATATGCAAAAATAATTCTCAGATATGGAAAACCCAAACAAAAATTAATTGATTTGGGCTTTGGGTCAGGGTCTATTTTAATTCCTCTAGCAGAATTAAATAAAAATCTGGAAATTCATGGAATTGATTATAGTAAAAAGCTGTTTAAATTTGTTAAGAATAAAATTGGGAAAAAGGCAATTTTAACAAACGGAGATATTTTAAAATTAAATGAGGAATATGACATTGTACACTTTAAAGCAATTTTGCATTGTTTTCAAGACCCACAAAAAGCATTAGATAAAATATCTGATTTAGTGGATTCTGGAGGAATAATCATAACGGGACACGAAAATAGTCAATTAGAAGACAGGATTGAGCAAATATTCAAACATAAGATTAATGAAGAAGAATTAGAATTATTAATTAACTTTTATTTTGATCAAAGGAAAAATATGGGGAAGTCATTTCTGGGAAGAAAATTTCCTGCTGGAAATTCAAAAAATGCAGTTGATTATTTATGTAGAAATAGAGATTTTAAACTTATTAAAATTATCAAAAGCAAGAATTTGGAGTGGAATAGAGAATTTAGGTTGGAAGACCTCATATATGCTATTAAAAATAGAACGTATAAAGTTTTCGATGAAAACATAAGCAAAAAGGAAAACGAAATTATTGTTAAGAAAATGATTGAATTCTCAATAGAAAATAAGATAGATTTAAAGAAAAAAAGGCATATTCCTGCTAGTTTTGTAATTTATCTTTTAAAGAAAAAGTAATTTATTTTCTCATTTTCTTAAAGAGAAATAAACCTATTAAGAAAGCTCCAATAATAAATAATATTGCTCCAATATTGGTTGATTTCAAACTCAAAGAATCACTGATTGCATATGCGGTAATCTTTCTAGAAAAGAAGAAAAAGGAGGCAATTAACAAAAAAATTCCTGCTAAAAAAGCTGCAGTTACATGATGCTCTAGAGTATTTTTTTTATGAGCAGTTTCCAGATATTTATTTTGATCCCTCTCTGCAATTTGTCTTTCCCTATATAATCCTTTGATAAACTTTTTCTTTAATTCTGGATCGGTGGGAAGTTCTCCGTTTGAGCAAGGAACATATTGGCCTTTGTGTTTATATCCTGCTTTTTGTAGTACCCTCATTCTTTCATCTGTTTGTGCAGCAATATATCTGTCACCATTTTCATCAACAAAGGTTACAACACCATTATTGGAATCATAAGTTCCTATTGCTTCTGTTCTCTCGTAATCTTTCTCGTGAGAATTTCCCCGCCTATCGTTTGGTTTATAGACTATCTCTTTTTTATTGTCTCTAGGGGAATATGTTTCAGCCCCATCAATTAAAATCCATTCCTTGTCTTTATTTGTTATTTTCTTAATTTTCTTTTCTTTAGCAATTTCCCGGTAATTAACGCTTTCAGAAAAGGGATTTTTGTGAGGATCTATGACCTGCCCGATTAACATAGCATCTCTTTTTTCTTCCTTCGTATTTCCTGGATATTTTCTATCCCTATATTGATGCCCTCCAGGATTTGAACTATAGATAAGATTATCATCTCTTCTCTTTTTTTGTTTATTCACCATAATATTATTTACTTGGAAGAGATATATAAATTATTTGTTAGATCAAAAATGTTGACAAAAAGCTAAAACATTATCAATAATGTCTCTTTCTGATTTCTGAGTAAAGATTATTTGCAAAAAGAAGAAAGCAGAAGAAAATACATAAGTTTTATCGAAAGACTTCTTTTATAGTTGCCTTTAAAGGATCTTCTGGGTTAATTATCACTCGTATTTTCTTGTTTGGCATCAATACTTTAGTTTTTTTGTTATATACCGTTAAAATACTATTGTCAAATTCCATATTTTTATATCTATAAGTAAAGTAGATTCTCCAACTATCTCTATACTTCCATACTTTTGTAACTTTTCCATCAACTTCTATGTCCTGTTCCAAAATCTTCTTTATTTTAACAACCCTTAAAGCTATTATTATAGCCCCAATTACTATTGCTATGAGCCCAAATTGTATAAAAAATGGAATTGCTTCCGTACCCAATGGAGGTCTTCCTCTTTTTAGATCAGGAAAGAAACCGAACAACTGGGTGAATATAGTAATACCTAAAATAACTAACGGAAAAATCCCTGCAAGAAAGGAAATATAATCATTAAGAAGAATTACTTTTAAAGAATAATTAGAGTTTTCTTTTTTTCCTTTTATCGGAGATTTTTCCATATTTTTAGATATAGGAAGAGTTTATAATTCTTTTTGGTTTTCCTTTTCATATTGTCTATAGAAAATATAATTTTAAATATCAGCGATTTCCAGTTAAATTATGAAGAGAAGTAAATTATTCATGGTTTTAGGAGTAGTTTTTTTATTAACATCTCTTACGGTCGTGTCTGTTGTTATCTCCTATAGTAAAAGTGCGAATGAAGCAAAAGAGAAAGTTGATGAGTTTTATTCTCTCGTAAAATTGGAAAATTACGAATCTGCAGCTTCTTTATTTCATGAGAATTTCTTTAAGACCATAACTAATGAAGAGTTCCTAGGGATGTTAGAAGTAACTAATAAGGAATTAGGAAATATTGATAATTATACATTAGTAAATTCTAATTTATTTAATATAGCAGGTATTGAAGAGGCAACACTTGTATATGAAGTCAATAGAACCAATTTTTCCTCAACCGAGACATTTGTATTAAGGAGAGACAAGAAATCCAATTCATTTTCTTTTATAGGATATTATGTTAATTCTGCTGGATTTACTAAAGAAGATATAAGGCCTTATCTTAAATCTTGATAAAATAATATGCTTAAATTTAAAAGGAAGAGTTTTTTTGTCTTATTATGAAAAAGCCTTTTAAGATAACTGCCTATTCAGGTTTGGCCTATTTAGTTTGCCTTTTTTTAATCTTTATTTTTCCTTCATTATTTTATACTGAAACATTGGGAGGTAAACTCTTCTCATTAATTCAAGTTGGAGTTTCAGTTCTTTTTAGTTTTGGGACAATTATGCTGGGCAAGAGGTTTAAGAGCAAGTTATTAGTTAGAATGTCTTATATCGTAATTATGACAAACATTTTACTTTTACTTTTCTCTTTATTCCCCAGTTTTTTTGTAGGGAATGAAGCATTGCAGTCATTCGATATTAAGAATCCTGCATTTGATCAAGCTCCTTCATCTTTTAAGTACTTTTTATCTACTTTTTGGATTATATCAATAGTTTTAGGCATAGTTTCCATTTTATTTGGAGTAGCATTAATAAAGATAAGCAAGAATATCAAGTATGCTAAAAGCGCAGGCGTTCTTAATATCATTGCAGGAGCAACACTTATTATACTTATAGGATATCTTATCATGATAGCAGCAATTATAATGGAAATATTATTGTTATTTGAGGCATCAGAGAAATTTGAGGAAAGAGATAATAAAAAGAAAAAGAGAAAATAACAATCTTTAAATAGTTATATAACTCCATATAACCATGACAAATCAATATAAACAAATGCCCCTTAGAAAGGATATTCCTCACTACCCTAATTTGGAAACTGTTTTAATGGTAGAATACTTTATTAAAGAGCATGATGGAGAGTTTAAGAAGAAACAGCTTTGGGAAAACCTACCAAAGAAAACGATGTATCAGACATTCTGTGTCATAATTGATTACTTGCTGTATTCTGGAAAGATTTCTATAGATGCAGAGGGAAAAATTGGATGGATTTATTATCCGGAAAGTGTTAAGAAATACAAAGACAGAAAAGATTTAAGCTGGAAGGAAAAATAATATGCAGTTGCCTTCAGAGATAAAATTTGCTGATGAAAAAGTTAAGAAATCTTTTGAGGATTTAGAAAGGGAAGATCCCGTACTTTTTAAAATAATTACACAGGCATTTTATAACATAAAAGAAAATGCATTTTGCGGAATTCAAGTTCCTAAAAAACAAATTCCTAAAGAATACAAATTAGAATACGATGCAGAAAATTTATGGAAATATGACTTACCAAAGGGATGGAGATTATTATACACAATCAGAAGGGATGAGATTGTAGTTTTTAGCATAATTTTAGAATGGTTAGATCATAAAGAATATGAAAGAAGATTTAAGTATTAATTTTTTAAATTCATTTATCTTAAATCTTCACTCTTCTCAATAAATTAGCATTGGTAACAACAGTAATTGATGAAAGGGCCATGGCAATTTCGGCTATGACGGGATGGAGAACGCCTGCGATTGCCAGAGGGATTGCTACGACATTGTATGCGAATGCCCAGAAGAGGTTTTGTTTTATTTTTTTGAATGTCGCTTTGCTGAGGTTTATTGATTGTGTGACGCCAACAAGGGAACTCTTTGTTAAGACAATATCTCCTGCTTCTATTGCTATGTCTGTACCAGAGCCCATTGCAATGCCTACGTTTGCTTGCTTTAAAGCTGGAGCGTCATTGATACCATCACCAACGAAAGCAACCATGCCTTGTTGCTGTAACTCTTCGATTTTCTTTGCTTTCTCTTCAGGGAGTACGTTAGCTATCACTTCTGAGATGCCCACTTGAGATGCGATTGCTTTTGCAGTTCTTTCATTATCTCCTGTTATCATGACTGTTTTGTAGCCTTTAGCGTTTAATTCTCTAATAGCCTGGACTGAGTCTTCTTTGATTGTGTCTGCAACTGCTATAATTCCAATTATTCTTTTATTTTCCGCTATGATCATGGTTGTCTTTCCTGCATCTTCGAATTTGTTGATAATTTCAAGATTATTTTTTAAGTTAATATTCTTCTCTTTCATTAAAGTCTGATTGCCGATGACTATTGATCTTATTCCTATATAACCTTCTACGCCCCTGCCTCTAAGAATCTTGAATCTTTTTACAGGTCTGTATTTTGAGAGATTCGCCTTGTTTACTATTGCCTTTGCGATAGGATGCTCTGAAAGCTTTTCTAGAGATGCAGCAACCTCTAATAAGTAAGCTTCTTTTACTTTAGGAGAAGTGAATATATCTGTGACCTCTGGTTTTCCCTTAGTTATTGTGCCTGTTTTATCGAAAGCTACTATTTTGACTTCTTTCATTGTCTGGATTGCTTCACCTTTTCTGATTAAAATTCCGCGTTTAGCACCCATGCCAGAACCTACCATCAGTGCTGTTGGAGTTGCTAGACCTAAAGCGCAAGGGCAGGCGATTACTAAGACTGCTATTCCCACTCCTAAAGCTCTGCTCAAGTCCTGTGTAAAGAACCACCAGTTAAGAAAAGTTAATAATGCGACTGCCAGAATAATAGGTACAAAGACAGAAGTTATTTTATCCGCTAGTCTTTGTATAGGTATCTTTGTTCCTTGTGCTTCTTCTACTAGTTGGATAATATGTGCTAGGAAAGTATCTTTGCCTACTTTTGTTGTCTTGATATATAATATTCCATCCTGATTTATTGTTGCCCCGATGACTGTGTCTCCCTTTGCCTTATCCTTAGGCAAACTTTCTCCGGTAACCATTGATTCATCTACCGCGCTTTCCCCCTTAAAGACTACGCCATCAGTAGGAATCTTTTCCCCGGGTTTTACAATTAAAATGTCTCCGACTAAAACTTCTTCTATAGGGAGTTCTATTTCCTGATTGTTTCTTAATACTAAGGCTTTCTTTGCCCCTAGTTCAAGAAGTTTCTTTATTTCCTGGCTGGCCCTGCCTCTTGCGAGAGTTTCCACATATTTTCCTGTTGTGAAGAAAGCCATGATCATTGCGGCCACACCTGAATAGTCCTGCACAAGGCCTGTAAATGCAAGAAAACCTGTGATGTAAGCGATGATAGTGCCTAAAGATATTAATGAATCCATATTAAAGTAAAAAGTGAATAATCCTCTTAGTCCAGACTTAATCGTTTGCCAACCAAAGATAAATACTACTGGAAAAGCCAAAACTAAAATAACTATAGAAGCATAAGGCATGGGTATTAAAGACATGCCTAGAATCCTCTCAGATAACATTAGTATTACTATGGGAATTGTAAATATCCAGGAAAGCCAGAGCTTCCACTTCCATGATCTTATTTCATGGTCTTCTACACTTTCTTCGTGATGGTGATCATGATTCATTTTATTGTTTCTCCAGTGCTGCAACTTTGTAGCCGACTTTTGCAACTGCACTTTTTATTTCCTCTTCGGTTACAGGGTCTTCTGTTTCTACAAATGCCTTTTTTGTCATAACGCTTACTGAGACTTCCTTTACACCTTTAACTTTCTTAAGACTTCTTTCTATATTGTTTCCGCAGGAAGCGCAATGCATTCCTTCAATTGTCAATTTAAGCTTTTTCATCTTTTACCTCCTCGAGTTTTAGTTAAATTAATTAGATAGATTACAACTAAGATTAGTATTATTATAAAAAGAATTGATATTACTGATCCAAAAATAGAATTCATGCCGTAATTAAAACCACTCATCATCCCATATCCAAATCCACCAAAACCCATCATCCCGAATCCTCCAAATAAAACAAAAACTAATAATATTATTACAACTATTACGGATGTGTTGTCTTTTTTCATTTTTCGTTCTCCTTTGTTGATTTTAGGATATGAATACAATACTGTGACATATGCTTTTCAATTATTTCCATTAAGGGTTTAATGCTCTGCTCGTTGAGCGTGTAAAACCTGAATTTTCCTTCTATGTCTACATTGACAAATCCGCATTGTTTTAGTCTTGAAAGATCATGAGAAACGGAAGTTTGATCCATTTTTAATTCAGACATTATCTCTGAGACATTCTTTTTTCCTTTTCTTAATAAGTTTATTATCTTTAATCTAGGTTCTGAGAATAAAGTTCCGAAGAATATCTTATATGCTCCAAACAATTCCTCCTCGGAAAAACCCTCATCGTGGCAGTGCTTTAATATGGTCTTATTCATCATATGAAACTTCCTCTGGATAAATCTTCTTTATCGCAATATCTTAATATGGTTTTATTCATCATATGATAATAGGATTCATATGACTATTTAAATGTTTCTATGACTAAAATTAAATGCAAACTGCCGTTGGCAATTATGAAGAATGAGTGTGAAAATTAGTTTTTAAGCCATACTGAGAGTGTTTTGAGCAGAATCTATAACTTCTCTTTCTTGTTCAGCCAAACTCAGCAATTTATCCTGTAAATTACTTATTTGAGTTTTATAACCCTCTCTTCGAGTATTAAAGTCTTGTCCAATTTGTGAAGAAACTAGTTCTTTTAGATCTTTTTCGCTACCTATAGCAGAAACTCTCCCCACCCGACAGATCTCGTCGAAGCCGTCCAAGTAGTCGTTCCAATCGGCATCCCAAAAGCCGTCCCAGTAACGATACAACTTGCGAACCCCTGAGTTCACAGTATTATTAAATTTCTTAAGAGTATCTGTTGCATCAGTTCCTCTAATCAAGCCATCATCAGAAACAATAACGGGAGTATATCCGTATCTCTTTCCACCTGTGCTTAAATCAAGTGATTTGAAAGAAGCTAAAATCGGAAGAGCATAACATTTTTGCCTGGCAGTTTCTGTTAAAGCTTGTGCAATTTCCTTATCGGGATTTTTAGCATCATAGACGGCTATCCCAAAGTCCATCAATTCACCGTCAGGCAATAGGCCTGCGTCGTGAAGTAACAATCCTTCCGAAATTGTTGGGAACCAGACTTTTCCGTCAGTTTGTTTCATTAACTTCCTGTTTGCAATAACTTCCTTTAAAGTGCTCATGTTATATAGAACTCCTTCTTTAGTAACGCCTAATTCTCCATTTATTGTCACTTCTCTAGCGACATATTTCCCTTCATCTGCGGTTATTTGTCTTGAATATGTAAATAGTCCTGTATCAGAATCTCTGCTAAATACATAAAGATTAGTCTTTTCTATTCTCTTATTTATTACATTTTGCATAAATTTTAATGAAATAAGTTATATATAAATCTTTTTGCTTAGTTACTCTCGGGAAGTTAACACAAATAGAATTTTTCCATTATTTATTGGAAAATCTTAACAATTTCATTTCATAACTTTGAATTTGAATTATTTGTCTGCTTTCTTATCTTCTCAAATTAAACAAGCTTATTATTAGAATAACAACTGCCAATACTTGAATTTCGATACCTCCAAAAGGCAGTGAAGCAAAAGAGAAAGAAACCCCTAGCAAGCTAAGAATCAAAGGTAAAAGGCCCGTAATACAAAGAGGGCAGACTCCTGTCGCTAGACCTGCAACAGCCCCTATTCCTGCAAGAGTTTTACCTTCTTTGCATGATTTTCTTTGTTTATATTTTATGTAAACTATCACCAAATTTATCGAAACTAATACTCCGATCAAAAGAGATAGGATGATAGATATCCCTAGTTTTAGCCAATTTACAGTATTAGCATAAACAATTATTAATGGAATTGTATTATAAAATCCACTTAGTAGGATTGCCAAGACCAAATAGACTATAAATATAGAGATTGTATAAAAGATATAAGGTTTTCTGAAGGCTACTTTTATTTCCATTTGGTTATTCTACAATGATTTTACCGTAACCCATACCCATACTACAGGTAAAGGTGAATGTGCCTTTTTTTGTTGGTGTAAAATCAATAGTATCTTGGGGGGTTCTTGCTGACTCTGAAACCCCTAGATCTTTTATAACTAATGATCTGAAGCAACCCTGGACAGAACTGTCTAGAGAGATGCTCACTGGCTGGTTTGCTTTCACAGTTATCGTGTTGGGATAATAATTGTAATCCTTTATGCTCAGAACTATATTTTGGGCTTCTCCTTCTCCTACTACTGGATTATCTGGGGGAGACGAATTTCCTCCTTTAAGAAATACGGCTCCTGCTCCGGCTACAAGGATTAAGACCAATACAAAATACAATGTTGTTTTTTTTATTTTCATCTTATTTTAATTCTTTTATTCGTTATTTAAGTCTTATGAATTTTACATCCTTCTTAAGAACCGCAGCCGCATCCTCCGCCGCTAGAACCGCAGGATGCTCCGGAAGAGGAAGGTGTTTGGACATAATTAGACTTTGACCCATCTGACTCTAAAACAGTAAGAGTTCCTTTATACATATTCATCGAGCAGGCAAAATAAAATGTTCCTGCCTTACTCGGATTAAATTCTAATGAATTATCATTAGAACTAAAAGTTTTTCTAATGCCTAGTTCTGAACTAATAACGCTCTTTGAACATCCAGG
This sequence comes from Candidatus Woesearchaeota archaeon, assembly GCA_964358765.1. GTDB lineage: Archaea > Nanobdellota > Nanobdellia > Pacearchaeales > GW2011-AR1 > UBA73. The sequence goes on along the minus strand of CAYHPN010000032.1, from coordinate 6,581 downwards.
CATACTAGAGATGTCTGCTTCGAGTCTGACTGGAATGCCTTTCTTTACGCTTGTTGGTTCAAAGACATATTGCCCATTTACAACTGAAAGTTTTACTATCTGGGCTTCTCCGTCATATACCACTGAGCCAGTTATTGGATTGCTAGAACTTAGGGATAAGAATGCAATTCCCATGATGATTATCAAGATCGTTCCCAGAGTATATAGTGTATTCTTTTTTATTATCATTGGAATAACAAGCTCCTTGGCCCATAGACCATCAACCATGTAGTAACTATTGTTAAAATGAAGCTTAAGACTAAAGTGAAAAGCGTGCTGTCTTTATGCTTTCTTTCTGCGCCCTTTGTCTCTTTATAGATCATGAAATTGAGACCGAACAGTATTACTGCACAAATTACGAATACAATTACTCCTGCAGCTTTAAGATTATCATTTATCATCATAACTGCAGTCATTGCACCCATCAATCCGCCCATGAAACCTGACATCAGCCCTTCCATAGTCCCCATTATACCGCAGCACTTCCCATTCCAAATTCCAAATACTATTCCAATAGCCATTCCAAATATTGAACCGTAAAACATTCCGTTTGTAGACCCTATGAAAAACCCAGGCAGAAATCCAGCAATCATGCCCATAGTCATACCTATCATCATTCCAGACATGCAAGGGAATTCTCTGTAAGCCCTAACTTGCCTTACTGCCGGTATTATTATAGCATAAGACAGAATTGCGAAGAAAAGGAAGAAACCATATTTGGGAATGAAATTATCTATGGATTTAAGTTTAAGATAATATAATAATCCTAGAGTTATGAAAGAAGTTAGTAAAGAAAGAAATACAGTCTTTAATATTTCTCCCTCCACCCCTTTGCCGTTCAGTTCTTTTGTAAATTCTTTAAATGTCATATAAAATATTAGAAAATGGTCTATTTAAGCACTTTTGTGAAACTAGTTTCACAACGTATTAATTGATTAATCTTAATCTTATTCCTAGAACACCATATTTTTCTTCTTCTTCTTTTGTGTACACTTCATAAATTTCTTCGATAAATTTAGATTTGTTATAATTATCAGGATAACCAAATAAACTCATGGAAAAGTCATTAACCAAATCAGAAAAGGTTTGATACCTTAATAAGCCTAAGACTTCAACTTCTAGTCTTTCATTTTGCTTAGGTAACTTTGAGAATTCTATCTTATCTCCTAATTGAAGTCCCTGTCTCTTTTCATCAAAGAGTCTAATTTCTAATATCTTCTTCCCAGACTTAATTCTGTCAAAGGGGCTCCCGTTAAGTCTCATTTGATGCTTCATATCATGAAAAATTATTAACTCCTTTAAATGATTATTGTTATAATATATACCTCAATTTTTCCTTGAATTTTACAATAAAGAAAAAGAAGATTATTGATAAATTTCTTATTTATTTACGGAAATGACCAAGACCAGAAAGAATTACAATAGCTAAATGGGATAAGGTTACCAATATGGCGAAGATGGCAACTAGATTATTCTCTCCTAACTTCCTCATTACTTCACCGATATCAAATATTGTTGCTAGTAATGCGATAATCGAGATAACAATATAACTAGAACTTCCAAATACTAGTAATGTTATAATAAGAAGAACCCAAACAACTACTATGCTAATTATTATTGGGGTGCTTTCCAGATTTATTCCAAAGGCAGTTTCCTCACCACTTTCCTCTCCCTCTTCAAGTCCCTCGCTAGCTTCATCACTACCTCCCTCAGTTGCTTCTCCGTTATGTTCAATTGAAACTCCAACTACAAAAAGTATGGTTGATAAAACTATTAATGCAATGATTAACCATGATAATCCTGTTACTTTCATACCTTACTTAAGAAAATGAACTTTATAAATCTTTTTAGAATTTTATGGTTTTTTAGTTAGCAGTTCCTACTGCCTCGCTTATATTTTTATATCCGTCTTTTTTTAGGAGTTTGACTAGATTGTAATTAATTTCTCCAATTAGACTAGGCCCCTGGTAGATCATTCCCGTAACAAGTTGTACTAGGTCTGCACCTAGTTTTATCTTCTTATAAGCGTCCTCTGCACAGAAAATTCCTCCGTTGCCTATCAGTATAGGTTTGGTCTTCCAACTTCTAGTTTGTTTGTAGACAAATGATAGAAGACCGTTTGCTTTGTCTTCAAGTTTTTTGCCAGACATTCCCCCACTAGAGAAGCCAATGTCTTTCTTTGTAAGGTTAGAACAGATAAAGCCGTTTATATTGTATTTTTCAGATATGGAAATAATCTTTTTTACATTGTTATTTTCTAAGTCTGGAGAAAACTTGACAAAAATTGGTTTTTTTATGTTTAATTTCTTCATTTCTTTGCAAAGAGATTCAAACAGGACAGGATCTGAGAAGGGCTGGCCACCGAAAGCATTGGGGCAAGAGACATTGATAGTAAAATAATTTCCTATATTTCTGAATTTCTTTAAGGAATAGATATAATCTTCAATTGCTATTCCTGGTTCGATCGTTTCTTTGCAGTTTGTTTTAGCTATGCTTATTCCAAAAGGAATGTTGAATTCTTGCTTTTTTAATCTGCTGGAGATCTCATCTGCGCCATTATTGTTCAATCCTAGATTGACCCAGAGACTTTTATTCTCTATTATCCTCTTTAACCTTACTCCTGGATTTCCCTCGCAGGATTTTGCAGTTATGCTCCCTACTTCGACAAAACCAAACCCGACATTTTCCATTATTGGTATTAGTTCTGCGTTTTTATCAAATCCTGCGGAGAGGCCTACAGGATTAGAGAATTTTATTCCCTGAAGAGTTTGTTCTAGGGAAGGATGTTTATAATTGAAAACTAATGAAACTGCTTTCTTGGAGGCCTCATAGTGAGATAATGCCTTTCCTATTTTTATGAATTCGTTGTGTACTTTTTCAGGGTCAAATGAGAAGAGTATATTTTTCAATAAGGAGTAGCCTGCGTGGTTGAATAACGTCTTTACTTCGAACGAATTCATAGGTATTGAAATTGGAGAGGATTTATAGATTTTGTGGCCTTAGTAGAATAATACGTCCCCACGAGATAATTAACCTTAAGGATTAACTCCCTGACTTTTTCTTCAAAGATTTAAGAATTTTTATTTACATTTCGCTTAGCATAACTTCTATTTTCTCAACAATCATTTTTGACTTTTGTAAGAGTTCAGTAAGAAGAACTTTATTCACATCTCACTTAACATAACTTCTATTTTTTCAACAATCACTTTTGACTTTTGTAAGAGTTCTGTAAGAAGAACTTTATTTACATCTGTTTTTGTGCCATACTGAAATTCTTCTCTTAATGATTTAGCATCCTTAGTTGTCATTTGTTCAGTTGTTCTAATAAAAGACATGTCTTCCTTGCTCAGATTAATTTCTTTAGCTTCAATTAAAAATTCTACTGTGCTTATTGTGCATTCGTGATTCTTTGATTCAAAACCTTTCTTAAACAGAATTGCCAGAAGTGCATGATACATCGCATAATAAGATTGAGATACAGCCCAATCATCAAAGTGTCCTTGAACATTATAATCTGCCGCCTTTAAGTTGTGCTTCGCTTTTTCAATATGTTCTTTAGAAAGTTTATCATTTGGCTTAATCTTTCTCATTCTCTTTGCACTTTCGAGACACCAACTTAACCTATCTTTGCTGTTTGACATTTTTTAATACCTCAACAAATACTGATTCTCCTTTAAGAATAACTCCTGTTTTTAAAATATTTAAAACTACTTCTTTCTTGTTCTTAATCTCATTAATTAAGTCCTCTTTCTTCAGTATCAAAGGAACAACTGGTTTTGTTCTAATCTTTGACAGGTTTAAACAAAAGTTTGTAATCTCTTTAGGTTTGTTAGTGATAAATAAAACATCTACATCATTAAATTCTTTATTGTTTAGAACAGAACCAAATAAGATAATTAATTCTGCATGATCAAACCTTTGTATTTCCTCTGCATAGATTTTAGAATATCCTTTTAAATTTCTTCTTTCTTCTGACAAAAGAATTTCACACCATCTTATTGTCTCTTCATTGTTTAAATTGATTTGATGGAATTTAGCGTTTCCTAAAGTAGAAGATAAAGCAATATTGTTCTTCTCGAGCTCTTTTAAAATTTTAAAAGCACTGCCTACGCTAATATTAAGCTTCTTAGAAATCTGATTAATATTAACCAACTCTAAATTTCTCAGCAGATAGAGTATTATTTTCTTAGTGTTCTTTGGTATCATGTTACTTCTTTCACTTAAAGTGAATAATTATTCATTATTAATGAATGTTTATAAATCTTCCGATGTCCCCGCGATATAATTAACCTTAGGTTAATATCCTCACGAGTCAAAATGGTGATTTGTCGTCGATGAGATTTTTTCATCAAAAAAGTTGATTCTTAGAAATTGATCAAGATAATTCCCTGACGGGCAGCTTCGCTTACGAATTTCAGCATTTTATTCGAAAGTAAATTTCTCATAAAATCTATTTTGGTTGAATTCACTTCAAGCAAAATAGCTATCTTTTCATAAAGTGTTATACTTTATATACCTCAAGTTAATCTTTGCAAAAATGAGCAGGTAAGTACTCCCCATTTTTTGTTTTGCGCGAATATTTTACGAAAAGTGATAGTTATATAAAATAAATAATTTTAGAAAAACCTGAAATAATTTAACGAGAATCCTGAACTTCAACTTGCTGTGTATTTGGAGTTTGATATTGGATATCTTGATTATTTGGTGTTGAAGAGTAGACTCCTGCTGTCAAAGCGATTGCTCCACCAACCAACAGCGCAGCGAGACCCCTTTTCGTTTTAGAGTTTTGTCTTTCCACTAATGCTGGCAATCTTTCCGATTTCTTTAACCCTGTTAAATCTCTAAAAGCATCAACTGCGTAACCCATCGGACCACCTACAACTAATGCAAATCCCACTCCTGCTGCGGTTCCTAAAGCTATTTGTTCTGGGTCTCTAACTCCAGCAGCATAATAAAAAGGAGGGCAGATAGCTAAATTATAAGCAGCCGCATAAGTAGCATCGTGTATTTGTTTAACCTTTTCTTTTGTTTCGGGTTTTATCTTAAAGAGTTTTCTTGAGACATCTAATCCCTTACTAAACAAACGACCCATTCCAGCATACGTTAGTCCGACCGCTAAAAGCCTTGCGTGAAGAGAGTTATCATCAGTCATGCCTGCACAATAGGTTTCAAATGCTGCAAAAACCGGAGTTGAAACAGCCATTAATGCTGTAGAGTCCACTACATGATATTTCAGAATATCTTTAACTTTTCCTGCCAGAGATGTTTTACTTTCAGCAATTTGTTCTCTTTCCATATAATTTTCTACAAAATTATCTTTTTAAACCTTTGTATAATTACTACTTCATAGTTAATAATAAATTCTTACAGTTAAACGCTCCCAGTTTTAAACTTCTAAAAAAATCATAAAATATGCTAAAAATTACTAAATATTTTCTCCGTCGATTAAAAATCATACGGGGAGCGTGTACTTTGGGTTATCGTTGATAAGGTCGTAACGCCCCCGCGAGATGATAAACCTTAGGTTAAGGTTCTCCCGTTAAATTTAAGATTTTTACCGACGCTGACTAAAATTGACTAAAAAAGTTAGGTGCTAAAAATAGTTGAGATTAAACTCTGCAAAATATGCAGTTAAGTGCTCTAATCTAATGTGAAAGACACAATTGGATATATTTTGTATAAGAACTTACAAAATAGTCATAAAGTAATACTAAATAGATTGGTTTATCTTATATATCTACTCATTATGTACTAAAGATTACATAATCTGTAATAAAAAATACAAAATAGCAAGATTTATAAACCTCATAGAAGGAGATATATAATGGCTACAAAATATGATGCTTTTGAAATAGTTTACAAAAACAGAGCATTGCTTAAACCCATAGAGGTAGTTAAAAGATTAAATAAGGATGGGAGAGAATATCACATAATCCATCGATACTTAAGAGAGTTAGCTAATGAAAAGTTATTGATAAAAAAGAAAAACGGATTTCAAGCAGAAGTTTCAAAGAAATCTGAATTGCTATACGGCTTAATCTTGTATTGCATTAAGAATGGAATAAATTATAATCTTATTTTGGATAGAAACTTTGCACAATTTATTAGTTTATCTTTACAAAGAGAAGAAATTAATTCTAAAAATATAAGACTTAATCCACGAACGGTAAAAAAATATGTTGAGATTTTGGACAAATATGGAATGATTCTTATTATCTCAGAAAAACCGTTAAAAGCTAAGATATTCTATAATGTTTTACTAAATAATTTATTGATTTATTTTGGATATGAACATTCAGTTATTTCTGAAAGCTCAAATAATTACATTATAGAAATAAAGAAAGAGTTAGAAACTTTCAGAAAACTAAAAAAGAAAGATGAATCAAAATATCAAAAAATAGCAAGTGAGTTTGAAATATCTTTTATTTATCATAGTCTTTCTTTAGAGGGAAATCCGATAACTCTTCCTCAAACAAGAAAAATTTTAAAAGATATGATAATTCCTTCTAATTTAAAAATTGATGATGTTGATGAAATAAAGA
>CAYHPN010000031.1:0-21344 GCA_964358765.1 Candidatus Woesearchaeota archaeon | reverse complement strand
CTAAACACGAATGGAATATTGTTCCTAAATTTATGCTATAGATTTACACATAGCTCAAAATAGGATTATATTTTTAAACCATTAAATGCATCAAAATGAATGAATAAAAGAGTGAAATCTGTCATATCTATAATAGTAATGATTCTATTAATCTATTTCGCTTATGATTATATTATCAAAAATATTGAAGATTTTAAATCTATAAGCATAAAATATCCAGCATTATTAATTTTAATGTTTATATTTTCATTTTTATCTTATTATCTAAATGGGATAGCTTATAAAATTCTGCTCAGACCATTAAATGTTAAACTAAAAAACGGCGAAGCATTCGGGACTTCAATATTAACAGGGTTTTATAATATGATTACTCCTTTTAGAGGAGGAATTGCTGCACGCGCATTATATCTAAAGAAAAAGCATGGTTTTTCATATACTAATTTTTTAGCTAGTTTAGCTGCGTTAGTAGTTGTTTCTTTCATAGTTATTTCTGTAATGGGTTTAATATCTGTTTGGATTATCTGGATTAAATTTAAGATATTTAGTTTGATGTTGTTTTTACTATTTTGTGCAACTTTGATAGGGATGATATTTTTAATTATTGTTTCTCCGTTTGTTAAAGAAACAAAATACAAATGGATGAATTTCTTTATAAAAATTGCTACAGGATGGAAATTGCTTAAAAATGATAAGAAAATAATTGTAAATCTTATTCTTCTAAACATACTTTCTCAACTTATAGGAGCATTAACTCTAGTCTTTCAATATAAAGTTATTGGTATAGAAATAACTTTTATGCAGGCAGTATTTGTCTCTTCTATTGCGTCATTTAGTCTATGGGTGGGACTTACCCCTGCTTCACTAGGCATACAAGAGGCGTTGACAGTATTTTCAGCTGTAGCAATTGGTCTAAACGCTTCGCAGACGCTCTTTGCAGCAGTAATCGGAAGATTAGTCTCCTCCGTAATGTTATTTATCTTAGGGCCCATATATTCTTATTATATGCTTAAGAAGAATTAAGAGTATAGAAATTAATATAAACCTTACTCTATTGTTTAATCGATATGGAAGAGATTAGCCAAAATGATTCTAGAAGATGGACCCTGGTAGATAAGTTAATTGGAATTGTCAGTAAATCTGCTGGTCCACTCCAAGTACTTGTTGCAGGAGGATTAGCTGTCGCATTACATTATAACACCGATCCCCAAACAATGGGCAAATTACCAGTTTATTTGGTTCGAGGACTAGCTTATACTGCTTGCACTGGATTAGTAATTAGAGGTGTAGAAAATATAATTCTTTATAATAAAATACACAAATAAATAAATGAAAATATTAAAGAGAATATACCTTGCGACAATCATAAAGTATAGAATTAACAATCTTATTTAAACAAAATATTAATTATAAAAGAATCGAATAATTAATTTACTTCTTAACATCTTTCACAAGATCTTTCTTTTTATACAAGTAATCCAAGCTGTAATTATCAGCACCATTTAGAAAAATAACTAATGTTGCAATTGCAAGGCCAAAATCTCTAATTCCGACCGGGTTAAAACCAATTGAAGCAGCTATTCCAAAAAGATGCAGGGACAATATTATTGAAGAGAATTTTGTGTATAGTCCTATTATTAAGAATAATCCTAAAGTTAATTCCATTATTGCATTAAACATTACTAGATTATTAGCTGTTAAATTAGGTATCTTTGTCAATGACTCTGGAACAAAAGATGCCCACTCATCAGGATTAGAAATCTGCATAATTCCAAAATAAAGAAATACTAAACTCATTGCTATTCTTAAAACAGTTTTAGCGTATTTTTCATATCTCATTTTATTTCTCCCATTACATCAAAATCACCAATGAAAACACCGACTTTCATTAAAGTACTAACTTTGCTTGTTCCATGTTTTCTTTCAAAAGCTTTCTTAAATTCATCCGCTGTACCGCAATAAGGAGCTATTGCACCTGCTGAACCAGGATGCTTTGGAAGAAAAGTTGAAATGTCATATACTTTTCCGTTGTACCCTACCCAGCAATCAGTTTGTTTATTATGTTTGGCTAAATCTACTTTACTTACTTTGTTTGGTGTTGTGCTTGTTGATGAGACTGGAGTGTTATTGACTGGTAAAGCGGCAGTATTATCGTTATCCTCATTGTCGTCATCATCATCTTCATCATCAGTTGAGTCCGTATTTGAGTTTATTGGATTACTGCCTTGGTTGTTTAAAGATTCGCTACCTTGAGAAGTTTGTCCTAAAGAATTATCATTAACTTCTACTCCATTTTGGCTCATTCTAACAAAATATACAAAAAAGATTACAAAAATAAATATTAATACTGCTAAAATTATTTTCTTATTCATATACCCAGAAATTTTAAGCGGTATTTAAAGATTATTAAAGACGAGTCTTTCTAATATTCATCCAAGCCATAACGCAGAAAATAAACATGCCTGCAAATAAAAAAACTGAGATTATTTTAAAAGAAGATGCATGTATTTTTTTAGTAAAAGTATTGCCAAATATTGATTTAATATGAACATTTACTTTTTCTTTATTTTGTGTAATTTTATTACTAGAAATATAATCAGAAAGATATTTGAAAGTAAATTTATTCTCGTTACTTTCATTTCTTGAATTATAATTATTACAACCTAAAGTCAGATTAGACGGAGTTATATTTGTATTGCAATTATTTATATCTTCATACGAGTGCACTTGTTTTTTATTAATGCAATCTTGGATATTTTCTTTCCAAACTGGAGAGCATACAATGTCTTTTGATAGAATATAGACATTATCAAAAATAGTTTTTGTTCCCCCGTTTTCTATTAGGATATTTCCATTATTTGAAAAATCAAATTCCGAACTAACTATAGATCTATTATCAATTTGAATATAGATTGTGGTTTTATTATTTGTATTATTAATTTCTAATATTGGCCTATATGTTTTATTCATTGAAAAATTATAAGTAGTGAAAGGTATTAGTGAAGTACTTATATGGTTTACTCTCTTAAATGCAGAAATTTGCGCCTCGCCATCCCCACAAAATGTATTATTTGCTTTAACTTTAAATTCTATTGAAATAAAATTGTCTTCGTTTGAGTAATATGCATACACTGACGAAGCCTGAGGAGTTACTCCCTGAGTCATTTTCCATGTAGAATTGCATTCTAATGCTTTAAAATCAAAGGTAATTTTTAGATTATCATAAATTTTTGTAAAATTAGTAATATTTAGCTGGACATGATTATCCCGGTCTCCTCTAAATTCTGTAAAACTATTCAGTTCAAGTTCTTTAGAATTAGATTCAATTATATGGGTTATAGGGTCGTATTGAGGCACCCATATTGTTGTGTCTAGCTTTCCTAAAGGATAAACTTCAAAGTCTTCATAAAATTTAAAATGTCCAGAATTGCTTTTTTCGTAGATTTCCTGTTTTAAATCATAAGAAAGTAAAAAAAATTCTGGATCATGCTCAAAAACCCCTATTATACCTTGGTAACTACTCTCCAAGTTTTTGACATTATCTGCTTTAGCTAGAGGTAGCAAAAGAAAAATTAATATAAAAATCATCTCTTTTTTCATTGTTCTATTCGATATTTTCATATTATAAACACTATTATGTTTAATAATTATAATGTGAAGTATCTAAATAGTGACGACACTCGGAAGGTTTAAAAAGGATCTTTTTTGTTACTTTAAAATGATAGAAATCTCAGATAATACAAAACAAAGAAAGTGGTGGAAAGATCTAATTTACTTAACTTTGTTTGCAGTTTTTGCATATTTAATAATTTTATTAAAAGTTGTAGGTTATAGCGGTCTAAATTTTATTTATTTTTATACAATATTCATCACAACTTTTATGTTTACCAGAATTATGGGTTCATTTTTTTATAAAACTTATAAGGATAAATTAAGTCCTGCAAGGAAAAAAGCTCTTGGAAATTATTTCCCTACTGTAAGTTTTGTAATTCCTTGTAAGAATGAAGAAAAAGTAATTTATAGAACTATTTCAAGTTGCTTTAATACAGATTATCCAAAAGACAAAGTAGAAATTATTGCAATAAATGATGGCTCAACAGATGGTACTTTAAAAGAAATGTTAAGGGCAAAGAAAAATTTTCCTGATTGCAGAATAGTCGTTATAAACTTCCCAGTTAACAAAGGAAAAAGACAGGCAATGGCAGAAGGTTTTATGCACACAACTGGAGAAATATTAATTCAAGTAGACAGCGATAGTTATCCTGAGAAAAATGCAATAAAAGAAATTGTTAATCCTTTCATTGATAGAAAAGTTGGAGCTACAGTTGGACATACCGACCCCTCTAATATAGATACAAATTGGCTGACAAAAATGCAGGCAGCATATTATTTTATGTCATTTAGAACACTAAAAGCCACAGAAAGTATTTTTGACATGGTATTCTGTTGTTCAGGATGTTTTTCAGCTTACAGAAGAGAGTATATTATGCCGATCGTAAAGCCTTGGCTTAATGAAACTTTCATGGGAAAAGAAATAATTTTTGGAGATGATAGAGCTCTTACTAATTGGATAATAAGACTAGGGTATAAAACAGTCTATGTATACGAAGCAAAAGCATACACAGTTGTTCCAGAAAAATTAAAGCAATTTTTAAAGCAGCAAGTAAGATGGAAAAAAGGATGGATGATAAACTCATTTAGAATAGCTCCTGAAGTTTTTAGGAAAGACAAGTTCGTTGCTTTAACATATTTTATTCCATTAATATTTTTGACTTTGCTTACTCCATTTATTGCAATTAAAGCCTTATTTATCAATCCTATATTTTATGGCACTTCGCCCGCATTATATATTTTGGGAATATTTTTGATTTCTCTGATGTTGTATTCGCAATATAATGTTTATCAGGGCGGAAAATACGGCAAATATATGCTTGTTTGGAGTGTGCTTAATATGACTATTTTATCTTATATTCTAGTATATGCAATCTATGACTTAAAAAATATGGCGTGGGGTACAAGATGAGAGAGAAAAATTACAACAATGTTAAAAAAGTAAAGATTTTATTTGGAATAATGGCAATTATCTTCTTAATTACCATTGTTACAGGCCAATATATCAGAGAAGTGAATACAAAACATTTAGAAATTTATCCATTTTATCAGTCATTAATTTCTTTAACATATATTGATCAAATTTTAATTAATAAAATAATGCACGATAAATTAAACCCTAATACTTATGAAAACTGCCACTTTATTCAACCACAAGAAAATACAATAATTTTAAGATTAGATGATCTAGGTGCATGGCATTATAACGATATAGTTAATGATATAACAAATGAAGCACTAGATAGGAATTTAAGTATTTCTATGGGGGTTATCCCAAATGGTCTTGAAAAAGATAGAAAATTTCTTAAATGGACAAAGAAATATATAGATAATCCAAAAGTGGAATTTGTTTTACATGGATATTATCATACTCCTGAAGAATTTGGAAACATGACTGAAGTTGATGCATTAAATTATCTAGAACTTGGAAAGAAAAAGATGATGGAATTTATGCATGTTGTTCCAGTTACTTTTATTCCTCCTCACAACGTTATTTCAACAGAAGCAGAAAAAGCACTTAAAGAGAAAAACTTTAAAATTCTTTCTTCTGGAAAAGATGATACCGATTTAAATGGAACTCCTGTTAAATTAGGATATACTGCAACAACTTATAAATTCGGAGAAGAAACAAGCGACATTGGACATTATATAAGTTCAAGCGTTACTTTAAATGAATGTGCTATCAGTTTAAATGAAAATAAAATTTGTGTTGTAATGATACATCCTCAGGATTATTTAGAACATCAAGGATTATTAACTAATAAGAGAAATTTAGATGAAGAAAGATATGCTGATTTTATCAGTTTACTAGATGGATTAAAAGAAATGGATGCTGAATTTAAGACATATAAAGACTTGCTTGTTTGCGAGTAGGACAAGATATAAAAATGACAAGAAAGATTAGAAATGCTTCTATTGATGAATTAGACAGCGGGCAAGGTCACTTGTTTTGCAGATATAGGGGAGTTGGAAGATATTATTTAATTGGGGGGGATGAATATAGGGATGGAACACTTCTTAAATTTGAAGAGTTTTCAATTGAAGAGATGGAAGTAAGAATTGAAAAGTTAATGAGAGAAATTAAGAAAAGCGGGAAACATTATACTGAAGATTATAACTTAGACTCACGAGTAATGAAGATGATGATAGATGATCTTATTCCATTTTTGAAATATCATGAATGAGAATTAAAATGTCTAGAGGTTGTAACAAGATCGGGAGAGCATTACCATATAACTACAGTTTAATTGTTAATTATCTACAATTTTTGTGAAAATTCTTGGTCTAATTATGATCATATTATTACCAATATCTTGACTCATAAATCCTCCAAAATTTTCTAAACATACATAATCACTCATAGTAACTTGAGCATATTTTTTACATTCCTCTACAATTGACCTCATAATATGTACATCTCCTTTTTTTAGATAATTACATACTATTGAAATTGAACGATTTGGTATTTCCCTTATGTTTTCTCCTATTTTTAAGTGTTCTTCAAAATATTGATAAAAAATTCCATTAGGGTTACTATTTTTTAAAGAGATCTCTTTAACTATCCCGAATAACCCTCCATTAGTTTCTTTAATAAAGAAAGGCTTTCCACTAATTTCAATAATTTCTGTTTGGTCTTGTTCTGTCATAAAAATTATTATAAAAATGATTATTTAAACTTTTTCTTATGTTACTACTAATAAAATACTATTAATAAAATCAAAGAATATAATAATTTGATTGTCTTAAAATGATGGAAAACACAAAAGTTAAAATTAATAACTTCTAATTTTCTGTAATTTCCAATCTATATTATGATCTCTTGGTTGACTTGGAAAATTATCTATTATTATTGGAACTATCGGTCTATTAAATCTAGCATTATAATCTCTATTAGCCGCATCTAAAGCTTCATTAGTTGAATAGTATTGTCCATCTTTTCCTTTAAATTGAAAATTTCTTCTGCGGAAATCTTCATTAGCGGCCTTTAATCCTTCATAGGTACTATGAGTAGTTTCATCATGTGCTTTATACAGGATTTTTTGATCATTTACTTTTTTATTTATCATATTAATTAAAGAATTAAAGAGTATTTAAATGTTTCTATAATGTTACTACTAAATAGATACTAATTAAAATCAAAGAGTTTAAATAGTTACAAATATCTACTTTTGTAACTAAAATTGGGTAAGGTAAAAATGAAAGTAATTACTGCAAGAATAGAAGATAAATACTTTGAAGATATGAAGATAATTGAAAAAGAAGAGAAAACAGACATGGCTGTTGTAATGAGAAAGCTCTTAGCAACTGCAATAATGGAGTGGAAAATAAAGAGATCATTGGAATTATTAAAAAAAAGAAAAGTTACTATTAGAAAGGCTGCAGAAATTGCTGAAGTTAGTTATGTTGAGATGTATGACTTAATGGCTAAAGCAGATATAGATATAGGATACAGCGTTGAAGATCTAAAAAAGGATTTCGGTTAACAATGGTTGCAGTTGATTCATCTGCAATAATGCCTTTACTTAGAATAGGAAAATTATTTTTACTAGAAAAATATTTTAAGAAGATTAAAATTACTAAAGAAGTTTATAATGAGCTAATTTCAGGAGTTATCGGAGTCAGTGAAATTGAAGAAGGTTGCAAAACATGGATTAATGTTTCTGAAAGTCTTAAAGAAGTTGATAAATTAAGTGAATTAGAGAATGTTTCCTATGCTGATGCCTCTATTATTTTATTAGCACAAAAAGAAAAAGATATCTTGATTTCAGGTGATTATATGTTAATTAATGTTGCAAAAAGTAAAAATATTGAATGCATTTGGTTAACTGCATTTATTATAAAATGTGTTGAGAAAAAAATCTTAAATAAAGTTGAAGCAAAGGGAACATTGATGGATTTAATTAATGCTGGCATGAGATTAAATAATCAAGTTTATTCTTTAATTTTAATGAAAATTGATGAGACTAAATGATAAAAAACAATATTATATTTATTAAACACTAATAACAATATTCTGAGCTATTGCATTTCCTGCGTCATCATAGACATTGAATGAAATATCGTTATCACCTGAATTTAGGGTGATCTTTTTTGAACATTTATTCTCTTTAAGTGAAGTACAGAATGATTTTTCTTTTATTGTTAAATCATCATTATTTTTATAAGTGATTTCATCTAAATTAATTTCTGTAACATCTACTGTTACAATCGCTGTCATTCCATCAATGGTATAATTTATATTATTTATTACAGGTAATGTTGTATCAACCATTAAAAATACAGGTTTTGAACTTACACTATTATTAACTTTATCTGCCAAATCAAACCAGTACTTTATTTGTTGACCATCATAAGATGTTAAATCAACATCTACATTGCAATCAAAAATATTCTTATCTGCTGAAAACAAGCATGTGTTTAAATCAATGTTAGTTTCTAGAATATTTGAATCCTCAATTAACAGTTTTAAAGTTAAAGGATTTTCTTCCTGGAACTGTACAAAAAACATTCCAGATGCAAAACCTTTCTTAGGTTCTGTTTTCTTTATTTTAGGAGTCTTTGAATCTGTAAAGAAGAATAAGTTCTGTGTTGCTTTATTCCCAGCTTTGTCCTTAGCTGTTACATTTATATCATGATTTCCATCTTTAAATGAAACTTTTTTCTCACACAAGTTAGATTGTGGACCTGAGCAAATAGTCTTTTCCTTTGCTTTAGGATCGTTATTTTCTATATAAACTATCTTGTCAATATTCTGTTCAGTTACATCAATGCTAAATATTACATTCTTGCCTTCAATAACATATCCTAATGAATTAATTACAGGAGCAGAATAATCAACAAGAAGGAATATTGTCTTACTAACAGCTATGTTATGTGCAATATCTTCAATTTCAAAATTATATTCTATTGTTTCTTCGTCAAAATCAGATAAATCAACAGTAACATTGCATTTATATTTTCCATTCTCATTTGTACAGTCACTTCCTATATCTATTGACTCTTCTCTGAAAGCGGAATCAATATTACCATACTTTAATTTAAAGTTTAAAGGATTCTGTTCTTGGAATTCAGCATAAAACATTCCAGAAGCAAATCCGCTCTTTGGTTCTGTTTTACCCATTTTTGGTTTTCCTGAATCAACATAAAAACTAAAATCATAATAGGCAATATTTCCAGAACCATCTGCTGCTCTAAGAGTAATATTATTGAATCCTTCTTTAAATGTTCTTTCTTGACTATATGATGTGCAGCTGCTGCAAATTTGTTTCCATCCCGAATTAGGATCAGAATTATCTGTATAAGCCATGGTTGAGCGTTCATTTGGATTAGCATCTAACAACACGGATTTATCTGAATAAATTTCACCAGCAACTGGAGAAGAGATTATTACAATTGGAGCTGTTTCATCAATAGTTGCATTTCCTCCGCTATTTGTACAGCCAAGATTTAAATTATTACATGAATTAATTGATGCAGGGCAGATCTTACCATTATCTAAAACATGCATACAAATATTTAATGGGCCTGAACGAGGCTCCATATCAGGATTGCATAATCTTGGCAAGTCTATAACCTGGCCCTGTTCCAAACAATATAACTCATAACTATCTGCTCTAACATTTGAGACAAAGAAAGTCAATGCTATCATTAAAATTAATCCTAAAATTACTTTTTTTATTCTCATGTTTTTGTTTTCCATTTGTTTGTTTATAATCTTTGTTGTTTTTCATCATCTCTTTTTCGGCACCATTGTTTTTCCCTGTGCCGTCGGGAAAGGTCGAAATAAAAAATAAATTAAAAAATAAAAAAAATTAAATCGGTCAATTAGATTGCTTCGCCCCAGAAGTATATACTTCCAGTGTCAAAATCTCCGTTACAAGGTTCAGGTAAGTTTAATCTAAATGTTATAGCCATTTCAGCTCCAGGTGCTAATAAGTTAGCAGTGTAGTATGGTCCTACTTTTTGAGCTTGAAGAATTTCATTGCTTTCATAGAATGGTGTAGGATTATTGAATCCGATTCCATATTCTATTGGAACATAACCTTCAGCGTCATTTCTAGGATCTACTAAACTAGAATAGGCTCCATTTGTAACAAAATATCTAAAGTTACTTAAACCAAGTTGATTTGTACTTGGGCATTTTGCTCCACTAGATGAAGAGTCATAGAAGTCTGTTCCAGATATAAACATATCCAGCATAACTCCCGATCCTTCATCAGCGTCATTTCCTACAAGTAATGTACTTGAATAGGAGGATGTGCCAGGTCTAACATCTTCAAAAGTAAGATCGCCATCAATGCTTAAAGCAATGACTGGATTGAAGAACCAATATTCGTTTTCGTCCATTGTTCCTAATAATCCATCAAGATCTTCTGCTTCTACTGTTACCCAGTATTCACCATACATGCTATCAGCAGTTTCAACTGTTAATGCACATGTATAATAAGCAGCTACTTCTGATAAGTCGTCACCAGTTAATTCTTCTTCAAGAATTCTAGCGTTACATTCTTCACTAACTTCTCTAGCAACTTCATCAAATTGACAATTCACTTCAATGTCGTTACCAGCTCCTTGTGAGGAACCAATAGTTGCATAGACATCCTTGATTTTTTCAAATCCGTTTTTGTCCATTACTAGAACTTCCCATACTATTTGCTCTCCTTCGAAAGCATAGTTGTTGATTCTTTCAAGTAATTCGCTTTCAGTCCATGTTCCTTCATTAGCTTCACAAGTTGATTGATCATTGTAACTTGAATCACTACAATATCCACCAGCAGGGAATAATCTTCCAGGCTCAGTTGAATCATCGTAAACAATTCTAGATCCGCATAACCAAACTCGAGGTTCGAAGTCTTCTGTTCCAATGTCTACTCCAACACCAGTTCCGACGCTTGCAGCAAACACCCCAGGTATTACGGAGATTACTAAAAGACTTAATACTAATATATTAAGTGTTGTTTTCATCTCTAATTTTCAAACCTCCTTTCAGTTGATAAATATAAGCTGTATTTGTTCGTCATTTTTTCTCCTTTTTCGCGTAATAATCATTGGTTTGATCCCCTTTTGGTGTGAGCATGTGTTGGCGTAAACTATTTCTTATTTAAACACTATTACATTTTGAAACAACAATTTTGTCGTCACTTCATTTCAATAAACTACCCTTGTCGTCGGAAAGTTAAATTTATTGTGCGAACTATTAAATCACTAAATCATATATGTCAAGAATCATACATTAAAATGTATGGCCTATTTTGGTTCTTGAGCATGCTCAAGAATTGTTTTAAAAAACAATTCTTGACATATCCAGATTATAGGATATTTTTTTTGATCTATTTTGATCGAAACTTCGTTTAAATCCTTGTTAAATGGTATTTATAATTATTATTATGTCAAGGAACTTGAGTAAAACTCCACCATTTATGGTGGAGTAGTTCCTTGAGCACAAGAGAATTGTTTACATTTACAATTCTCTGTGCAGAAAAATCCATTTAAAGATTTTTCTTGCATCCAAAAAATTTCCGTAGTAGAAAAATCGCCGATCAAACTCCATCTTGAAAGATGGAGTAGGTGATTTTTCAGGAAATTTTTCTGATATTAATACGAGAGGAAAAATTATTTTTAAAAATAAATTTATTAATTTATAGTAATAACGCAATAGGTTTAAATATGCAACTTTGTGAGGAATTTTATGGAACATAAGTGGTCTTTAGCATTAATTGCTGTAGTAATAATAGCATTACTAGTATTTACTCCAAGTTTAGGAGCATATTATACTAAAAATATGAATAAAATAACTGGAAATAGCCCAAAAATTTATCACTCCCAAGATTCTGAATGTGTTTTGGATATAAAAGAATCTGTAATTATAATAAGACTAGATGATGTAAGAGCATATTCAGTCCCTTCACAAGAAGTTATAGATTTAACTTTAAGTAAAAATATCCCAATTGTTTTAGGAGTAATTCCAAATAAATTGACTAAAGACAGGCACATGTCTAACTACTTAAGAAGTCTAGGAAAAAACCCTCTTGTTGAAATGGCACAGCATGGTCTCTATCATAACTCTACTGATATAAACATTAGTGAGGAAAAATTACTCGAAGGAAAAGAGATTATTATAAGTACAACAAATGTTGTCCCAGTTACATATGTTCCTCCATTTAACCAATTAAATCCAGATTCTTTTAATTATATCCTTAACAATTTTAAGATATTATCTAGTGAAGAAATTAGTAATGATGCGAATAAAGATAAATATGCACAAATAATTGAAATAGATAAAACTGTTTCTACTTATAATTTCCAGGAAAATAGAGAAGAGAGCAATGAATATTTGCTAGAAATATGTAAAAAGGTTTTAGAAGAAAAGAAATTATGCGTTCTTGAGTTTCATCCCCAGGAATTTAGTACTGTTCCTTCAAATGCAATAGATGTTAATGCCGAAAAATTAAAGACTTATGGAGAATTACTCGATTCACTTAAGCAATTAAACGTAAGTTTTAGTACATTCAAAGATTTAGTTGAATGTAATTAGATATTTAATTTAGATTTCTTTTTAATCTTTACATCTTGAGTTCGCCATTTGCGAACTCAAATGTGTTTCACACAGAATAAACTCATAAAATATCACATTAATTTGATAGTTAGCCTATTTCTAGACTAAAATTGTAAAAAATAGAAAATTTTATAAAAAAAATAGTAAATTATAGTGTAATTTTAGGAAATATTGGCTTAATTTAGTCAACTGTCAAAATTACTTGAGTGAATAAAAACTGATTTTCAATCAAATTTTCTTCGTCAAGAATCTTGTCATATTACGTGTTTTGATTCTTGATCGTGCTCAAGATGTCGAAACATCTTGACATGTTGAAAATTGCTATTTTATCTGACGAGCCAGATGGCGAAGTCAAGTTTACATGTCCAGAATTGGTTTTTCGAGAGTAACAATTCTTGATCACCTCAAAATATTTCATATTTTGAAGGCACAAAAATCAAAGATTTTTGTTGTGCTCAAGGATCCCGAAGAAGCTGGCGGAATTTATTCTTATGGACCTTGACATGTTCAATTTCTTCATCATTACTTATATTAATTTCATTCGATTCCATTCTTCTGTCCATTTCAGCATCCATTCTTTTCATCTCTTCTTCATAAGTGCTAGTAATCTCCTTTGCAACATCTTCTCTAATAATATTGCTAGCTTCCTTTTTTTCTTTTTTAGCCATGAGGAATAAATGTAATTGAAGTATATATATTTTTCATTTCTATAAATCTCGGCATAGGGTAAATGAAATTTAAAATCTATTTAATAAAATAATCATTTTCAACCCAATCAAATTTAAATGCTAAATAAATAAAATCTTCTTTTTTATCATTTACAACTTCATGAATATCGTATGGTTCGATAACTAAGATATCTCCAACATTAATATCCAATTTCTTTGAGTTTACAACAAAATAACCATTATTATTAAGAAAGTAAAAAATTTCTGTTTGTTTTTTATGAAAATGGGTATCTGTAACTTCTCCGGATTTAACTCTTAACTGTTGAAACAAAATTCCTTTCTTTTTAATATCTTTTTCATCTAGAAAAATTCTCTTACTATATCCTTCTTTATCAACCCATTTTGAATCTGACGAACTAAGGTGTTTCATTGCTTAAGTAAAATATTTAGATATTTAAAGTTTAATATAGATCTTGTAAGAACACGCTTCCTATTTTATCTGCACAGCCCTTTAGAATTAGGTTATCTATGTTTTCGCCTAGAGTTCTTATTTCAACTTGTGTGATGTTTTTTTTAGATCTAAGCAATATAAACATATCCATAATATAATCGCATTTTAATGGAGTTTCATCTTGGATATTTAGGAAGGAAAATACTCTTTCTTTTTGTAAATTCTCCCTAGATATATTAGCAACCCTTGCCAAAGGTCTTGCATGAACTATTATTTTTATTGGATAAATTCCCCTGTATTCATTTACATTTGATTTGATTATTTCTTCATAATCCATATTTATATTTTGTAGGCGTAATATTTATATTTTGTTGTAAGAAAAATTCAAAAACTATATAAAAGCACCTTATTAAAACAATGAATGCAAAAAGAGAGAGAATTATTAATGCAAATTAATCCAGAAAAATATAAAGAAAAACCTGCCAGTTATTGGAATTTAATGGATAACGGAAAGAAACTTGCTCCTCTTAAATTTTCAAATGGGAAGACTCAAGAAGATGTTGTAAAAGAAGTAGTCGATTTGATTCAAAATGGGAGTAAAGTGGTATTTTTACATGGAGTATGCGGAACAGGGAAAAGTGCCATAGCTCTAAATATTTGCAGGGCACTTGGAAGAGGTTCAATTGTTGTTCCAATAAAATCTCTACAAAAGCAATACGAACACGATTACATAAATGGAAAATATCTGCTTAAAGAGAGTGGAGAAAAGTTAAAAATAACTATTATTACTGGAAGAGATAATCATGATTCAGTTATTAAACCAGGAGTAAGTTGTGCAGATCCATTTTTGCCAGATAATATTGCTTTAACAGAGAAAAATAATGAATTAATTAAGGAATATTACGATGAAAACCCTTATATTAATCAAGATACTAAACAGGGAATTGATTTTAAAAAACTAAAAAGAATTGCAGTTGCACCTGCAAATCCCTATTGGAGTCCAATAATACCTGCAGATTATGAATTGCCAATACGAGACGCAAAGAAGAAGAGATACTTGGGATTAGATAATAAAGAATTTATCTTCTATCACAGAAAAAAGGGATGCAGTTACTATGATCAATATGATTCTTATATAAATTCTGATGTTATAATATTTAATTCAGCTAAATATAAAATTGAAACTGCTTTGGATAGAAAACCTCTTACAGATGTAGATATTATTGATGAATGCGATGAGTTTTTAGATAGCTTCTCTAATGAACAGAGTCTAAATTTAACAAGATTAGGAAATTCTATGAGAATTTTAAATGCAGATTATCCAGAGGCACAGGAAATAATCGAGCAAATTACTGAACTAATAAAAGTAGAAGAACAGCAAAGAAGAGCAATAGGAATATTAGAAGATAAAGTTTATTCCATAAATGAAACAAGAATAGAGAAATTGCTTAAACTGCTAACATCCAACAAAGCGTTTGAGGCAGAAGTACTTATTAATGAATCAAGTTATGCAAATAATGCTCTGGAGATAGCCCATGATTTTATTGATTATTTAGATGATACTTATGTTTCATTTAGTAAATTTGAAGATAATTTGACAGTACAACTAGCCACTATAAACCTATCCAATCAGTTTGCAGAACTTGCTAATAAGAATAAGGCTTTAGTTTTAATGTCAGGAACTCTGCATTCAGCTAAAGTGTTAAAAGAAATATATGGAATTAAGAAATATGATCTTGTAAATGCAGAAACCGTCCAACCAGGTACAATTGAGATTCTAAGGACAGGTAAAGAGTTTGACTGCAAATATGAAACTTTTAAAAGAGGAGAAAAAAGCAGAGGCGATTATCTAAAGTCTTTATCAAATGTTGTAAAAAAATCGATAAAGCCAAGTTTAATCCATATTCAGACTTTCGATGACTTGCCTAAAGAAGAAGAAAAAGTAGAATACGAAATTTCTAATTTAATATCAAAAGAAGAATTTGTTGCAGTTCAAAAGAATGATAAAGCAGAATATAGGGTCAGCGAATTCAAGCAAGGAAAAACGCAGTTGCTTTTCACAACAAAATGCAGTAGAGGAATAGATTTTCCAGGAAAAATATGCAATAGTGTTATTTTAACAAAATATCCTAATCCAAACACAAAAAATATTTTCTGGGCGATCCTAAAAGAAACTTATCCCTCTAGTTACTGGGAATTTTACAAAGATAAAGCATGGAGAGAATTTTTACAAAAAATATATAGGGCTGTTAGGTCAAAAGATGATCATGTTTATGTACTCTCTCCTGACTCAAGAGTTTTAGATGCAGTTAGAAGATTACAGGAAATGATGATTAGAAAATAATTATATTTAGGCAACATATCTCTTAAAGGGACTTTTATAAGGATCAGGTCTACGAAATTGTGGAGTTTTAATACGTATATTTCTTGATAATAAAACGTTGAAGTTTATCATATATTCTAGTTTATCATTAGAGGAATTATCTGCATTTCTCATTTCTTCCGTTAAGGATGAAACATATTTTCTTAAGTCTTCTGTAGTTTTTAACTTTTCTTTCATATCTAGGCTAGTTTGGTAAAGAATTGAGTTAATAGCCACATCGTTTCTTTTAATTGCTTCGTCCATTAAATCAGAAAGTTCCTTAACTTTTTCATATCCTATTGATTTTTCATCTTTCCTTCTTGCAAGTTCAATTGCTGCAAAAGTAGCTAAATTACTCGCATCAATGCTAGCAAAATGTCTATAATCCATTTTTATCAATAGCAAAACTTATATTTAAATTTATAGTTTTTTCCTTATTTTTTACCTCTTCATAAAGTTTAAAAGAGGACTTTAATGTCCCTTTTAAGTAAAAATGGAAGGTTTACTCCCCACAGAAGCAGTCTATAAAAGAAGAATTGAAAGAAGAGATAGCAATAGCTCGATAAGAAAATTAGTAGGAAAAAAGGATAGATGGGGAATTGTAAATTATTTTTTAGATGATGTTATAAGAATATCAGAAAAATATAGGGGAGAATCTGAACATATTGATTTTATGGATATAGTGGGGGCAGGAAATGAAGCATTAATCGATAATGTCATGGCTCAAAAAAACATGAGATATTCAAATGTTTCCCTTTTGGCATTAGAAGCTGTAGAAAGAGGGATTAGAGGTTATTTGTTAAATGAGTCTATTGATAAAATAAACACTAGATATGATAATGATGTTGTTGAAAACATTGAATATGATCATAGTGGAATATTACAGCGTAAAATGGATATAGAATATGCAGAAGAAAAGATAAAAGAGATATTAATGGTTAATTTAACCTATAGGCAAAGAGAAGTACTTAAATTAAGAATGGGAATTGATGATAAAGATCAATCCACTTTAAAAGAGATTGGAGATGTTTTTAAAATAAAGTCTCAGAGAGTAGGACAAGTTTTTAATAAAGCAGTTAATAGGCTAAGCGCTAGATCTTCCTTAAGAAAAAAATTAGAGGAATATATTGATGTTTATAGGGATTATATCCATGATCCCACACTATTGCCTCATTTTGAAGATTTTGTTGAACTTAAAACTGCATTAAATACGATAAAAAAAGAAATCTCAAGATACTCAAATAGAGAATTTGATGAATTTAGAGTTAGATATGGTTTATCTAAAAGAGAGTTTGCAGAATATCTCTCCTCAATTTATCCAAAATTATTAGCACGAAATGCATTTAAATTAATAGAATTAAGTGAGGAAGAAAAAAAAGGAATAGAAGAAAATAAAATAATAAATAGAGAAAGTTTTAAAGATGTTCAATCGATGAAAAACACAATCCAACGACTTAAAAAGCATAAGAAAAAACTTGAAAATTCTCAAAAAATAGATATTAAGGATCAATTAAGAGAAATTTATATGCCTTTATTCTCAAAAGACAGGAAACAATGCTTAGATTTACTCATTAAAGAGTCTAACTCAAAACAAAATCCTGATGAACTTAGGACAATGTATCTATCTCTTCATGATTATTTTAAAGAAGTTATTGAAAGGAGATATAATAATGTAAAAACAGAGGTTGATGATTTTCAAAAGGTAGATATTGAACTTTTAAGCAGATCAAATTCAACTATTGTAGCTAGCGAGATGGGCACCGGGAAGTCACTTGAATTTCTTGTGTATGCTATGCAAAAAGAATTTAGGAAGGTATTGATTTTAAGCACTAAATCAGGAACCTACGCTACTTGGCCAAAAGAAATAAGAAAACATCTAGGCGGAGAGCAACTGATGACTTTTTTAAGGGGGGATACTTTTAGAAACGAGGAACTCCTCAGAGAGGCAAATAAGGCAAAATGGTTTTTATCTACTCATTCTTCAGCGACTGCAAATATAAACGAGATAAGAAGAATGAAATTTGATCTTATTGGACTTGATGAATGTCATAAAATAAATAATTCCGCAACAAGTCAGTCCATAGCAATTACTTCTTTAGATTCTTCTAATAAAGTGGGTATAAGTGGTTTTCTTTTCAAAAATAGAAAATCTGAATTATTTCCCTTGCTTAATTGGCTCTACCCTGCAGATTTCCCTGATAGAGATGAGTTTAATAGAGTTTATTGTATGGATGGTAAAGGAATTTTTAAACTCCAATACGAATTAAGAAAAAGGATGATTATGAGATTTAAAGAAGAAGTATTAAAACTTCCTCCTGTAGAACATTGTCACGAATTTGTTGAAATGGATACTCGACAAAGGAAAGAATATCAAGGACTTGAAGAAAATTTTATTGGATGGATAAAAAAGAAAAAAATTAATCTGCAAGATATCAATATGGGTAGAGTAGTTTTAACAAAGTTACATCATTTAAGACAAAAAGCAATTGAACCAAAAATGCCTTTAATAAGTGAGCTTGTTAAAAAAAGTATACAGGAAAGTAGGAAAGCGGTTGTTTATACAACCTATATTCCTGCGGCAAGTGAATTTCGAGAGAGATTCAGAAGATACGGAGTTTGTTATATTGATGGAAAGTCAAATAATACTGAAAGAGTAAAAAATGTTAGAGAATTTGAAAAAAAAGATAATAAAAGAGTTTTTGTGGTTACTTCCGCTGGAGCAGAAAGTATAGATCTTACGCCTGGATCAGATCTCTATATTGCTAATAAACCTTTAACGTTTGCAGATGAAAAACAAGTTTTAGATAGATTACACAGAAGAAGACAGAGAAGAAAAGTAAGAGCATTTCACATCAAAACTAATAATACAATAGACGATAGGATAGAAAAGCTTGTAGACAGAAAAAGAGAGGAATACAAAAGAGTAGTGCATGAGGCGAGGGGATTTGAAAGATGGTATACGGAAAATGAACAGGAAAATATAAAAGAACTTATTGAAGGGATGCTCTTAAAATAATATAGAAAATTAAAAGGTCATTCTTAAACAGTATTTATACAAATAATAGAGTTATGAAATTAAGCAAAATTATATGTCTCTTATGTTTTTGCAATACCCTTCTCCTACTTTACGGATATATGCAATAGTTCCTTGAGGATTAGCATAATCATATTGTTTACTCTGTCTATTGGATATTAATATGGGATTTGTAATATTTACAATGATATACGAGGCTATTAAAGTATTTCCTTCACCACGAGCATTTGATTCAAAGATAGGTATTTCTCCTCCAATGACTATATTTGTTAAATCAATTGAATTTTTATGCTTTTTATTTATTTTATCAATTAATTCATCTTTTACAAGCTTTCCGTCTTCATCAATTACTTTTAAATCTATTCCCATAATATTTGTCGATAATTGGGTTATTTAAAGGTTTTTATTCTCCGTAATACCCCAAGGCAAGCCTATGGAGATTAAACCATTAAAAGGTAAATAAATAAAAAAATGGAATGTGGAATGTCAAGAACTATGCTCTTAAGCAAGTAATAGTATTAATTCTAGTTCTTGATCATGCTCAAGAATTGTTAAACAATTAAAGAGCAATTCTTGACATGTTTAAAATAATTTTGCACCTTAGCTATAAGTTGTAATCAATTAATATTTAGATGCCCCACTCCGTCAGCAGACGGATTTGCCCGCAGGCAAAAGCTTGCTGTGGGGAGTTTCACTGGGAAAATTTTATATTTATAGATAATTTTTCTAATCTTTAGGCTCTAAATATACTAATAAATCTGTTCCAGCTAGAGTCTTATCTATTCCTGCTTTTTTTAATACTGCTATATTTTCTCTAATCCTAAAAACCATTCTAGCTTTGCTATCTTTATTATGTTCGTAAGGGCTTTGAACCACTAAGGCCATTTGAGTTATTAAATCAGGATTGTATCTAACTCTTTCAACATTCCCCTCAGTTGGGAAAAGACCATTTATATATTTATTGTTCCCTATATTGGTTACCAATATTGATTATAAAGAGGCAATATGAAGATAAAATTTCAAAATATCGGGTGGAAGAGCAAAATAACACAAAAAAGAGCTACTTTTAGCATTTCAATAAACAAACTTGTAGTTAATGGGAGTTGTCTAGAAAAGGGGCAGGTATTGCATTGTTACTTAGCTGAAGATGAAAAGAAAAGGCCTTTAATAGTAGTTTACTTAGATGGGGAAAAAAGAAAGGTTTAAATAGACTATATCCTTATAGGATATAACTATATCCTTTTAGGAAATAAAAAAATGACAATAATTGAAAATTCAACTGGCAAAATTCTTAAAATTCTATTAAAAAATTTTATGAAGAAAAATACCATTAGTTCTATTTCTGAAGAGATTAAAATAAAAAGAGCTGGAGTTTGGAAAGCTCTTAAAAGAATAGAGTCAAATAACCTTATTATTCTTGAATCAATAGGTAAGGGCAAAACAAATGCTTACGAAATCAAATTAAATTGGAAAAATCCGCTTGTAGAAAAGACATTGGAAATATTGTTGATAGAGGACGCTCTTAAAGAGGAAAGATGGAAAGACAATTTTAAACAGCTTGAGAAACACACATTTTTCACAATATTATTTGGGAGCATATTACATTCTCCAAAAGAAGCTAATGATATAGACATTCTCGTTATAGTTAAAACAAACGAAGATTTTAAAGAAGTAGAAAAAATTGTATCTGAGATTGGACTTACACAAATTAAAAAAATTCATGCTATTGATTTAACAAAAGAAGAATTTGAACTTGAATTGAAAAAGAAGAATAAGGCGTATATCGATGCTCTAAAAAAAGGAGTAATACTATCTGGACAGGAAGATTTTATAAAATTCATTGAGGAAATATCAAGATGAGCAAAGAAATTAAAGAGTGTTTTGAGTTGGCAAGAAGAGAGGAACAAAAAGGGAAAAAGCATAAAGGGTTGCTTGTTGTAGAACCTTCTATGGAAAAGGCAAAAGAATACTTGGATAAAGCCAGAGATAGCATAAAGTTTTGTGAATTGTATAAAAATGCTGGATCAGATTATAAAATTCCTGAAGAATGGTACTATTCTTTGTATTATTGCGCTTTAATCATTTTATGCAAGTTTGGAGTTGAAACAAGAAGCCAGAGATGTACGGCCTTGTTCGTTAAATATGTAAAAGAAAAAGGATTAATA
>CAYHPN010000030.1:0-21582 GCA_964358765.1 Candidatus Woesearchaeota archaeon | reverse complement strand
AAGATCTCTAATAAATTATTAAGAATTTTTGATGGAGATGGTGTTTTTTCAAATGGTGAAAGAGCTAAGCTCGGAGTTAAGGATCTAAAGGGCAATTTTTACCAATTTAGAGTTGCAGCTATAAATGAAGGACAAGAATACGGAGGTACATTTGAAATAGATCAGGCACTTAGGAGAAGAAATGTAATCGAGGTGCCTTTAGATATTTTTCCTTTAACTCCTCAGGATAGATATAATATTAGGAGATCAAGGGAGAGAGATTTAAATGGAGTGAATAGTAAAAGTTATTTAGATGATATTTTAACTATAAAAGATCAAATAGCAAAACTGCCTATGCAGACTGTAGCAGATATGTATATTGCTTATTTAGAATCTTTCGATTATTGCAAGAATTCTCCTACTAAAGACAAAGGAGGAGTAGAAGTAAGAGGAGGAAATCTTACACATATATGCAGTCCAACTGAAGAAGCAGGATGTGAATTCTATAAATCATTTGAAAATCATTTATGTCCTCATGTTAGAGGAGTTTCTGCGGGTATTTCTAAGAACATTATTGCAGTTGCACAAGGATTTAGTGCGTTAAGGGCAACTAAATTTGCAGAAATGGTTGATAATTTTTCTAGGGGGATATATACTGGAGTTGGAAAATTTATAATTAGTGAACCAGCAAAATTTGAAAACTCTTTACAAGAATTTACTCAAAGTGATTTAAGAGGTGGAGAATTAGCAGGAAAGGCAGTTTGCAGATATATTGAAAATTTATCTGTTTTGAAAGAGGATATAGAGGCTGCTTTTTGTTTTGTAGGATATTCAAAAGTCGGTATTTCTCAGGGATGGATAAAAAAACATTATCAAGGTAATCGATTTGAAGCTTTAAGAGCATTTCTTAAATCTTCTGGCGAGAAATTTACACAGGGTCTTGTAAAATATGGAAATGAAATTGAACAAATCGTTGCAAATAGGAAAATTCCAAATAATATTTCAGATATAGAGAATTATTGCACAAGAGAAAATCCATGGCTGTGGAAAGTAATAGAGCCATATTTGGAGCAACCAACTAATGGGACGGTAATGTCTTTGCCTTTATTATACGGATATGGGAGCGGATAATGGATGAAATTATTCATGGGATTAAAGAATTAAATATTCCAAGTATTGCAGAAAGCCAATCTGCTTCAACACTAGATGGTTTTTTTAAACATGCTTTTTCCTTAGTAAGAAAGAGGAGCAAATCAGTAAAGATGCAAAAATATTTTGTTGAGTATAACGGAGATTATAACTGGAATAAACTTGAACTATATGTTCTTGGCAATATTTCTGGAATTGATATTTATCGATGCTCCATTATGGGAAGAACTGACTACTTACATTCTATTTATCCTTTAATGGATGGTTATGTTAAACTAGAGTTTGAAGGATTAAGACTAGGAGAAGAACAAAATTTAGGGATGGAAGTCAAACAAAATAGGAAAGGCGCTAATTCTTTTTCAAAAAATTGGTTATTTTATTTTGAAGGAAAAACTAGTGTTATAAAAAGAGCAGAATTACAGAAAACAGTAGGTCGCATTTGGAAACAGAGAAGATCAGCTAGATTAAGAGAAGTCTCTATTGATGATGAAGAAATGAACTTGATTGGAAATGCTGATAGAATCGAAGTTAATGGAGATTTTTTTCAGAATAATAGAAAAGGAATATTATTAAAGGAAAGATGGACTTTGATAAATAATAAAACAGAAGGATATAACTGGAGATATTCTATAAGATCAGTTGTTGACAGACCGCTTCCTGCTCCGATATTTTTTGATTTAGAAGGGGTTTTTAATTTGACAAAAGGATCATTTAATCCTAATTCTTTTCAA
Organism: Candidatus Woesearchaeota archaeon; assembly: GCA_964358765.1. Classification (GTDB taxonomy): domain Archaea; phylum Nanobdellota; class Nanobdellia; order Pacearchaeales; family GW2011-AR1; genus UBA73. The sequence goes on along the minus strand of CAYHPN010000030.1, from coordinate 19,723 downwards.
AATGTTCAACTTAGGCCTATTAATGAGGAGGAATACTTAAATGATCCTTGATAAAGATTTTATTGAACAACGTGTTATTGGAGAATGCTCTAGAGTAATTAAGACTAAAAATTTAAGCGCATTTAATGATTTTAGTGTAGAAACAATAGAAGGATTACCTACTCCCTTTATGGCTTATATTACAATGAATGATAGAAGAATTTATCTTAAACTTGGCCATGATTATGGAGAAGCTCTTGAAATTCTCAGGGAGAAGGGAGAAATTATTACTCCGAGTGAAAATATTGTTGATGTAGAGACATACATGATAATGAATCATGAACATGGTCATCATCAGATTTGCCCTAGGACAAAAGAAAATTTTCAGAGTATAATGGAAGGTGCTTATGATGCTATAGAAGGAAGAGAATTTAGTCAAGAAAGAATACTTACTTTATGTGCTAATATCCATAATATGTTTTCTGATACTGTATTAAATACGGTTAACTCCCATATTGACAGCGATAAACTAACTTATCGTCAGGGATTTGGTTATACTTATTTAATGCAGGTTTTGTATAGTGGTAAAGAAAAAAAGCTTTTTTCTGGGAGATCTTCAAAAGATTTTACTCTATTTTTAGATAGTAGTCTTGAACTTTGTCAAATTGATTCGAAAATACAACAAAAAATCTCCAAGGCAGGTTATCCTAGATTTTTTACAGGTTTTAATAGAAAAAGAAAGAAAATTATAGATATCTTTACTGGAGAAAGGGATTTGACAGATTCTGTATTGAGGAAAACTTTGAACGCAGACCAAACTGCAAGAGTAATAGATAATATATCAAATGAATCAAAATGGAAAAAAATGGCTTACGACTATACAAATATCGTTTATCCTTACATGGATCAAAATTATAATGAGCAGCTTGAGAATTCTTTCTCGAAAGAATTTAGGGAGGGAAACGGAGAAGGAATAGCTGAAAAAAAGCCCGAAATTGGAAAGGGGAAAGAAGAGAAAAGAAATGGAAAAGGGCCTGAAATTGAAAGAAATGGCACAGGGAAAAAAGATGAAAAAGGGAAGAAAATAAAGAGAACACTTGGAAAGGGCGAAAAAAGTTTTTTGAAAAAAAACTCTGAGAGAAATAACTCAACAGAGAATTTTTCATTTTCTTGGGATTTTCAAAGACTTGATGATTTATACAAGCAACGTGCAGGCAGAATAAAATTAGTTTCTCAATTTCCACAAGGAGAGAGCCCCTGTTATGAAAAATATACTTCTAGCGAAGAAATGGATGGAGATAATTTTGACATGCAAAGAGTTGATTGGGCAAGAACAAGAATAGTTAGAAATGAAGATGGTGGAAAAAGCACCCATTTATACAGGGAAAGTTTTCCTCTAAAGCTGGAATTTGAATCAACTCAAGCTCCGCAGGGAATTGCAGATTTAAGTTTTATTTTTGATAGCAGCAACAGTATGGTATTTAAACCATTTGAAGGCGAAGGAAAGGGAGAATATCATACTGCCGTTTTGACATTTTATTCCGTGCTTAAAAACTTAGAAGAGTTAGGAGTAGCTCATTTGATTAACTATAATGTTATTAATTTTTCTTCAAAAACTTTTGAGTCTGGATGGCATTCTTATGATGAAATTGATAAGGTAAAACAAACACTTCTGAATCATCAAAATGGCAGCACTTGTCTAAATGCTGGAGCTATACGAAGTCTTTTTGAGAACAGAAAAGATAATTTTATGAGTTTTATGCTTACTGATACTGATATGAATGATAAAAATAATGCATTATCTATTGCAGAAGAATTAGATTATATGGTTTCTAATGGAACAAAATTTAAACTATTTAGACTTGGAGGACTGGAGACTACATTATCTAAAGCAGTAAAGAAAAAGGGTCTTGTAATGGTTGATGTTGATAGAGTTGAAGATTTTATGAATGGTACTCTTTTTTTCACTAATGACGTTTATGGAGGTGCAGCATGACTATTTTTAAAAAAAATCCCATATATGATTTTACACTTACAGAATGGATTATGTACGGACTACATAAAGGAAACTTAAAAAATATCGTTGATACCATAGAAGAAGGTAGAAATGTAGAGAATAGATTAAAAATTGCTGATAGCAATAAAAAGTATATTGAAAAAATATTAAGGGAAGAGATAATAAAACAATTTTCTCAAAGCAATAGGCCTGTTTTAGAAGTTATACTTAATTCAATTGATGCTCAGCCCATTGAAGCATTAGATTATACAGTTAATATAAGTGCAAAGAAAAAAAAAGCAATCATAAGCGATTTTGGAAAAGGAATGGAGCTTGAAGATATACTTAAATTGCTTGTTGTTCCTTTTAGTACTGAAAAAGATGGAATAAACGAGATAGGAAGGTTTGGAGTTGGATTTCTGTCAACATTTAATTATTGTATCGAGAAACCATTTAAAAATATTGTGAGGTTTGAAACAGAAACTTCTAAAGGAAGATATCGAGCAGATTTTTATGCAGAAGGAAAAGAAGTAGGGGATATGAAGATGAAATTATCTAAGAGAAACAGGGATGGAAGAAATGGGACTATAGTAACTATACATAGAAATTTTGGAAATAAGAAAGATTTGGCTGATTATATTAACGGAGATTTGCACACGATGTCTCCTTTAACTGCAAAGTTAGTTGTTAATAACTATCAAATTAATAATGTGGACGAGAAAAACTTATTTGTTTCTCCAGTTGAATTAGTAATTAGGGGAAAAAAAATAAATCAAAGAGTAGGGATAGCCATAACTAAAATTAATCCTGAATTTTATACGTCAACCATACAACTAACTGCTTCTGGAGTAAAAGTCCATACGAGTGCAAGTGCAGGAAAACGAGACACAATTGTTTATTTTCCTTCTGCAATTAAGGTAGTCGAGGGAAGAGACGAGTTTAAGATTGATGAGAATTATAATGCTTCTGTAAGGGGCGTATTTGAAGCAGTCAGAAGTTATATTAATAATAGAGAGAGGAATGGGGAATTTATTTCTGAAATGATAGATTTTATTCCAGCTCTTATGTCGGCTTTTGGAATGAAACATTTATATGAACTTCCTAATATTGATGAGATGACTAATGATCTTCTTCCAGGAAGAAAATATGCTTTAGTTGCAGGGCAATTAAATAAATTTGCTGATTTTTTTGGTGATGAAGTAAGAAACTTATGTTTTGAAACAACTAGTCAGGGATGTTCTTTTTGGAGAGATAAATATGCTTCCGAGAAAATAATGCTTCTAGATGTTATGGGAAAGGCCAAAACATTATCTCTACGTAAATTCGTAAACAAACTGGATTATTTTCCAGACTTTTTTCCTAATGCAAGACCTCTTAGAAGAAGTTTAAAAGTGCCAAATAGATATGAGAGAGATAAGTATGAAAAAGCCGTTATTATACATGGAAAAAGCGATACTAGAAGTTGTTTAATGGTGCATGATAAAATTCTCTATTTTAATGCTAATCATACATATTTGAATTCTAAAGAACATCCCGCACATGCTTATTCTGTATTAAGCTCTTATTTAAATTCTTTTGAAGTAAGAGAAATTGAAAAGATAGAACATTTTGATGAAGCGGAAAATCTTCTTAACATTTGGATTGGTCGTCAAGAATTAACTACTAAGATACATCCTGAATTAGTTTCACAATTTTATAGGACGGAAAGAATCGCAAAGAGTATTACTCGGGAGAATAGAAAAAATGCAAAAAGAAATATATGAAAATGAAGTAAAAAATCAAATTAGAAAGCTGAAAGAAACTTCAAAGCGTGGAATAGTAGATGTAAATCTTCCAGACCTAGTTATGATGCAGATGATTGGTAATTTTGATTCATTTTTAAATGAAATATCTAAATCAAGAGATAATGATAAAGGATATGAGGTAGCAGCAGAAATTATTGAGGATACGAAAAAGCAAATAACATCTTACAAATTGTTTCCAGGCATAATAAATAAAACTATAGAAGCACAGTTTGGAGAGAAACACGCCACTTTAAGAGAGCTTGGACAGAATGGAATTGATTCTTATGCTATTTCAAGTGAAAATAGGAAAGTTATTTATGAATTAGATGAGGGTGAAAATCAAAATATTTTAAGAGTTAGAGATTATGGAGAAGGAATGACTCTTGAAGGCCTCATAAGAGATCTACTTATTCCATATAATTCTGGTAAAGAGTTTGATCCTAATAAGATAGGCGAACATGGAATAGGGTGGTATTCAATAGTTGATCTTGCTGATTTTGTTAAAGTAACTACAAAGAAAAAATCTACAGAGGCCTCTTCCCAAGCATTTATTTATAGAGATGGAGAAATGTGGAAAGCAGCAATAAGTCCCAGCTCTAGCAATGGTTTTTATGAGAAGTTACATACCGAGGAAAATGGAACAGAAGTAACTGCTTTTATACCAAAAAGTGAAACTAATCGTTCTTCAATCAGAGATCATTTGTTTAAATATTTAGGTTTAGTGGATTTCTCATCTGCTCAGATTATGCTTGGTGATACAGAGATTAATAGATTAGGCGAGGATTATGAACAGGCTTCACCAACTTCTGTTTTTATAAACGGGATGGAGGGATTTCTCACTATTGGGATATCTAAGAGGGAAATTGGAGGAGGAAGATTTGATGCAAAAGAATTTAGATTAAGGAATAATAATCTTAACAAAGCAGTTTTTACACAGAGGGGATTATTTGTAAAATATGAATCTATTAATTTTGAAGAAAAAACCGTGCATCATAAACTTATGCAAAGCTTAAACGGAATTGGACTGGATTTCTGGGTAGATTTACCAGAAAATGTAACTCTTACTAAAGGCAGAAATAATATTATTGCGGATCATCTTCCATTTGTTTTAGAGGCAATGTATAGGGGATTTGAAGATTTATTTGTTGATGTTGTGCTTGAAGATGATAAAATAGTGCACTATACCGGAGCGATACTTGAGAGTATTGCGGATGTTTTTGATATGAAATACTCTTCTGAAGTAAGACAAAGAGAACTTCAAAAATACAGTCTTGGCAGAAGAATTGGCTCTCCTTTAATTATTGGAAGTAGTAAAGCGATAGATCTAGGCTCTTATTTAATTAGCAGCATAGGAAAAGGTTTTTCTTTTTCAGGAAAATTTCTAAGGGAAATTTGTTCTGATTCAAGAAAGGGACTAGAGAAATTTATTAAAAATTATGATACTATAATTGCTGAATCTTTAAGAACAAGCGGGAGAGTTATTGGAAAAACAGCTGGAGAAGTGGCTAGAAAAACTATACAATATGGTCCTCGCGTTGTAATAGGTGCTGGGGCAATTTATGGAGGAATAGAAGGAGTAATATATATTTCAAATAATTATGGTTTTAGAGGACTAGCTACTTCTCTAGGATATACAGGAATAGGAGCGCTGGGAACAGCAGTCAGTGTAATTTCAGGTAAAGCGGTATATGAAGCAGATTGGAGAGGAGTATTCGACAAAATGAGTAAAAGTATTAAGGGACTAAGCATTAGAAGTTTTTCACCTATTTCTATAGGTGGTGGCGTATATAGAGAAATGTGTAGGGGGATGGGTTTAGTAACTGGAGAAGCAAGAAAAAAAACTGGACAGGCATTATCATGGATTGGAAATAATTTAGGCAATATTGGAAATGTTACATATGATTTGGGTATGGGAATTATGAATAGATTTGGATTATATGTGGATATAGAAGAAAAACGAAGATTAAAAATGGAAAAATTGAGAAAGAAAATAACAAAAAAATATATATCTAGAATGCAGAAAGATGATTTCGTAAAAAGGATAATGGACAAAAGGATTATTCCTGCAAAAATGTATTATGCAGAGGGAGAAAGTGAAAGTAAAAAATATCAAACTATAAAGAAAAGCTGGAGGTCTATAATAGAAGATTATAAAAATGGAAGAAATTAAACCAACTTTTGATAGATTAAGTATAGGAGATATATTTAATGATGCAGTAGAGTCAAGCGGAGAAATTCCAATTTCTAATTGGGAGGAAGAGCGTCATAAGTATAAGGCTAGCGGAAAGGAAGTAAGAGTATTAAAATCTAAAATCTCAATTGATGATATGGTTCAACTTTATATGCAAGGAAGACTTAAAACATCTAGTAAATACGAAGTGTCTTTTTCTCAGGGAGAAGTTTTTGTTGATTCTGAAAATCCGCTAGTTAAGAGAGTGTATGAAAAATTAAATAACGAAAGGTTTTCCATTAATAAAAAACAAGATGTTAGAGTTCTTGAGGATCATTTAGATCATATTGTGGAAGTGGCTAGAACGATCGGCTTTTATATATATCTTGCTACTCCTATTTGCTGGGCTCATATTTTACTTGGAGAGGTAACTAATAAAATTTCAAATCCTCTTGAAGACTCAGTTATATATAATAATGGAAAGAAAAAGGTAAAAAATTTCTCTCAAAAATATAAGAATAAAGACAAATTTAGAAATAATGGAGAATTCGATATTGGACTAGGAAGACTTTTGTTAGATACTGCTCTTTTACCGTGTAGGGGAATATATTTAGCTGGAAAAGAGTTTTATAATATGTCTGGAGAATTTGCTAGTTATATATCCAAAAAATTTAAGGAAAAAAATAAAAAAGAAAAGATATTTAACACGGAAGAAATATATGGCAGGAAAGAAATAATTAAGGAAAGAAAAAAAAGGAAATTTATTAAACCAAATGAAATAATAAAAAAATTAAAAAATGGTTCGATAGCAGTCGGGAATTGTTCGAGAATGGTAGGAAACGGCTTTATTGATTTTGGATATTGGGGAACTAATTTTGTTTTTAGAAATATGAAGAGAGGTATTAACGGCACACTTGGTACTTACAAAGATTCGTTTTTATTTTCATTAGTTGGATATGGTATTCGTCCTGGAGAAACTTTTAGAGGGCTTGATATGGATAAACTTGAAACGATTGTAAAAACTGCAAATGCTGGCGAAGCATATATAGAATACGGCAGGACAGTTGAAGATATCGATGAAATAGTCGCAAAAGCTCTTGAAACTAGACCATACAGGATTAATTTTAGTTACCAACCAAATATATTATCTAAAACAAAAGAAAAGATAACAAAAAAAGGTAAAGACATACATAGGGAAACCATTTCTACTGATCCAGCAAATGATCATGGATACAATGCAGATGAAAAATATAATCTCAATATAGAAATTGAAACATTTACTGAAAATCCACAAAAAATTAAGACTACAAGCGAATACAGTCTATTTATTAAAGGAGAAGATAAAGTACTTCTTACCGAAATTTCATATCATATTCTTGATAGAATTATACATGCTCGAACACATACAAAATTAAAAGTTTTTGATCATTCACTTACACATGGGGCAAATTATGGAAGAGTTTATCATTCTAAAGAATTTTTTGAGTTAAAGAACGATATTAGAAAGAAAGTTGTTGAATATATTGTTAAAAATGATGTTGATTTACCTTCAATAATTTCAAAAAATTTTGGTCCTGAAGATCCCAAAGTTTTTCACTTGCATTATGTTAACCCCTCAGTATTGAGTAGAATGGTTCACATGACGAAAAAGAGATTAGTTGCAGAAGGAAAAGAGAATCAAAAGATAAGGAATGGAGAAAAGCAAATGGTGGGCGAATATAATTATTATTTAGATAAAAAGGATAATTACAAAACCCCGGAAAATTCAATTTGGAAATATTTTAGTTGATTTTTTTAGCTAGGTAACTTATATCGGAGTTTTTAGTAAATTACTTAAATAAACATTTTTTATTGTTTTGATGATTCATCATATTACTGCTATATGTTCAAATGCAGGGAGGAGTGCTAGATTTTATACTAAAGTACTTGATTTAAGGCTAGTAAAATTGACAATAAATCAAGATGACATGGGGACATATCATATTTATTTTGGAGATAGGACTGGAAGGGTGGGAAGTGTTTTGACTTTTTTTCAATGGAGTGAAATGCCTAAAGGAAAAGTGGGGGTGGGAATGGTAAGCAAAGTAGCATTTAAGATTCCTTTAGGATCAATGAAATTTTGGGAGAAACATTTAAAGAAAAATGGGGTCAAAATTAAAAAGGAAGAGAGGTTTGGAAGAAATGTTTTATCCATTGAAGATCCTGACGGGCTAAATTTAGAATTAATTGAAGAAGGGGGAGCTGGAAATTGGGCGAAGAATGTAAACGAAGAAAGTTCTATAAGCGGATTTTATGGTGCTACGTTATTAGTAAGGGATTATGAGGATACTGCTAATTTATTAACAAGATTTTTGAGATATGTTCATATAAAAAGCGAGGATAATATGCATAGATATTTTTCAGATGAAACTATTATTGATATAGAAGAGGATTCGAAAATGGAAAATGGAGAATATGGTCTGGGGAGCGTTCATCATATTGCATTTAGGACGGAAAATGAAGAAACACAAATGGATTTAAGAGAAAGTTTAAAAAAAGCAGGATTTAATTTAACACATTCTATTGATAGATTTTATTTTAAGTCAGTTTATTTTAGAGAAAAGGGCGGAATACTTTTTGAAATTGCTACTGACGGACCAGGATTTATAGTGGACGAAAAAGAGGAGGACCTAGGAACAAAATTAGTTTTACCCCCAAAATTTGAACTACAGAGAAAAGAAATAGAGAAATTATTGCCTGGGTTTGATTTTGGAAAGGTTTAATAATTTTATTTTTTGGAATTAATTATAGAATTAATTATTTGAATTTCTTTATCACTAATTGTGTGGGAATATCCCGGATAGAGGAGTTTTGTTGCTAATGCATCTTTTTCTTCAAAAACTTTAATGCTTTCATTTACCCTTGAAATTGGAATATGGGGGTCGTTTAGGGAACAACCAAAAAATACAGGAGTTTTTTTCATAGATCTGGAAGGAGGAGAAATTTTATTTCCGATTAGGCCTCCACTACATACGAAAATACCACCGTATTTATCTGGGTTTTGCGAGGCATATTCAGCTGCTAGACAAGCGCCTTGTGAAAAACCAAGGATAAATATATTCTCTAAAGGCACTTTTGTACTTATGATTGTTTTTTGAATTGCTTTTAATGCTGATGATAAATATGGTTCGTTTTCATTTTTTGGAAAGAGAAATGACTGAGGGTACCACTCGTTGTTATCTGCCTGCATTGCGATAAATCTTGATTTTGGGAGAAATTGCTCTGCAAATTGCATTAGATCTTCGCAGTTGCCTCCCCTACCGTGAAGAAGGATGATAACTCTGTTCAAATTGTTGTTTTTTATTAAGGGTTTTTTATCATGCATAAAAGAGTGAATGATTAAGAGTACTAAAATGTTGCTTGATGTTTGTTTTTACATCAATTCTGAGATTATTTTATTTAAGTTTTCGGAGATTTCAATATCTTCAAATAAAACATCTGAATATTTTGATTTTAATTTATCTTTAATTTTTAAAAAGGCTATATTTCTGACTTCATTTCTGTCGTCATCATTCCAATTATGACTTTTAGCTACATCTTCTGTTTGATTTCTATATTCAATTACTTCTGATTTTAAAAAATGTTTTGACTCTGGTCTATTCGTATGTTTTACTACGATTTTATGAACAACAGTGTTTACGATTAATCTAATTAAAATGTTTAAATCTCTATTTTTTCCCATTTTTGCTTTGTTAGTTCATTTTCTAAATATAAATTCAGAGAATTTAAAATATTAATTGCTAATTTCTTTTCTATTGGAGAGGCATTATTATTTTTTAAATTATTTAATAGGATGTTACCCATTATATTTGCTAAATTATTATTTAAAAGATAATTATCTACTTTTTTGTTCATTAATAACAAAACTAACATAGAATTTCTTAAAGCAAGATATATTTCTTTTGGTTGCGAAGAAATATCCAGGTCTTCACTCCAGTCTAACTTCATCTTTAGATCTAAACTTGAAAGAATTATTTTATTAGGTATTTTAATATCTCCATAGATAACTTTTGAATCTTTTAGAAGATAAATTAAAGAAGGGTTATGGGGGTATTGCGACTGAATTGATTCTTTAGAGTATATTTGAATATCTAATTTTGAACTTGGTAGGGAATTCTTTATTTTTTTTAATAATTCTGATTTTTTCTTTGAAGTAAGTTCTTTTTTAGTTGCAATTATTATATCTATATCATTATAATCTTGATAATTTGATTGAATTGCTGATCCGCAAATCATTATTGAATCTATACTTGGAATATTTTCTATTATTGATTTCTTTATATTTTTTTCAATGGATATCGCTTTAGGATTATATTCCAACTTTTTGAGAAGTTCATTTGCATTTATCGAAGTAATGTCTCGGAGTTTAGGTCTTACAAACCTGCTTAAGTAATTTGAATCCTGTTGTGTCAGTTTCCTATTATTCAATTTCTTGTTTATAACTTCAATAGCTTTTTTTGTTAATATTTTGTTTTCTTCCATATAACACTCTATAGTGTTAAGTATATAAATGTTGCCTGATTGAGAAATTGACAAGATTTATTTGGTTTTGATAATAATAGATGAAAACCCTAAATCTTTTTATATCATCTTTTTGAAGAATAGTTATAAAAGAAGAGGTAAAAAGGTGTTAAATAGAAATAAATTAATACATGGAACTACTATATTATTCTTAAGTGCAGTATTTTTAATTCAATCTGCAGGTGCTTTTTCATATAATTTCTTAAATGACGCGACTTTGAGGGAGAGTGAAACTATGACAACTAGCACAAGCCCATACTTTTGGTTAAATTCAGGGGCATATCTTAAGATGTATGGGGCAAGAGGACATACAAATGAAGGGGAATTGGGATTAAATGATAGATTTAGACTGTACTATTCTGTTGATAACCCAATTGATACTGATAATGGCTTTCATCCGCAGAATATCTTTAGATTGATTACTAAAGAAAAATGGAAAAACTTTAGACAGGAAATATATTTTAAAGTTACTAATGATAATTTAAGCCCTAGTCCAAACAGAGACGGACATAATGGGCTTTTATTATTTAATAGATATTTAGATTCAGATAATTTGTATTATATTGGAGTAAGAGTCGATGGAACTGCGATAATAAAGAAAAAACAGTATGGAGTATATACGACTTTAGTACAAATTCCAGGGATATATCCCGGTGTGTATAATAGAATTACTAATCCAAGCTTAATTCCAAAAAATAAGTGGATAGGAATAAGATCAGAAATAAAAGATAATCCTGATGGAAGTGTAAATATCAAATTATATACTGATAAAAACTGGAATGGGGTTTGGACTAAAGTAGCAGAAGTTAATGATAATTCTAATCCAATTACTGGACAAGGAAATGCGGGAATAAGAACGGACTTTATGGATGTCACTATGGATAATTATAAGGCGAATGAGATGGCGTAAATTAAAATCCTTTAGACAATTAAATTTAAATATTGTAATAAATGGCTCTTTATTAAATGGAACTGACGAAATTATATAATTTAGAAAACGGAATAACTAGAGTTGCAGGATTGATGTCTCGAAAAGGAACAATTTTAACGAAAATTATTGAACATGAGAGGAGACTTGAAGCTCAAAATGGAAGATCGCCATATAAAGTTGTTGCAATATTTTCTGATAATTTGAAAAGTAATGCTGTAGATATTGGAATAAAATTTAGTATTCCTGTTATAGTTAGAGATATTGATGCTTTTTACAAGGAAAAGAACAGGCCCAAAAGTGATTTAATAATAAGAAAAGAATTTGATGAAGAAACTGTACGTGTATTAAAACCTTATAAAATTAATATGGCTGCTTTTGCAGGATATATGAGTATAGCCACCGATCCACTTATAAATTCATTTTTTGGTGTGAATGTTCATCCTGCCGATTTAAGAATAATGGATGGTGAAAAAAGGAAATATACCGGGTTTCATGCATTAAGAGATTCAATAGTAGCTGGGGAAAAGGAATTAAGAGCCACTACTCATATTATTGAACCAGAAGTTGATAATGGAAAGATATTAATGATTTCTTCTCCTTTGAAAGTTGAGATTCCAAGTAACTTTGGAAATTATGATTCAGGTGCAAAGGCGATATTAATAAATAGAATAGCGGAAGAACATCAACAAAGGCTTAAGGAAATAGGAGACTGGGTTATTTTCCCAAGAACTTTAGAATATATTGCAGATGGAAGATACTCGAAAGATGAGCAAGGTAAGTTATATTTTGATGGAAAAGCGATACCGAATGGACTAATATTAGATTGATATTTGATTAGAAATTTATAGGTTCAAACGCAATGGAAGTCAAAGAGTTGTTTAAATACAAAATATTTCTAAAATATTTATGAAAAATAAATTTATTGTTGAGATGAAATTAGAAAATGGATAAGGCTTTAGTTGTTATGATTGTAGTTTTTGGTTTAATTGGTTCAACTCTTTTAATTGCTCTTGATAAATCAGTTGAACACGATAAAATGACAAGAAATGATTTAAAAAAAGATATTGTGGTTGATGGGGGAAATTTGATTGGGGAAGAAATAGTTAATGAGATGCCTGTAAATGAATGGGAAAAGGTTAATGAAATGATTGTTAGATAACTTATTTATTACAATTCAGTAACTTTGCCTTCTTCTAGGAAAAAGTATAGAAATCTTGGCTCTTTTCATCTATTAAGTCTAAGAATTGGGAACGTTGATTAAATTGCCCCCATTGTCCTGTTTGATAGTGGGTTATTGTTAATGAAGATTTTGCTCTTGAAATTGCTACATAAAATAATCTTAGTTCGCTGTCTCTTTTTAAATTATCTAGTTCTCCAATATAGAAAGGGAGGACTTTTTCGTTGCATGAGATAAGGAAAACATTTTCCCATTCTAGCCCTTTTGCACTATGGATTGTACTGAGAATTACTTTATTTTTAGTTTTGTCATTTTTTTCTAATTCTATTAGACTATCTAAGAAATCTTGAATTTGAGGTTTATTTGGTCCAAAATCTTTATATAATTCTACTAAAACTGAGATATTTTCTAATTTATCTTTGATTTTTTCTGGTTCTTGGCGATATTTATTTTTAAGTTTTATTTTATATCCCAAGTTATCTAAAAATAAGGATATTGGATTGTCTGAGAAATTATTAATTAAATCTCTTAATCTATATATTTGAGTTGTTTTATCTTGATTTAATTTTAAATCATTAACATATTTAAGAGAATCCACTAGTGAACAGCCTCTTTTTGTTGAAATATCCTCAAATTTCTTAATTGTAGTTTTTCCTAAACCCTCAAGCAATACAAAAACTCTTTCAAAGTCTATTAAAGAATGAGGGTTTATTTTTAATTTTAGAAATGAAGTAAGGTCTTTTATTTCTTCTCTTTGGAAGAAATCTTTTGATTTTGCTAAATGGCAGGGTATTTTATTTTTCTTTAATTCCCGTTCTACATCTTTTCCTATCCTATTTGTTCTAAATAAAACTGAGATTTGATCTAATGGGGTTTTATTCTTAATAAGCAATTTAATTTCATATAAAATAAAAGCAATTTCTTCCAAAGAGTTATATAACGGATTAAAATTAACTTTTCCATTATATGTTTTTGTACAATTTAATTGTTTATCAATCTTAAAACGCATGGAGTTTATTACTTTATTTACTGAATTAATAATATTTTTTCCTGAACGATAATTGTCTTTAAGATAAATTGTTTTTTCGTTTTCATTAAAGTCAAAGACAAGTTGATTTGATGAACCTCTCCATTCATAGATATTTTGACAGTCATCACCAATTAAACAGAGATTATTGTTCTTTATTTGATTAAGGATGTTTTTTTGAACTACATTAATGTCTTGTGCTTCATCTACCATAATTGATTTGAATTGATTTTTGAATTTTTCTCTTAAAGGAGCATTATTATCAAACAATTTAAAAGTTAGAAGGAGTATATCATCAAAATCTATTAAATTCTCTTTTATTAATTCTTCATGATATTTTTTATAGACCTTATTTACATATTTTCTTAGACTAGGGTCAACTTTTATTATATCATCATCTAACATTTCTTCAATTACTCCTCCCTTTATATTATCATCAAGAGTAAACTTCTCTGATAGGTTTTCTGCTAAAATACCTCTATTTTTGAATTTTCCGATCCAATTTACAAAATATTTTATGTTATCTAATTTTGTATCTATTTTTTCTAATTGCAATATATTTTTAACAATTTTTCTTTTATCTAATTCATCATCTAAAAGGGTAAAACCAGGTTTAAGATCTGTTAAACTAATATTGTCTCTTAAAATTCTTAAAAATAGGGAATGCATAGTTCCAATAAATTGAGGTTGCAGTGCTGTTCTTTCAAATATTTTCTTTAGCATATCTTTTGCAGCTTTATTTGTAAAAGTAGTCATCAATATTTCATTAGGTTTGAAATTATGATTTTTGACCATATTTGCAAATCTTTCTACAATTGTAGTTGTTTTTCCTGTTCCCGCACTTGCAATTATTAGGAGGTTTCCAGTTATTTGGTTGATGGCTTCTAATTGTTCTTTGTTTAGATTATTTTGTGAAGTCATTAAAAATTAAGAATTTAGTTGTTTAATTAAACTTTGGTTATTTGTTAAATTAGGAAATAAAAACTTACAAAAACCTCTTCTTGTGAACTGCTAAATATCTTTTATAATCATTGCTAAAACCTTAATTTTTCTTTACGTTTCCACTCAATAAGTAATAAAATGTTTACTAAATTTTACACCTTCAATTAATTTTAAATACTCTATTTTTCTAATTATTTAATGAAAAAGTTATTATTTTTACCATTTTTGATTTTATTTGTTGTGGCTTTTGCTAGTGCTGCAAGTACTTGTCTTACCATTAATTCTAAAACAACATCTGCTTATTTAAATGAACTTCCATCAATAAATGCTCAGTTATCTAGTTGTGCAATTAGCGTACCTCAGCAGGCAAGTTCATTACTAAAAGATGGGAATGTTTTAGTAAGTATAAAGATGAATTCTGGAATAACTGAACAATTTTATGTTACTATTGCTAGTCAGAAATTAAGTTCTTTTACTAGAGGTAAACCTGCCTCATTCACGCATGAAGCAAGATTAAGCGAAGTTACTTTTGATAAGATATTAAATTCCAATGATGCGACTAATGAGATATTATCTGGAATAAAGAGTAAGAAAATTACCATAATTCCAACAGGTGTAGTAAATAAGATGAAATGGTTTTTTGCAAAGTTATTCCTTCCTAAACCTTCATCAAGTTTAACTACTCCAACAGGCAAACCTAAAGACTGCGATGAGACTTATCTTCCGGGCCATAGAGATTATGTAGCCAATAAAGCATTATGGGATAGTTATAGTGCTGACACCGATAAAGTCTGTCAATCAATATATGGAAAAGGCCAGCCTTCTCCTTGCGTGCACGGAGTTCAATTAAGCCTAGAAGGCAATCCTTATTATTTATGCTGGTATAAAGAATAATTAGAGGCCTATTAATTGGGGATTTTCCAAACGTAATTAAAGAATTTTCTATATTGGTCTGCGTTTTCTTGAGAGATTATAACAAAAACCTTCGGTATTTTAGTCCAATTAAAGGTAGCAACAGAATCTTTAAATATACAAATACCAGCAGGCAAGGGAATCTTGGTTACTTTAAACTCATACAGCTTTGTATCTGAAAAGTTCACTTCCGGCGTTTCTGATAGCTCTTTAACACTTGTCAAAACTCGTGCATTGGCTTTCTTCTCAGAACGCCTCATATGAAAATTTCTAAATATGAATGTTGGAGCTTTACCTATTAGGCCTTCCCAATTCATGGCCATAACTAAAAATTCATCCTTAGAAGTCATCTGAACAAGGATTTCATCATAATATGTCTTTACACCTTCAACTCCCACATACATTTTTACTTCTTGCTTTGTTTCTGAGATTTCTTGCTTCTGTATTAAAGTTGGGAGAATGTTTGTGAATTCCTTTTTCTTTTCATAGAGCTCTTCTTCCTTCTTTTTTATATAGTCATAAATCTTCTTGGGAGAGACAGCTTGAAAGTAAGTTAATTTTCCTTTTTTCATTTCAGTTACAAGGCCCTTTAATTTCAGCTTTTCAAGTATTTCATAGACCTTGGATCTAGCTACATTTGATTTAGTTATGATTAAACCCGTTGTTACACTGCCTAGCTCTAAAAGTGCAAGATAAACACGTATCTCGCCCTTAGTAAAACCTAGATTTTCTAATATTGTTGTATCCACAATATATCATATCTCTATTAGTTTATTAATCTTTCTATTTGTTCTCCCCTAAGGGAGGACTAACAAATATATACTCTTTATCTTAGGCATTATTATGGTTACGATCCAACAAGCAAACATAAAAATCAGAGCAATAACTGAGAACTTAAACAGAAGAATCATAGAGGTGAATGAATCTCCACAAAATATAAAAGATTTTGGCAAAGATACTCTTGGCTTTAAGATGAATGGCAGTTTGTATGTTGAAACTGATCAGGGTTATAGAATATTTGAAGATAGGCCTAGTATAAAAGAAGGTGAGCACTATCCTTTTGCAACTTGGATGACAGGTTACAATATACTATCATCAACACGATCCGATAGTTTCAATATTAGATATATCCCGGATATTTCTTGGATTCCGGAAGAGGCTGGGAGAATTAAAATTAGAGAAAGTGAAATTCAAAATCTTAGGGCAATTGATCCAAAAGCCAATCTCCAAGGAGAGATCTATGCTATTTCAATTAATGATTCTGGTACGGGAATGGAGTGGAAAGGAGTTGTTTCTCCATCTTTCCAAGGCGTGATAACTCTCTATAATAAGGTCCTGGAAGATATTGTTTTATCTAGGAAACTTGAGAGAATATTTGAAAGTGAAAGAAAGATTAGTGCATAATTTCTTAGTTTTTAGCGATCTTTTATTTCTCCATTAATTCTAAGATCTTCTGCGTCGTATTATAATTTCTCATAGTCATATATCGGTAGATCTTCTTTGTAATAAGCTTGCTTATTTTGCTTTTCCTTAAACCATCTAGAGTTGTGGATAAATATAAAACTCCTTCCCCCACCTTTACAAAATCAACTCCTTCTTGTAACTCTACTTCCTTAGCTGTCTCTTTAGCACTAATCTCCTTGATAAATGTAATATAACATCGCAAATCTTTGCTCTTTTTCCATTCTTTAGGCACTTCAGACAAAACTTTCTTTATCTCTTCCTGAGATCTAACTAGAACAGTCGATTTATAATCGAACGCCTTAGATAATATACTCTCAATCTTCTCCTCCAGTTCTTTTTCATTTTCATCAGAATCGAAAATGACATTTCCACTTTGAATATAAGTCAGAACATTCGTAAATCCATTCTTCTCGAAAACGGCCTTCAAGTCAGCCATCTTAATTATATTATTCCTGCCTTCTGCAAGACTTCTCTTGGAGAATATCTGTAAGGATGAATTTTCTTTAAGGCTTTGAGAGCTTCTTCCTTAGTGATAAATCCTACTGTAACTTCTCTGCCAAGTCTAGTGCTGTCTGGATGGAATTCTAGAAGTCTTTTTGCCATTCTTTCAGTTGAGCGGGCAAATAAACATGAATTTGAATTGGATTCAATAAAATCCTCTCCTTCTGGAGCTTTCCAGCCTATTTTATCTAATATTTTCTTAGTTGTTTTACTATTCCTTTGCAACAGAAAAGGTAAATGAAAGACATAAACTGCAGGCTTGTTCTTATAGGGTTTAAGTTCTCTTATGCCTGAAACCCTGAACTTTCCTCCTTTTTGTGCAGAACTTAAATTTGTCCATTCATTAATTCCCAATATTATGGCAGAAACTCCATGTTTAAGTGCTTCGTCATAATAGGCTCGTATAACCATTCTCCTGCAAAGTTGGCAAGACCTTACAAACGGAAGAGAATGATCACATTTAATGGAATAATGTTTTCGTGCGGTGTTATAGGTTTCCTGAAACTTTAGTTTGGTATCTAAATTAAAAGGCAATTCATATAATGCAACAGTTTTCTTAAAACATTCAATATCTTTATCTCTAAGATATTTTCTGATGTCAATTATCACATGTTCTGCACCCAAAAGCTTCGCCATTTCTTTTGATCTGGGTATAGTGGTTTGGGGCAAATAACCAGTATCAAAGGTAAAAGAAAGAGGAGTAAAGTCCATTTTCTTAATGGTGTAAAGAGTTGCAGTACTATCCTTGCCCCCAGAAATTCCAACCATTACATCATGGCCCCCTTTACCTTTTCCGATAAAAGATCTTAAGAATTGTATTTCTTCTTCCAAATGTTTAACATCGAAATTCTTAAAATAATTTTCGCAGATATTACAAATACCTTTTTTATTAAAAGTAATGGAAGGATTTCTGCTTGAATTAACGCAAGTACTGCATAGTCTGCTTCTTTGTTGATAAAACTCTACAATTTTTCTTTTAATTTGAGAGGGGGTTTTATCAGAAGTATCTATTACGAAATCTGCTATTTTTTCTATTTGGGACGTTTTATATATTCTCTCTTCTTCATCTAGATCTCTTTTCGCTTCTTTTTGAGTGTATCCTCTTTTTTTTATTAGTCTTTCTAGTAAAATTGATCTCTTTGCCTTGAGATAGACTACAATATCATTATGCAGTCTGCAATATTCTGCATTTTCCTTTCCTCTTATTCCAACAAATAAAATACATTTCTCCATTGAATCCTTACTATAAAATTCATGCAGTGCCCGAGAAATAAAATCTCCCCCATATCTTTTAGCTAAAGTACTAAAGTATCTTCTGGCATCTTCTCTGCTCATTGGATTGTGTTTTAAAGGAATTTTCTTAAAAGTAGAGAAAAGAACCGGTTCGTCAGGTAAAATAGGAAAATGAGACGCCAAAGGGAAGATAAGATAGATTGAAGATTCAATAATCTGGCAATGCAGTTGGGCATAAATCTGCTTTGCTATGGTAGATTTTCCACTTCCAGGATGTCCAAATAATGATATGCGTTCTGGCATATATCTAGAAAATCAAGGCTCTATAAGAATCTTATTATATTTTCATTTCTTCTTTTGTCCAGGCTAGCAGATAGGACAAACAGCATATCTACTACTATCATAAGAATGCCCTCTACTGCAGGTTTTCATGGCTGTTTTTTTCATTTTTACTATTAAAAAGATCCAGTTTTTACAACACCAGCGCGCTTATAATTGGCAAATATAACTCCGCTTGGGCTTATTTTGCTATCAATTAGTTTGAAATTTGCAGGCATGGTGCCTTCTGCAAATAGTTTCTTTCCTTTACCTAAAATTATCGGAAATATCTTCAACCAGAGTTCATCAACCAAGTCATGTTTTAAAAGGGTCTGAATTAAATTTCCACTTCCGTGAACTTGTATGTCTGTTCCTTTTTGCATTTTCAGTTTTTTTATTTCTTCTACAATATTTCCTTTTAACGCAATTGAATTTTCCCAATTAGTTTTCTTGTCTTTGTGCGACACAAAATATTTTTTTACTTTATTGATTCCCTGCCAGTCAGATTCATGTTTCGGCCAATATGATGCAAAGATCTCGTATGTTTTTCTTCCTAGTAATAAATCGGAATTATTGCTCATCTGCTCGCCCATCACTTTGCCTGAGAATTCATCAAAAAAAGGGACCGTCCACCCGCCATATTCAAAGCCTCCGCTTTTATCTTCCTCAGATCCTCCAGGCGCCTGCATAACTCCATCAATAGTTATAAAGGAAAGAACAATAAGTTTT
>CAYHPN010000029.1:0-21630 GCA_964358765.1 Candidatus Woesearchaeota archaeon | reverse complement strand
CACGAATGGAATATTGTTCCTAAATTTATGCTATAGATTTACACATAGCTGATTAGATATTATTCATCAGGAAGGTCTTCAAACTTGATTTTCCATTGATTATCCCACATTTTCTTTCTTTTCTCACTGCATGTTTTACAATATTTCCTTTTAAATCTCGCCATGGTATCAATTTCTATTTCTTTTTTGCATTGAAGACACTTTATTATTTTTTTCATAAATAGAGGAGGAAAACTTACGTTTTAAAGCTTATGATAGATGGAATTTGCAGTTATTTTTGTTTTTCCAAACTTTCTTGGGAGAAAAAGACAACTTCAACTATTCTGATTGCTATTGTTAAGTTCAAAAGCTGTATGGGGATAAATAGTGTTGAAAATGTAAAAATACTATTAATAATATATAAGGGGGCAATTGCTAAAATTGCAGTTTTTCTGTTCTTTTTATATAATAATAGGGAAATTGCAAAAGCTATCGATATAATAGATATAAAGATACTAGATGCATTTTTTCCTATCGATAAAGAATCAAAGAATGAGCTATAGATTGATAATTGATATAATATACTTAACAATAGGGCAATAATCATTAAAATTGAAAGTAAACTGGAAATTTTTTGTTTATTTATTTTTGTCCACTTATAATATCCAAAAAAGATTATTAAGGAGATTAAGAATAAAAGGAAAATTAAATAGATATTTAGGTTGTTGTAATTATCTATGACTAATTCTATTAATACATGGTCTGATCTTTTAATTGCATTTTGAGATATGCCGAATTTTATTAAGTTTATTGTAGATAATATGAAAAATAAAATTGCTGAAATTATTGCACAGAACTTTGATATTTTGAATAGTTTCATAATTAGAAAAGAAATTTTAGGTTATTATATCTTCTTACTGAATAATAAAAACACTATATCTTTTTATATAATTAAATTATTTTAAGTTCATGAGTGAAGCAATTTCTAAAAAGACTATACAAACTTTAATTGGGGAAAGGTTTGAGGATATTTTTGAAAGACAGTTTTGCGATTTTGAGAAACAATCTGATAAAGACGGAGAACCTGATTTTTTTAATGGAAAAATATGGGTCGAGACAAAAACGGGTTTTATTCATTATGGTGTTAGACTTAAACCTAGACAAATAAAATTTTTTCAGAGAATAAAAAGTGCTCCTGTTTTATATGCTGTAGGATATCATAATTTTGAAAATTCCATTGAAAGATTAAATGGATTAGACGAAGATGAAGTTAGGGAGACACTTAGGAAAGAGATGCGTATAGTTCGCTCCTATTTTGTTTCAGAAGATATCATAAGATCTATTTGGAAAGAAGAGAGCAGGACTGCCCCTAATTCTTTGATTACTTATGCTATGTTAAAAGAAAGATTTCTTAAAGCAATAATTGAAAATAAACATTTTTTTAGAGGGGGAAATCATTATACGCCTGGAACTTATTATCATGTTTATCGATCTAATTATCATTTAAAGATGGCTCCTTTATTTACAGAATTAACTGAAAAGTTGAACTACGGTTTATTGTTGCAGAAAAATGATAGAAGGATTGAACGTTTTTTAGAGGAAAGAAATCTAGTTTAATCAAAACCAAGGAACTTCTTTTCTGGATGAGTATCTCTTCCGTAAAATTTAAGGTTTTTGAAATCTTTAAAATCGCTAATAAATAATCCAAAACCGAATGAGACGAGTAAAAAAGAAGTTGAAGACTTTTCGAAATCTGCTAATATTCCAACAATTACTAAAATAATTCCGTAAATCCAATGATGAAGGAAGTCATATTTATGGCCGTAATAATAGTGACCTATTCTGCCTATTAAATATCCGATTAAGCAAAATGAAAAGAGAAGGGAAAATACTTCAACTACCATGCTGAAATTAAGAAGAAGATGATTTTTAAATTTTATTCTCCGTAATACCTCAAGGCAAGCCTATGGGGATTAAACCCAATAAAGGTAAATAAAATAAAAGATGTAATGTGAATTGTATTAAAATAAAACTCTTCCTGATAATAAGTTGTAATCAATTAATTTCTAGATGCCCCATGACTTGCCATGGAGAGTTTCACTATTTTTTATAAAACTAATCTTTGATTCACTCTTGCTGCGAAGCTCCTCGTTACACTGTGGGCTTTCTCGCTACGATGGACAAAGACGTCCGGACCAGGATTCGAACCTGGGAGCCTTGGAAGGCATAGTTACCTCGAAGGATGAGTTTCGAGAATATTCGTTTCTTACGAAACTTCATATTTCGAGACTATTGCGTTAGACCACTCCGCCATCCGGACAGAAATAGAAAATAGTGCGAGTTTAAAAGTCTTGGGTAAAGAGAACAAATTAATTTTAGGAGAATAAAAACAATACAATGGAGATATATTTCTTGATATGATAATGATTAAAAAGAGATATTAATTTAACCGGAGATGGTTAAGATAGGCGGAACAATTGCTCATAGGGAAGAAGTTGAAATTGATGTTTTGCCGTATGGGATTGCAAAAAAAGTTTTAATGGTTGAAGAGACTTTGGAAGAGGAAGTTATGGGAGATCATTGTAAAGAATGGTCGATAGTTCATAAATGGAAATATGACTTTAATGAAAAAGATAACGGAGTTATTTGTGAGATTGTGGATCAAAGAGTAAAAGAAGGGTGGACTGCACTTATTTATACTAATGTGACAAGAGATTTTGAAAATAAAAGATACAGATTAACTTATAGCACTGAGATCGTGGATTTAATAAAAAAACCTATATTGGAAAAGTAGGAATAGATTATTGGACAAAAACTCTGCATGAAAAGGTTTTTAAAGCAATTTTTGTGAGTAATAGGTATAAATTAATTAATATAACTGGAGAAATCAATAAATGTTTTATATTTTAGAAGTGGAAGATCATGTAAGGGTTGAGCCAAAGCATTTTGGATTGCCTACTAAGGAGGCTATACAGAAACAATTGAATGAAGATTTTGTAAATAAGGTAAATAAAGAATACGGATATGTTATTGCGGTTTTAAATGTTGGAAAGATCGACGATGGAGTTATTATTCCAGGAGATGGTTCTGCATATTATAATTCTGTATTTTCAATATTGGTTTGGAGACCTGAATTAAAAGAGCTTGTTTATGGCACTATTGCTGAAATTACAAATTTTGGCGCCTTTATGCAAATTGGACCTGCGCAGGGAATGATTCATATTTCTCAAACAATGGAAGATTATGTATCGCTAAGTAAAACTGGAACATTATCTGGAAAAGCTAGTAAAAGAAGTTTAGGAAAGGAAGATGAGTGTGTTGCTAGAGTTGTGGCAATTAGTTATAAGGCTGGAGTCCCAAAAATAGGATTAACCATGAGGCAATCAGGGCTAGGTAAATTGCAATGGCTTGATGAAGAGAAGAAAAAGAGAGAGGGTGTGAAGAAGAGAGTTGAAAAAGGGGAAAAAGATGGTAAAGAAACATCAAAGAAGAAAAAGGGAGATAAAAAATAATGGCAAAACAGAAAGCGTGTAAGAATTGCAAGACAATAGTGTCTAGTGGAACAAAGTGCCCTAAATGCGGAGGAGAAGAGCTTAGGGAAGGTTTTAAGGGGAAGATTTTTGTATTAAATCCAGAACAGTCTGAAATAGCACAAAAGTTAAATATTAAAGAAAAAGGAGAGTATGCTATAAGAATTTAAGATGAAAGTTATAACTGATTTAAAAAATGATTTATTGAATAGAAGGGAAGTTGTATTTGTAATGGAGTCTGGATCAAACCCGGGGGTTAGTGGAGTGAATAAGGCGATGGTTGATAAATACAAAGCTCATGAAGAAAATATTGCTGTGAAGAAGATAACGAGTAATTTTGGGAAGAAAGAGTTTACTGTTGAGGCATTTGTTTATAATACTAAGAAAGACAAGGAAATGATTGAAAGAAAACCTAAAGTTAAAAAGGCTGAGGGAGCTGCATAAAAATGGCAGCGGCAAAGGGCGGAAGCTCAAAAGCAGCAGGACAGGGTAAAAAACCACATAAGAATAAGCCTATAAGTTCAAAGTATAAGTTTTACAAGGTTAGCGGAGACAGTATAACTAAAACTAAGAAAAATTGTCCAAGATGCGGGGCGGGAACTTTTTTGGCAGATCATAAAACAAGACTATTTTGTGGCAAATGCCATTATACTTCTTTTGAGAATACGCCTAAATAAGAAGGGTTTAAAGCTAAATTTTTGGATGAATTTAAGGTTATAATACTACTATTTTGTAGTTTTAAGAACTTACAAAAATAAACCCAAAATAGGCAGGTTTATATAGGGTAAAAACGTAATTTAATTATAAAAAAAACAACCCAAAAAAGGTAATTCTAAGATGTTAAATTATATAAGATTATTTGAGAACTTATGGCCTGTGATTAAGGCAAAATTCCTAGTTTGGACTGTTATTTTTAGCTAGATTTTGGGCTTTTTAGGGGCATTATTAATGGAGTATTAAATGGCTATTTTCTATAAATATGTATAAAAAATGGATAAAATTCTCAGGTATTTGTGATTTAATCTTTTTGTGGAGGCCAGACTTGAGTTACTTGTACCCTTGAGCTTGAAGAAGGTTTGCTTTCTTGGATAATAGTTTGGCTTATTTTATCAACAGGTTGAGGATCATTAACTGCTTTAACTATGCCTAAATCTGCTTTGGAAGGTGCTTGAACGTCTCTGAAAATTTCTGCTAATCCTGAAGCTGCTGCAATAACTACTCCACCATAAAGATATACTACAGCTTGAAGTTCTTCATTTGGAGAGTAGATCATTTTGTCAATTCCATGAACTAGTGAAGCAGTACCTAATATTTGCCCCGCCCTATAGAGAAAAGGAATGGAAGTGTTAAAAACATAATTTATTTGGGAAGGGAGAGCTTTGAGGCGAGCATATTTGTCTTTTGACTCTTCTAGGTCAGCATTTGCTCTAGTAAATGGTAAATCTGCAAGGATATCGCGTGATCTGTTCATGTTATTTCAATAAAATTACCCTATTTAAACCTTTATTATTCTTGGTTTTAAGAGTTAGATTTATAACTTTATTCTCATTTTTCATTCTATGTTTATGATGAGAAGGGCTTGCCCAACTGATGCGGGAGCACTCTATGAAGTAATGATCTCTTCTAGAGTATTTCCAGAGGCTTTAAAGAATATATCAGGTGAAGAAGCTATTAAAAAAATAAAGGAATCTTTCAAAGAAAAACAATTTTATATAGCAATACAAGGAAAGAATATAGTGGGATATACTTCTTTTGCTCCTATGGGTCTTTATCCAGATCTAGAGTTATTATCCAGAACTGTAAACAAAAGAGAGTATTGTATGAGTTCGGGGCTTGTTGTTAAGCCATCATTTAGAAATAAGGGAATTGCTATGCAATTAAAATTATATGCTTTCAAGGAGGCTTCTAAGAAATATAAGAGGATGTATTCCACATTGTCTGCAAATAATAAAGCATCTGTACGTTTACAGAGATCTTTAGGTTTAAAGAAAGCAGGAGAGTATAATAGGAAAGGAAGAAAAATGTTGATTTTCTTTAAGAGACTTTAGAATATTAATCACCCCTCTATAACTTTTTCACTGGCAGCGGGAGGATTTTCGTGCTCCGTACCTTTGTGTGTTTTATCCAACATTCGGATATGTTTTCATGCCTTATAATAAGGACTTGCTTTGAAAACCTTGAAGAATGTTCTTCTTATTAAAACTTAATTTGTAAGTTTTTATTTAACCCTTAGAGAGGGTTTTAAAATCCTTATAATTTAGAAACATTTATATACGAGGAATATTTAGTTATTAAATGAAAGATATTTATCCCTCTTATAGAGAAACTGGAACAAAACATATTTATTTGGGATTAAGTTTAACTGATAAAAAGATTTTAGATAGATTTTTATTAGAGTGTTCTACTACTGCAAACCCTCATAAAGTTGATGATTATAAAAGAAATCTACTACAAGCTAGAGATATTATAGAAAAAGATTTTGATAAGTGGGATAAGGATGATATTGTTTCTTTTCTTTCTTTAGCAAATCAAGCTTCTAAAACAATGTGGAGTAGAAAAGGAATAACTATTATTTTAAAGAAATTTATTAAGTTTCAATATAAAGATTTAGAATTATTAGAATTAATAACCGATGTAAATAAGAAGAATAAAAAGAGATTAAATCCTCAAAGAGTAAATAAATCTAAACTCTTAGAATTGGATGAACTAGAGAAAATGATTAGAAGTTCTGAAAAGTTACGGGATAAAGCACTAATTCTTACACTTTATGAGAGTGCTGCAAGGCCAGAAGAACTAAGGAATTTAACTTGGAGTAGGATAAAGTTTGGTGCTGATGTTTCTGAAATTACTTTAGTTTCTAATAAAACTGGAGATCATAGAACGGTATTTGTTCAAAAAGCAACACTTCATTTAAGAAGATGGAAAGAAGAATATTGTTTTCCAAATGTAAAAGAGAGTGATTTTGTATTTCCAACAACTCAAAATAGAACTAAACCAATGAGTGATGTTTTGTTCGGTTATATTATAAAAACTATTGCTAAGAAAGCAGATATTAAGAAGAATATCTATCCTTATATTTTTAGGCATAGCAGATTAACGGAATTAGTTGAAAAACAAGTTCCAGAACAACAAATTAAGAAATTTGCAGGCCATACACCCGATAGTAGGATGATGAAAACTTATATTCACTTATCAACACAGAATTTAGAAAAAGTATTATTAGAGAAAGTTTACAATATAGAAGATATACCAGAAGAACAAAAGAATAAACTAGAGAAAGAAGTTGAAAGAATGCAAGAGATTATAAAAAGAATGGAACAGAGGTTAAAAGTTGCAGAGAGTAAAGAAATTACTATTAGCTTTGAAGGTGAAAGCTATTCGCCGGAAGAATTTAAACATAAGTTCAAAGATAGGTTTAAAGAAGTAATTAAAAAATAGTTATACTATATACTTATTTTATTAGCCAATTCTCTTTTAAGTGCAATAGAAATATCATTAGCATTAACTCCATAGATATTTCCATTTATATTTACAATCATCCCCCCCATACCTCCAGGGTTTTTAGTTGCAAAGAGATAATCTTTAGGATCTGTATGGATTACTTCTCCTTTTGGGGTTATAACGGCATCGTGAACAGTAGTTCCCTTATTTAACTTTTCTCTATTATTTGCTGAAACTGCACCCATAAATACTTTATCTAAGAACTTTCCAACACCCGTTGAGGGTTCTCCTGATAATGTTCTTAATCTCTGTTGTTCTAATTCTCTATACTTTTGTATTTGCTGGTTTACGTTCTCTGTTAAAATTCTAGTCATCTCTGCATGAGTTTGTTCGTAGATGACCATAAAAGTATTTTGAAGATAATCTGCTGTTGCTGTATAAGGTAGTTTTTCTAAGTACTCTTTTTGTTTTTGAATTTCAGTTAATGGGGCTAATCTGTTGGCTTCTGCTCTTAGATTACTTTCTAAAGCGTCGTTCTTTTGCTTTAACATTTCTAAATCTCTATTTGATAAAGCAAAGATGGCTTTATAGTGAGAATAATCTTCCATACGGCCTTCTTTCTTTGCTAAGATCATTTGATATTCTGCATCTTCTTTCTTAGCTATTAAATCTAATTCGTTTTGAGATTGAGTTTTAATTATCCCTAGAGTTGAATTAAGGGCTTCTGTAATAGAATCTCTCGTTATTTGTGCTGTATTTCCCAACTGTTCAAATGCAAAATTAACATTTTCTACCTGGCCAACTAACTCAGAATTTACTTTATTTAAGTTCTCGATAGCTTTCTTTTGCTCGATATACATCGTAGTTACAACGGCTAAAGCCACTCCAACGGCTGCCAAAGTAATTCCTAGTGGAGTTGCAATAAAAGCTAAACTCTCTAAAGTAACTAATCTTATACTTCCTGCTAATTTTGGTAAAGAACCAATTAATGCAATAGATTGAACACCCATGTTTAAGTAAGTTCCAATAACTTGATTATTCGCTCTTGCAAGATTGTTCTCTGCTATTGTAACTTGCCTTTGTGCTCGTTCTAATTCTCTCTGTGCGTCTGCGTATTCCTCTGAGCCTTTCTTGCCTTCTTTAGCTAGTTTATTTAATCTCCTTTGAGAATCTTCTAATCTATCATTTGCCCCGGTTACTCTTTCGGTTGCGTTCTCTAGTTTTAATTGAAGATTTGTATAAGAAGAAAAGATATTATCAACAGATTGTGCGGCGTTTCCTAGTGCTAGTAAACTAGTTGTTTGCTCTTGAAATGTTTTAGTACTTACTTGGTTTTGTTTAGTAACTTTATTATTAAAATCTTCTAAGTTTCCTTCTATTCTTTTTAGAGTAGAACTCATTTCATCTTGTATTTTTAATAAGATTTCTATTGATTGATCTGCCATTTACATAACCATCCTGCCTTTTTCATCTTTGTATAACTTTTCTGTTAATTTTTTTCTATCTTCGAACTTTATATTTTCTAATTTAAGAGAACCTTCTCTAATTAATTTAACTGCTTCGGTTATTTCTATTGAATAGCCTTTACTTTTCCCATAGATTTGTTTAGTATAAATTTTTTCAATCAATTTCTATTCCCTCTATTTTACAATATTCTTGATAATCTAATTTAATTCTTTTATCATAACAATCATAGCAAACAGGAACAACTCTATTAGTTTCTTTATTAAAAGCAACTCTTAACGGCCTAAACGGATTTTTTACTATATCTTCTTGTGTAGTTATTTTCTTACAATCAAAACAAGTAAAATTATGAGCTGTATAAAGAGGATAAGCTAGAATACAAAACTCTCTTAATAAATTATCTTTCATTTTACACTCCAGAAGTTAAAAGAACTCCACGGCTATCGCATTGTAATGGGATATAGGATAAACCAGATTTCCCAACTAGGAGGATAACAGAAACTGATCTAGAGCCTATCCCATCTAATCCGCTTATCGGGATTAATATATTTTGAGTGTTCATACTGTACTCCCTAATTTATGCCAATTCTTACCATCAGTTCCAGAAACTGAAAAATAGTAATTTCCATTTATTGGATCTATAACTAATTGGCTTCCGATTTGAGGGAATAGAGCAACTAGTACACCGCTAGGATTTCCATTTACATATAGAACTTCTGGTTCTTTTCCGTTAGAATAAAATTGAGTTCCTAAGCCAACATTTAAACCTCTAATTAAACTGCCTGTCATCAATATTCTACCTCGCTTTGTGTTAGTTTAGTAAATTTATCAAATTGATCTTCTTTTAGTAAATCTTCGTTTAATGGAACTTGTAAATTAGATTGGCAGTAATTACAATGATAGTGAAAGATAAATTCTTTTTCTTTTCTTTCATTTCCTAGAATTATTCGTTTAATTCCATTAACCATAATTAGTTTATTACAATTTAATCGTTGGTAATTTTTATATTCCTCTTCGAAATTATCTGTATTCTCTAACTCTTTTCTCTCTAATCGCCAACATTCAAAACAACCTAGAATTTCTTTTTTTGGTTCTTTAGATTTTAATAAACAAATTCGGTTAAACTTACTAAACTGAGTTCGCATATTAGTTATTAATTCAATTTCTTCATCTCTGTTATTTCCATTTAGAGGAATAAAATCTTTCTTTTCTTGTTGCGTTGGTTCTCTAAAAATTCCTGGCTCTATCATTTTGCCCTCGTTATATTACTATATATGCACCAATTACATTTCCATTGAATTTTATTGTTTTCATCTGGTTGGGTTCGTACTTCTGAAAATCGCTTACATCCCCCACAAACTAAATATCTAATTTTACCTTTAGTGTAATTACCATTAATTAATTTATAACCTAGTTCTTCTATTTCTTTTATAGAAACTAGTTTACTCATTTTATATTCTCCGTTGTAATTGAATTTGTTACAGGATCAACTATAATTCTTTTATTGAATTTCTTTAATCTATCATCAATATAAGAGTTTATTTTTAATTCTTGATTAATTTTTTTTAATTCATCAATTTCTTTTACTAAACTAAAGCAATCTTTAACTTTATAATTATACAACTCTTTCTTTACTTCTCTGGCTTTATGTTTGTTTAATTCTGCTTGGATTTTTTGTTTTTCATTCATTTTTGAGTATGCCCTTTCAATTAAGAAAGGGTTTTCTTGTATTTCGGCCCACTATGGAAGAGACTCTTCTTTAACAAGATAATCAATATAACTAATTAATTCCAAAGGAATTGCGTGAGATTGTTCCGTTTTCTCATCAAATAAAATTAATTCACCATCGTTTAAATCAATAATTTTTCCTTCTCTTATAGGGCTTTCAATTGTTCTTAATAAAATTCTAAGAGGTATATTTTTACTTTTCATATCTGTTAAAGATAAAAATAAAGATTCATTAAACTTGAATAATTCTAAAACTAGATAATCTCCGATATTTGCATTTAAAACTTTTAATTCTTCTTTAGAAAAATAAACTCCTGCCCCAGAACCTACTTTACTAATTCTCCTCTTTATTCTAATCATAAAATTTATAGTAAGTTTCTATATTTAAAACAAAACATCGTTAGTATATACCATAATTATTAAAATAATATATCAATAATCTTTTGTATTATTACTTTTTTCTAGTAAATTAACATCGATAAATAACTCTCCATCTCGATCTATTAGATAATTTGGTTTTATATTTTCAGCACTTAGTTTATTAGTAGAAATAAAACCTTTAATTTCTTGCTGTTCGATTTGTTCGGCTTCTTCATATGCGAGTTCTTTTCTTGTATTTAAAGGTGACATTAATGTCACCTTTTTTTCATTACAGGGAAGACATAATAAAATTAAATTACTTCGCTTAAAGTTATCAAAATTACAATCTTTATAGTAAACTTGTAAATCTACTATCGAACTACAAACTTCACAGCTTTTTCTTTCTTCTATTAGTTTATTTTTTAATATTATTCTATGCTCGTTAGTTATCATCTTTCATTAATTTTTCAACCTCTTCATTTATTTGTGTTTCTGGTGTTATTATTTCAAGTTCATAATTGGGATCTATATTTTGATTATCTGCCGGAAGATAACCAGTAGTTACATTTTTAAGAACTTTTCCCTCTGAGTCCGTGTGGATAATTCTAAATGAGTAATTAGATTGATTTTTAGTTATTGAATTTACTATTGCAGGATTTGATGACCATCCCCTATATCTCCCTTTAGTTTCTAATATTTTATTTGTGGCCCATTGTTCTCTATTATTTAAGGCAACAACTAAATTAAATTCTGCTTTATCTATTAAACTTTCAGCTTCGTTTTCTATTAGATTTATTGCTTCTGGATGTTTTTTTAACCATTTATCTAAGCCCATTCTACTAACTCCCAGCTTCTTAGATATAACTAATTTTATTCCTCCACTATTTTCTATCGCCTCTTTAAATTTCTCAAATGTGATTTTCATGTAAACTTGGTAAACAATCTTACTTTATATTTTTTTATGTTTTATAGTTTAGATTGAATAATAACACCTTCCTTAGAGTACTCTTGTTTAGTTTCAAAGTATTGTTTAGGTAAAATCATTTGAACATCATGATCCCAAGAGTGTTTAATTCCGTTATTATAGAAGTTCATAAGCTGAGTTTTAAAGATACTTCCGCAATGATTGATAAATATACTACCTATATTCATTTGATTAAGTTCTGCTAATATAACACAAGACATTCCGAAGCCATCGTGTTTATGAAATACATTTTGTTGATCTCTCTTAGTAATGAATATTCCGCTTTCTGTATGGCCTATTGCTCTATTAAATCCATGTGATTTTAATCTTATGTTCATTTATTTTCTTACTAATAAGGTTAATGATATATGTTATTTATGTTATATATGATATTATTGTTATTATTTATATATCAAATATATCAAATATATCAAATTATCAATATATCATATACCTATATTTCTATATTTCCTCCTCTTTATTATTAAATAGATAGTTTACATAATTACTTTTTTTTAATATTTCTTTAGCTCTTTCTAAATCTTTTAGTTCTATTATTCTACTTAAACGGATTTTTGCAGATGCTTGGCATAATCTAAGTAATGTTTCTACATATCTTGGATTTATTAGTTGCTCTTCGGTTTTGGATTCTCTTACTAAGATATAATGGTTATTTATCAATTCATTGATTTCATCTGTTATTTCTGGCTCTGGTTGATTTCTAATGTAAATAAAAAACTTCTTTAAAAAATTGATGTTATATTTTGGGTTTATTTGATTTCTTTTTCTTTGCACTATAATGTTTGCTACCTTTTTATCATGTTCTTTATCTGGCTTATCTATCATTACAAAAATTAAATCAAATCTATTAAGTATTGCTGGAGTTATATTAAACTGCTCTAGTACGCTGGAACTATGTAAATCTCTATTAATCTTAAAAGTCCCATGTTTTGGGTTTGCAGTTGCAAGGATGCCGGCAGTAACCTTTAAAGTTGCATGGACATTTGCTTTATGGATTGTAATTGTTTTTGATTCCATAGCTTCTTGAAGTTTGGGCTTATCTTCATCTGGT
Source organism: Candidatus Woesearchaeota archaeon (assembly GCA_964358765.1). Taxonomy (GTDB): domain Archaea; phylum Nanobdellota; class Nanobdellia; order Pacearchaeales; family GW2011-AR1; genus UBA73. Next base: position 9,092 of record CAYHPN010000029.1, on the reverse strand, counting down.
AAATTGTTTAATTCATCTATTATTAATATCTCTTTAGCTAATACCATGGCTCCAGGTTCTATACGATAGCCCATGTCCTCTTCTTCTTTTACAACACTCGCAGTTAATCCAACAGCAGAACTACCTCCTCCAACAGCTTTAATGCTTCCAGGTGTTATAGAAAGAGAGAAATCAGCTATTATAGATTTTGCAACTCCTGGATCCCCAATAAGGCAAGTATTAATTTTATCTCTTGGTTTGCTTCCTGGGGTGTTTTTCTGGCTACATAATTGCAAAACAACTGCTTCTTTAATAGGTTTATAGCCATATACATCTGGAGCAAAAGATTCTGTTATTTCACTTAATCCGTTTTTATCGATTTCAGATGATAATTTAATAATCTCTTCTTTGCAATCATCTAATTGTCTTAAATCTATTTCTGGCTCAAACAATTCTGCTTGTATTATTTCTAAAGATATATCAAATTTTGTAGATATTCCGGATTGTAGTTGTATCGGAACTTCTTTTAAAATTCCTATTATTTTTATTTCATTTCCTGGATAAAATGTTTCAATATTCTTACTAAATGTTAATTCTTCTGAAATAAAGCAATTTAATCTTTGCAAATTTGAACTAGTAGAATTATCTTGTATCTCTTCTATTATTACTTTAGCGGTATTCTTCATCTCTTTGCTTAATAGATTGAATTTGCCTTTCCATCCACATGAACATCTAGATGGCTCTTTAAACTTCTTTTCAGTTTGATTTATAGATAAGATTGCACCACAACTAGAACATTCAAATTTAGCTATTATCACTCTCGGCCTTACGGTTGATAAACTAACACTCCTTCCCTCTAAAATAACTAATTTATCTAAATGATTTGCTCGTAAGTTCTCTATATTTACTTTACAGCTTTTAGGCAGATTTTTTAATTTAATTTGCTCTTTGTATTTCTCTTTAATAAATCCAATAATATCTTCTGGATTATCAATTAGTTTATCTGCAACAATTGGATTCTCTAAACTTAATTTTTCAAAATCAATACAAATTAAATTCTCTTCTATTTCTAATATCTTATCCAATATAGCAAGTATCTCACCTTCTAATTTTCTCTTATCTTTTAACCTGTTTTCTTCTTCTTGCAATGATTTAATATTTTGATAGTTTATTGTTTGTTTTTTTGCTAAGCTTTCTATAATAAAGTTTTCAGCGATTGGGGAAATTTCAAAAGATTTAATATTTCCTTCTTTTTGTCTTTCCTGAAAAAAACCTCTATTTCTATCAAATACAACTCTAACCTGCTGGGTTTCTACACTTAAAACAGAACCTAACTGTGCATATGTTAAACCTGGATTATTATATAAGGCCACAATTGCTTTTTCTTTTATACCTTGCCCTAAGATATTTTCTAAATGGCTTCCTATTGAAGTTTTAATATCTGTTTCTTCCATTCTCACCCTCTGTTCTTTCTTTAATCAGTTCCATCGCTCTTCGTTTTGTAAGATTTTCCGGAATAGTAACTTTTAACTTTTTTAAGAAATCAATTTGTTTATCACTTGCTGGGCTTTCAAACTTTGGAGGGCTAGATTTTTTCTCGTAAGGTTGTTTTTGTTTTTGGATATTTTCGCTAATATGGAATTTTCCAGAAAGTTCAATTATAGCATCATCAGAACAGTTTAATCCTGCTTCTTTAGCAACTTTTTTAACACTTAGGATAATTTCAACTAATCGGTTATCCATTGTTTTCTTCCTCCCAGTACTTTTGGTTATAGTAATCTTTTGTAATTTCGGCTATGTGTTTTTCTAGTTCGGCAAATTCATCTTCTGTAAAGATACCTTTATCCTGAAGGATTTGCTGTAAAGTTATCATTTCTACTTCTAATTTTAATAGCTTTTTAGCAATGTAGTGATCTTTAGTTTTCTTATTCATTTCTTTCCTCCAATTTATGAATTAAACTAATATCTGAAATAGAAATATAAATTAATCCTGATCTATCATCTTTGAAAATTAGAAATCTATCTTTTAATGCGAAACCCATAACTTCACCACGATAGGCAAAGCCATTCTTTAAAGTAACTTTAATTCTTTTCCCTATATCTAGTTCGTTTAGATTTTGTTCGTTCATCTAGTTTTTCCTAAGCAGATATTAAAATCTGCTATTAAAATTAATACCTTAGAGTATTTAAACTTTTCTATTCTGTAACATAATTTAATACCCAGATAGATTTTTATACTTTAATTATTTAATTATATCATGAAAGAGGATGTAGATAGAATATTAAAGTTAGATAAATTATTTAAAAAACCATATAATATGGATATTTTATCTTTAGCATTAAAAGGTTCTTCTGTAACTGAGATTTCAAAGAATGTGGATTTATCTTATACATCAGTTTATTCTAGATTAAAAGAGCTTGAAGAAAATGGAATTATTGATATGAAAAGTGGATTAAAAGAAGGTGCAGGTAATGAGATTTCTATTTCTTCAAAATTGCCGATTGATCAAGGTACCTTGATAAAGAGCGAGATAGGTTTCTATGAATTAGTAAATGCGGCATTATTTAAAACCTTAGAAAAAGATGAAAAACTCACAAGAAAAATATTAAAGATTATTAGAGAAAATAGATTTATTACTTTTGATGCATTAATAGAGTTGTTTGAAGATGATGAAAAAGATAAAGTAATAGAACTCTTAAAACTATTAGAGAGAACTAATTTTTTAAAAAAATCCTTTGATGTAACAAAGAAGGGTAGAAACTGGCTTAAAAAATAATTCCTCAATTTCAGAAGATTTTAATACTAGTTATGATTAATTAAGACATGAAAGGGTTGGTTATTGGCCTTATTATTGGAGGGATTTTAATGTTTTCTTTGCTTTATTTAATAGGAATTTCAACAGAAAATGAGATTACCGGAAATGTTGTAAATACCAATTCCGTGCAAGAACTAGTAGAACAAGTTTTAACTGATGAAAATGAAAAATTAGAGGAAGGTATGCGATATTCAAGTGGATTTGAGATTTACGAAGGGGGAGCTACTGTTTCAATAAAAATAAACTCGGATAATGTTGTGAATTATGTATTAATTCCAGATTATGAGCTTGATCACTATAAACGAGATGAAAGCTATAAATCTTTTGCAAATGATGAGGATATATTATCAATGGTTCAGGATTACAATTTAGATAAGGGAAAATACTGGGTTGTTCTCTCTAATTTAGGTGAGGAAACAGCAACTATACATCTAACTATTAAAGCTAAGAATTTATGATAAAAGAGGAAAATAAGATATATCTTATATTATATATTTTGTAATATATATCTTAGAATTGTTATTAAAACAAAATTATTTATAATGGGCTTTTCTTTAATTAAGTATGGAAAAAGTAGGTTGGAAAAAGCTAGATTGGAAAGTTAAAGCTAAATATATCTCTTTAGGTATAGTTCTTTTAGGGATTTTAATCTTATTTTTACTTTGGATTAAACTAGGAATGCCAATGGATTTTCAAGGTTATAAGTAATAAATTAGAAATATATCACCTCTCACATTCGGATATGCTTTACTGCCTCAAAAGAGGGCTTTCTTGTAAAACCTTGAAGAATGCTCTTTAATGTTTGTAATTTATAACAAAATTTTAACCCTTAGAGAGGAGGTTTAACTCAAGCTAAAATAGATGAATTAAACGTCCTCTCCCGGGCAAAAAGAGGTGATAATATATCTATGTATAAAGAGTATTTAAACTTTTCGGTTTGTTGTAACTTCTAAATGGAAACAAGTCTTTTTCGCATTTTAGAGGAATAAAAACGACTCTTCTTTCTAAGATAGTTCGTTTAAACCTGTTAAGTAAATGATCATAAGAGTTTTAAAGATTGTTATTCTAAACAAAATATGGAAGAGGCGAATGAAGGAGGTTTTGAATTTGATTTTGGAAAGAAAGATGGTAAGAGTCAGGATGAAAAGATAAAAGTAGAAAAAGTTGGGCAAGAGCAAATTCATGGATTATTATTTGGGGATCAGTTGAGTTGGCAGGCAATTATTTATGATTTGATAAATACTGAGCAATTAAGTCCTTGGGATATTGATCTAGTAGTATTAAGTAACAAGTTTTTGGAGAAAATTAAAGAATTAGAAGAAGCGAACTTTTTTGTTTCTTCAAAAGTATTATTTGCTGCATCTTTATTGCTTAGAATAAAGTCTGAAATTTTGTTAAATCATTATCTTCCAAGTTTAGATGAAATTTTATTTGGAAAAAATGATGAAAAAAAATATACTCAAGAAAGATTAGAGCTTGATGAAGAAATTCCTGATCTTATTCCGAGATCTCCATTACCTCGATTTAAAAAAGTTACATTACAGGAATTAATGGCCGCGCTTGGAAAGGCAATTACAACTGAGAATAGAAGAATCCGCAAAATTGTGACTGCAAGACAGCAAGAAATCGAGACTGCTATTTCTTTGCCTAAAAGACAGATAAATATTAAAGAGAAGATTGCAGAAGTGTATTCAAATTTAAAGAAAATATTTGCGGAGAATGAAGATAAAGTTTCTTTTTCTGATTTATCTAAGAGAAATGGAGATGACAAAGTTGGAACATTTGTACCTTTACTGCATTTAGATTATCAGCATAAGGTATTGCTAGAACAGGAGAAACATTTAGAGGAAATATATATTTGGATGAAGAAATTCCATGAGGAGAAGAATAAAGATGAGCTAGAGAGAATGAAAAAAGAAGTAGAAATGGCAATTGCTGAGGAAATGAAAGATGGATTAATTGAAGAGGAAATTGAGCATGTACTGGAGGAAGAGTCTTTAAGAGATGATGAAGAGGAAGAAGAGTAGAGGGAAAATAAAATTCTTTGAATGCGGGATATTATAATAAGAACGCTTTAAGGATGATGAAAATGAGTAAATTTTAAATGTAGAAAGATTTAAAAAATCGAATTTTAGCTTAAAGGGATGGTAGTAAAATTAGAAGACGCATTAGCGAATCTTAGAAATATAGGGGAAGAAAATAAAAAAAAGATAAAGGAAGAAATAAAGAAAAATGAACTTTTTAGAAAAAAAACTGATCCAGCATATACAGCATTGGAAAAATATTTAGGAGTTTTGTCCACAGATGAGGGAGCAAAAACATATTTTGCAACTCAGCCTACATTGGTTCTGTTTGAATTTGTTAAGAATGGAAAACCTCATGGGATAGGATATATGAAAAAAGGAGATCAGGTATATGCTTTAGTTGGAGATGAAATAACTGAAGGAAGTGAAAAATTTGCTATTGAAATTAATAAACATTCAGATATGTTTGCAGATGAAAACGACAGAGATACCTTTTTGGATGGAATTAGAGATGGTGCAATACTCGAGAAAATTGCAAGTTATTCTAATGAATAATTAATTCAACTTATTAATTAATTGTTTTTCTGTTAAGAGATCTTCCTTGCCGGTTGACATATTTTTGAGCTTGAATTTTTTATTATTAATCTCTTCTTCACCTATGAAAACTACGTTTGGAATATTTAAAGAGTTAGCAAAATCTAATGCTTTAGAGGGTCTGCCGAATTCTAAAAGGCAAGAGATATTTGATTTTCTTAGTTTTTGAACTAACCCGATTGAATGTTTGTCCTGCGAAATAGAGATTAATAATACTTTTGCAATTGGATCTGATTCTATTTTTGCTAATTCGGTTACTCTTTCCAATCCAAAAGATATTCCTACGGCTGGGATTTCTTTAGAGGCATATTTTCCAACTGTACGATCATACCTTCCTCCTCCCGCAATTGAAGATTTATTTTCTGGGGAAACAATTTCAAAAATATTGCCCGTATAATATGCTAATCCTCTTGTAAGAAAAGGATTAAATTTAACACGGACATTATAATTATGAGTTAATTCTATTAATTCTTTTAATTCATTAACTCCTGAAAATGCATTTTTTTCAAAGAAGTCTAGATCTTTTTCTAGGAGTTTGAAAAGAGTTAGAATTTGATTTACTGAGGCGTATTTTTTAAGATCAATTTTTAACTGGTCAATGCCAACTTTTTCCATTTTATCAAGTTCTTTCATAACGTTTTTAACTTGATCGATTTGTACACTTTCTATTATTGATTGCAATAATTTTCTATTATTGATTTGAATTTCAAAATTAATGTTTAATTGGGTTAAGATATCTGAAAAAACTGATAAACATTCTGCGTCTGCTTTTGTACTTAAATCTCCCATGATATCTATATCACATTGAGTGAATTGCCTAAATCTTCTTGCAGAGGTAGGTTCATCTCTGAAGACTTCTCCAATTTGATATCTTTTAAAAGGGAGTTTTATATTTGGATATAGCTTAAAAATTCTAGATAACTGGAAAGTGAATTCGTATCTAAGTCCAAGATTACGTCCGCCTCTATCTTGCAATCTAAACCTATCTGAGACTGCACTATCTTCAGTTTCTGATGGAAGAGTGTCTGGACGCATTAATTCATCAAATTCTACTACGGGTGTTTCTATTGGGATAAATCCATATAATTTAAACCATTTCTCAATAATGGATCTTATTTTATTTCTCTTTAGGGATTCTGGAGGAAGAAAATCCTGAAATCCTTTTACTATGTCTATTTCTTTTATCATTTTTTATTGAGCATTTAAGCGTTTTTATAGTTTAGGTTTTATTGCCTGCATACATAAGGCAATAATTATAGGTGGAAGGGTTTATAATCTTTTTACATAAACTAGATTCTTTTCTGTCGAGTGCAAAATTATAATAACAGGAATCTTTCTTTTCCTGATATTGAATACTTTCGCAGATGGTCATATCATTTCTTATTCTTGCAATTGATAACAAACATTGTCCTTCATCTTTATCAGTGGTGGTTTGGGAACATAACTCTGCGTTATTTATGTTGTAAGCAATTTTGGAAAAACATTCGTTTAATAGATATTCATCTTTGATATCAGAACAGATTGATGAATCGTTTTTTGCTTGTGCAACATTAGACAAACATCCATTAAGGGAGGCAATATTGTTTGTGCTACCATCTAAGGTAAATTTCTTATAACAGAGCGAAGTATCTCCCCGCAAGGAAGCTATTTTTGTATAGCATATACTTTGTGAAAAATCATCGTGGACGAAATTACATATCATTAAACTATTTTTTTCTAAAGCCATGTTGTAATAACATTGGCTTTCAGAATTTACACATTTAAGTCCAGATAAACTTGTGACATTTGCAATTACTGTAAGAATGAGAAGTATTAGGACTATTGTTAGAATTCTTATAGTAATTGTTTTAAGTATTTTTTCAAAAGCAAAATCAATTAGTATAGCCAATAGTATGATCCAAATGAAGTCTAGTATCCATTGCACAAAAGAACTGAAAACAAGAATGGGCCAGTGTATAAAGTAGAGGGGAAGTAATGCAGAGGTGAAAGGCATACATATTGAAGGAGTCGAAGGTGAACCTGTAAAGGAAAGAGAAAAACAAGACATGAAATTAACTAAGAATAAAGCAAACGAGATTACTATTAACGTTAATATAATAATGATTATTCTTTTCCTGTTCATTTTTGTTTAATTACTTATTGGATTTTCTATTTTATTCAGATTAAGGGCGGAAGGAGGGAGTCGAACCCTCTCATTCAGCGCCACAGGCTGACGCGCTACCGTTACGCCACAACCGCCATATAGTTCTGGATAATTATTTTTCCATTCATTTACCTTATTTAAATTCTTATAGCTACTCCAACCAATTAACTCTTCATACCTTCTTAAAGATCCTATTCCAGATAATATTAAAGTGGAATACTTTTTTTGAGTAATATATCTTCTTGGCGTAAATCCTAACATTCTCAATATTTCTTCAATATCATTAACAAGTTTATTTGAATATAAAGTTATACTGATTACTGGGTAATAATTACTATACCCATATTTGCTTTTGAATGAAATGCATCCATCTGTATCCATAATTCCTTTTATTAAAGAGGATAATATTTTTTTATCATTTATTTTTAATAATTTAGGAATTTCAATATTTTCTTTTTTTCCGGTTTTTATCCCAAGTACTTTAGATTTAAATTCCCAAAGTGCTTTAGATTTTATCTCAAACCCAAAACTTGTAAAGTAGTCCTTAAGGTTAAGCTCTAGATTATATAATTTTTTATATAATGGTTTAATATAATCTATATAATATTCTCGCTCGGTTATTTGATTTCCTTTTAATCTATATTTATATCTAGAACTAGACAAAAATCCATCTCCTAAATGCATTCCAACTTCTTCAGCTAATTCTGGACTAATTTTCTTAGGGAGAATTATTCCTTTTTCTAAATCTTTTTCACTGAATTTTACATTTTTTGTATCAATGTTCAATTTTTTATTCTCGAAATTTATTTTAACAGAATTTAATTTAAATCTTGATTCACCAAAAACTTTTCTTCCAATTGGATTTTTAATTTCCTTTATTTTAATATTGTAATCTTTTAGAGATACTTTTTCTTCTTTATTAACCAATGTATTAATTTTCTTGAATAATTCATAAGGCATGGATGAAGTTTCAAAACAATAAGATTTAGAAAGTGTATTTTCATTTATGTTTAATTTTGAAGCGAATTCATTCCAATTAAATTTTAATTTATATTTTGCATTACAAATAAATCTTTTCTGCTCTCCATTTTTGAATATTGCTCTTTTCATCTTGATTTGTATCCTTTAGAATATTTATATCTTTTCATACTAGCATTAAACTGTTATAATTTATTATTTGAAAATTTGTAGAGAATATAGGATTTAGAATTTTAGAACTGGAGTTTAAACTAGGAATTTCACTTGATACAATGAAACAACCTCCGAGTTTGTATATTCATGAGAATTTGAGTTTTATTTGATTTTTAAATGTTTTGGATTTTTTGAAATTGCTCATTTTTCTCATGATTTTTCAATGAAAGAGGGGATTTATTCTCCGTAATACCTCAAGGCAAGCCTATGGGGATTAAACCATTAAAAGGTAAATAAATAAAAAAATGGAATGTGGAATGTCAAGAACTATGCTCTTAAGCAAATAATAGTATTAATTCTAGTTCTTGATCACCTCAAAATATTTCATATTTTGACGGCACAAAA
>CAYHPN010000028.1:0-23799 GCA_964358765.1 Candidatus Woesearchaeota archaeon | reverse complement strand
GCGTTTTACACAAAAAGTATTTTTCTCAGAAGTAAATTCTTCAAAAAATAAACTCCTAAAAAATTACCTTTATTTGACAGTTGACTATTTTATGCTAAAAAACCAGCTTTTTTTAACAGTTTTTTATCTAAAATTTGTACAAGAATGTTTATTTTAGTTCATTTTTGCTAGAAAATTTGCCAACTGTCAAAATGTGTTGAGTAAAAATAATTAAATTTTCAATCAAATTGACTTTGTTGAAAATTACTATTTATCCTGACTCGCCTAGTGGCGAAGTCAAGTTGCATCAATATGCATAATTCTTTTACCACTTAAATCCTCTTTTATCATTAATAATTATGTTAATAATATTTTATAAATTCTTTCTAAATATATTCGCTTTCCATCAAATGATATTTATTTTTTAGAAATACTGTTTAATTCTGATTACCCAGATCTCTTTCTCTTAAGACAATACTTACTTCTCTTTCACCTTTATCTGATTCAAGCTTACCATAATAATTTCTTCCACTATATCCATTTGCAGAAACAAACTTTCCTTTTTTTAAATGCCCTTCAAATTCTTCTCCTTTTAATCTAATAATTTCTTTACTATCTCTATATCCTCTAATTGTTTGAACAAGCAATGCATCTCTGTCGTCGTAACTAAGAAAACCTCCGTCTCCTATCAAATAGGCGTGCCATATTTCTTTTCCGTCTACATCTACTTTAAACATTTGTTTTCTAAATCTAGAGTGTTTTTAAATCTAACTCTTTATCATATTTAGTGTAACTAAAAAGTTACATTAACAGAAAGTTTTAAAAACCATTAATTGTGGTAGTTTTATACATAAAATATACACAAATGGAAAAACAAAAAAGATTTACAATTACAAAAAAAGTGGCTAAGCACGGCAATCAGACAATTCTAGTTATACCTAAAGTTTTGCAGGAGCATATTAGACCTGGAACTGTAGTTGAAGTTACTTTAAATGTTATTGAGGAGGTAGAAAATGACAGAACTAACAGCACAGAGTGAAGGTATAAGAGAAAGACTATTAAGTAGAGTAGCAAAAACTCTAGAAGGATATTTACATTTTCATGATAATGTTTCAGTTTCTTCAGCTAAGGCTGGTTGGCCTACTTTTTCACAGTCTATAAGAATTAAGGCATTAATGGATAATAAGAGGATTTTAGTTGCTGATGATACTGGAGTAAATGGAAAGACATTTACTGCTGCTGCAAGTAAATTCTCTTTAGATAAAGAAACCAAGAGAAGACATCCTGCTTTAATTGTAGCTCCTAATTCTGGAATGCTTAATGCATGGTCTGGCGATGAAATAAACAGATATGCAGGATATATGCGTGCGCCTGAACAAAATGTTGTGACTATTAGTGAACATAGAGATTTTGATAAATTAGACGCAGATACCGATTTTGGTGTCTTAAATTGGGAAAAGCTTTCTTTAGATGATGATGATTTAAGATGGAATAGATTACAGAGAGCAATAGAGAGAATGAATCCTCAGTTAGTTGGACTAGACGAGTGTCATAATGCTAAGGGTGCAAATTCTTTACGTGGAAAGAGAATGAGAAATATTATAGAAATGACTCAAGATAGATATTTGACTCTTCTTTCTGCTACTCCTATTCCAAATAGATACAGAGACTTGGGAATGATTTTTCACATGCTTGATCCTAAGAAATATTCAACACCTAATATGTTTTCACATTGTGCACCTGATGTGATGAAAGACCTTTTAGATAGGCATGTTTGGTTTAGATTAACTAGACAAGATCTAAAAGAAGAATTAGGATTGCCTGAATTTAGAGAAGTGGATGTTCCAGTAAACTTAAGAGATGATGAAGCAGAAGTATATTTCAAAAACTGGGCGGATTGCGTTATGCTTGGAGAAGGATTAGCTGAACTAAGAAAGAGCTTATATGATGCAAGACTTTCTAAATATGGTGCGGGAATAATTCAGCCAGGTTCTAAACTAAAAGCATTGGCTGATTTAACAGATAAACTTGTTGATGAAGGGCAGAAAGTTATTATTAAGACAAATTATGTTCATAATGGAATTTTAAAACAGATAGTGGATGCAGTTAATCATAAGAGAACTGTAGTGGAAGTATCTGGAGACACTGATATTAATAGCAGAAAACCTCTTTATTGGCAATGGAAAAATAATCCTGATGTTAATGTAATGGTTACAAGTTCTGTATCTGAAGAATCTGTTGATTTAACTACAGGAGATAAACCTGCTTCTATGATTTTAATGGAGCCTGAAATGACTCCTAGAGGATTTAATCAGTTAAGCGGTAGGATATATCGAAGAGGACAGACTGCAGATGTTACAATGTATAGTTTAATTTCACAGAGTGATGTATTAAACAAAATGATGACAGGCCATTTACAGGAATTAGCTGCCCAATATGGAGTTAAAGTTCCTAAGAAATTTAGACCTAGAACAATTGATGATGATATGGGTGCAATGAGAAAAGCCAAAGATAGTATTGTAAATCAGATTTATGGCGGAGAGAGAATTACTAAGAAGCAGGAAAAAATGTATGATGCGGATGAAGTTGACAGAGCTGTTGCACATTTAGAAGGATTAGTCGCTCCAAGTCATTTTAGATCTATGAAACCTTTTGAATTATCCGCCATAATTCAAACAAGATGGAGAAATCTTGGGGAAGATCAATTTGAAAGACTTGTACATAGCAGGGGATGGAAGAAATGGAGAAACTTATATGAAGATGGATGGGAAGGTAGTGCGAGTCATGTTACAAATGAGATTATTGGTAAATTAGTTGATATTGAAGAGCAGAGATTAAAATATACTCCAAATGTAGTTAGTGTTGGGGATGGAAGGGCTTATTTCTCTAGAACTACTGGAAGAGTTTCTGTAGGAGTCGATTTAGATGAGAAATGGATGGAGCAAGGTAGAAAAGATCTAGAAAAGAAAGGAATTGCTTATAGGCCTGTAGTTGGTTCTGCAACTGATACAACTTTACCTTCTGACTATGCTGATATTGTAGTTAATTCATATACTATATTTTATTTAGGACAGGATGATAAGAGAAACGAAGTTGAAGATTGCGTTATAGAAACAAATAGAATACTGAGGGATAAGGGAAGATTTATCGTATCTTTACCATATAGCGTTGATGAACCAACTGTTAGAAGATTTAATGAAAATTTAAGTTCTTATGGATTTAGAACATTAAGATACTTAGGACAGAAGGAAACTAAATCTAATCATATGAAGAACGGCTGCCACATTATTTCTTTTGAAAAGACAGAAAATGTAAGTGAAAGGCAGGGAAAAGATCTTTCATTCTATCACAACAGAGCGAGGTTTGTAGGATGAATGAGGAAAAAGCAGAGCTATTGATATTGCAAAGAGCAGAAGATATGCGTTACGATGATAGTTGGCGACAAAATAGTGAAAGAGATAATTTAATTGAGAAAGTTAGATGCGATGAAATAAAGAATGATCCTCTTTTTTTATTAAGGAATTTTGTGAAAAATTGCAGTGATTTAAAAGTATTTGATGGAATTACTCAAGGTTTATTAGAGAAGCGGAAAGTTCATATCTATCAAAATAAGAAACAAGACGGAACTGTATCTCTCTTTGGATTTTATATTGGCGTTAGTACTTCAAATGTTAAAGAATATAATGAATTAAAAAAAATGACATTCGAAAATCATGAGCTAAGAACTGCCTTTCCAAATATTTATTATGTTAATTTTGCATGTAAGACAGTTCCACGTTTAAATTTGCGTAATTTTGATATAAATTCTATAACTGATGATTTTAAAGATTTGACTGGAGAAAGTTTTTCTGTAGAAAGAACAAAGCATCGAATGTGGATGCCTTATTCTCAATCTACTTATAGGCTAGAAAGAAGATTGCCACCCAAAGTTAATCTAAGGTTGGATTATTTAATTCAGAAATTTTTTACAGGTGAATATGATGAGACAAATCCTATCTTATATGGTCCAAAAAGAAATAGAGAAATTGAACTGGATGAATCTACTAAAACAGCTTTAGATATATTATTTAGTGGTGATGAAAGAGAAGATTATCAGGAGAGACTTAAACAAGCTCAATTGAGAGTTGGGAGTGGTTGGACTTCTGTTCCAAGATTGAATCTTGGTGCTATTAGAATACCTAATCCAGCAAGAAAAGATGTTATGGATGATGTTTTTGTAACTGATGCAGCAACTTACTTAATTGAATTGTTTGGAAAGACAGAGATTATGAGTAATGAGGAAGCGGAGAAATTAATGGAGACAAGATTGACGAATTATTTTGTTCATAATACAAAATATCAGCATAGTAGACAGAATGCTAAAAGAATTGTAAGTACATTAAATCAATCAAGAAAGGCGGAGGTTGCTTAAAATGAGTATTTCATATGAAGATGCTAGATGGATAAAGGAGCCAAGTAAATCAGCGTATCAAATTCAAAAGATTTTAAAAGAACGAACAAGAAAGAAAGTAGATAATAAAAGAATAGGAAATAATAAAGTAATAAGAAATGATTCTGTAAAATGCATTAATGAAATGCCTAAAAAATACACTGATCCTTTTGTTTTTTATAGGTGGCTAAGGGATACGTATGGTTTAACAGTTGATTGGAAATATGAAAATATGCCTGGGCTTTATACAGATTTCTTCAGACAGGCAAAGGCGAGAATAGTAGAGAATGGTGAAGAAAGAGAAGTTTTTCTTGGAATGAGTTATGAGAATTATAAAGAAGTTAAAAAAGATAGAGGAATAAAAACAGTTCAAAATAATGTTGCACAAGGCTTTGAAGATTTTTATAATGGGCGTAAAGATATATCTGGTAAGAAAATGAATGATATTACATTTGAAGATTTTTATACAATGAATTTAGGAAGATATAGGAATCATTTGGAATTTCATTTGGGTTTTGGAGAATGGAAAGATAAAGATGAATCGTTAATTGATATTATTATCGGACAGCCTAAATATCAGGGAGAGTTTAGGATTAAAGAAGGAAAAGATGATTTTTTTTCGGAGATGGATGATTCTTCATTTAAACTTAAAAATAAATTCGATGATGTTTTAGCTTGTGTACCAGCTCATTTAAAACAAGACGATTATCGGCCTTTTTTTCACAGATCTTTAGAAATTTTATTAGGAATATCTCCTCAGGAATGGCATGACCCAAGAATGTACACTTTAAATCTTGTTGAGCCTCATAATTCCTGTTGGGGTATTTGTGTTGCATTAAATAAAGATGAGATAAAGACTTTCAAAGAAGTTATAATGGAAAAATATAAAACGCCTCAGAAATTTGTTACGAGATTAGAAAATATACGTAAATCTCCGGATGAGGCTCGCTGGGGAAAAATTACATATCTAACTGCTAGTCAAGGATATAAGATTTCTGCTCAGACAGCTTTTACACTTAGTTATGCGCTGGATAGAGATGATAGAGTATCTTTCCTAAGGGATATATATAATGGAACTCATCCTGAACAGGTTAAAAGAACTGAATATGAAGGAATTGGAAAAATTGATAATAATAAAGAAAGTGTGGATAGGGCAATTGAAATATTATTTACTGGAGATGAAAGAAATTCTATTATAGAGAAAGTTAATCAAGCTAGACTTAGAACTAGATCAAGTTGGCAATCTGTTCCAAGATTAAGTCTTGGTGCAATTAAATTGCCAACACCTGGACAGAGAGATATACGAACTGATGAATTCGTTATGAATGCTGCTCCTCTTCTTATTGAGCAACTTTCTGCATATGGAATTATGGGAGAGGAAGATGCAGAAAAAGTTGTTGCTCAGAGACTAAGTAATTATTTTGTTCACCAAGGTGGATTTCAATTGAATAGGGAAAGGGCTAGAGAAATTGTTGGAAGTTTGAGAGGAAAAAGGGAGAGGGTGGCAATATGACTAATTACCCAGATCCTTTAGTGTTTGTACAAAAGACTGCTAGAGAGTTAGGAATTCCAATGCAAGAGGGAAAGACTGAAAGGAATGAACGTCTTTCTAGATCCGATTTTATAGGCAACGACGTTTTTTACTACGAATTTCCAAGGAGAAATGAAGCAGAAGTTTATTTCTCTCCCGATCTTATTATAAGATATATAGACAACAGCAGTAATGGTTTGTATGAACCTTTATGGATAAAACAAGATTTTTTAGATTATGTTCAAGGAAAAACTAATTTGGAAGGACTGCCTTTCAAAGATTTTGATATGGCAAAGCATACCATGAATGAATTAAGAAGGTATCGGGGAAATGTTAGTGTTAGTTTTGTTGCCGAGAGAATGTTAACGAGTGAAAGAGATACTTCAAATTGGAGCAGGAATGTTTATGTTACTGCAGTAAAGAAGAAAGGAGGATTTGTTTTCGAAAGTAATGATTGGAAACATCACAAAAAGATAATGGGAAGTCTTTTCGACTGGTATAAAGATGTAGACGAAACTGCTGGCGAAGACTATCGCCCTTATTTTAGAAGAACGCTTGAGATTATTGCTGGGTTGCCTCAAGATAGATGGCATGATCCTAGAATGTTTGCGGAGATGAATGGTGCTCCTAAGAGAAAAGCTGGGAAGATTGCTTTAAATGAAGAAGAAAAGGGATTTTTAAAGAGGGCTATAGAGGAAAAATATGGATCTATGGACGAATTTAATAGACATTATGGAGGTTTTGAAGGGAACATTAATTGCTATCTTTTTGATATTACTAGAGTTTTTGAAGGTAAAAGAACCATGAGTTCTTCTTTGGCCGACGATATATACCGGGATTTATATGGGGCGGATGGCGTTAAGATAGTTTATGATGACAAAAGATGTCCTCCGTTCTTGAGAGATATTATTTACAAGAGACATCCTGCTCAACTTGGGTTGAGAGGGGATGTTCAAAAAACTGGAGAAGTAGAGAGAGACGAATTGTTAGAGACAACTCTGTCAATTCTTTTTACGGAGCAGGAAGGAAAAGAATTGGGAAGGAGAATAAATGAAGCAAGATTACAAATGAGGGGAAGTTGGGGAAGTGTCCCGAGACTCAGTTTAGGCGCTATACAGATCCCCAACCCAGGGCAAAAGGATGTACGCACTGATGAATTTGTTGTTAATGCTTCTTCGTACCTAGTTGAAAGTCTTTCTCATTTCGGGATAATGTCTAGCGAAGAAGCAGAAGAGATGATTGCAAGAAGACTTCAAAATTATTTTGTACATAAAGGTGGATTCCAACTTAATAGGGAAAGAGCAGCTGGAATAGTTAGTAAATTACAAGGAAGAAGAGTTTTGCAGGAGGCAGTTTAAAAATGGAAAGAGATTATAGTCAATTGCCCCATGCAGTTAAATCACAAAGAAGACTATTCTATGCATTAAGTGAAGATTTTTTTAAGATGAAAAAAACTAGAACAAAAGATACTTTGACTTATCTTCATCCTTTTTTGAATTTATTTAAAGCGTTCTCTGTTAGCGGTCGAAATTATGAAGGAAATCATAATACTGAAGTACTTCGTAAAAAATTGGTTTATAGTAATCTCAATGGTGGAAGTATAGAATTTATTTTGAGATCAAGATATATTCCAAAAGATGAGTTTAGAAAATTTGATTTAATGAAGAACAATTTTAATGACTTGGGTAAAACACATTTTTTCTTTGATATTATTGCACCTAAAGAAGAGAAAGTCAGAGAAATATATTTTGAAAATAATGATTATTATAGAGGAAAGGGGATGTGCAGGGATGGAATTGTGGAGATGCCAGTTCGTTCGAAAAGAGGAGGAAATCATACTCCGTTTATTAATTGGAAATGGGGAATTGATTTTATGATTGCAAGATTCTTAGAGGGAGATAAAGGAAAAGCGATTGCTTATGCAAATGGAGAGGAATTTCCAAAAATTGAAGTAAAGGAAGAAGATGGAGAATTAACAAAATTAGTAGATACGGTTATTCCAATCTTGTTTGCAGGAAATGAAAGAGAACAATTGCAAAAGAAAATAGAACAGGCAAAGTTGCAAATGAGAGGGTGTTGGGCATCTGTGCCAAAATTAAATCTTGGAACAATCAAAATACCTGCTCCTGGTCAGAGAGATATTAATACAGATGCATTTGTAACCGAAGCTACACCTTACTTTATTGAATATATTTCTTCTTTAGGAGTTATGTCTGCTAGTGAAGCTGAAGAATTAGCTGAGCAAAAATTAATTAATTATTTTGTACATAAAGGTGGATTTCAATTGAATAGAGAAAATGCTACCAGAATAGTTTCTGGACTACGAAAAGATAATAATAAAAAACTGGAGGTGGCATAAATGACAATTGAGAATCAATATTCTGCGCTTATTGTAAGTGAAGAACAATTACAAGATCCCCTTAGATTTATTCAGCAATTAGCTAAGGAATATGATGTTGACTTAAAGAATGATTATAGGATTACAAATTCAACTAAAATACCTCAGGGACCATATAAAGGAAATCCAAATTTATGGTTTTTTACATTAACAGATAAAAATTTTGATCCTGTGCCTGAATTGTCAGTTTCAATTTCACTTTATGATCCTAGTACAGACATGGATTTATTTGAAGCTCCAAAAGGATTAAGGCAATTTCTGGAGGGAAAAGAGAAAATAAATGATAAATATTATTCTGATTGGGATATTGCGCAAAGCAGTGTAACGGATTTTGGAAGATACAAAAAAAATGTTCGTTTTGGTTTAAGTTATGGACGAACAAGAAACATTCCAGGAAAATTTAAGGAATGTCAGAGTTTTTTTAGCACTTTCTTTAATGAAGATAAATTTAAATTGGAAAGTCCTCACTGGGATGAATATAAAGAATTACCAGTTGCATTCATAAGTCGTCCATTGTTTAAAGATGCAGAAAGTGCAACTGAAGATGATTTTCGCCCGTATTTTAGGAGGGCTTTTGAGATATTTACTTTAGCTCCTAGGGAACAATGGCACGATCCTCGTGTATATTTAGGTGAAGATTCTAGAGCTTTAGAAAGTGTAATAGATTCAACACTAGATTATTTATTTGCAGGAAGCGAAAAAGAAGAGCTAAAGAAAAAAATAGAGCAAGCAAGATTAAGAATGAGGGGATCTTGGCAGTCTGTACCTCGCTTAAATCTTGGAGCTATACGATTACCTAATCCTGGACAGAGAGATGTTAGAGCAGATGCATTTGTAAAAGATGCTCTTCCTTTATTTATTGAGTATTTGGCGTCTATCAATGTTATGGATATTGACAAAGCGGAAGAGTTAGCTGTAAGAAAATTAACTAATTATTATGTTCATCAAGGGGGTTTTCAGTTAAATAGAAAAAAAGCTGGGGATATAATTAATGGTTTAAGATCAAGGAAAGAATTACAGGAGGCAGTATAAAATGATTGAAAATAATGATGTTTTATATAGGAAAAAGGGAGAGGAGGCATTTATAATTAAAAGGAATTATGGGGATCCGCTAGTATTTGTACAGGCAACTGCTCGCCAATTAGGAATTTCGGTAAAAGAAAACAATACTAGAAGGCATACAAATATAACTCATCCTAAACCAAAGGATAATATTTTATTTAATTATAAATTTCCTACTAGAAAAAACGGAGAAACTTATTTTGATGCCAGCTGTAATATTTTATACTTAAATAAATTTAATGAAGTAAACTATAGATTTAATCAATATATTGAAGGGAAGGTAAAGTTGGGAGATATTTCTTTTAATAAATTTGATATGGCAAAACACACTATGGATAAATTTGAATTGTATAGAGATTATCTTGGAGTAAGTTTTAGTGCTGAAAGAATAATGAGAGACTCGCATAAAACGGGCGAATTTAATAATAATCTTCTTCTAACTGCTGTAAGAGAGAAAGGAAGATATCAATTACATACAAATTTATGGAAAAAAAATAGAAATGAGATGAAGAGTCTTCTTGATTGGTATAAAGATGTAGAAGAAGTAAGTGAAGAAGACTATCGGCCTTATTTTAGAAGAACTCTAGAGATTATCGCAAAGTTGCCGCAAGATAAATGGCACGATCCTAAAATGTATAAGGTGGATATCCCTGTGGGAATGGAAGTGGCATTAAAGAAATCAATGTCTGATTTGGAGCTTTCTGTAAGATCAAGAAAATGTCTTCAACGTCATGGTGTAGGCAATGTTGGAGAATTAATACAGATGTCTGAATTTGATTTACTTGAAACAAAGAACTTTGGAATTACTAGTTTGTATGAAATTAAAAGACAACTAAATATTTATGGCTTGCATCTGGGAATGAACTTAGATAGAATAAAAGATTTTTCATATCAAAATGAAGAAATTGATGAGAGTTTTGAAAAGATTGTTGCTCCATCTATAGAAATGTTGTTTGCAGGAGATGAGAGAAAAGAACTGCAGCAGAAAATTGAACAAGCAAGGCTGAGATTGGGAGATACATGGAGCTCAGTTCCTCGTTTGAGTTTGGGGGCAATAAGATTGCCAAACCCGGGACAAAATGATATATCTCAAGATGAGTTTGTACGAGAAGCAGCCCCATATTTAATTGAATACTTAGGTGCAATGGGAATAATGACTCCGGAGGAATCTGAAAAAGTTGTTGGACAGAAATTAATAAATTATTTTGTGCATCAGGCGGGATTTCAATTAAATAAGGACAGAGCGAGCAATATTGTTGACAATCTAAGAAAGGGTTCTAAGGATATAAAAGAATTAGAAATTGCTTAGAAGTTCGTTTATGGATAATTTGTTTAGAGAAATTTGCAAAAATCAATAAAAATCTAAAATGCTACAAATTTCTCTAATAAGAAGTTTGAAAACGACTAAAAAATGCAATAATTCAAACTTCTCTTTAATAATTATCAAATTTTCCAGACAGAGATTTTGCACAATGGATAAATCTATCAGCAAAATTCTCTGTAACAAAAGATTTAAAAGAGAAGTATATATAAGAATTTTATGTCATTTAAAGAAAGAATGAATAATGCAGCAAACAAAGCAGCTTTAACACAAGCAAAGACAGATCTTGCATTTGAGAGAACAAAACTGAGTAATTTAGGAGATGTTGTAACGAATACTCATTCTTTTACAGCACTTGTTGGAAGAAAAGGAGAAAATCTTGCTGTAATGCTTCCGCTTAATTATGAAGATTCCAATGATTTTTTACTTGGCTTTTCAGACCAAGTAAGCGGGGAATTAGCAAAATATAGCCCTCAGGAAGGAAATATGGCTGGATTTTTAGTTTATGAGCTTACTAAAAAGATGCCTGGAAGGTTCCCTAGTAATTTGAAATTTGATTTTAAAAATTTAAAGTTTGATATTGAATTTTTAAGAATAGATACAGAATTAGATCAATATATTCCAAGTAGAAGGGGTGGAGGTTATGGAAGGGGAGTTAATAGGCCTATGGCAACTGAAGTATATATGCCTGAGGTGAAAAAGGGATTTGAATTTGAGGCAAGATATGATAATGGAACGTCGGGATACCACTTAATTGCATTGTCAAGAAGTGAGGGCGGAAACAGACAGTTTTTCCCGGGTTTTGGAATACCTTTTGAAGTTCAATATGCTAAAGGAAGACAGATAACCACGCATGTTACTTGTGCTCCAAAAAATGTTGCTAAAGGAGCTTATGCTGGGACATATTTTACTTCACAAGTAAAAAAAATAGCTAGTGATTTAGGTTTGAAACATCATGATGTTCTAAAATTTAGAGTAGAAAAGCCCGGGGAAGTTTATAGAATTACTGACTTTTCTAGGTAAATAAAAAAATTTTTCTGATATTAACTATTATAAATAATATCACAAAAACTAATCATAAATATTAGTATATAAAGTATAAACACTTTATGAGAAGAAAATTATTTTGTCTAAAGTAAATTTAGCCAAAATAGAATTCATGAGAAATTTACTTTCGAATAAATTACAATAATAGAACTGCCCGCCGGGCATTAACTTGTCTTTCTATGTCCAACTTTTAGTATAATAATGGCATCTTTTTCGATAGAAAAGATAATTATATAATCTCCTACTCTTAGCCTATAATCATCACTTCCTTTTAATCTTTTTATGTCTTTAGAGAAAGGATTTTCTGATAATTCTTCTATTTTTTTAAATATTCTTCTAGAAATACTAGGTTCTAACTTATTTAATGAATCATTTGCTTTTTCATCCCAAATGATTTTAAAGAACATTATAGCCCGAGCCTTTTTTTAGCTTCCTCATGGGTGATAAATTTTCCTGTTCTTATTCTCTTTTTTGCTTCTTCTATTTCTTGTTTAGTCTTTTCATTTAATTCTAAATCATCTTCCATCATTTTCATATTTTTAATAATATCTTTACATAATCTGAAATTTTTATTGTTGTTCTATAACAATCTACAATGATTAACTATTAAAGGTTAATATATTTAAAATTATTCTTTATATTAAATACAAGATATATTTGAAATTTTGTTTATTTCATAATATATTCAATTTCTTCTTCAGTTAATCTTAACTTTTCATGAACGTGGGGTTGTTTTAGAATTGGTTTAAGAATTGGGAAGTCTCTTAATATTCTAGCAGTTGAACAATGCACATAACGGGCATATTTTTTTGCGATTGTTTTTTTCTTTGCAATTTTTTGATTGTTGAGCCATATTTTTAAAACTCTTTTTGGTCTTTCATATTTTGTAAAACCACTTGAAGGGTTTTTTTTCGCATACGCAATACCCGCACTCTGAAATATATTTTGATAAATTAAAAATCTCCAGTGCTGATTTTTATATATTCTTCCTCTAAAAACGTCTGCATTAGCTAGAGCCATATATGCTTTTAGTAAAGATTCTTCTCTATATTCTTTTGGAATGTTTTCCTCAATCCAAAGAAATATTTCATCAATTGATAATTCGGAGTGATCTAATAATTCTAAGAAATCTCCTCTTTCTTTAAATAATCTTCTTAGGATATTGAAAATATTATCATCTATGTCTCTTTTTTCTGTTAAATCGATTTGACCATCTGACAAAGAATATGACTCTAAATCATTTAATGCTGCTCTTAAATCTCCTTGAGACTTTATTGCGATTTGTTTTAATGCCAAAGGATTTCTACTAAATCCTTCAATTTCAGTTATTTTTAATAATAAAGCTATTATTTTATCTAATGTAAGCGCTTTCATTTCAACAAGTTTAGATTTTGCTCTGATAGGGGATAATTTAGACTGCCAGACATCATTACAAGTCATAATTATGGGAAATTTAGTTCCGATTATTAGATCTTCTAGCTCTCCTATTCCTCCTACGTCAGTTCCTGTTACTCCATCTACTTCATCCATTAAAATTATCTTTCCCTTTTTGAAAAGTGCTTGCTGTTGTGTAGCAGGTCTAAGAGTTTCCTCAAGTTTCTTTTTATTTCTTAAATCTGAAGAATTTAGTTCTAAAATTTCTAAATTATTTTCTTTTGCACTAGCTAAAGCCAGAGAAGTTTTTCCTGTTCCTGCTGGTCCATGAAGCATCAAAGCTTTCTTCTTAGGAAATTGTTTTAAGAATAATTTTATTTCTTCTACTGCTGCATCCTGTCCAAGTAAATCGGAATATTTTTTTGCCCTGTATTTTTCTGCTAAGTTCATAATAAGATAAAAATATTATTGTATTTAAGGATTTAGTAAGGAAGATTTAATTCTTACGATAACCAAATTTCTTATTATAATCAGGATGATCAATAATATCAATAACAAAAACAATGATTTCAAAATTTGTTCCACCATTGGTTAACATATACAACATTCTCCAGAAATTAGGCAACTCCACTCTGAATAAATTATTTGCACTATATCTTAATTTATATTCTTCCGGAATTTGGTTTTTTGCTATAGGATTACCATAATGAGGATTTATCTTTATCAATTCTATTTTTTGATTAATCGCCTTTAAAATCATCCTTTCATTTTTAGAATTTATAGATTCTTGATTTAGATAATTATAAACTTCCTCTGCTTCTGGTGATAAAATTGATTTCACAACTTTCATATCGTAAGGCCTCTATTTAGGGCATTTCTCAAATTTGGATTTATATTATGGATCCAAGTTATTCCACTTAAACTCACAAATATCTTATTGCTTTGTTCTAAATATTTAAGAATCACCATTAAGGTGTTATGGTTTATTTGCTTTGGTAGTTTTCTTTTTAGTTCTGCAATCTTTATTATGCTTTCATTCATATTTTTCAATACATCTTCCACCATTATTACGGTGTTTAATGTAGGCCAATGGACTACATTTTCCTTTTCTATTATTTTTTGCGACATATTAATAATTTATAGTTATTTATATATAACTATTATATATTAATTAGTATTTAAATGTTTTTATGAAAAATGCCCACTAAAAACATTTTGAGGATAATATTTTAACTTTCCATTTTTATTTATTAAATAGCTTAACCATCTATCTTTAGGAATTTGATAATTATTTTCAGAAAGAAAATTGTAATCGTCTCCAATTATTAGACCCATTAATCCTTTTTTAAATTTATAAAAATCAAATATAATTTTAGAAATTTTAAACATAAAGTTACTCAACTCTTCTATCCATTTTTTATGATTTATTTTATTTCCAAAAGGATATGATCCTATAGGGAATATTTTTAATTCTTCCAAAGCTCCAAATGGAATGCTAATATTAATAAAACAATCCATTTTATTTTCATCATCTATAAAATATGCATAAAACTTACATGGGGCAATTTTATTATTTGATAACTTAACTGTTCCATAATTAATAATTCCTTTATCAATTTTATCAGGGATTTTTATTTTAATTTTTTTTTGATTTATTGGCTCTAAATTGTCATACCCAAATGGACCATTAAAACAAGGCATTTTCCACATATAATTAATTACATTTTTAAATTCTTTATTAGATAATGTTTTAAATGATAATAAGAGGTTAAAATATCCGCCGTTCCATGAATCTTTCCCAGTAAATAATTTACTCATCTTTAAAATTAACTCATGCCCTTTCCAGCCATTACAAAAGAGGCAAGCAATGCTTGTAGTTGAACAAATTCATCACTGCCTTCAGTCATTCTAAACTCTGCTTCTCCTGTTTTTTCTGTCAATCTTACTTTTATTTCAGGCTCAATTGATAAATTCCATATTTCTTTTTGTATTGCTTTTATAATGTCTGTTCCACTGACACTTTGTTTAAGCATAACGTCTAAAAGTTTATCTCTAGCATTTAAGAAATCTCCTGCTAATGCATAATCTAGAACAATCTTAATCTCTGCAGGCTGTGTAGAAGAAGAGATCATCTTAATCATTTCAGAAGTTATATCCGGAGAAATTGAAGCAGTTGCCTGCATAAGGTTTATTGCTCTTCTGCAATCTCCTTCGCTTGCTTCATATAAACTCTCAAATGCATCTTCGCTGACTTTTAATTTTTCTGTATCTGCAATATGCTTTATTACTTTTGAGATATCTTTTTTTTCAAGTAATTTAAATCTGAATACCACGCATCTTGATTGAATTGGTTCAATTAATCTTGAAGAGTAATTACATGACATGATGAATCTACAAGTTCCAGAATAATTTTCCATTGTTCTTCTTAAGGCCTGCTGAGCTTCTTTTGTTAAAGCGTCTGCTTCATCTAAAAATATTACTTTAAATGGTATATTCTCAATTGCTTTTGTTCTTGCAAAATCTTTTACTTTTTGTCTTACAACATCAATTCCTCTTTCGTCAGAAGCATTTAATTCTAAATAATTTTCCCTCCATTTATCCCCATATAATTCTTTTACAACAATTAACGCCATTGTGGATTTTCCAGTTCCTGCTGGACCAGCAAATAATAAGTGAGGAATATTCATTGCCTGCACAAGAGATCTTACACGTTTAATAATTTCCTGCTGACCAACCATATTATCAAATTTGCTTGGTCTATATTTTTCTGTCCAGATGTTTGTTTCTACCATAAGTTATAGATGAAAAAGCATGTTATAAATATTTGTATATAAATTTATAAAATTTATAAAATAAAGAGTTTATTAATAATTATTGCTGAATTCTTACAATCGCTTGCTTGGATAATTTTTTTGTAAATATTGATCCATCTTTTTTATAGCCCATGCTTCTAGCGAGATCTTCGTCGCCCCACCAGTTATTTCCATATGATATAGATATATATCCTGCATCTGTACAAAATTCTTCAATAGCCGTAGTCATATTTTTCAGATATTCGCCATTTCTAATTTCATTCATCTCAACATTAACTAAGCAACTTCCTAAAGCAAGTATTAGTTCTAGTTTAATTCCCCCTATATTTGAACGTAGTGGCCTTAACATAATCGAAGAACCAGACACATTTATTTCACTCTGGGAATTAATTAGATGATATTTTTTTAAAGAACGATGAAAAGAAGAGATGAAAATTTTTTCCATAGCTCTTCCGTTCGAATTTATCATTTTAAGCAGATCTCTGTCTATGCAATCTTCTTTTCCTTTTTTCTTTCTTTAATCTTTTACGCTGCCACTTCCATCTCATTTGATTTTTTTTCTTCCAGCGCCTAGAACTTCTTTTCATGAATTTTTAAGAAAAAAGACATTTATAAATCTGTTGATTAAGTGATTATCTCATTAATTGCTAATATAATTATTATATCTGTTAAAAATTATTTAAATTAGGATTTATTAATTAAGTGATTATCTCATTAATTGCTAATATAATTATTATATCTGTTAAAAATTATTTAAATTAGGATTTATTGATTAAGTTTAAATAATAAACTCTGTTATAAAAAATAACAAAAGAGGTAAAATGGTAAACAAAAAGATAATAGTTTTGATAATTCTTATTATAATTTCTCTTTCTTTGGCTATTAATTACTCTTTTTTTCAAAAGAAGAGGTGTCAAAATTATGAATGCTTTGCAGAAGCAATGAAAAAATGTGATCGAACTGTGTTTATTAATGATGCAGAAGAAGCAACTTGGAGATATGAAATAGTTAAATCAGAGAATAATGAGTGTGTTGTGAACGTTAAATTGTTGCAAATCAAAAAAGGAGAGATAAGCTTTGAAAATTTAAATGGATTAAGTATGGACTGCTCTTACCTTAAAGGGATCTCAACATATCCTGAGAAAAATCTTGAAAAATGCCATGGAAGACTAAAAGAAGAATTACAAACAGCAATGATAAAGAAACTCTATAATTACATTGTAAACAATGTTGATAAAATTGGTGAAAAACTTGGGCCTCCGGGTGTGCAATTTAGCCCGCAGAGTGATTGAACTCCTTTCTTTATTTCGTAAGTATAATTTCTAGATAATTCAAACTTAATATGCACTCTTCTTCCATGATTTCTATTTCCATAATTATAAATTTTTATCCCTCTATTTATTCTTAGAGATTCTTCACAAGGCAAGAGGTTAGTTGATTTTAAAATTCTTTTTCCCACATAATCTTCACAATAAAATTCTAAGTCCCCGCCTCGGAAAATAGAATTGACTTGTATTAATGATTCAATTTGTTCTCCATTAAGAAATCTTACTTTATCATCTAATCTAAGATCTGCTCTGTAAATTCTCATTGTAGCAATAGATATCTAGTAAATGGGTCTATAAAAGCATTTTTATACATTATTAGTTGTATATTTATCTAGAAGACGTGTTTTGAATTCTCAATAAAATGCCTTTTTATAACTTTTCTTGTGTCATCCCATAAATCTCTTACTTCTTTGCGGTGCTCTTGTAATGAATACCCTGGAATTGGCCAAAAATCAAGAGAATACACATTAGCATTGGAATTTCTATACTCAGATTTTACATTAAATGAGTCGAAAGAACCAATGATAGCTCCTGATTTTATTGTACCTCCTAATTCAAAACTACCTGATATATTTTTAAGTTGTCCTAACTCGCTTACTGATTGAGTTATCAAGTCTTTATGTTGTGAGACTTTATAGGATATATCTGCAGGCATATTTAGTGCAATATAACTGAGAAGAACTTCAGACTCTTTTAAGTCGAGACCTCTTGGAAAAAGAATTGTTGCTTTTTGGTGTACATTCATATACTTTGAGAAAATTTAATATATTTAAAGATTGTTATAGGTAATTATTAATACTCTTTCCACTTATCTAGATTATGAATTTACGATTTGGTCCAGCAGGTTTAGGTCCTGTTAAAACTGCAATAAAAGTTTTAGAAGATTATAATAAAAAAGGAATAAAAGCATGTGAGATTGCTTTTACTTACAGTGTTTATATAAAAGAAGGAGATGCTATTATAATAGGTAAGAAAGCAAAAGAACTTGATATAGAGTTAAGCATACATGCTCCTTATTTTGTTAATTTAAATTCATCTGAAAAGATAAAAATTGAGGCAACAAAGAAAAGAATACTTGATTGCTGCAGAATTGGAGAGAAATTAGGGGCTAAAATAGTTGTATTTCACCCAGGTTATTATGGAACTCATAAGGCAGGGGCTTATAACAATATTAAAAAAGGAATTATAGAAATAATGCTGGAAGTTAAGAAAAACAACTGGAGTATTAAAATTGCCCCAGAAACAATGGGGAAAGTGAATGTTTTTGGTAGTGTAGAAGAAATTTCTAGCCTTGTTAAAGATACTTCTTGCTCATTTTGTATAGATTTTGCTCACATTTTAGCAAGAGATAAGGAAGTTGACTATAAGAAAGTAATTGAACTGTTTCCTTCTAAAGACTGGCATGTTCATTTTTCAGGAATAGTATATAGTGAAAAAGGTGAGAAACATCATAAGAAGACACTTAATTCAGAGTGGAAGGAATTACTTAAAAATCTTCCAAAAGATAAGAATGTAAGAATTATTAATGAATCTCCTGTTATGCTGGAAGATTCACTAGAGGGAATGGGAATTGCTAAAGGGTTAGGATTATCTTGAATAATAAAAGATTCTATCTCTAAGATTAAGGTTTGCATTTCTTACATTATCCACAATTTTTCTTATTTTGGAAGCAACTTTTACAAAATCTAAAGTATTGTTTTCATCGTAATTTATTTCAACTTTTATTTTGGACAATTCTCTAAAGCCAGTTTTTTCATCATCAACCCTAATTTTTTGTATATAAAGTTTAATAACTTTATTGTTAGATAGTTATTTTGATTGAAGTAAATTCAGCCAAAATAAGAATTTATGAGAAATTTATTTTCGAATAAATTACTTTCTGTGCGTTAGCACCTTAACTGCCTGCAAGGATATTATCTTGTAAACCATTATTTTTCGAGACTTTATTTTCTAATCCTAAATTAGCAGTTATATATTTCATTATTTCTTCTTTTTTGGTTACAGGGAAAATTATTTGATAAACTCGTTTATATTCAGTTGACATACTTTAATAGATATATAGATACTATTTAATTATTATTGAGTTGTCCTTTCAATTTCTTAGTATTCCTTAGCCTTCAAACTCTTGCCCATCTTTTCCATTCTAAGCAGTCTTTGGTGTGCTTTTTCAGGGCTAATTCTACATAAATTTAAAATATCCAATAGGGATTGTAAAATTTCATCATACGTTTCCCGCTTATGAACTCTAAGTTTATCAATTCTATCTTTAGTTTTCTTGTTGAGTTTTACCGTCGTTATTTCTGATTCTGCCATTTTGTATACCTAAATACACGCCAGTATACTTTTAAATACTTTATTGTTATGGCTTGTATACTTCTTAATAGCAATTGGTATACTTTGATATGACTTTAAAGTGAATGAAATGTGTAATCACCACAAAGTTTATAAAGAACTCTTTTGTTCAATGAATAACTAAATTTTAACCAAAAAACAAAAAAAAATGGCCAAAAAAAACCTTTTGGTTTTTCTTGTTAGTGTACTTGTATTAGCTTTTGCAATACAATCAGCTAGCGCAGTTTCTTTTGGAAACATTGCGAATGTTGAAGTAAATGGAATTCCGGCTAGTGCTGGAGTTGTTAATTTTGCTTCCTTCGCAGGTCAAAAGATGCCTGTATTAGTTAGATTTGATGCAACTGCAAATGCAATGGATGTCAAAATGAAAGCTTGGATTTCTGGAGAGAAAGGAAATGCAGCTGACTCCGATAGATTTGATGTAATTGCCGGTGGCACTTACTCAATGCTTGTTTATGTAGATATACCTACAGATATGAACGATAATTTGGATGAGCCAAGAACTCTTGAAATTATTGTTGAAAGCAGACAAGACGGAATAGCTGATGAAGAAACTATCCAGTTTAGAGTACAAAGGGAATCTTATGATATTGAGATTCTTGCTGTAAATATGGACGGCCAAGTTAAAGCAGGCGAACCTTTGCCAATAGATGTAGTTCTAAAGAACAAAGGAAGACACTTTGCTGATGACACTTTTCTTAAAATAAAAGTGCCTGAACTTGGAATCGAGACACAGACCTACTTTGGGGATTTATCACCTGTTGATCAGGGCAATCCAGACAAAGAAGACGCTGTAGAACGAAGAGCTTTCTTAAGAATTCCATCGAGCGCAAAAGCAGGAGTATACACAGTTATACTTGAAGCTTTTAACGGGGATTCAGTTGACAGTTTGGAAAGAAAGATAATGGTTTCTGGTGCTTCAGAAGATACTATGATAGTAGCTTCAGCTCCTGAACAGACTTTCTCTACAAATGAAGAAGGAGAGTATACAATAACTATCGTGAATAAAGGAAGCGAAGTTAGAGTATATGAACTTTCAATTGTTACACCTACAGAACTTGACTTGACTCTTAGCGAGCCAGTTGTTGTTGTTCCTGCTGGATCAAGCAGAACAGTAAAAATGACAGCTAGTGCTAAAGAAGAAGGAAAGTATACATTCACAGTGAATGTATTTTCTGATGGACAAGCTACAGACACTAAGTCATTTAAAGCAAACGTAAAGAGCGCAACAGGAGCTAAAGGAACAGGAGTAAATACAACAGTATTACTTACTGTAATCTTAGCAATTGTCTTTGTAGTTCTTTTAGTTGTTTTAATTGTACTTTTAACAAGAAAACCTGAAACTAAGGAAGAATTTTCCGAAAGCAGTTATTACTAAATTTTCAATTGTTTTGTTCAATTTTTTTAATTATTTCGAACAAAACACCTATTTTTTTATTTTATTTTTTTACCTATATCTTTATAATACTCTAAATAGATACATCAGTATGTTGGCTACTGTAATAGAAGGGCCTCAAAGAAGCAGAGTTATTAGATCTATAAATGAAATACATTACAATTTTTACTTTCCTCCAATTAGTTTTTCAGATTATAAAATAATGAAAATTAGTGTTAATCCTATTGAAATGCTTATTAAAGACATGGGAGGCAGAGAATTTTATGGAGAGGATGAGCAAAGATTTCAGTCTTTTAAAAAGGGAAGCAAAGGATTTGAGACCATAAATAGATGGAAGACAATATATAATTTTGAAGATAAATATGGTTTTGATAAAACAAGGGCAAGAGTGACTGTTGAAGGAGACTTATTTGGAAAGCAAAACAATGGATATTGCGGGCCTATTATCAAAACAAGAATCCAATCAGGTAAAGAAGATCTGCCTGATTTAAGAATACATCTAGATTATTTTAAAGAGAGAATGGATAAAGTGTCTAATTGGCATAGGTATACTTTCTTGAATAAGGTTTAATTTTGGTTAATAGAAAAGTTTAAAATATCAATATTAAGGCTAATTATATGATAATATTACATGAAAATTTAGATAGTGAAGCAGAAAGCATTGCTAATTCCTTTAAAGATGTCTTTAATTTAGACAGCAGAGTAATAAGAAGAGATTTGACAAATTCTTTTGTTCCTATTGATAATTTTGAAAGTGGATTCTTATACTCTCCTATTCCCCTTAGAGAATCATTAAAAGAATTTGCAGAAAAAAAAGTTTTCATTTTGACTCCAAGAGATATCTACGCTAATAAAGTAAGTCAAGAAGATGATTGGATTTTTGGATTTTGCTGGGAAAATCTTACTCTTGGATCTACTGCCAGAATGAAAAGATGGGATAATAAACCAAGTTCATCTCTTATTGTACCCCAAGAACATTATTTTAAAAGATTGGAGTCTTTAGCTATTCATGAAATAGGCCATGATGTAGTAAAAGCTCCTCATTATAAGATGGCTACTTGGGTTAATAGAAAAACTGGCTATAAATTAAATCTTGGACCTCATTGCACCGATAATACTTGTGTTATGTATGAAGTAGTTGATATAAAAGCCCCTCCCAAAGAAGAAGGATTTATGCTCTTAGGGGATGAAGAAAAATACGATACCGGTTTAGATGAAGTCTTAGCCAGAGCAAACTCAAACTGGTTCTGTGATTTATGTAAACCTTCAATTGTTATTGATGATTCTTATAGATTATAACTTGAGTTTGCAATGTGGTAAACTCAAAGGTGTTTCACACAAAAAGTATTTTTTTCAGAAATAAATTCTTCAAAAAATAAATTCATAAAAAATTTGACAACTGTCAAAATATGTTAAGTAAAAATAATTAAATTTTCAATCAAATTGACTTTGTTGAAAATTGCTATTTATCCTGACTCGCCTAGTGGCGAAGTCAAGTTATAATTATCTAAATTATTATAAATCGATTATTTCTTTTATTTTTATGAGAGAATATTTAACTTTAGAAGACAAAGGCCAGATTGCTTATGAATTGGCGATAGGAGAAAATGTACAAACTGTAGCAAGTAGATATGGGGTGCGTTCAAAGGTAATTAGTTCAATTAATAAGAATTTCTGGAAAAGCTGGAGCTTTCTTAGTAATAAAAGGAAATATGATGAGCTAAATGATCGTGAAACCTTGCTGTATAGAACTTTAGATTCAGTAGTAAGGCAACTTGATAGAGTAGAAGTTAAAGGTTTTAAAGCAATAAAATATTTAAACAGAATTTAAATTTCATACTTCTTTATAACTATATATCCCCAAGCAATAAGAGCTCCAATTAAATCAGCTACTAAATCTAAGGAATTGTTAACATATCCTCCAACTCCTGTCTCTACCATTGTTGTGGCAATAAATTCTATTATCTCGTTGACTGCTCCAACGCCTAAACCAGCCATTATAACTGTAATTCCAAGGGCGACTTTACCTTTGGCTTTAAAGTTAATATGTGATTTAAGAATAGCATACATAATAAGTGTTGAAACTCCAAAACCGACTATATGTACAAGTTGATCGTATCTGAATATATTATACTCTCCTGTTACTAAGGGAATCAATATAACTGCATAAAGTTTCTTAGTACTTTCATTAAATAGAACTCCTCCTCCACACATATGCATTATTCCCCATAAAGTCAAACCCCATAAGGCAATATTCGGATAATTTACTTTCTTGTTTGTGTAAAGTACAAGGATTAAAACTAAAGAAACTACGACAACATATCCTACAAATTCATAATTCTTTCTTTGAAGGAAAATAATAAGAAAAATAATGAGGTAAATAATGTTAATTAAGAATATTATGCCCTGCCCCTTTTTCAGATTGAACATGATATACTTTGGTATACAAGCTTTTTAAGTGTTTTTGTGGTCATCTTATTTGCCATGCAAACTCCAATCAATATCTTCTTTAATGGCTTTTTCCATAAACTTCTTTTTATATTTTATATTTTTAATTTCTTTTTTCTTAATTTTTAGTATATAAACTTTAGACAAGTTTATGGAAAGAGAGTTATTTTGCTTGGAGTAAATCCAACCAAAATAAAATTTATGAGAAACTTGCTTTCGAGTAAATTACAAACAATGCGCCAGCATGTAATTGTCTAGCAAGGCATTAACTTGAGGTATATAAAGTTTAAACAAGTTTATGGAAAGAGAGTTATTTTGCTT
>CAYHPN010000027.1:0-23869 GCA_964358765.1 Candidatus Woesearchaeota archaeon | reverse complement strand
CCCCCCGCCAAGACTGCATTCTCCAAAATAAAGTGAATTAGTTTTATTTATACTCACAGTTCTAGTAAATGCATTGCATGTTAAAGTCATATTTCCTGAATTATTAACTGCCATTCCCACAGCAATATAATTTCCATCACTAACATTATTATCACAGCTGTCTCCAAACCCCCAACCATTTAATAATTCGGAAGTATAATTAGTCATATTAATTTGAGCATTCGACCAGTATATTCCATTTATTCCAGCTTCATCATCAAAATAAGTATCGTTTGTGTCGCAAACTCCAGAACCGCTTCCGTTATTGGTGCATATCCCTTCAGTATTCCATCCTCCAGTCCCATTTGTATCGCATTGATTTGCTCCATTTAATCCATTTGAACATCCTGACCAATAAACTCCAAAAAAGTCTTTGTACAAAGATCCAGAAACGCAACCATCAAAATCTGTACACGTTCCCCCATTATAATGAGGTTGTGAATTATTTGAACAGGTTTTTTTTGGAAATATCCCGCATGAATTCTGACATTGTCCCTGACCACTGTTGTTAATACATAATCCAGTTGTACAATCTGTACCTTGATCGCAAGTACAGGCTGCTCCATCAAAAATAGTAGTCAACCACAGCCCTTTAGTGACTCCTGCATTCTGGCAAATTAAATTAGTTCCATTAGCAGGATTACATCCCAAAGTCGAACCATTAATTCCTACAGTCGGAGATAAATCAGCTTGATAAATACAGTAATATAAATTACTATTCGCACATAGAATGCTGGCATTTCCTCCAGGAACATAACTTCCATTTTGTCCATGAGGAAGAATTTCCCCATTATATACACAATTAGTGGTTGTTGATGAACCATTAGCATCATTTGTTTCGCATTGCACACCTTGGCCATTCGTATTGTAACATGTCCCGCTAGAATCAAATCCAGTTAAATTAATATCTAAATCGCATGTTCCATTTTCATTTCCCGAACATGTATTTAAATAATCACTGGAATTTGTATAATTTATTGCGACTAACCCTAATTCACATTTTGTAGAATTTATAGAAATTCCAATATCACTATCATTTATACCCTCCCAATTAGCAAAATTAACATAATTTACACAAGTCAGACCATCTCGAGGGAAAGTATCTGCACAGCCTTCATAAGGTGTTGAGTCTATATAATTCTCGCCATAAATATTATCGCCTGTTCCATCAAAAGCTCCAGATATAGTTTTAGATGCACAACATGGAGAAAAATCATCTCCACTTCCCCCAAAACCTCCGCTTTTATTTCCAGCTATAACACCCCTATCTGAAGGATAATTAGGAATATTTGATATTACTCCTCTAGGATCTATAATACAAGTTCTTCCATCATAAGTTGAATTAAAACATCCTTTTGCATTAGAAGCTGAACAACTTATATTTGCAACCAAAGTATCTGGTTGTTTATCTGTATCGTTCTTCCCCCCAACACTTAAAACTGAACAGACATCATTATCAACACAAATACCATCGCTATTAAAACTAGACTGACTAAAATCAATATCGCAATTTCTCCATTTATCTGGAACACAAGATAAAAAAGCTTCTGAAGATGAATTCGAAGCAACTGGTGCAACAGTATCACAAACTCCAGCTATTGGTAAGCCGGTTGCATTATAATTTACGCAAATACCATATTCTCCGGTAGTATTCTGACAATATTTTTTCGGGTAGTTTGAACAATCACTTTCAACCCCGCAGACTAAATTTGTTCCGTTATGAATAGCAATCAATCCTGGACAGCAATTAATTCCCGACGGAGTAACTACTCCAGTATTTCCACAAACATCTATTGAAATATCATCATTATCAGAGGTGCTATCAATACAACAAGTTGTAGAAGAACTACAACTTGCACTATCCTGAGCTACCCAGCACCTAATGTAATTAAGACCAGGATATTTATTGGGAATATTATAAATAAAACTTATATTGCGGTTTCCACCTCCGTTAGAAGTACTAAAATTTATATTATTCCAAGTAGTGCTATTCGCATAGGCTATACCATATTTTTGATTAGAACCTGAAAACTTAAAACTGCAGGTTATATTAATCCATCCTCCAGTTTGAACCAAAGAAGTATTAACCCAAATATCCCTCACTTCAGTGCCAAAACCTTGATTAGAACCATCTGCACAAGATGAAAAGTCAACCGTAGCATTTGTCCAGTCCTCTCTTTTCACACCCCCAGTAGAATTTAAACATTTTACTCCAGTACTTGAAGCAGAACCATTTTCATTGCAACTCTTGGCTGCCCCAGGAGGCAAAGGATCAATCACATGATCTAGTTCAATACTTCCATCAATAACCCGTAAATCAAAAGTATCCTGACTAATCCCTTCAGCCATTCCAGTCAAATATACTTTATTATATTGATTATCACTCAGACTCTCAAATGAAGCAACAGTTGCATTCCCATTCAGTTCATAAACTTCAACTCTAGGCGTTCCAGAAACAGTTCTAGGCCAGAGAGTAATATCTCTCGTACTATCAAGAGGAATCTCAAATGTAACCCTAACGTATTCTCCATCAGAAATTAGCTCACTCCAAATTCCATCCTGCTCCTTAACCATATCAAAAATATCATTGATAAAACTTCTATTTATATCAAGATGTTCAGCTTTTGTTATTACAATTATTTCAAATGTCTGGTTGCTTAAATGAGGAGCAATAAATTCAATATAATCTATAATACTATTATTATTCGTGTCATTTGCACTTAAAACACTCAAAATCTGTCCATTCTCTCTCCATTTTATTAT
Organism: Candidatus Woesearchaeota archaeon; assembly: GCA_964358765.1. Taxonomy (GTDB): domain Archaea; phylum Nanobdellota; class Nanobdellia; order Pacearchaeales; family GW2011-AR1; genus UBA73. The sequence continues at coordinate 21,067 of CAYHPN010000027.1, read as the reverse complement.
TATTTTGGATGAATCAACAACATTTAATTCCTCATTCAAATTAGTAAATATCAAAACATTTTCATAATGCACATCGCTTGGTCCAATCACATTTACTAGTTTGCCTTTTGTAGTCTCCTCTTCAACTGCATAAGGTGCAGGAGTAACATATTCTAAAACAATTTCCTTAACTTCTTCACTCACATTAACTTCTATTTCTTTTGAGTCAACTATTTTCACAGGAGATAAGAATATCTCTTCAGTTGTATTAATAGTTGTTTCGTTATCTATCTTTTCTTCTTCCTTTATACTCTCTTCTATCTCTTCCCCACGCTCATCTAGTTTTGTCGCTTTTATATTCTGGGCACTCTCTGGCACTTGGATACTTACAATTCCCGCTTCAGTTACTTCTACATTTTTCTGCCATTTCACAGGCCGACCCAATACAGCACTAAACTGAGTTGCATTAGTAGTATTAACCTCAATAACTGTCTCATTAATTAGAGTTTCATTTAATATGGTTTCATTGACAATTGTCTCATTAGCAACTTCGGCAGTAAGAATACTCTCCTCGTCTTCTATTATGGTTATATTTCCATAAACCAATTCAGCTTTAATTGTAGAATCATTTTGAACAATAAATCCAAACTCCCCAATATCAATTTTTATTTCTAAAACCTCATCCCCCAAAAATTCCTCTCCAAATCCTTTTTCTATCATAGAATAACTAGTAGAAACAATAACTTTTCCATTCTCAATTTTCAACTCCACTAGATTATCTTCAACATTCTCACCATTTACTTTTACACTTCCTTCTCTTACCTTTACAAGTTGCCCTTCTTTTATTTCATAAATAAAGTCTTCTCTCTTGTTAACCTTCCCATAAATTATTTCCTCATTTGGTGACAAAGAAGGTTGAGGAGAATCTGCATTTGTCTCGCCACCAGCCCCATCGCTAACTTCACTGCTTCCCCCATTTTCAGAACTGCTTTCTGCACTATCTGGCTCCGAATCAGTAATTTCTCCTATAGTCTCTTGTTCAACTTGACTAACTTCAGTTTCAGGTTGCACACTTTCCGGTGTTACCTCTCCTGTAGGGGCTTCTTCCAGTTCCGTCTGAGTTTGAGGAGTCTCTTCACTAACTATTGGAATTTGACCTTCTTCACTCTGAGGCACAGTTTCACCAGTATTTTCCTCTGGTGCTACTCCTTCATTCCCCAATCCACTACTTCCACCATCTCCCCCACCCCCAATCACACCATCACTAACGTTTTCTTCACTATCTGCATTAACCTCTCCCCCATTAGTTTCAGTTAAAATTAACTCAAACTCGATTTCAGGATAAATCTCTTTTGTTCCTGCAATTCCATATCCTTCCCCACTTCCAATTAATTCACCGTTAGTTAAATAATAATTGCCTTCAACTTTATCAACTCCGACATTTTCTCCTACATTTATTTCCTTTTCAATTCCGTCAAAAATAATCATCACCTTAGAGTCAAAAGGTATCAACTCTCCTTGTCTTAAATTTAATAAAATATTCCCCCTAATCTGTTCTCCTAAGTTGTAACTATCCAGATCTAAATTAATCTCAATAGTCTTAATTTCAGGAGAAAAAAACACTCCGTTCCCTATAAAATAAAAGGCAAGCGATAAGCCAATAATTAAAATAACTCCAAAAACAAAATAATAATTAATTTTAGGCTTATTTTGCAGTTCTCCTACATTTTTTTCCCCAATTAATTTATGATGTCTCCCAAGATATGTTGTAACAACTTTTTCTCCAACCCTTTTATTTTCATAATAATAAGGACCATACTTCTTGCCATTTTTCCATTTGTACTTCTTGTGAACCACGTGTAGGACAACCTCTAGTTTTTAAACAATTAATTTAGAAAAAACAGCTATATAAGTATTTCTGAGCGGTTCTCCTACATTTTATATCTGTTTTATTCTAGCTCAAAACGTACCTGCTAACAGATCAGAGCCAAAACCCTTAGTTTTGCAATTTGATTGAATAATTTGTCGTCTGTCGACAGACAAATTTTTCTAACTTGACTAATGTTAATAACTCATTATTATTATTGATCATATATTTAAGACTTTGTGCCTATGCAAAATTGTAGTGTATTAACATGAGTAAGCCAATTAAATTCTTCAACATGTCAAAAACCCTCGGAATAAATTCGCGTGTTCGGGGTTTTTGAGCATGCTCAAGAATTGCATATAAGAAAGAAAAAACAATTCTTGACATATTGAGACAATTAAGCAAAAATGTAGTTGTAAATGAGAAACCTTACTTATTTCAAATAATCGTTAGCAAATTCTAAGTCCCCCCATAATTGTTTTAGTAGTTCTCCTACACTCTATATTTCAATTATCCTCACTAAAAACAGCCGTGTTTAATTTATCGAATCATACAACACAGCTCTCAAAACAAAACTATTAAAAACAATAAAAATCTATAAAATATATGAAAAAAAGAGTGAACAGCAGAATCGCTTACTTGTCCATTCTAATTTTCATCGGCATATTCATATTTATCTTAGCTCCAATAATCAACAATTTCTTGCAAGAAAATAAAATCTCTTTATCTCCTCCCATAACTGTATATGGAAAATCGGAAGTCGTTGTGAGTGATATGAAAGACGGTACATCCTACCTCTCTTACTTTATCCATATACAAAACTCAAATAAATATACAATAATCGACCCTTCAGGTATTATCCCTAAGGATTTAGCCTCTGGAGAAGACATAAAAGTTGTCGGAGATTTTAATCCCAATGGAATAACTTTAGGATCAGGAAGTTCTTTTTCTAGAATTGGAATAGTAGAAGGAGGAGTAGCCTCGGTACAAAAAGGAAATATAAATACGGGAGAACAAAAAACTCTTGTTGTTCCAATATACACTTCATCAACACCTATAAATTTACCTTTAAAATCTGAAATAATCTCAAAAATCTTTGATTTAAATAATCCAAACTCTTTAAATTCTTGGATAAAAGAAGTCTCATACAATAGGGCATGGCTAACTGGAGATGTTTTAGATTGGATACATGCTAACGCAGGGGAAATTTATTGTAATCCAGATGATATGAGAAATTCCCAATTTTTTGAAAATAACAATATAGATATAGAACCTTACACAAGATTGATAATTATCTTCGAAGAAGGCACTTGTGAAAATAATTTAGAAGGTATTGCGAATATTGGAATTCCAGAATTTAATCTTGAAGATACAAAAATCTGGTTATCTACCTCATTAGTTACAAAACCAGGAAATATAGATAATGGAGTTTTACACCATGAATTTGGCCATAATCTTGGTTTGCTCCATTCAAATGCATGGGACTGCAATAACCTACCTCCATCCGTTGGTCCATGCACATCAGCCAACTATGGAGATCCAATAGATATTATGGGATCTTATTTAGGCAAAGCTCATTTCAATTCTCTACATAAAGATAAGATAGGTTGGTTAAAACAAAGCCAAATACAAAATTATAATCCTAAACAAGGAAATTACACAATAGAACCTATTGAAATAGTAAATGGTACAAAAATGATTAAAATTCCGTTATCAGACGGTTCATTTTATAGTATAGAATACCGCAGACCTATTGGACAGGATTTCTTATCATTAACAAATCCAGAATATGATGATTGGCCGAATTATATTTATCAAGGAGCACGCATATATTGGCAGAAAGAAAGTAATGATGGAGATGCCCAGCTCCTAGATTTAACATTGCCTCCAGCGAGTGGTGGATTAAGCGGAGGAGGAATAGCTACTGCAATACTTCCAGTTGGTCAAACTTTCACAGACTCTGTAAACCAAATATCAATTACTACACTAGAAGCAAATGAAAATTATTTAAAAATAAACATAACAGGAAATATTGATTGTGGCTCGGGGCATATACGAAATCCAAATGGACAGGGTTGCATAGCAATTATTCCTGCAGACCCGCAAGATGCTGAATTAAGTGTATATGGCACAAACGGTTTTGGGGATTTGTGGGCTCGTCAATCTTCAGACATGCTTAATATTAGAAGTAGCACCATTAATATTTATTCAAATATTTACGCAAATTCTATCCCTCCTTCCCAGTCCACACTTTCAAGGTCAATACTCTCATTCGATACAAGAGCCCTCCCACTAAATTCAGTTATCCGAAGTGCAAAACTTTCTTTATTTACTTGCTCATTCGCAATTTGCACTTATAATTATCCTAACACTCCAGTAGATTACTTAACAATACAGAAAAAAGCTCTTCCCTCTACTCCCCTAGTTACTCCATCAGATTTTATTTCTTATGGAGAATCATTACATGCTGACACGATGCAAATTGAGTCTATTCCAACAAATGACCGAACCGATTTTAATCTTAATGATGAAGGAAAAGATTGGATTAACAAATCCAAATTTACTGATTTCATGTTAAGGTCATCTTACGATTATGGAGCACCCATTCCAACTCCTTTTGTTAATTTTCAATATAGTTTTTATTCGTCCAATGACCCAATTGTTTCTCACCACCCATTACTAATAATTAATTATACACTTCCAAGTAATACTTGCGGAAATGGAATTCTGGAAAGCGGAGAACAATGCGACGATATGGGAACAAATTCAAACAGAGATTTATGCACAGACCAATGTACGCTTACTCATTGTGGAGACGGCACAATACAAAGGCCAAATGGAGAAGATAAAAAAGGAGCATTAGATTATGGTTATGAAGAATGCGACTCAATAGTAGGTTGTAATGCCAATTGTACTTTGGAAGATGATCAAAAATGTAGTTCGTCTAGTCCTGTACCATGTAACAATCGTCTACAAGGATGCTATCTTGACTCAAATGCCTGTCAGTCATGTTCTGCTTTAAGTTGTGAACAGTATGGAACTCAATCAGATTGCTTATCTGACAAATGTTCTCTCCAATATGATTGTACTTGGTATAGTAATTCGTGTCACACTCCTACTTGCGGAGATGGACAATTAAGTTCTGGGGAAAGCTGCGATAGTAATATGATGAACGATTGCATAACTCCTGAAGGCTATTTGGGACAAGCTCAATGCAACTTGCAATGCACTAATATTCACACATCAACTTGCACTTCCTCAGAAAGATGTGGAGATGGAATTATCAATGGGCAAGAAATCTGTGATGATGGTACCCAAAATGGTCAACCAAATAAATGTAATGCATACTGTTCTGGACCTACAAACGGGCTATGTCCAAACGGAATAGTGGAAGCAAATGAGCAATGTGAGGATGGTAACACAAATAACGGGGATAACTGCCGTAACAATTGCGTCAATAACACTTGCGGAGATGGATACTTCAATTATTTGAGCGAGCAATGTGATGATGGAAATATTAATAATGCTGATTTCTGTAAAAACGATTGTAAAATCAACACTGTTTGTAACTCCACAACGTGCACAATAAAAATCCCTTCAGTTTCCTTAGATGGGTTCATCAGAGCCGAATCTATAGGTGGAAACAATGGAGATTTCAATAACTTAAGATCCTTATCCTCAGGTTCATATGTCGATCAATATAATTCTAACGCTCTAATGCAATTAAGAAACGCACATACTCCTTATGATAACTCTGAAATTACTAGAGTCATTCTGCCGTTTAAAACGTCCATTATTCCAACAACAATAAATATACAATCTGCAAATGTAGAAATACATCAATCTGTTATGTCAGCAACCGCTTCATCTTCAAGTCTAAATTATATAAAACTTGCAAAAGTTAATTTAGCACAACCTCCAAATTATGGAATTGCTGATTATGATGAATTAACAACCCTATCCCCAATTTCAGTTTCGATCTTCCAAGGTTCTAGTGGAATAAACAATTTGGCATTATCCGAATTATCCTGGATAAATAGGGGAAGCAATGCATGGACAGTTCTAGGAATTAGAGGAGGATATGATATTACAGGTCTTGCTCCAAACATATATGCAACTTTACAAATTTATTATCATCCCGCAGATGGGAATTATGCAACTTATCCAACACCTCAATTAGTAATTACTTTCCCAGCAGGCTGCAACAATGGAATAATTGATGCAGGAGAGCAATGCGAACTTGGAATGACTAGCACCTGCCTGACACAGCCTTCAGGACTTAGTGGAAATAGAAACTGCTCGTCAACTTGCCAGTGGAATAATTGTATAGCTCATTCCACTACAGGTACAGCCCCTGGACCAAGAGCCTGTTTTGCCAAAGACACTAAAATATCAACGCCAACTAGAAAAGTAAATATCCAGGATATACAAATAGGAGACGAAGTCATCTCCTATAATGAAAAAACTAAACAAATAGAAAACTCTAAAGTTGTTCAAGTATTCAAGCATCAAGTTTCCTCTTATTTAATAATAAATAATAAACTAAAAGTGACTAAAGAACACCCAATGTTAATTAACGAAAAATGGAAGGAAATAGGTTCAGCAAATATCGATGATAAAATCAAAACCATAAATAATGAAGAAATTATAAAATCAATAGAAGAAATAAAAGACAGTGTAGAAGTATTCAATCTTGAAGTAGAAAACAACCACAATTACTTTGCAGAAAATTTCTTGGTTCATAACAAAGGACCCTTACCTCCTGGATTAGATATTCAATAAAATCAGCCAATACCTGCTCAAGACGAGGAATTCTCCTAAGAGTCAAGTCTAAACAATGCAATCCGGATTTCTTGGGTCAGGACAATCACCACCAAAACCATCTTTATTATGCACCAAAATTCCTTGAGCATAATAATTATGATTTCCGCTAACCTCTAAATTATAAACTCTAACATTTTCATCTACATTCTCAATTTTAGATATAATCTCATACTCATCAATTAGTTTCATAATGTCTCCAATTTTAGCATTCCCAACTTCATCCCATTTCCCATTTAAGTAAACAGGATGATTTGCAGTCACCTTCATCTTGCCATTAATAATTAGGTATCCATTAGTTTCATGTTCAAAAGTTTTTACAACATTATTATATTCCATTTTTCCATCAATTTCATTAAATGTCAATACTCTCTCGCCAATCTTAATTTCTTCAATACTCTTACTCCCAAACTCAGTTTCAATTTCGGTTCCAGCTAAAAAACAACTAGGACAAGAACCGCAATCTGCTGTACATGTACTACAGCTTTCCCCGCTCTCTCCGCAATTTCCGTTTCCGCAATTCCTAACACAGTTATTATTACAATAATCATTTTGATAAATATTTCCGTCATCGCATTCTTCACTGCATTCCTTTATTCCATTTCCGCAATATTGACTTGCCAAGCAATTATTCTTACATCCAGGATATGGAGAGCAACTTAAATTATTTCCGTCATCGCATATTTCTCCACTTTCTATTATGCCGTTTCCGCAAGTAGTCAATGGTTGGCTTATAGCACATACACCATTGTTACAAGCCAATCCTTCATTACATTCTATCAAATCCATTCCCGTCGGACAACAAACCTCTCTATTACCTCCGCAAGTGCATGCACCAGTCAAATTATTGCAAACACTTTGTTGTCCGCAAGATTCTTCTACAAATTCTCCATCACTAGAATTAACACAATAAAGTTCTGAAATATGAGTATTATTAACACATAAATCAGGATAAGTGTAACTTTCAACACTATTATAAAATGTTAAATTTCCAAATTTAAATTTCTCATACGGTTGATACCCATAATCAATTGAATCAGAATCTGAACATAAGTAATTAGTTTCTTCTACAGAACATAGTCCGCTTTCAATATCGCAAGTTCCAATATTGCATGAAGCATTGCCCATTCCAATAGGACAGCAAACTTCGCCTACCTCCCCGCAAGTGCAAGCACCATTCAAACACAACCCCCCATTATCGCATACAAAATTAGATGAATTAATGGAATTACCCTGAATGTAAAAATCAACTAATGTATTATTATCCAGACAATAATCTGGATAATTTTGATTATAAGTGTCATTATAAACATTAATTATTCCTGCAAAAAATTTCTCATTCCCGAAAGTTGTATTAATTTCGCTATCATTACAAGTATAAATTGAACATATTCCCATTGTAGGCAGAGTTAAATTTGTAATATTTTCAAAGTTCCCTTGCTCTCCTCCATTTGGAGATAATAAATTAAGTAGATTTGCAAAAGCTAAATTTCCGCTCTCTCCCGTAGTGTTTAAAACCTTAACTAAAAGCCCCCACAAAATTGTTACGCAAGCAACAACAATAACGATAGTCAAAACTGTTGTAATCATCCCATTTAATCCTTTTTTTCCCAGTTTAATCTTTTTCATTTTCATTATATTTAACTTCTCCTTAGTTTTAAAACTTTTACAAGTTTGATTCCAAGTATTATAAACAAGACTGCAAATATTCCAGCAATCAATAAATATAAAATTTGTTTGCCGCCTAAATAAATATTTTTATCTCCTCTATCAAAAGGAGAGGAAAAAGAAATACATCCAGATGGACAAGGACCTCCGCAATCCACTCCTTCTTCAAACTGATTCTGTATTGCATCATTGCATGTAGCACAATTATTGCATGGTCCGCCGCAATCAACTAAAAACTCACAATCATTATCATGGCAATTTTTTACTCCATCTATACATGTTGGATTTTCTGAATAATAACATGCTTGTATTTCTTGCGGCTTACTGTTTTGAGTCTTGCAGACGTTAATTTCAATACACTCTCTTCTCTGATATCCGCATAATTTCTCAGCCAATTTATTGGATTTGCAATAATCGCTTATAATTCTAAAGTTATCCCCATTTAATATGCCTTTCTCTAACGATGTTTGAGCATGCTGACAAATTTCCCAACTTCCACACCCCCATTTCTCCTGACAATAAGCTCCACCTCCACCTGCTCCTCCGCCTCCCGACGTAGATGACTGAGTTTGAGTTGCTTCTTCACTAATTTCTAAATTGAAATTCTCGCATTCAGTTTTATTTCCCCCATCTCCTAATCCACAATAACTTATATTTGTATGTCTTCTTGCGAGTGGTATTCCCAAATCCGTAGCACAAACTCTTAAAATATAATCTCCTATTTGTGCAGATGTAATTGTTGCATTTATAATTCCAGTTGAGGAATTTATTCCAAATATTACATTTCCAGAAATAAAACTCAAATTAAATGAAAAATTTCCTGAATCCTGATTCCCATCTTCCGTATCGCTTACATTAAGTTTATAATAAAAACTATTTAATTCATTCAAACTTACACTCTTATCTCCTATCGTAGCCATAACCGGTGCATTATTCACTTCTATAACTGTGATATTTATTGATTTACTGTCAGTTAAACTCGAAATGTCGCTTACAGAAATCGTTCTAGAATAATTATTCCCAGCATGACTTTTAGTCAAAACAATAGAATATGTTTCCCCCCCATATGTTACAGTGCTAGCGTTGCTCGCAATCGAGACATTTCTTACGAAAAATATTCCAGGACTTGTGATGCTAAAAGTTAAAAGTTCACCTAAATTATCAGATGCATTAAATAAATATGATAATGATGTTGATTCGCATGCCAGAATTAAGTTGTCTATACTTGATAATACGGGAGCGCCTGAAATCGTGATTGAAACATTTGTATGCTGGTTTGTTGCTTTCCCTGTAAATATACTTTTTCCAGTAAAATGCTCTATCAAACCAGCTTTAGCATTAAAACTAAATAATATAAACAAAAAAACAACAAGATATACACTCCTTTTCATATAGTTTTCTGTTAATTTAAATATTTAAATATGCTGTGTCGCCAATTGTTTATTGTATTCTATAACATTTATTTTAATGTTTTATTCGTATGGTATCTTGCTGCAGTTTTGCATTAACTTGTTAAATATGTCTTTTCACAATTCCTCTATCCTTGAAGATGCACGTTTGTTTTAGCGTTTTAGTCGTTTTATATAATTGTGAAACAATTTATTAAATATGCTGTGTCGCAAAAGTCTCTAATGTGTATCAGAAGCATTTATTTTCCGGGTTAAATCTAAGACCATCTTCTTGTCCCTATAATCCTTATATTTTAAATAAATTAAAAATAATAAAACAAAAAACAAAATGAATATTATCATCAATATATAAAAATACCTTACTATACTAAATAAAGTGCTTGAAAATGCTGACTTTCCATTATAATCTACACTTACAATAAATGCGTAATCTCCTACTGCAAGATTTCTTGGTAGAATAAAGTTTTTTTCAATTTCTATCTCATCATTAAATTTAAATTTCTCATTTTCTTGATAAACTATTTTATTATTCTCATCTTTAATAATATAGCTTACATTAGTCTCTATCTCTCCAATTTTCTCAAGATTAATTATTTTTATTGTTGCTTCTAAATTTCCTCCCTTTCTAATTTTTAAGTATTCTTCTGCAATACTTAAATTAATATCTAAAGTAGGATTTCTATCTTCAACTTCAACACTTATCAAAATCTCTTTTTTTACATTTCCGTTTGAAATAATAAGTTTGCCAACATAAACGCCGGTTTTTGTTTCTTCTAGGGCTAGAAAATCAAGCAAAATAGAAGTTTTCTCTCCTTTTTTTAATATGAATTTTCTTTCGCTAGCCCTTAAAAAATTTTCCAGATCTTTATTGCTCAAATTTAGCTCTAAGTCCTCTTCACCAGTATTTTCTAAATCCAGTTTTTCTCTTTTTGCCTCCCCTTTTTTAAGCTTTACTACTAGTTTATCCTTATTAACAATAAAATTACCCTTGTTTAACAATTTATTGATAACATTGTTTGCAGTTCCTCCACCTGCTCCTCCGCCTCCCCTACCACCTCCACCAGTATTCCCTCCTCCAGTGCTTCCGCTCGGCATTTCATCAATAATAAAACTTCCAAGATTTGTAGCGTTTAATATCAAGTTTCCTCCAATATAAGAAATCAATGTACAAGTACTTAAAGGACATTCGGCTCCATTTAGCATTATTCTAGGATTATTAAAATTTAAATTATAAAAACTTAACCTGGAATTTTTATTTAAATTTCCCAATGCATTAATATTTACTTCAATTTTACTCTGAGAAATATTAGTATTTGAATCCAAATCAACTTTATTATCGCTGAAATTACTATCATCGGTTAAATTTATTTTTTCTTTTAATTCTATTTTTCCATAATTAACATTTTCCAAAATAACTCCATCTAAATCTCCAATTTCATCATAACTTAAATAATTAAAATTTGTAGAGTTCCCTTTATCTAATCCTTTATATTCATCATAAATAATTGTAAGCAAAGTAGTATCAACTGTAAACAGAACATTCTTGCTGGTTGTTCCATAAATATTTTCAGAAAATACATTTAATACATGATTTCCATTAGTAGTATAAAAGATAGTTTCATTAACAAAACTAATATTTATTCCATTGTCGATATTATACCATGTATTATTTCCATTTGATAAAATCTTTAAGATCATAGTCTCATTAAAATAAGTATAATTAACTGGTAAAATTATAACTAAAGTTGGTAATCCCACTACTTGTACAGTTAAATTGAATTCAGGAGATAACTCATATTCCGCCCTCGCTCTTAACATAAAAATAATTAATATCAGAAAAACAATGTGCCACCTCACCTTGAAAGGTGAGGTTTGATTGGCACTTGTTTTTTGGATGTTCAAGATTGCATTCATCCATGCACTAAAGTGCATGGTTTTCTGCATCAGCAATCTTGACATAAAGACAACGCATAATAATCTCTTTTTCATACAATTATTTAATTATCAATCTATTTAAAAGTTAATGCTCTTTCATCTAGATCTATATTTTTTCAGTAAATTCGATATTTTTTAGCCAATGCCAATTTATTAATTTGTTATTGTGAAGCATAAGAATGCATAACATTCTACACTATTGTTTCAGTCAAATCCCCATTTTTAAGATCATAACTCTTCATTTTTCCGCTTTGTGTAGTTCTTAACTTAACATTCTCTTCTTTTGGTACTTTCAAATAAACAGGCTCTTGATTTGCAAAAGTTTCTCCATTAATTACACTCTCTCCATTGACAATTTTATCATTTCCATCAACAAAAATCAATTCAGCATTAAAACTGCTCTCTGCAATTTTTTCTTCGCTCTCTCCATCAAAAATTTCAAGTGTCGTAGCCCCAAATCCATTGCTTTCCTCACTTGCACAGCCAGTATAAGTATCAACATCTATTAAATTAATCTCAGCTTTAGCATGATCCACTTCAGCTTTTACTAAATAATATTCTTGTGTTTCGCATGTTGTTGGGGAAAAACCGACATTAAGATTGTTAAGTTGATTCTCTGCAGGCCTGTTAGACAAATCTGCCGATGTTCTCAGTCTTTCAGTAATTAAATTATCATTAAATATTCCGTAACTATTTGAAGATAAAGTTCTCATAACTCCTGCATCTATTGATCTTCTGTAGTTCTTATCAGAGCATTCAACATAACATCCATTTCTATTGGCTCCAAATTGCCTATCGCAATCCAGTTCCAAATTTGAATTATCATCCTTAGCACAATTTTGCGAGTTTTTAGGTATAATTGCAGGAACATATTCCTCTGCTAAAGAAGCAAAAACATGCCCAAATTCATGCTGAACAACACTCATAGGTAAATTTGAGTTTATACTCATTATGTTAAGAAATGCTGAACTCCTTATTTCAGTTGGATGAGATTGAACAACCATTACATAATCATTAGGACAACTGCTGGCTTTTTTAATCAAACCCTTGGATCTGCATAATAATGCTATTCCTTTATAAATTTCACAAGCATCAGTAAGTGGATAGTCATCAATATAATAAAAATTAAATGCTTCTGAATAAGTTTTCATCGGCTCAAAACTTAATAATGCCTCTTTATATGTAGTTGCAGTCTGTAAATCTGAGAAAATTACTATATCTATTTTATTTTCACCCTTATAAGCTAAAGTTCTACAATCCCCGGATGGAGGAGAATTCGCTGATTCTATTTTTTCCACAATTAAATTATCGCTTTTTGCTTGCATATTATCCATTTGCGCTGTAAAATAATATTCGGGATCTCCTCCAATTAAAGAATCATACATCCAATTTGCTTTCCATCCTGTAGTGACTAGAGTATCTTCATCAAATACGGCAGTAAAGTTATCTATAAAATAATCAGAGCAAAGTCCAAAAATACAAACATCACTTTCCCAAATCTTAAAATTAACTGTTTTTCCATCACAATTAGTTCCCCTCACAGCTAAACTGACTTCATCTCCTTCAATCACGCTATTTACCTTGCTTCCATTATTATACCAATATACTTCCTCAATTCTGCATTCTTCCCCCTGACCTTGAGTCAAATTAGAAGAATTAGTTACAACCACTTCATTCTTTCCATTAAAAGAAGCGGCATTTTCGATAGTTTTTCCTTCTCTATGCAATGTATTTCCAGCATACATCCATAACATACTTACGCCTGCAAAAACTATTAAAACAATCAAAACAACAATAACAATATTATTAATTCCTTTCTTATTATTCATGATTATTTAGACAATTTTTAGTTTATAACTCTTTTTACTTTTTATTCCTTTTCTTACTATTGATTTTTATATTTCTCTCTTTATCTCTAACATGACTACCAATAACTAAAGCTGCTCCTATTAAAACTAAATTTTTTATTATATACTGGCCTTCAAGAGTCATTACAAATGGAAATTTGATATAAATAATTTCAGGCAATAATACTAAAGGTAGAAACGTTCCTGCCATTTGCAGCATCATAATAAATATTCCAAACCGTATCAAAGGTTTATATAATAAACAAACACCGATAAGTACTTCCCACCATCCTAAGAAAGGAACAAACCAAGCCGGATCAAACCAGTACACGGTTTTTATAACAATATCATTTGCAGAACTCAAATGCATTGGTTTTAAAATTCCAAACCAAATAAATACAATTGCTAAAGAAATCCTTAAAAAAGGCATCCCAACAACCGCCATAAACCCCACTATTTTTTTATCAATTTTATCAAAAAATCTTTTCATTTCAAGCTATGTTTTTCTTTTTGTTTTTAATTACTATCGACGTTATTGCAATCAAAACAAAAAACACTAATACTACAGCAATCAAAATCCAGAAAAATGGGTTTGCACCTTTAGGATTTGCATTCTGACTAACTGCTTCTCCTGTTTTAACAGTCAGAGGAAAATGCATCGTAAAACTTGGAGACAAACTAACTTGCCCCTCATTATTTGGAACTTGAGTAAACCGTAGAACTACATTTACCATATTTCCCTCATTTGAATTTTCTGGAATTTTAACTTTTAGTTTCGCATTTACACTTTCTCCGCTTGCAACATTAAATTCATTTCCACCTACAATTCCAGCTATCCCTCCAGCATCATCAATTATCTCAAATCTCACAAGAATATTTCCATCACCAGGGCTTGATTGCAAAAGAAAGTCATAAATCTTTTCCTCACTAGGAGCCATAAAACAAGGAGTTAAATCTGAACAAACTGAAGTTACTGCCAAAGCCGCAGCATTTCCCATCAGCATTATAATTCCAAATAATAAAATCAAGTACTTGCTTTTTGCTTTTTGAGATATTTTAATCATTTTAAATCTGAAAATCTAGCTTCCATGAAGTCCCTCCGGCATTTGTTGTTGAATAAGATTCAGATGGAGTTCCAGTGTTTATTGCCTTAATGCAGAAATATAATTCTTCTTGAGCAGTTCCTCCCCCAATTGATAAGTTTCCTATATTTAAACTTCCCCCGCTTATTATTTTCCCTGTATCGTTCTGCATTATATCCCCAGCGCAATTATCAACAACTCCAACACTAAAGTTTCCCGCGTATATAAAAGCCCCAGCAGTTATTGCTCCAGGCAAATCATAACCTGTTAAGTTAACAACACTTAAAGGAGTATTTCCAGAATTATTTCCTATTAAAGGATCATTGCTAGAATTTATATTAACACTTGTCGTTGTAATTGCAGGCCAAATTAAACCATTAGGATATATTGTAAAAGAAGTAGTTTGCTGATAATTAAACAACTCTGTAGAATTTGCCCCCAAATTATTTGCATTGTCTCTTATTGTAACATTCACTATGTACTGCCCATAATGATCAAAATACCATAGTTCTACCTCGCAATTATAATTCCTTGTATCTCCATCAATATCCCCAACATTTATACAAGTTGTATTAAATCTATTAACTCCAAAACCAGTATTAATTAATTCGACTTTCGTACTTGTATTATTTAAATCGTTTACTCCATTCCCATCACTAACATTAAAATTAATTAAAACGTTTGCTATACCTCCAGGATTTGCTCCAATATTAGTAAAACCAACAAAATCTACAACAGGTGCAGAATTCCCAACACTCACACTAACATTAAATGGAGAAAAATTAACGATTTCTAAATTAGAAAGCAAAATTAAAACTCCGCTAACTCCTAGAACAACTATAACACTTATATATAACGCAACTTTGTTTGCCATTTTCTCCTCTTTTTCTCCCTTACAATTAATATTTCTCCATTTTTAAATATTCTTATCCATTTTTTTTAGCGCTCTGGAATAAATTGTCCATATATTCCTTGCATCTTTTCCTAAAATTAAAGCAATTTCATTATTTCTCTTTCCTTCTTTTTTTAAATAATAAATTACACTCTCTAAAATACTTAATTTCCTATCTGAAAATATCTTTACCGAAACAAAATTATTTGATTTAACATTTATTTTACCTTCCAAAATTTTAATAGCATTCTTATAATTCAGACTTATTGTCCTCCTATCCCTGTTCAATAATCTTCCTATCTCGCTTATTCCTAGACCAATATTTTCTTTTAAGTATTTGCAAAGTACTTCTGCATGCCCCATTTTCTCTTTAAATATTTCTAATGGAATGACTATATTTTCTCCATAGTTCTGTCCGCCTAGTATCCTCTCCTTAGATTTATTTTCTCTTACTATATTTCCTAACTCGAGCAATCTATCTCCCAATAATTCAATTAACTGAGAATTATCTAGGAAATTATTAATGTCACAAAACCCTTCTGGTTTTTCGACCACACTAAAGTGTGGGGCTTGTTCGCGGTTTTGCGACTGCCGAGAAAATCCGCTGCCTTGCAACCGTGGACTTTCGTCCACGGATTTTAACGAGTATTTATTTTTTTCTTTCTTCTCTTTCTTCTTTCTCCTTGATAATATAAAGGGAGATACAGATAATGCAATTTCCCAAGGAGTTCCAACATACGTTGAATAGGTCTGAAATGGCAATGGACTAGGCACAATAGCTAAACAAAAGTAAATTTCTTCTTGCGCAATTCCTCCTCCTATTGTTAAATTTCCCATAGCAAGTGTTGTAAATGAACTGATACTAACATTTCTCTCATCATCAAGTTGTGTTCCAGGTATCCAACAGCCATAATTTACACTTGCATAAAAGTTCTGGGCAGGGATATAAAAATTAGAATCGTCTTCTCCAGTTAAGTTGTAAGCAGTAATATTAATCCAAGTTAAATTAACATTCCCTGAATTGTTTATTGTTAAATTTTCAATAGATGATACATTGGTCTGCCCAGGATTTAATACGGGCCAAGAAATTGCCCCAAGGTTAATATCAAAACTGCTTGTATAAAAATAACTAAATATTTTGCTGGAATTCTCTGCCTTATTATTATCTAAATCTTTTATTGTCACATTAACTGCATATTGTCCATAATGATCAAAATACCACATTCCAACATTGCATGTATAATTTCTTGTATTTGCATTTTCTCCACTAACTTTGCAAGTATTGTTGAATCTGTATACTCCAAATGTAGAATTATATATCTCTACTTTAGCTGAAGAGTCGTTTAAATTCCCAGCTCCATTTCCATCACTAACTGTAAAATTAATAGTAACTATCCTTATATCTCTTGGATTTGCTCCAGCATTATTAAAATTGACAAAATTAATTTGAGGAGAAACATCGTTTAATGGTGAAGTTGTGAAATTATAAGTTCCATTCTGCGTACAAAATCCGTCATTTCCGCAACTAGTTACATTGTAATAATACAATTTATTAGCAGTTAACCCGTTTAAACTTATATTATGATTTATTACCCAATTTAGATCACTAACATTGATTCCCAAATTTTCAGTTAATCCGTATTTAACACTAGAATTTGTTTCATAATCGCTTGTCCAATTTATTATAACAAAATTAGCGGTTAAGTTACTAACATTAATTTCCGTCAATATAGGAGGATAATTTTCAATTATAAATTCCCATAATTTAGATTCATTATTATTCCCATTCAAGTCTGTAGCATTTACTTTCCAATAATATTTCCCTGCTTTCAGCCTATACAAATCCCTTATCTCATTTGCATTTAATGATCTATTCCATATTCCAACTTCATCAATTGTTCCATTGAAAGATCCTGCGATAGCGCTTCCAGAACAAATTGCCCCGTCAAAACCTGCAGCTGGATTTCCGCCGATCTTCAACCCATATAGGGGATTAAGCAAATCTAAATTTTGATCTGTTGAATTTATTAAATTTCCATCAACATATAAATAAACTTTATTCCTATCCCCATCATAAACTCCAGCTAAATGATGCCACCTGCCATCATTTACCATTGAACTTGAGGCATTTACCGCATAAAATTGTCCAGCCTTAACTCCAAATTGAATCAAATTATTATTGCAATTCGTACTTAACGCATATCCTAAACTTATATCTCCTTCTTGAATAATTGTTTCAATACCATTTATACTATTTCCTGCTCTTTTTACCCAGGCGGAAAAAGTACCATTATCCCATCCCTTTAAAGCCCCCTTGTCAGCTACATCATCCAAATAATCTCCATTTCCATCAAATTTCCATCCTCCCGCAAACTTTCCCCCAGAAATGTTTGGTACTGCGTTTCCCACTAGAGTTAAATTTACATTTCCCCTGACAAATTCATAAACTCTTGTTAAATTTTCTCCATATGCTGAATTATTGTCCAAATGATATAAAACTACCGTAGTTGAATCAGGAACAATAACAGGAGAAGTCCAATTATAATCAAGTTGGGTCCCATTAATAAAATCAAACCCGGAATATAAAAGCCCATGCTTATAAAAATTAACTTCATCTCCACTTCTCACTCCATAAACTTCTGCATTCAAAAAATCCCCAACAGTTCTGTCAGCAAGACTTGCATTTAACGAAATATTAAATATTCCAATTTTAAACATTGAAGCATTTGCAGGATTGTTTAATAAAAAATAAGGACTAGTATCATCTGAAAATTTAGGAGTTATAACAAATGAATTTGCAATATTGTATCTCAGTCCGATAGTCCTATCGTTGGTATTTGTTGCATCTCCAAAACCAAGTTCAATAAATAATCTTTCGCCATTTTTAAAAGTGTAACTTGAATTAGTTGAAATATTTACATTTACACTAATAATTGAAGATATTCCTGGATGGTTTATTCTCGAACCTTCATTTGCTCTCCACCCATTTTGTCCGCCGGTACAAACTCCACCCACACAATTAGTAGTGCTTAGATCCTGAACAAGATTAAAACTTAGACCGCTACAGTTAACAATACTTATTCTTGCAAAAATTCTCTGCCCATTTGTTATCGCAGGATTTTGTCCACCCATCAGAGAAAGATTAAAACTAAAGTTGCCTGCACTCAAAGTTAGACCTGTCAAATCTTCATCATATATCCATCCTTGTCCGAAACTGGCTGAGTTTCTTATGGTTTGAAGATTACTGGCAATTTGCGTAGAGCCCGTAGTATTTCCTACATTCGCATTTCCGGGCCGCCATTGTCCAGCATCGGATCCGCCAGAGCTTGGAATAGGAACAGTGTTTCGATCAAATTCTCCTGGCCAAGTAACAATTACAGAATTTGGAGCACTAGTTCCCAGTTTCCTGCTAGTAGTCGGGCAAGCTCCTCCAGTTGCTGTTCCATTGAAATATAATTTAATACTATCTGAATAATAAGGGTCAATAACATGATCCAGTTCAATACTTCCTCCGACAACTTTCAAATCGAAAGTATCTTGTGTTCCGTTCAGACCTGTCAAATATACTTTATTATTTTCATTATCGTTTAAAATCAAAAATTCTGCAACTTTCTCACCCCCATCCTTTTCATAAACCTCAACTCTTGGAGTTCCACTTATTGTTCTAGACCAAATAGTTATATCTCTAGTGTTATCAAGTGGAATTTCAAAAGTAACTCGCACATACTCTCCATCTGCAATGCTCTCACTCCACATTCCCTCCTTCTCTTTGACACTCTCATAAATATTTGAGATAAAATTCCTATTTTCATCCAAATGCATCGCATCTGTAATTATAATTATCTCATAAGTCTGATTTCTTTCCAAATCAACAGCATTCCAAAGTATCTCGTCAATTAGTCCGTCTCCATCTAAATCAACAGTAGAAAAATCAATATATTCTCCTCCTTCTTTCCAATAAACTTGAATTTCATCTTTCTCTCTAATTTTCCAGTTCTCTGATACCTTTGTGTTTATCTCAATATTTTTTTTTCCCGGACTACTTAAAACTCTCACTTCTTTTCCTTTGTTAGTTTCTTTTTCATTCTTTTTAATTTCATTACTTACCGCATTATTTTGATTAGTTTCAGGTTCAGTTACAATTTCATAATTTATCCTATTTATCTTTATTTTTACATTTCCTCTTATTTCAATCTTAATTTTATACTGCTCAGAACTTAAATTATAATCAAACAAGTCGCAGCTTTCTTCACAATAATTTTTAAAATATTTAATTATTTTATCATTATTTTTTACATTGATTTTATTATCGTCTCTATTAATAATGGCATCAATTGAAACATTAAAATTATCTTCAGTATCATTTATGTCTGTTATTACCTTATTATTATCTATTGAATAATCTGTATCATTTGCAGAATAGTTTTTCGTTTCATTATGAATAATTCTGTTGATTAGGAATCGTTTTTCAGAATTGTCCATTAGAAAATTCTGGCTATTTGTAGAATAATTACCAGAATTTTCTATAAAATTGTTTAGTACCTCTACAACCTTCCCAGTTATTGCATTTTCTGCACTCTTTATATGTGCAGTTTCCTTGATTATATTCTGTCGTTTGGGAAATTGTCCATTAGAGAAATCCGAACTATATGTAGTGTAATTATTAGAATTCTCTATATTTTGACTATCCAAAATTAAAATATCTTTATCATTTCCAGTTAAATGTACTTTTACACTCCCCTCTCCTTGGATTTCTCCACTCATTTTCAAACTTTCAAGTCTTCCAGCGTTCTCAATATCAAATATTATTTCAGAACTAGCGTTAAAAGTATAGTCTACTTCTTCAAAATAATCTTGCATTGGGGAAAATAAAACAGGAGTTTTAATATTAAAAACAAAAAAATATGACAAAAATACCAGGGCCAAAACAACAGCTATTGGAGATGCTTTCTTGATTAAGTTTGCAGACTTTATTTTAAATATCTCATTATTTAATTTTTTTAATTTTTCATTGCACTGATAAATATAATTATCATAATACCTGTTCCATTCTTCAGGCGTCTTTTCACCAAAATTATTTTTTAACAACTGATGATAATCAAAAAAAGTTATTTTCCCGCTAGAAAAATCGCTAGCCAATCTTTGTACTTTTTCTATTATCTCTTTTTTAAAATTCTCAGCACTCTTTATCCTATCCAAAATAGCTTTTCTTTTCAAAATTAAAGCATCAATATTTCCCATAGTTATTGTCTTAATCTATATTAATTTTACTTTATAAACCTTTCATTTTTAAGACAATTTGTCTTAAATCATATTAAATAATTGTCTTATTTTATATTAACTTTGTCCTAATCTATATTATAATTTGTCTTATTATCTTGAGTTTGCAATGTGGCAAACTCAAAGGTGTAACACAGAAAAAGTATTTTTTTCAGAAGTAAATTCTTCAAAAAATAAACTCATAAAAAATTACCTTTATTTGACAGTTGGCAAATTTTCTAGCAAAAATGAGCTAAAATAAACATTTTTGTAGAGAAGTTTGAATTATTATATATTTGAGTCGTTTT
>CAYHPN010000026.1:0-24386 GCA_964358765.1 Candidatus Woesearchaeota archaeon | reverse complement strand
AGGAATTAAACCTTCCGAAGAAACTCTTGGCTCTCTGGGAGAATTATAAAATTAGATAATTAAAAAAGTTCCAGTAATAAAATAAAGTAAATAACCTAGCAACATTCTACACTTTCTAGATCTCCCAATAACTTACCTTCACTTCTTGCCCTTTCCCCACTACTAAATTATTCATTAATTATCAAAAATTAAAACGTTTTTCTCACATATAGACAATTTACTTGATTTGGTTACTTTACAGGTAAATTGTCTTATCAGAGAATTAATAACTATTAGTAACTCAATTATGTTAATTCTCTGTAATTCAGATTTAATTAATTTAAACTACAAATCGAATCTCCCCTTTATAATAAAAAACGCCAACGCCCGGATTTGAACCGGGGAATCACTTGCGTGAAAGCAGGTTAGCAATATAGTGCTCTTTTTATGCCACTATACTAAAAAACATATAACTAAATGAAGATATTCAGTATCTTCATTGACAAAAGCAATAACTGATCATTAATCTCTATTTATAATAGAAAAGTATAGAAAAAGAGAAATTAGGAGAAAATTAAGATTACATAAAATAGAAGATATGGTCGTTTTCTAGAGTAAATAATCACTTAGTTATTTACTTCTTTAGAAAGTAGGTATAACATCCCCATTTGGTATATAAAAAGAAATAAAGTTCTTATTTGATAGATGAATTGGTCAAAAAATTAAACTATCGTTTTAAAAGTCACAGAATTTAGAGTGATCTTTATAATAATCATATAATAGAAAAGCTTATAAATATAGGTAATTTTAAAGTTACATAAAGTAGAGAATAAGAAACTATAAGATGGCACAAAAAGAAAAGATAAAAAAAGCATTATTTGACTCAAATCCGTGGTGGAGAAAAAAACTGGAAATAAACTATAAAGATAGGGAGATATATCAGAAATTACAAAAATACTTAGAAGCAAAGCAGATAATAGCCCTTACAGGATTAAGAAGAGTCGGAAAAACAACAATAATGTTAAAAATAGTTAAAGAAAAGATTGATTCTGGCTTTGCTTCGAACAACATTGTTTATTTTAGCTTTGATAATTTTAGAGATTTGGATATCTCTGAATTGCTAGAAGTGTATTTAGAGGAATATAAAGCAGATATAGAAACTTCCAGATACCTTTTTTTGTTTGATGAAATTCAAAAGATAAATAACTGGGAAGAGCAAGTAAAAAGACTATATGATTTGCATACTAATTGCAAGATAATAATCTCCGGCTCCGAATCTCTTTTTATAAGAAAAAAATCAAAAGAGAGTTTAGCTGGAAGAATGTTTGAATTTAAGATAGATTCATTATCATTTAAAGAGTTCTTATCATTTAAAGGTTTAAACCTAAAACCAACAGCATTATATGAAAGAGAGTTACAAAATGAATTTGAAGATTTTATTTTTTCTGGAGGATTTCCCGAGTTAGTTGATATTAAGGATAAAGAGTTTATCAAGAATTACATAAGAGAGACTATTGTTGAAAAAATACTTTTTAGAGATATCCCCATAACATTCCCTGTAGGAGATGTTTCCATCTTAGAATCTATATATAAGATTATCGCAGGCAATCCAGGCCAAATAATTGAGATAAACAAACTCGCCTCTGAAGTTGGATTATCAAGACGAGTCACTTCGTTGTATATTAGCTATCTTGAAAATTCTTTTTTAATAAAGAAATTATTTAATTTCTCAAGAAATCAAAGAAAAACTGCAAAGAAATTAAAAAAGTATTATTCTTCCATTCCGGCTTTAGGATTCATATACGGGAATGAAGATATCAAATCAAAGATATTTGAGAATGTAGTAGTCCTGCAAACAAAAGCTGACTTCTTTTGGAGGGATGTTTATAAAAACGAGGTGGATATTATTCTAAATAATGAGAAAAAAATCATACCTATAGAAGTTAAGTATGGCGAAATAAAAGACTTTAACGGTTTGCTTAAATTTATGGCCTCTTTTAATGTTCAAGAAAGTTTTATTATTTCAAGAAACGAAGAAAAAGTAGTAAAGATAGATGGTAGAAAGATTTTAGTAATTCCTGCCTGGAAATGGTTTCTGAAAAGCTAGTAATCCCAGTCCATCTTTTCTCCATCACATTCAGGACATTTGGCTGTTGTAATGACCTTCTTATTCTTATCATCATATCCGTAATAAGTTAATCCGAATTTATCTTTTAAGGCTTTCTTAACTTTTCTATGATTGCTTCCCGCTGAAACATTTAAAATAAAGAATCTTTGAACAATCTTTTTTTTATTTCCACAAGCAAGACACTTAACTGGATTGAAGTCTCTCAAGTCTTCACTAACTTTTTTGACTTCTTCTTTGCTTATTTCTTTTATGTTGATTTCATTTACCATGTTTCATAAGATAAGGACGCCAAGACCAGGATTTGAACCTGGGAATCCCTTGCGGGAAGAGTGGTTAGCAACCACTTGGAGTAACCGCTGTCCCATCTTGGCTTTTCTATTGTCCTTATCTTCTATCTATTTATTGCCGTCCATGACTTATATGGTTTTTGCTCAAGAATTGCTAGTTTTTAGTATAGTGGCATTTTTATGCCATTCTATTAGCAACCTACCGCCGTAACCGCTGGGCCATCTGGGCTTTTTGCCTATCTCACTAAGAGCAGGCAAAAATGACTGGAAATGAAACCTTTTAAAAGTTTGTTTATCTGTTATTATAATGAAAAAAGAGAGAAGTTTTTTTGAAAAACACCAGAATATTATCACAGATTCTATATGCGTATTATTCTTAATTTTGTCCGTTTTAGCCCTCTTTTCATATTATTATAATATTTACTCGAAATTGGTTGATATTCTGATAATCTTAATTGTCATTATCTTGGGCATTGACTGTTTATTATTTAATAAAAAACTAAAAAAGCATCATAAACAATATAAAATTCTTGCTGTATTGTTTTTTATAGTGGGTTTAACACATTTTGCTAGGTTTATATTTGGCCCGTTGCATTGCAGGTTATTTCCATATATTTTTTCTCTATATCTGTATGAATTGTTCGCCTTTATAGTTGGATTTTTATTATTTTATTTATCTTATTTTTTAATTAAGAAAAAATCAGGTATAAAATATCATCATGTTGCAGGAATTCTTATTGGATTAACAATGATGATAAATCATGTTATAAAAATAGTCGTAGGAAAATGCGTTTAATTCTTTATGGATAATTTGGTTGTTAAGCTTTTCCAAATTGTCCATTAGAGATTTTGGCTAAAATATCTATATTCCTTTAATATATTCCTTAAATTTGATTAAAACTTCCTTCTGCTTTGCAGGAATAAATGTAATAGCTCCGGCATTCTTATGTCCACCGCCTTCAACAAAGGCTTCAGGAAGATTTTTACTTAAATATGCAATTAATTCATGTACTGAGAAATTAGCTCCTTCTGTTGCTCTCATAGTTATAGCATCACCAAGCACACCAGCAGTAACAACTTTAGTGAGCTTTTTAGACTCCTGAATATAATCATGAATTAATCCGGTACATTTTCCAGGTTTAGGATAAAATCCTCTTCGAAAGTTTTCTTCAACAAACAGCATTTGCAATGTAATTTGATTTAGTTTTTCAATAACAACAACTTTCTTTGCAATTTCAAGTCCTTTTGCTTCTAATCCTTTAATATGAGGGTCAAGTAATTTAACAAGCTTTTTTTGTTTTTCCATAGGCTCTCCAAATAAAACCTCAATATATTCTCGAGCTTCCATAAATCTTAATTTGCTCGATACAAAATCTATAACTGAAGCAATTTTAAAAAGCAAATCTTTATCATACCCAATAGATTTTGCTATTTTTAAGTATGATTCAATAGCTGCTTCATTGTTAATTCTATCTGCAAGACCGGCCATCGCAGGAATCTGCTCAACCTTGGCGTCTTTATTGATTAGCTTTGCAAGTTCAGAACAAAGCATCCCCGCAGAAAACTTACTTCCATCTTCGCCCACTAAAAAAGGATTAATGTGCACCAAAGTATGCTCAGTTATAACATCTTCTCCAAAATAATGGTGATCTACAACAATAAAATCAATTCCATGAACTTTTCCCTGTAATATTGCCAGTAAATCTTCAGAAGAAGAACCATTATCTGCAATTATTATCAAAGGCATCTTATTTGAAAATTTTGCTTCATTTGCTAAAGAATGCGCAGTATCTCTTATAGAGTCGTCCAGCTCATAAAAGGGTGCAGCGCAAGGCGCTCTTGTATAATATTCCCAAGGAGACTTTCCCCCTCCATGCTGTTTTTCAATCAATGGAATTATTGCTTTTTCTAGTGCATAACCAGAGGAATACCCGTCAGCATCATTATGATGTCTAACAATAATAGGCCTATTCTGTATTATTGCTAATTTTATTTCTTCGGCGGCTTTAATGAATTCCTTTTTCATTTTCTCTAATATTATATCTTCAACCATAAATTTATCAAATTTAACTTCCGCTCTTTTCTTTTCTATCTCTTTTATCTTAATATTTAGGTGTTTCTTTTCATCATCAGATAATTTACTTATTCCAGTAATTTCACCTTCCAGTGCATCTCTAAATTCGCTTAATTTTATCTTCACTTTTATTGCATCGCCTTCATTTATCTCAGGATATGCTCTTTCTCCTGGACCAATAAAACCTTTCAGTCCCAATGTTCCAGTTCCATCTGAAAACATAAACACTGTTGGCCCTCCTGTTTGCTGAATTTTTTCTACAAAACCAATTAATAAATAATTAGAATCTACATTTTCAATCTTCAGTTCTCCAACATTTGCATCCTTAGGTTCAAAATCTTGGAATTTTTGATGCTTACTAAAGCTGTTAAAACTTTTTCCTTTTGAAAATTTGTTATTCTTATTTCCTTTTTTATCCCATTTCATAAATCATCTATTTTTTCTACCCTTATATAGTTTTCCAAAAGATATTTATGGCATTTGATATAAAATATTCATTCAGTTATTTTAGATACAGACAATTTACTTGGTTAATCTATTCAATTGTAAATTGTCCTATTGGAGAATCCCATTCAACGGTAACATAATCAACTGAATTTTCCATAAGTAAATTCCCCATAATAACTATTTTATTATACCTTTAGGAATATGCTCTTCAAAAATTAATAATCCTTTAATAAGAGAATAATTACCTAAAAAGCATGAAAAAAGAAATTTTAATCATCGTTTCAATAATTGTTTTATGCACTTTATTTGTAAATGCTTTATCTTTAGAAGAAAGAGACACCTTAAAAAACTGTAGATCTATTTGCAGACTAGAATATAAAAATTCTTCTCAAAATTGTAAAATTGATTACAATCTCTGTAATGAGAATTGTACAAATTTAGCATGCAAGAAAGAATGCTCATTATTAAGAAGTCAGTGCATGGAAAATTCAATCCAGTCTTACAAATCATGTAAATCAAATTGCACTCCACAAGTAGGATGTTTAAATAACACAATTAAAATTAACGAGAAGTTTACCCAAGGGTGTGATGTATGTCAGTGTAATAAAAATAATAAGATAAGATGTGTAAAAGATAATTTTTGTAATTTAAATGTTTCCTTACCAGAGCAAAATTGTCTGCAATCAGGGGGGTTTTATAATGCTTTATGCAACGGTCCTTATTTTGATATTGTCTGCAGCCAGCAGAAATTTTGTATTTGTGAAGGAAATTTCAATTATACCTGTCCAGAAAATTACACTTGCCTGAAAAATTTTACTTCTCCTAACAAAAGACAAACCACAATAGAGGGCTGGAAAACATTATCTGGTTATAAATTAGGAAATATTGGAGTTTGCGCTAATTAATTATTAATCTTTATATTATCCAATTATTAAAGAATTAAATTTATTAAAAATAATAACAACATATACTCTAAAAATAAATATAATCAGAAAATAGAAGTTACTTTTAATATATTCAATAAAAAATTTATTTAAATTTTTTCTCAAATTTATTTTTTAGCTTGGTTACTTTTACTTTTAGTTTTTTATCTTTTTTATATTCTTTAAATAGAAAATACAAAATTATCATCCCAATTAAAAGAACTCCTAATTGATAAAACAATGAAAATGTGCCCAAATATGCTAGGATAAATGAGAGTGGAGCATAACCAATAAAAGTAGCCAGGACATAAGTTTTCCAGTTCACTTTAGATACTAAACCAATTGCATAACTGACTAAATCGAAAGGCGCAGCAATTCTTAAAATAATAATTCCTAAAAAAACATTTCTCTCAGGAATTATTTTTTCTATTTTACTTATTTTTTCCAACATCGATCTTTTTTCTAGAAAATACAAACTCCTTCTTGCAATACTAAAAGCAATCAGTGATCCAATAGTCCATCCAATCAAAGTCAATATTCCGGATATAACCCAGCCCCAGATTCCAGTTGCAATAGGAACTAAAAGAAGAGGATTTATTGGTGCTATTACAATTTCGATAATAATCATCATTAAATAAATAAGCATTCCAACTATTCCTTTATCGATATATTTATTTATTAGGTCCTGGCTTTCGTGGGTTATGTAGGATGAAAACAGAAATAATATTATAATTATAGATGCAAAAATCCAAAGGGATAAATTATTTTTTTTCATTTACTATTTATATGTCTGTCTTCATTTAAAAATCTGTTTAATGATTATTTTATAAGGATAAAGGTTTCATTTTTTAATAATATTGGGATGTTATTATAATAAATTAAAATTGAGTTGTTTTATCGATTAACATATAAATACTTAAAAATGTCTTTAAGAATTGAATTTTATGAAATTTTATAATCCAATAATAAAAAAAACTCTTCAAACAATTTATTCTATGAGACATTTTGAATCAGAAGGAAACGCTATAGGAATGGATGACGAATCTCTAGCGAATAAAGCAAACCATAGATTTTCTATAACAAAAAGAGGATACATGGAGCAATCTCTATCCTCGGAATATATTTGGGAAAACAATTTAATAAATTCAGGAACTGGACTCTATACCACTGAATTTCTAAGAGCTCAGGAGTCGATGGAAGGAATAATTAATGCAAATAAAAACAGAAAATTTAAAGTTATTATAGATCCAAGACTAGATGAATGGTGGAAAGGGATTTTTTATTCTATTCCAAAAGAAATATTATCTAAAAAATATTCAGATGAAATAAAAATAAAAAAACGTGAAGGTTGGCATCATTATAGGCCGCCCCAAGGTCAGTCAGGAAAAGATGTGGAAATAAATCTTCTTTCATTTCTTCAAGATGTTGAACAAAGAGAAATTTTTATTGTAGGTCATGGAAGAAGTCTTGGTTTTCTTCTTCGCATTCTTACTAATAAACCTGTAAATCTTAATTGTAAATATCCAATTCCTAAAAATGGTGAGATCTGGAAATTTTCTAGAAATGGAGATTATTTTAATTTTAAATCTTTATTCGTTCCACAAATTAATTAATTTTCTGTAAATTAAAATAAAAATTATTATTTTAATTTAAAATTTATTTTATTTTTTACAAAAATATTTAATTATGTCGGGAATGTTGAAAACCACACCTTTTAAGGTGTGGTCGTTCCCGAGCATCCAAAAAATTTCCGAATTAGAAAAATCGCCGATCAAACTCCCTCCCTCAAAAATCATTTTTGTTTTTGATTTTTGATGGCCATCAAGAACAGTAGTTCTTGAGGTTTCAAGATGGAGTAGGCGATTTTTCAGGAAATTTTTCAGATTTTTAAAATTTATTTTTCTAAAATTATTATTTTAATTTTATCGACGACAAGAACATATATATTAAAATGTATAGATTATTTTACTACCACCTAACAATGAGAGTAACAAAAATTTATTTTTTTAAAGTTCGTTTAAATCACTTCTATACAGAGATAAAATGCCACTTTCAAGAGGTTTCTAAGAAAGATTTAAATACTCCACAGTCTAAAAAATAGCTAAGAGGTTTAAAAAATTTACAATGATCATAAGAGACGAATTTTTGGGAAGGCTGAGAAAAATTTTTGATCTAAATTTATATGAGGCTAAGGTCTGGACAGCACTTTTATCGAGGGGAGTTTCAACAGCAGGCGAGTTAAGTAATATTTCTGATGTTCCAAGATCAAGGACTTACGACATCTTAGAATCATTAGAAAAAAAAGGTTTTATTGTTATGAAAATCGGCAAACCAATAAAATTTGTTGCTCTTAAACCAGTTGAAGTTGTTGAAAGAGTAAAAAGAAATCTAGTTGTTAACGCTCATGAAAAATCAAAGAGGTTAGATGAACTAAAAAGTGACGAAGTATTGTCTGAATTGTCCGCTTTGTTCGATAATGGAGTTAAATTTGTTGAGCCTTCAGATCTTTCAGGCAGCCTAAGAGGCAGGCAAAATATGTATAATCACCTGGATATGATGATCAGAGGAGCAGAAAAAGTAATCACAATTGCAACAACAGCAGATGGCTTAAATAGAAAAATGGAGGCCTTGCTTCCAGGGTTAGAAAAAGCAAAAAGAAGAGGTTGTGTAATAAGAGTTGCTGCTCCAATAACTGAAGGGAATATAAAAATTGCAAGACAAATAGCCAAGATTGCAGAAGTTAGAGATACATCTCAAAAAAGTTTTAATGGTAGATTTTCTATTGTAGATTCAGAGCAGTTAATGTTTATGCTTACAAATGATTCAACAGTTCATCCTAATTATGATGTAGCAGTTTGGATTTCCACTGATTTTTTTGCGAAAGTAATGGAGCAGATGTTTGAACTCGCCTGGCAGGAATTTAGACCTTTAAGTAAGGTAAAAGTCAGGGAATAATTGTTATCCTCCAATTCTAATTGAAATCTGATAAAAATTTTTATTTTATCCGATAAGCTTAAATATTTCATGCATGTTGACCTATTATGAAGGTAGGAATAATAGGATCTGGCGTTGTGGGGCAGGAATTAGGCAAAGGGTTAGTTAAGTTAGGTCATGAAGTTAAAATAGGTACCAGAGATAAATCAAAATTAAAAGATTGGCTCTTGTCTGTAGGAAAAAAGGGTAGTGCTGGAAGTTTTGATGAAGCTGCAAAATTTGGCGAGTTAAATATAATAGCTACCTCACACGCAGGTACGGAATCTGCAATCAATTTATCAGGAATAAAAAATTTCTCCAAAAAAGTAGTTATTGATGTTACAAATCCATTGGATTTTTCACAGGGCATGCCTCCTAGATACGCTGGCGGTCCAGGTAATTCTTCTGGAGAAAAAATACAAAAACTCTTGTCCAATGCAAAAGTTGTAAAAGCATTTAATATAATATCTGCAAAAATGATGTGCAATCCGCTGCTTTCGGAAGGAAAGGCAGACTTATTCATTGCAGGAAATGACAAAGACGCAAAAGAAAGAGTTAAAGAAATTGCCACTGACTTTAGTTGGGAAAACATTATTGACATGGGAGATATTACAAAATCTCATCTTTTAGAAGGCCTGGCCATGCTTTGGATTGAATACGGTTTTAAATTCAATAATTGGACTCATGGTTTTAAATTAATGAAGAAGTAATTTCTTAGTTTTCTAAAGAGACTTATATTAGGTAAAAGTTTAAAAATACAATAAAATAAAAAATAAAATGAACTTAATAGATTATTTAGTAGATATCACGGCAGGCCTAGCAGGAGGATTCATTATTGGTAGATCTGGATTCACTGAGAAAAGTTTAGATAAACTTCAGATTATTGAACAAGTAAATAGTGTGCCTGAATTAAAGGCCTCTCACAGGGAAATTGATGATAAATATAGGGGCCTTGTGAATAATATTACTACTGCGTGCAGATTTACCTATCCTTTTATATTTGCCTCTTATATGGCTTATGTGCCCTCTTTATTCTCTAGTAAATCCTTTTCAGAAAATATGCCAGTTAATGCTCTTTCTTCCCTAGCAGGTTGTACTTTAGGTATAGCTCACAGAAAGTTTTCTAGAAGGAAGGATAAAGATATTTTAAGAGATATCCAGCAAAATCCAGAGATTGTATTGAACTATTTATCAGAGGAAAATAAAAATACCCTGGAAAAATCCTTAAGCAGAATAGAATCGGATATTTTAAAAGATATAGAACCAAAAGAATTATTTGAGTTGGACTCCGATTATGGTAAATTAATTATTTCCATTCAGAATGATTCAAGAATTTATTCTCCTGCTCTTGCAGGTAATCTTTTAAGAAGATTAAAAAGTACAATTGATGAAGCGTTTATTCAAAAGAGTTATAAAGAGTTTCTCCAGATGGCGCCAGTGGAAACTATTTCTATATTGGAAATGGGAAGTCAACCAAATCACGAAAATATAAGGCTTTTTGAAAATGATGGAGAAAGTCTAAAAGTTTATACAGTTAAATTTGGTCCAATAAATTCAATATATGACGAAAAGAGGGACCAAATTCAAATTAGTGGTGTTTCACCCCAAATTACTTTAGATTACACTAGAAATTGGAACGATGATTATAAAGACCTTGCTAAAGAGGTAATTTCTTCTAGAGGAGAGTCTTCAATTATGTATCTTAAATCCTATCCTGGAATGCCCGAGGAAAGAAGAATTTTTCTAGTTAAAAGAACATTCATACTGGATTATGCAGAGTCACAAAGAAAAAAATACTCTTAAAATCAATTTTCAAAGATAATTTTCATAGCTTCCTTAAAAGTGTCACCCATTTCCTTGCAGTATCCATGGTTGCACTCATTAATTAAAAACATTTTCTTAGGTTCATTTGCAAGATTATATGTAACTCCAGCGCTTTTAGGTGTTATCAGGGTATCATTATTACTATGGATCATAATCAAATATCTTGGAGATATCTTGCTTGCATAATGATCTGGGTCAATGGATATTAGGTAAGGGGTATAGGGTTGATTTTCATCCTTTACATGCAATCCTGAAGTGCTTATTCCTATAACTCCTTTTATTCTTTGGTCTATGCTTGCAGCAATAATTGCACTTCTTCCGCCCATACTTTCACCACTAACTAGGATATTGTTCTTGTCTATCCCTTCTATCTTGCTTAAAACATCATATGCCCTTAGTACATCAAATACGGCTAAATGCTGAGTTGGTTCATTACCTTTAGCCGATACTTTATAATCTTCTTCTAGAGATAGATAATATCCTCCAGTTTCTCCAATGCCTCTCTGATCTATAATGAAAGCAGCGTATCCTTCTTTTGCAATAAATTCTGCTATTATTGCTCTGCTTTCTTTGCTCCCTCCGCCTCCAGGAAGAAATATTACTGCAGGGATGTCTTCATTTTCTTTGTTTTTAGGCATGTAAAATAGCCCATATATTTTAGTGCTGAAATTCATAAAAGGCCTGGAATCATACTTTAGTCTATATATTTTATAAGATTCATTTTCTTCCTTTAAACTCATTTCATATGTTGCCTTTCCTCTTTGCTGTGCATAATTTAACGTGTTTCCCTCAAATTGATATACCTTTACATTATTATTAACATAAATAAAATAAGATACAGCAAGAATTGCAACAGTTATAATAAAATATATTGCATAGCTTTTTTTTATTTTCATATAATTCAAGAAAACTTGGTCTTTATAAGTATTATGAATTTAAATGCATTTTATAAAATATAATAATCCTTATATAACAATGGTATAATTATTAATATGGAAAAATTAATAAGAAAAGCAGAATTTAGTGATTTAGATGGAATATTGGAGTTATTGTATCAATTAAGCCCTAACAATGAACAAACTTCTAAATTTGAAATAGACAGAGTAATGGGTAAAATCCTCAATAATTCAGATTATTATCTAAATGTTTGTGAATCAGATAAAATTTTATCTGGAACTTCAATGTTTTTTATACAGCAAAACTTATCTCACGGAGGTAGGCCAGTTGGGCATGTTGAAAATGTTGTGGTTGATAAAAACTATAGAGGTCAAGGAATATCTAAATTACTAGTCAACGATTTATTAAAATTTTCTAATCTTACAGGTTGCTACAAAACAATACTGGATTGTTCTAAGAAAAATGTTCCAGTGTATGCTTCAATGAATTTTAAAGAAACAGGAGAAGTACAAATGAGATTAAACCCTAATAAGGTTAGTTAAAATAAATAGATTTAATAAGCATTATTTAATTTTTTATCAATGGTAAATTATTTTAGAAGATTAGACGAAACAGAGAAATTCTCTGATCTTAGAGCAAGAGAGAAAGATTTGGAACGTTCTGCTAGGGAAATCAGAGGATGTTTTAGAGTTATCGCAGATAGCAAAGTAAGGGTCGATTTAAGGCTTGGATATGCAGGTTTAGTTTTATCTCTCAAGTTAATAAATGCGTCACTTTCTGCTTTAAGATTCGGAATTGTATATAGTGGAAATTACGCAGAGCAATTTCCTAACAGAATAGAACGTGGATAAGGATTAATAATTATTAAAATAGTTGATTATTTACTTGCTTCTTCATAATATGTTATCTTTATAGAGTTTTGTCCTAGTATTTCTTCATAATAATTTTTATATGCATCTTTTGCTCTTAAACTTATTAAGTAGGTTTTTATCTGAGGTTTAGCATCGACATAAGGTAAAGTCTTTGCAGGAGTTTTTTTGACTGTCCATATTATATGATATCCAAACTGTGTTTTTGCAATACCTATTTTTCCTGCAGCTTGTGAGAAAGACAAATCTATAAATTCAGGCACTAATGGGTCATTTTTAGTAAAAGTATACTCTCCGCATTTCTCAACAGATCCAACATCTGTAGAATACTTTTCAACATAATCACAGAAATTATCTTTATTTACTTCCTTTAATATTTTCTGTGCACTAGTGTTCTTTTCTTCATCACTCATGCTTTCATTTCCAATCAATATATGCTTCACTGTAACTGATTCCTCAACCTTAAATTTGTCTTTATTTGTATTATAATAATCTTTAATTTCATTTTCTTCAATCTCAATTTTTCCATAGATGGTATCATTTAAGAAAATTTGCACGGTTACCTGTTTTTTAATTTGAGTAATCAAATCCTCTTCACTAATTTTCTGTTGTGTTAAGAATTGCTGGAATTGCTCTTCAGTCAAACCACTTGCTTTTTTTGCAAGTTCTAATTGCTCTTTTGCCTTTTCATCGCTTATCTCATATCCTTCCTTTTTTGCAACTTGAAACAACAATCGGGCTTCAATCATTTGGTTCAATAAATCTTTTTTTGTTAAGGAAACTTGAGATTGTGGTGGAACAGAGACATAAGCTTTTTCTAATTCATCAAGGGTAATATCTTCTCCATTTACAGAGGCAATCACAGTCTTATCGTTAGTTGTTCCGCTTCCAGCAGTACTAGGATAATATTTAGTATATACAAAAATGATTGCAATTAAAATAACTATGGCTAAAATTACATAGGTGGCAGTATTATTTTTTTTAGGATTACTATGTCCAGTACTTTTGTGCTCAACTTCGGTGTGCTCTTTCTTTACTTTTTTATCAACCATTGAATTGAAGACTATTAAGGGTTTTATAAATGTTTGGAAGGTCGAATAACTATTATCCAAAAGGAATAATTAACAAGATAGTAAATAAAGCAATTCTGGCGCGTAGTTACGTTGGTATGCAACATATTTATTCATAATATTCTAAAGGTTTTATATAATAATTAATGCCCTGCTTTGTGCTGTTTAATAACTCTGAATGCATTATCTACTAAATGTCTTGCTTCCCTAGAATGTTGTGTGAAAGGAGAATATTTTGCAATGTCTGCATGAGCGTCCGCAACCTGTTTATCAGAAATAGTTTGTTTAAACTTATTTAATTCATGTTTTCCAAATAGACCATGTATAAATTTGTCAAATATAAAAGCTATAATTATAGCTATTAAAACCCAAGAATAAATTTGATTTGAAACTGGAGAAAGTCCACCATCGCTAGGTGCAGCATTATATTTTGAAACCCATAATACTAAAAAAATTATCCCAAAAAAAACCCACCCAATTTTCCTTCCAAAATTTCCCCAATTAGATTCATGAATAAAGAAAAAGAAAATGAAGAAAGGAAGCAGTGTTGTAATTGCTACACCTAATACTCCATAAGGCAATAAAATTCCATTTACTAATTCATTTTCATTGATAAACCTTATTGCTAAAAGTGAAATAACTAGGGCGACAATTATTGAAACACTTTTATTATCTCTAAACATTGGAATTTTTTTTACTACAACGTTAATTACTACAAACAACAATATTCCCAGCAGCATTTTTGCAAAAAGAAAATCTTCTCCACCAAACTCACCGAATAAGGCAAATAAAACCGGCCGGAATACATCAGTGATGCCTCTTATAGCATCACTCATAAATTGTGCAGGTGATGTAAAGAATAACTGCGCGCTTACATAGGGCAAAAGCATTATAAAACTAAGCAGAGTAATATATATTAAACTCCTCTTTTTATTCACCATCAATATCATTGAATATCCAAGTTTAAAAAGATTATCTTAAATAAAAATATTATCCTTAAGCAGATTTACCTACGTCTCTTAAATCTCCACTTTCTAATTTTCTTTTCAAACTTTGTTCGGTAAGTTGTTTTTTTAATGTATCCTTCTCAGCAGCCAATTCTTCCTTGAACATTAATTTTACAAGCATTTTCTCAAAAATTAACATATATAATATAGAGAAGCCAATTGCTATAAGATATGCAATCTTCATACCATAAGGTATTCCTCCATCTATGCCTCCTTTAAACCCTTCAATTATTTTATAAACTAAAAATGCTAAAAATCCAAACCACGTTAACTTTGCGAGAACTCTTCCTCCGGCGCCTCCATCTTTATGTACCTGAACTGAGAAAAATACTAAGATTACAAATGGGAAAACAGCACTTAATACAAACCCAAGAGCAGAATAAGAAGCAAGTATTGCATAAATTTCTCCAGGATTTAAATAAGCAATCCCCAAGAATGCAACTATTGCCGCAATCGATCCTCTGAGAAATCCTTTTTCAGTTCCTTTTAGCGGCGGAAAGAAATCTAATACAGAATATATAATTAACCCAACTAAAACAGCAAGCAAATATTTTGCAAGATTAATGCTTAGTTTTCCTTCTCCCCAATCAGTAAACATTTGTTTTATAGGGTCAAAAATTGGATCTGCTGCAGAAACAATTCCAAGAAACATACTAAGAAAAATTAGTCCAAAGAACAATAATAAAATTCCTCTCTTCTTTAT
Organism: Candidatus Woesearchaeota archaeon; assembly: GCA_964358765.1. GTDB lineage: Archaea > Nanobdellota > Nanobdellia > Pacearchaeales > GW2011-AR1 > UBA73. The sequence goes on along the minus strand of CAYHPN010000026.1, from coordinate 9,205 downwards.
CATTACATAAACAACTTTAAGTAATTTATAAACCTTTCTTTAAACTAACGCATATATCTAATATGAACATTTTTATAATCCACAATCTTTATTTTTAAATGAAAAAGAGCAAATTAATTTATCTATTTATTTTCATTTTATTTCTTTCAATAATAAAAATTAGCATAGCCCAGGAAGATCCTAGCGATGTTTCTAAGGTTATATCAAGCGAATTTGATATACCACAAGATAAGATCCCAACTGATCCTGATCAAATCAAGCAATTATACTTAAAAGAAAGATGGACTAAAGTAATTAATAATAGTAAAGCCCTTGGGCCAATACATAAATTATTATTAAAAATGAATAATTATCATATTTTCAAGATATTTTTAAACTATGATTATGAAGTCTCCTTTAAGTTTTTTATTGTTCTATTTATTTGGATAGTTTTAGTAATAAAAATTGGAAGCACCATTAATTCAGCTGGATGGATAAAATCTGATTGGGAATTGCCTTACTTTGTTGGAATGCTTGCAACCTTTGCACTTGCTCACTTGAATATAATAAATGTTGTAGTATCTACAATGCTAGATTTATTGTTTAAACAAGAGAATTGGTGGTGGAGGTCAATTATAATAGTAATAATCTTTGGAATTTTCGCGGCATTGCATGTAATATCTAAAATGGTTGAGAAGAAAATGAAAGATAAGAGAAAGGAAAAAATTGATAAAGAAACCGAGCACAAGTTAAAAGTAGTTTCCGCATTAACACAAGGAGTTAAAGATTCAACTTCAAAATAAATATTCGGTTTATATTAGCTTTTAAGTGTGTCCCTTTCTATTTTTCCAACTTCGCCAGCAAATCCAATATTTCGTCCTACTCCTTCCATTTTATCAATCTCTTCGCTTAATCCTAATCTTTTCATTGCTTTTGATATTATTAAAGCAAGACCAAAAACTACTATTATTGAGATTATTAAAGAAAATATTTCCCAATCTTTTAATATTCCAAATAAACTGCCTATCCATAATATTAATTTAGCAATAGCCTCTATTCCCCCACTTATTCCCAATAGAAGCATGATTACAATTGAAGCTGGCCAAGAAGTTGTTTCATTAAAAAAAGGAATTAATAATACTATAGAACGAAGAAGTATTAAGAAAATTATCCATACTGAGATGAACACAATGAACATGCTCAAACTAACAGTTTCACCGCTTTTAAGGCCAAATAAAACTCTCGCTAAAATCTGCAGTTTATCTGGAATCTTTATTTCTTTATCCAGTGCCTCATTTGATTTAGATTTAAAATCAATTTTTGTTTTTGTTGTTTGATCTGAAATCTCTCCAGGTAAGGGAATTTGTGAATGAACTAGATTAATAAATAATAAGGTAATAAATAGATAGGTTAGTGCTCTTTTCATCTTCATTATTAAGAATGAATGTTTAAATCTCTTTCTCCTACCTAAAGATTGTAGTTATTAATTGCAATAATCCATAAATACTATTATCAATCATTCAGTATAATGTCACTGGAAACAAAAATCTTTAAATTGGTATTATCTGCTGCATCATTTGGTATTGCTGTTTATGCTCACGAAAGTTTGAAAGATGAAAATATAATTATGCAAATAATACCCCAATATGCTTTCGGAATAGGCGGGGCAGTTTTTCTAGTCTCTGCATTTTATGATCAATCATCTAGAAAAAAAGATAAAGATCAAAGGTAATGATATTATGGAGTTTTATAGGCAATATTTTAATTGTTATTTTTTAATTTTAATCTCTCTTTCTTTAATCTTTCATAAATAATTCTGCCTTCTGAAGTTTTTTGCAAGTTTTTGTAAAATTTTGCAGCCATGTTGTATTGTGAATTTATTAGAGCATCAATAGCGGGTTTCCATTTTTCTCTAGGATTATCCCTAACAAAATTTGCCCATCTTTCAACCTGCTCTTGATGTGTTTTATCTCTTATCATTTTTTTCCTTTAGCCTTAAATTTTTAATCATTTTTTTAATTTCATTTATTAAGTTCTCATTAATTTGATCTTTATATATAAATCTGAGATGATCTGCATCTTTATAATCTTTATCACCTTTAAGCAATTCTTCTTTAAATGCGATATTTGTTTCTATATCAGAAAACCAAATGTCTAAACCTGTAAATGGGAATTTCCTTCTATTTTTTATTTGTAATTCATCTAGCATGTCTTTTGCGAATTTTATTTCCATCTCAGGCGGTAAAAATGTTCCTTTTTTTACGTATCGAATGCTATCCCCTTTATCTAGATATTCAAAGATATCCTCTGCCAATCTGGACTGAATACATTGAAAACCTCCATTTATAATATCTTTATGCATTTGCAAAAATTTATCTTTTGAAATTCTTTCTATAATCATATCAATATCTTCAGTAGATCTTGATCTTCCATGTGAAATTGCAACAAAACCAGAGACAACTATATATTTAACATGTTTTTCTATTATTTTACAAAATTTAATTGTAAAATCTTCCAATATATTTTTATCAGATACTCCTCTCTCCATTTTATAATTATAGATCATTAGTTTAAATTATTATGTAACTTCTATAATATTAAAACAAAGTTCTTTGTGCAGACTTCTTCTTTTCTTCCTTTAATTTTAAAAGATTATTTTCAATCCTATCAATTGAAAACTCATGCTCCGCGACTAAAATCTCTTTTATTTTATCTTCGTTCATCTTAGGAAATTCAATTTTCATTGTCTTTACATTTGGCTCTTTAAAAATTTGAAATACTTCCTGCCAATTAAAATCTAGTAGGTGCTCGACTTCTTTGAAAATTAATGCAGGGTAAATTTTTGATTTTACTAGGGCAAGAGCTTTTTTTGGACCAATTCCTTTTATTCCTCCAGGGTTAAAGTCCGTACCTACCAAAATTGCTAAACTGATTAACTGATCTTTATCTATCCCTAATTCCTTAAGGAGATTGTCATATTCTATTATTTCTGGAGATATGTAAACTTCTCCAGAACGAGTTTTCCTTTTCCTTGCTAAGGTGAGATTCTGAATAAGTCTAGTTCCTCCAACAACTAAAGCATCATAATCCTGGCTTCCAACAGCATATGCTTGCCCTTCTTTGACAAGATGTGCACATTGCATTTCTCCCTCGCCCGGAGCCTGAACTGTCGCAATGCCCATCGCTTCTAATAACTCTTTACTTTCTTTAATTTTTTCTGAATCTAATTTAATAAAACCTCGAGAATATTTATTCATTCCTTCTATGTCTTCTTCATCTTTTGCCATATCATACTTTTCTTTTGCTAGATCTTTTGCTTCCTGCCTTTTTTCATGAGTACGTCCTTTAAGAGCATGATATTCACCATCAAATACATAAATAAGTTTAATGCCTTCAGAAATTAATGAAATATTTCTATAAAATAAACCTGAAAGGTGCGAAGTAACTCTTTTCTTTGAATCCATTAAAGGCGTTCCATCAGCTTGCCTTATTGAAGCTAAGAACTGATATATTGCATTAAATGCATCTACTGCAATTGTTTTTCCTCTTAATTCAGTAAAATTTACATCTCTTCTAGGAACAATGTCTCCAATTTGTAATCCCATTATGTATTATAGAACTAAAGATTAATAAAATGTTTGCTATTCTAAAATTCTTATTAAAATAAATTTAATTGCTTGCCTTCGTTAGATTCTTCTACTGCGTTTGATATATCGCTTGAATATTTTTGTGAATTTGATTTTTGATCCATTGGAGTCGCGTATATTCCAATATCTCCTTTGCTTTTAGTTTCTAGTGCTTTTAAAATAGCCTCTGTAAGAATCCTGTTATCTGGAGTCTGTTTTCTAACTACATTTCTAACTGCTCTTTTTGGTGAATCGCATGTAGTGTATAATTTTTCAGTTTCCATACTAGTATATCTTGCTAAAGGCAAACCATTAAGAGGAAGCTCATTTGGCAAATCTACTCTATATGTTATCTCTTGTTTTACCATAATTTCTCAATGAAATTGAAGTATTTAAACTTAACTAATTAGTAGTAACAAATAGAAAGATTTAAATAGTTAAAATTATGTTTAATTTTATGATCGAGGTATATAAAAAATATGATCCTAAACAAGTTCCATTAGGGAAATCTTTAGTTGAACTTTTAACATCCCAAGAAGAATTTTACATTGAAAATGCTGAAAATACTGTTGTCGGTTTAAAATATTTTAAGCTAGACGATTGTCCATTTACTAATTTTTTAGCTGATTCTGATTTAAATGCTGTAGCAAATATACTTCCCGAAGATAAAAAAATTATAATTTTAGAATTTCATGATTCAGAAGGAAGAAGCCACCATAGTTATTTCTATGATTCGGATAAAGCAAAATCTAGAGGAATATATCAATTTAATGGAACTCTCTATACTGCTTTAAGAGAGTTTAGAGAAGCGGGATTCGCAATTCATAAAGCAAGACGACTAACTATAGATGACCCCGAAACATTTCAAAATATTCCAAGAAATAAAAGGTTTATTGTGACTGCTGAAAATATTGATTTGGAACAATTTAGGGAACATAAAAAATGAAATCTCCAGAAAATGAAATATATTATTCGCAAAGTTTAATTTCATTATATTCTGCATTTAGAGATGAAATTTTTAATCCCAAATCTGTACTTTATCCATCATGTGGATTTGATGGCAGCCCTGTAAAAGTATTTGATAAAGTTACATTCGTTGATTTAGAAAACGGAAACGAAGGTTGTGTTATTGGATTACAAAAAGAATGATTAAATGCATTAAGTATGGATATAAGAGATTACGGGCCTAAAGAAAAACATGATTTGCTTATTTTACTAAACCCTACTATTCCTAGTGTTTGGGCTACAAAACATATCAAAAAAGGAGGGTTTATTTTATCCAACAATTACCATAATAATGCATCTCAATTATATGATGCAAGTAACGAATTCGAATTATTTGGAGCATTAGATTTTATAGAAAAAGATAGAAGGAAAGGATATAATAAAGCAAAAGTATCAAGAGATTTAGAAGGATTATTTCAGGAAGTAAAAAATATTTCAGAGTTTGAGCAATTAAGACCTGAGGAATTTGAATTTACTATGGAATTCATAAATCATATGGTGAATGAAGGACATATTAAAATTGATAAAAACGCACCACTAGAAGAAAAATGGAAAGAATATAGATCATTAATGAATGAGGGGATGCCTTTTAGAAGAACAGCTGAAATGTATATATTCAGAAAAAAATAATTATTCTTTAGCAATTAACTCTTTTACTTTAGTTTCTAAATCTTTTAAATTAATTTCATTTTCATCCTTAACTATCATAAGAATCCTATCTAAATATAAGTCGAAGCGCCAGTCCTCAATTTCCTTGCTAGTTGGCCCTTGAAATTTTCCTAAATAAAATTTTACTTCTTTTTTCATTATTCTTTGTATTAAAGAAACATTATATTTTTCATTATTAATTATACAGTTTCCCATATAAATATTAACTACTCTATCGTTTTCACCATCTAAAAAAGTTGTATATTTTTTGTGAAATGGAATGTCAAATCCAGCTAGAATTGCAGTTTTTTTGGAAATATAATCCCTAGGCATAAAATTTCAATTGATAAATGGTTTTATAAGATTATATAAGATTTGACAATATAGTTAGATTAAAAACATTTAAAAAGCATTCTGACAAGATATAATCGTATGGGATTATTAAATGCAAGAAAAGCAATGAAGAAAAGAAAGAAATTCAGATGGAGTAACCACGATTTCAAAGTTAAAGCAATGAACCTTAAGGTAAAATCTGATCCATTAGGAAGATCTTCTCAGGCAAAAGGAATAGTTATAAATAAATTCCAAAAAGAAGCTGCTCAGCCAAACTCTGCAATGAGAAAATGCTGTAAAGTTCAGTTGATAAAAAATGGTGTTTCTGTTGGTGCATTTATTCCAGGAAACTTGGCTCAAAAATTCATTGATGAACACGACGAAGTAATTATTGAAAGAATTGGGGGCAAGCAAGGAAGATCTAAAGGAGACATAAGGGGAATTAGATTTGCAGTAATTAAAGTAAATGATCAACCATTAGCAAGATTAGTGCATGGAAAGATTGAGAAGGGAAGAAGATAAAATGAATCAAGAACAAGAGCATAATAACAATACTAATAATATTAAATTATTCGATATGTTTGATGTTTCAACTGTTACTGTGGGAGATCCTGCACTAAAACCTTATTTAAATTTAGTACCTAAATTATTATTAAAATCGCAAGGTAGAAATGTAGGAAAATTCGGTAAAGCGAAAGTCAATATACTAGAGAGACTTGCAAATAGAATTGCAGTTTCAGGGCATATTGGAAAAAAACACAAGTTGATTACTTCTCATTCTTCTGGGCAATACAGTAAGAACATGAAAACAGTTATTGAGGCTATGGAAATAATTCAGAAGAAGACTAATAAAAATCCAATACAAGTTTTAGCAGATGCAATAAATAAAGGCTCCCCAAGAGACGAAATTACAGTAATAGAGCATGCAGGCGCAAGATATCCTCAGTCAGTAGATTGTTCTCCAACAAGAAGAATTGACCTAGCATTAAGATGGATGACTCAAGGAGCACACCAAAAATCATTTGGAAAAAAGAAAAAGATTGCATTAGCTTTAGCAGAAGAGATAATAAAAGCATCTGAAAGCAATATGGAAAGTTTTGCATTTTCAAAAAAGAACGAAGCAGAGAAACAGGCTGATTCTGCTCGATAGTAATCACTCATAATTGAAATTGTATTTTTAAAAAACCTTTAAACAAAAAAATAAAATTTTTCGCAAAAGATTTAAATACTCTTAATAATTATATTTCATAATTAAGATGGTGAGAAAGATAAAAAGAAAAGTTTCTAGGAAAAAATCTGTTTTTAGTAATAAGCCCTTTGTTATTTCACTTTTAGTTATTTTAGTTTTAGTTGTCTTATTGGTTATGCTTTATATAAAATACACTTTAGTGATGGAGCAGTATTTGAGTCCGCAGGGTGTTGATGGTACAACTTCTTCATCGAAAAACTCTGGGGGTTGCAATAGTGGTAATTTGGGTGGTAAAAGGTGTACGGGTGATGGAAAGGGATTTGAAACTTGTGGAAGAAAGGGTGGAAATTATGTATGGGAAAATCCTACAGGATGTGGTGGAAAGAGAAAATGTACTTCTAAGGCAAAAACCAATATAGGGAAATCTGATGTAAAGTGTGCATAATTCTTAAGACTTGTGTGATGTAATATATTTAATAATTTAAAAGATTAATGAGTTTTATCGATTTGTGTATCTGTAAAGTTTGTTTGATTTGTTAGTGCATGTAAAGGATATTACTTATAAATAGTAACAAACCAAAAGATTTAAATAATTAGACTTACTAGTAAATATATGAGAAAAAATCATTCAATATTAAATTATATATTGGCCCCATTATTGGGATTATTTGCTAGTTGCAATCCTCAGACTCAAAATGAGGGAAATGTAGTGCCTAAAAATCAGAATATAGCTGAAGTTAGTACCTTGGAAGAAATATTAAAACTAGAGGCAAAAAACGGTTATGATCCTATTAAAGACGATGATTTAAGTAATTTGGAAAAAAGTGCCGGATTGTACAATCTCAATAAGGGAGATATACAAAATGCTCAAACAATTGTGATAGAATATGCTAAAACTGGATGTGCCCCATGTAGAAGTTGGACTGAAGAAATAAAAAAGAAGTTAAAGGAAAATGGAGATAAATATGATCCTAAAAAGGTCTCTTTTGTAATTATAAAGGGAACAAATAAGTACAATAAGGAAAATGGTATAAGTAGTTTTCCAACGCTGCAAATAATAAAGAAAGAAGTGGGAAAATGGAAAGAAATGCCTGTTAACTGGGGAATAATGGGAGAAAGAATTAGCAATTCTGGCAGGTTCTTTGCCCATGTTAATAATGCAGTTTATGGTGAGGCTATTCCTGAAGATGTTTTCACTTTATCTGATGACTTTGGAGGTTATGAAGAATTTTATGAAAAAGATGGAGAAGATAGACCAATCGCTGCACAATTAGCTCAGAGCAGAGGAGTAGAATGCAGGAAAAATGATTTCGGAGAAATTTGTAAATATGATTTCTCTGATCCTGAGCAATTGAAGGCATTTTTAATTATAAGTGGAGAATTAAGATATAATGAAGATAAATGGAAAGACGCAACAAAAGATGAATTTGATGATAGTTATCCTTATGAAGTCTGTAATACAATAAATGATAAATCAGGACAAGAAGAAAAAGACTTTAAGCTAGCTCAAGCAGATTTTATGATTAGAAAAAGAGAAAATGAAAAAAAATACCTTGCAGGAAAAGAAAAGGATTGGGCAGCGATATTCAATTCTGCTGAAAATTATACTCAAAGTGAATTTAATGGAACAATAGAAGAATATCAATTTGCAGGAGAAATACCGGAAAAATCAAGAAATCTAATACGGGAACATTTAAAAAATACAAAAAAAGGGACTTTCTTTTATAAACCAGTAATAAAAGATGATATTGAAAATTTAAAAACTCTTGAAGAAATGGGGGCCGTAATATTGCCTTATAATGTTCCAATAAGCTTATTGAATGAGGTTGTTGGAAATAATGGTGACCGATTTATTTATCAATATTTCCAAGGGTATGACGATTTTAAGGAAATCAACGGACTTATGAAATTCATGAATGGAAAAAATAGTAAATTTATTTTACTTGAAAGAGGACCAACATTAAGAATACCAAATAAACATAATGCACATTTTACCTCATCTGGAAATTATTTTCCAGAGAATTATGAAGGAATTTTTTATTCAACAATATGGATAAATGAAGAAAGTGATGTCCATATAATGGGTGTTGAAAACTTGAAAGATGAAGTGATTAGTTACTATGCAAACAAAAATAAAAATTCTGGTATAGGCAATTAGGTTGATTATGTTGCACGGTTTTCCTAATTGTCTATTGGAGATTTAAGGACAAAAAGTAACTCAAATCCTAAATATCCATATCTATAGCTTCAGAATGCTCCTATGAGAATTCTTCCAATATAGTCCATCCAAATAGTTAATTTCATCCAATAATCATCCAAAAAGTCTATTTTAAAAAGATGAGGGAGAATAACTCCCAAAACATCTTTATTATCTTGAGTTCGCAAATGGCGAACTCAAATGTGTTTCACACACAGAGTATTTTTA
>CAYHPN010000025.1:0-24899 GCA_964358765.1 Candidatus Woesearchaeota archaeon | reverse complement strand
TTACAACCGAGCTGAATTACAATAATGGGGTTGCTCGCTAGGGCATTAACTCTTTGTATTAGCTAAGATTAAAAACTATAGCGTTCTTATCTTAATTATGAAAAAGAGTAATGGTGGACAGTCTGCAATAGAATTTTTTATTTTAGTGGGTGTTTTATTTTTTATTTTTATGATTTTTCTCTTGATTTTTCAAAGCAATCTCTCTGACAAAACATATGAAAGACAAGACACAATGATTAAAGAAACAGCACTTACAATCCAGAATGAACTATCTTTAGCGGCTGAAGCATCAAACGGATATTTAAGAACGTTTGAACTACCTTTGAAAATACTTGGTTCTGATTATCAAGCTAATATCACATCTGGATTCGTTTATGTAAGAACAACTGATGGGACCCACGCTATTTCTTTACCAGTACAAAATGTTACTGGAGATTTAAGCATACCAACAAATAGGATAATTAAGTTAAATGAAACTATTTACTTAAATATAAATCCATAATGATATTTCATAAGACTAAACTAAAGAGAGTTGTTAAAAATAAGATATAATACTTTTATCTTAATGTTAAATCCATGATAAAAGACTTCTATTCAACTATAGCTTTAATTCTTCTTACTCCGGCAGCCACTCCTTCTTCCTTAATTATTTTAAATTTTCCTATTTCATTTGTATTTTTAACATGCGGACCAGTGCAGATTTCTTTGCTAAACCACTTTTTTTTGTCATTATTATCATTTATAGTATAAACAGAAACTAAGTCTGGATATTTCATTCCAAATTCTGCTTGCGCTCCAAGTTTTATTGCTTCGTTTAAGGAATGTTCTTCTCTCGATACTTTTAATCCTTGCACTATTTTTTCATTTACAACATCTTGAATTTTTTTTAGTTCCTCTTCAGTCAATTTCCTGGGAAAATTGAAATCAAATCTTAACCTTTCTGGTGTAATATTTGAACCTTTTTGTTTTATTTCATTTCCAAGCACAATTCTTAATGCTTCATTTAATAAATGTGTTGCGGTATGCAGTCTTATAGTTGTTTGCGAATCATCTGCTAATCCTGATTTGAATGTTCCGGCAGATGAATTTCTACTTAGTTCTTGATGCTTTAAAAATTCGCTTTCAAAAGATTTTACATCCACTTGGATGTTTTTTTCTTTTGCTAACTCTGCAGTCATTTCAATAGGAAAACCATAGCTTTGAAATAAAAGAAAAGCATCTTTACCGTTTATAACATGGTCATTGTTTTTTATTACTTCATCTAATTTTTTTAATCCTTTCTCTAGAGTCATAGAAAATCTATTTTCTTCATCATTTAGTTGCTTAAAGATAAACTGAGAATTTTGTTCAAGTTCGACATAGTCTTTATAATTATTTACTATAACTTCTGCAATTTTTTTTGTAAAGTTTTCTTCGATATTTAATAGTTTTGCATATCTTATTGCTCTTCTTATTAGTCTCCTTAAAATATATCCTCCGCCAACATTTGCAGGTTTAATTTCTTTTGAATCTCCTAAAATGAAAACGCTGGCTCTTAGATGATCTGCAACAATTCTCATAGGTTTTTCATTTCCTTCGTAAGGTTTACCGCTAATAAATTCTATTTCTTTAATGATTGGTTGGAAAATACTGGTTTTGTAATTATCGCTAAGGTCGTTCAAAACAGCGACTGTTCTCTCAACTCCCATCCCAGTATCAACATTTTTTTGTTTTAATTCTTCATACTTTCCTTCTGAAACTTTAAAGTATTGCATAAAAACATCATTCCAAATTTCTACCCACCTTTTATCCTTGGAATCAAACTTATAAGGAATTTTATCATTACCTGACCAATAAAACATTTCGGTATCCGGCCCGCAAGGTCCAGAAGTTCCACCAAGCTCCCACCAATTGTCTTCTTTAGGCAGACAAGCAATTCTGCTTTCTTCAACCCCTAAAAGCTTCCATCTTTCTGCAGACTCTACATCTTTTTTTGCTTGATCATTCCCTTTAAATACACTAAAAGCAAGTTTATCTTTATTAATTTCTAAAACTTTCGTTAAAAATTCATAACTCCATTCAATTGCTTCTTTTTTCCAATAATCTCCAAGACTCCAATTTCCAAGCATCTCAAAAAAAGTATGATGTGTTTCATTTCCTACTTTTTCTATATCTACGGTTCTTAAGCACTTTTGCACGCTTACTAATTTTTTTCCAAGAGGATGCTTCTGCCCGAGTAAATATGGAACTAAGGGATGCATGCCTGCAGTTGTAAAAAGAACTGTAGGATCATTTTCAGGAATTAATGAAGAAGAAGGAATTTCTTTATGGTGCTTGCTTTTAAAAAAATCGATATATTTCTTAATTAGTTCTTCTCTTGTTTTAATAACCATATTTGTATAAATGTGAAAGCGTATATAAATTTTCTTATATAAAGTTTGACATGTCAAGAATTCTGATGGTGAAATTCTTGAGCACATTCAAGAACTTTGTTCTTGATGACTTTATGGAAAAATAGTTATTTTGCTTGAAGTAAATTCAACCAAAATAAAATTTATAAGAACTTTACTATTGATTAAATTATGTTATAATGTTATAATGTTATATGTAGACTTTAAATTTAATTTTTATTTTTGGCTAATCAGCCCTCTGCAATCTTTCTAATTTCATTCTTATCATATTAATTTCATCCATCAAACCATTTGGTTCCTTTTTTATTTCCTTTTTTATTTCTTTCTTTTTTACTGGTAAATCTTCTTTAATTGGAATCTTTGGGAGGAGTCCTTCGAATTTTTCAATTTCACTTAGTGCTTCTCCAATTCGGCTTTTTAATGAAACTTTTAATGTAATCTCTTTTTTTCTTAATTCAGTATAATTTTTGAAATTTCTCATTAAATTCAAAAATTCCAACTGGGAATTTAATAGACCTCTGTAACCATAATGCTTCTCTTCTCCAGATATCCTAACATATTCTGCATCCATATTCAGTCAACTTTCTCAAATATATTTTCAGTAACATTTGCTATTCTTGTTTTAGCGTGCAATAATTCTTTTTCCCATTGTGCTAATTCCTGCTCTTCTCTTAATCTTGTTTCTCTGATCTTTCTTAACAACCCATTTACATCATCTAGTTTTGCTTTCAAATCATATAAAGATCTTCTTGCTGAATGAAATTTATCAATTTTGATAAAAATATCTTCATTTTTGGATTTTTCTGCCATCTTAGGTGTATTTCTCTTCTCTTCTCTTCTTAATGGCGCTTCTTCTTCAATATCTTCAAATTGTTCTTCTTGGGCAACACTTTCTTCAATTTGTTGTTCTTCATTATTTAAATCTCCCTCCTCAATTGGATAATCGTTAGTTTGAAGAAGGTTCGATTTAAAATTTGAGGGCTTCCATTCTTCCATTTGGACATCTTCCTGCTGATCAGAGTTGTGACTTGAATCACTAACTGCATCTTTAATCATTGCTTGTGAAAAACTGTTTTGTGATGGAGAATCTGGAAAAGATGGAAGATTTTCAATATCTTCTCTCTCAATTGGCGGGTTGGCTATAGCTCCGCCCATTGAATATTTGGGTGACGGTAAATCGGGTAGCCTGCTTTTTTCTGTTTTTAACTCTTTTTTGCCGAAAATCATAGTACTCATTTTCTTCGTTCGCTTTTATATATTTATATTAATTATAAAATGATAACATTTTATATAATAAATAAAAAAGAAAATAGAAAAGTTTTTAATCAAAGCTTTGTGTAGGTCGTAATGAATGATGATATTCTTAAAAAATTGCTAAAGAAGATTGTTAAAGAATTTGTAATTATAGATCCGGATAAATTGGTTGATATCCTTTTTAAGAAAAAGAATGTCAATGAATTTAATATTGCAAAAAAATTGAGTTTAACTATCAATCAAACAAGAAATATCTTATATAAATTAGGCGATGATGGCTTAGTAAGTTTTATAAGAAAAAAAGATAATAAAAAAGGCGGATGGTATACATATTTCTGGACATTAGAAACCAAAAAAGGATTAGAAAAGTATAAAGAAAAAATTCATCAAGAAATCCAGGAGCAATATAAACAGCTAAAGATAAGAGAAATAGAAAAATATTACTTTTGTAAAAACTGCAATTTAGAATTTAACGAAGAGAATGCTCTACTAAATAATTATACTTGCCCTGAGTGCGGAGAGACTTTAGAAATAAAGGAGCAGACTGAAATTATCAATAGAATTAATTTAGATATTAAAAAATTAGAGGACAATTTAAACAACATTCAGCAAGAGCTTGATTTGATTAATGCAAAAGATAAAAAGACCAAGGATAAAAAAATTAAAGAGGAAATCAAATTAAAAGCCTTGGAAAAAGAAAAAAAGAAGAAAGCCAGGGAAAGAGAAAAGAAAAAATTGTTGAAGAGTGGCGCAGGAGCGAAAGAGAAAAAGTCAGCTAAAAAAAAAGTATCTAAAAAGAAAAAGAAATGAATAGAAATCCTTTAAGAAAAAGATGGTCTTTAGTAACTTGGTTGATTGTTTTAACCTGCGTTATATCAGTAATTGGCTTAATTGTAATTAGATATTATCCTGATAAATTTGTTTATTTTTCACTTAATCCAATGGAGCTCATGTCTGGAAAATATCTTTGGACTATTTTACTACATATGTTTGTACATGGGAGTGAAGCACATTTAATAATGAATATGTTTGTTTTGTTCTCTTTAGGGAGATTATGTGAAAAAATTATAGGAAGAAAGAGATTTATATGGTTTTACTTAATTTCTGGAATATTTGCAGGTCTACTTTCTGTTTTATTATCTTATTATTTTGGATTAACTCCAATTGGAGAGAAGATTTTTGGCTCTCCCTCAATCCCTATGGTTGGAGCCTCAGGAGCAATCTTTGCAATAGCTGGATTATATGTCGTTTTATTGCCTAGACTTAGATTTATGATTATTTTCCTACCTTTTTTCTCTCTCCCAGCATACTTGATGATTCCTATTGTTCTTTTTATGACATGGGTAGTTTCATTTTTAGGTAATTTCCCTATTGGAAATGTTGCACATTTAGGAGGTTTTTTAGTGGGTCTTATTTATGGTTTATTTTTAAAATCAAAATACAAAAGAAAAGTGGAAATGCTGCAGAAGATATTTAAATAAAATTTTCAATGAAAATGTTAGTTATTTTGTTCAAAATAAATTTGCCCAAAATAAGAATTTAGACAACAAATGGTTTAAATAATTATTTATGCAAGAGCTAATTAAACAACAATTGATTTAAGCAAATTTAAATACGCAATTTTCTTTAATAAGCAATGGGAAAAAAGAGGGTAAACAGATATGGTAAATTTAATAATAAATTAAATTTCAGGGATCAGTTATCTGAATCTTTAATTTATTTGAAAGAATCTAAGAATTATATTTATTTTTCGGTGTTAATCTTTGTAATCAGCGGAGTATTTGGGATTGTTTATTCAGATAAATTAGTTTATTTAGATACTCTCTTAAAAGAGATAGTATCAAAAACAACAGATTTGAATACAGGTGAATTAATCTTTTTTATAATGCAGAATAACATGCAAAGCGCTTTAATTGCAGTTGCAGGGGGAATTTTTCTTGGAATAATGCCTATTTTCAATGCAGTTACTAATGGTGTAATTATAGGATATGTTATATCCAAAACTTATGAAGTAGCAGGTTCCGCAGTTTTATTACGGTTAATACCTCATGGCATTTTTGAACTTCCGGCAATTTTTATTTCATTAGGTCTTGGGATAAAACTTGGTTTTTCAATTTTCTCAAATAAAGATAAAGGGGATGAATTTTTAAGAAGATTTTATAATTCTGCAAATGTTTTTTTGATGGTTGTAATTCCTCTTTTGATCGTAGCTGCAATCATTGAAGGATTTCTAATTGATCTAGTTGGTTAAACAAACAAATATTTAAAACCTGTATAGCTGTCATCATTAAGGATTTCTAATTATAATAGTGGATTGAATCTAATAAACAAATATTTAAAACCTGTATAGCTTCTTAAATTAATGGAAATATTATCAAAAGAGAGTTTAGAAGCAATTGATTTAGAAGCGGACTACGAGAATACAAAGAAAATAGAAGCCGCACTTTTTATTTCGGGCAGATTTATGACTTTGCAGGAGCTAGTAGCTCTTACGGATGTTAATCCAATACTGCTAAAAAAAATTCTTTCAGACTTGCAGGATAAATACAGAAGTGCTGGCATTAATGTCTTACAGAGAGATAATTCATTTAAAATGGATGTAGCTGAAAATCTTGCCTGGATGGTTAATAGGCTTGCAACAGGGACTTCTGAGTTTACTAAAGCGGAGCAGGAAACACTGGCGATGATTGCCTATAAACAGCCTATGAAGCAATCCGTGGTAATTAAAATTAGAGGAAACAAAGCTTACGATCATATAAAAAAATTTGCCGATCTCGGATTAATTCATAAAAAAAGATTAGGACACACAAGCGAATTATCTCTTACAGATCAATTTCATGAGTATTTCCACCAGAGCGGGCAAGAAGATAAAGGTGAAAAATTGATGGAGAATACGACAGATGGAAATACTGATTAAAATAATTGTTTATGTCAGTATCTTTATAGGTCTTTTTACAACAGTCTATTATCTTTTAGGTTTTTTGAGAAAAGAAGAAAAAGGATCTATTCCTAAAATATTGCCTTTTTGCACAATAATAATTCCAGCATATAATGAAGAAGATTGTATAGAAAAAACAACATTAAGTGCTTTAACAATTAATTATCCTAAAAACAAACTTGAGATAATTATCGTGGATGATGGCTCAAAAGATAGAACACTGGAAATTTCTAGAAGTATAGAGAAAAAGTTTTCAAATGTAAAAGTAATAACGAAAAAAAATGGAGGCAAGGGTTCTGCTTTAAATCTAGGTATAAAAAATTCACATGGAGAAATAATAATAAGCCTGGATTCAGATTCTGAAGTTGATTCTAATGCATTACTTCCTATGCTGCCTTATTTTAATAATCCTCAAGTAATGTGCGTTACACCAACTATGAGAGTATTAAAACCTAAAGGGATCTTGCAAAGGTTGCAGGCATTTGAATATGATATGGGGACATTTTTAAGAAAGGCTTTTGCAACACTTGATTCAATAAACGTTACTCCCGGCCCATTTTCAGCATATCGAAAGTCTTTTTTTGAAAGGTACGGGGGTTATAATGAAAAAACAATAACAGAAGATATGGAAATTGCTATGCGTATTCAAAGTTTAAATTATAAAATAGAGTCTTCCTTGGGCTCAGTTGTTTATACAATAGCTCCTAAAAATTTTATGGACTTAATAAGACAAAGGAGGAGATGGTATACTGGTCTTATTCAGAATCTTACAGATTACAAATATTTATTTGGTAAAAGATACGGTGAAATGGGTTTAATTTCTTTTCCTTTGATAATAGTTTCAATTTTGACTGTGTCTATAATTACTATATATTATGTAATAAAAGGAGTTTATGATGGTTATCATGCTGTATCTTTATACTACTATAATGGATTTGATTTTATAAATAATATGAATTTTAAATGGAGCATTCTTACTAATAGTTTTTATGGAACTATAACTGAACCTTTTATTTTATTCAGCATTTTATTTATTATAGTCTCATTTATAATTGTTTATTATTTTAATCTAAAAACTCCTTCTAAAGAGAGGGGACCGACAATGTTTTTAAACTACATTATTTTCACAATATTCTACGGAGTGTTTTACACAATATGGTGGATTGTGTCAATATACTATGCCTTTACAAAAAAACAGATTAAATGGTAACAATCCAAATTTAGAACCCAGAAAAATTGACTGGGCGAGGATAGCTCTTGCTGTATTCATATCTTGTTTTATTTTTACTTTTGGAATCCTGGCAGGTTATTTTGGAAGAGACGTATTAGAGGGCTCTATTATAGGTATTCAAGAACATACAAAAAATGAATTGCTTAGTATAGAAACTATAACTTTACTAGATGATAATTATCCGTGCAGCAATTCAATATTAGAAACTACGAGTGAAAAACTCAATGAACTAGGAGATTTAATAACCTTGTTAGAAAAAAGGAAAGGTTTTAATGATGAAGAAGTCCTTGAACTAAAAAAATTATACAGTTTAATTGAAATAAGGCACATGCTCCTTCTTACACATCGAGAAAAAGAATGCAAGCAAAATTATAATATATTTTTATTCTTTTATTCTAATGAAAAAACATGCAAGAGTGAAGTTGATAAACTTGCATTTATTTTATCTTACCTTAGAAAAAATGAAGAATCAATTAAAGTCTATTCATTTGATATATGGCTGGACTCTGATTTAATAAAGATTTTAAAAGAGGAAAATAAAATCAGCGGCTGTTCTGGAATAGTGTTAAATGGAAAAAAGGTAACTAAAGATATTTATCAAGCAGATCAATTAAAAGAATTATTAAAAAACAATGTCAACAAAACACTTTCCTAAATACTATAAAAAATTTAGCGCATTTATCGGTGGAAATAAATTATTATGCTTAATATTTTTAATATTTGCTTTTTTTTTACTTTTTCAGCATGCATGGGATTTATCCTGGGATTTTTCTGCTTATGTTATTAATGCAAAATATTTATTTAATCAAGGAGATTATTATGAAGTTTATCGTGCCCCACTAGTTAGTTTAATTATTGGAATTTTTCTTATTTTTGGAAAGTTATCTGAATATTTGTATATCTTATTTACCGCTGTTTTATTCTTTATATCTACAATTTACCTAACTGATGCATTAACAGAGAAATATTGGTATAAATACGACTCTTCAAAAGAAAGAAACAGGCTTATCTTTCTTCTTTTTAGCTTGAATCCTTTTCTTATTTATTATTCTACTTTGATTGGTACAGAACTTTTAGCTTTATCTTTTCTGGAATTATTTATCGCTTCTTTAATTAAAAAAAAGACTAGCGGGCATTATCTGGCTATGGCAGTATTATCAAGGTATAATATGCTTATTTACATTATCTTTTTATTTTTTCAAAAAAATGCAAAGAGAGTTATTGTAAATATTTCCTTATTTTTAGGTGTTTTACTGCCTTGGTTTATTTACAACAGACTAAAATGGGGAAATTACCTGACAAGCATTATAGATTCTTATTCGCTAAATATTTCTTCAAGGTCTAGCATATCTCAACCTTTAAACTACTTGGATTTTATAAAAGTAGTAAATTTCTACATTCCTTTTGTTTTATTGGGACTAATTGCTCTTTTATGCATTTTCTATAAAAATGTAAAAAGTAAAACTTATGAAAAAAAAGCTTATTTTTACAGCCTTATATTTTTATTAGTTTTTATATTTTCTTTTTATGATTATGCTTCTGCTCCATTTAAGATCTCACGTTATTTATTTAATTTAGCTATTCCGATTGCTTTTTTTTCAACTTATGGTTTACTTTATTTCTTTAATGCTGAAAAAAAACACCGCAAGATTGTGCTCTCTGCACTATATACTATTGTTTTATTGTTTTTTATTTTTATTTTTATTATTCATTATCAAAATAGGAATCTAGATGATAAATATTTCAAAGCGGCAGATACAATTAAAAAATTAGGATTGACTGACTGTATAGTTAGGTCGACAATTTGGGTTCCAGTGAATTATTACACTGGGAATGTTTATTATTTATATGACTTGAATTATACTTTAAGTTCTAAAAGTTATGCCTTAGTATTTCCCTGTTGTGCTACGATAGACGATCCTTATTCCATGGATGAAATTTTTTCATATAATCCATTGTTAAAAACAGAGGATTTCATTATTATTTCTGACCCTGCTACGACAAATGAAACTTGTTCTAAAAGATCAGGATGGGACGAACCAATGGTTGACGATAAGTGCAATTTTATTAAAGGACAATTTGGTAATTTTGCAGAGAAAGTCTGCAATATAATAGATACTTAAAATAAAGAGAGGTATTAAAGCGATATACTCTAGATATTATGTCTAATTTTAGAGTATTTTTAACAAAGATGGTGTGTAAAAACGTTTAGTTATTGAACATTTGTTTAGACATAATAAATAAATTGAAAGGTAAAGGGCGCAGAATTAAATACTTATATAAATATGTTTAAAAATTAATTCAGATGAGTTGATTTTACAGGGAAAATCTCATCTACTTTATACAACAACAATGTTTAAATTCTGAGATTTTTATCAATTTTGTATGAATATGGATTTGGAAGAAAGTGGATTTGTGGAGGCTATAGAAAATGGCCGTATTGTTAAAGTTTTAGAAAGTCATGCGAAAAAAGAAGGCTTACCGATTCTAAGAAAATCTATTCAATCTAACGCTCCTCAAACAATGCAGGGAAATACAAAAAATAAAATAGAGAAAGAGTATCGAGATGAAAGAAGTAAAAGACTTTTAGATCATTTAAGAAAGCCTTCAGGATGGAAAGATAAACAGGTAGTTTCTGAGCTAGTTACAAATTTTAATTGGCAAATTTCAAAGAAAAGAAGGGATAAGGGAATGACAAGAAGACAGTTAGCTAGTTTAACAGGCACAGATGAAGAATCTATAAAACTTATAGAAAACGGCTTATTACCTTCTCCAGACTTTATTCTGATAAATAAAATTCAAACTGTGCTAGCTTTAAATCTTAGAAGAGATAGAGTTGACTTTCATAAAGAAATTCCAATGAATAAAATTAAAGATGAAGTAAAAAAGTATGATTTATCTTCAAATCATAATGTTCATAACCAACCAAAAGCAGAAGTTAAAGAAGAAAGTGATTCTCTTAGCGGGAACGATATTGAGATTTTTGAATGAGTTCAGATATCATATAAGTCTCTATCCATTTCCTTCATTATCTGCTCAACTGGTTTGTTAAGTTTATGTGCTCCGAACATTTGTCTTAAAATGTTTGTCTTCTTTCTTTTTTTCAATATTGCCTTTAATTCTTTATTCATTTTTTTCATATTGATCATGAATTATCCATTAATATAAATATTTCTTTTACTAATCACTTCCTCTCAGCTTTCTTCACTTCCTTCTCTATTTCCCATAATGTTGTAATATCATTTACACTTCTATCAGGTCTAAATGCAGTAATTCTTGGAAAACGAAGCGCAAATCCAGAATCATAACTAGGACTCTTCTGTATATTCTGATACGTTACTGAAACAACTAATTTTGGTTTTAATATAACTGCATTTTCGTGCGTTTCTAGTATAAGGGGTTTTAATAAATTTGTAAGCTCTTCATATGTTGTTCCTTCTTCCTCTTTTTCTTTTAGTCCAGAAGAAACCATTCCAATTTCTAAAAATTCCCCTTCATTTCTACATGCAACATTAAATGAACTTAGCCATCCAGCTCTTTTGCCTCTTCCATATTCTGCACCCACAATTACTAAATCTAAATCCCTTACATTTGGTTTTAATTTAACCATATATCCAACTCTTCTTCCAGATCTATATGGCATTTGCAAATTCTTTATCATCACTCCTTCTTCTCCAATTTTTAGTGCATTTTTATAGAATTCCATCACACTCGCTTCATTATCGCTTATAATCTGTATCGCGGGTCTAATTTTTAATTTCTCTTCTTTAATAATTTTTTCAACTACTTTTCTTCTTTGATTAAATTTTTCATTCATAATACTTTTTCCGTTATAATACAACACATCAAATACATTTACTTCTACAGGCAGAGTCTCAATTAACTTCTCAATATCATATTTTCTTTTAATTCTTTGGCTTATTGCCTCAAATGGAAGGTATTTTCCAGTACTTTTTTCATATCCTACAATTTCACAGTCCAAAATGAAACTCTCTCCCTTTATATTTTTTAAAATAACATTTACAACATCAGGAAATTGATTGGTAACATTTTCAAGTCTTCTTGTGAACAACTTTATCTTTCCATTTTTTTCTTTACTTATTATCATCCTAAACCCATCATATTTATGCTCTATTGCAGCAGGTTTTCCGCATACTTCAAACGCTTCATTTATATCCAATGCTTTTACAGCCAACATTACATTCATTGGTCTTCCTGGAATAATATCTATTTTCTCTAACTCTTTTTCTCCTTTTATGGAGGCATCGAGTATTAGAGCATAATCATTACACATTCCATATGCTTCCTCGAGTCTAACTTTCATTTCATCCTTTCTAGCGAAAAATGCCTCTGCAATTGCATCTCTTATTACTCCATCTGCAACTCCAATTCTTAAATCTCCGATTAAAGTTCTGATAATATATTTAGATTCATTTCCTAGGGCACTTCCTAATAATTCAGATATAAGTCCAATTTTAATATCCACGGTGCCTTTTCCTTCAATATCCATGAGTTTTTTTATATTCTCAAAAACTTTAGAGATAGTCAATCTTTTACTAAATAATCTACTCTGTCTTTTCTTTTCGCTTATCTGGAGCGCAATATCTCCCAAGTCTCCAATTTTTCTAAATTTTTTTACTATCTCATCGATATCAACACCAAAACTTTTAGAGATAGCTTTAATTGCAAGTTGTTCGCTTATACCAGTTTCTCTAGCGTCATAATCTGCAACAACTTTTCCTTTCAATAAATAAATCCACTCGTTTTTTCCTTTTTCTTTTAAGAGACTTAAAAATTCAGCAATAATAGTTGTCTTTTCAAGCCTCTTACTAGTGTTAGCAAGCCTATCATAAACTTCCACAATTTCAGAGTAATTCATTTCACTTTCCATTTTAAAAACAACAACCTTTAATATTTAATGCTTTTGACCTTTTTCTCCTAATTTCTAAATCCATCCACGTTTTCTTATACCGCCATCATAAATCATAAAATTTAGGCTTTTTTCTGGCAAGCTCCTATGTTTTCTTAAATATGCGGTTCTATTTCCCTTTTCGTTTACAAGTTCTATTATACATTTGCCCCAATATTTTAAAATATCTCCACCAACCATTTTTTTTTCATCTTCCCAATTATATGTTTGATTGGTAACTATAATTGGAATATTCTTCTTTCTTGTTATCTCTCCAAGTATTCCAATTTGTCTTGCTAGTTCCGAATTTGTCTTTTGTATTTCTCCAGGATTTTGGATATTTCTTTCTCTGGAATCTCCCAGTTCTATTCTATAATGAATTGTCATACTGTCAACAATTATCAAACTTGCTTCATCCTCAAGATGTTTTGCAAGCCGGTCAAACACTTTTTTTTGTTCGTTAAAATTAGTTGGTTTTAATAATAGGATATTTTCCATTACTTTATTTATATCTTCAATTTGTTTAGTTTTACCATCTCCATTTACTTTTCCAATTATCTGCTTAACTCTTTCTGCACTAAACCCTCCTTCTGTATCCACATAAATCACTTTATTTCCTTTTTTAGCCTGTGATACAGCAGCCAATAGGCAGAAATTAGTCTTTCCAGATGCAGCACCTCCGTAGATGACGGTTACAACGTCTTCTTCATATCCTCCATGCAGCCATTTATTTAAGTCATAGCTTCCTGCAGATATTTTTACCATTGTTAAAAAAGAATTCTTCCTTATTTAAGGATAATTACACTTGTAAATAAAAAACAATAAAAAATAAAAAACTATTTATCTTTTCTTCTTTACAGGTGTTGGTTTTTCAATAGCTTTCATTTCACCAAAACATTTTTTACACATGAACGAATGTATTAATAAAATTACTCCTGCAATGATTAAGATTAGCTTTGAGTACATCATAGTATCCCAAAGTGCAAATACGATCACAACTAAACCAATTATTAATTCGCACCAGCTTTTACACATTTTTCTCTACCTCCTTTTACTAATTAAATACTATTGATTAAAATAAAATCTTCTTTATAAGGGTTTCTTTTAAATCACGCTCCCAACAGCTCACGCAGCATACAATGCCGCGGATCCTTCAACTTTTTTAAGTTGAAGTGATTCGAACGAATCCTGTCGATAATAGGAATTTTCACGCTCCCGACAGGATTCGAACCTGCGACCTACTGCTTGCTTCTACAGTGATTAATAGAAGGCAGTCGCTCTAATCCGGGCTGAGCTACGGGAGCTTCTAAATTATGATATAAAGAAAAAGAAAGCTTTATAAACATTCTTAAAGAAGTGATATTATGAAAATTGAAATTTTGAAACATGAGAAAAGTGAAGTAGAATTAAAAATAGATAATATCACTATTGCAGAAATACTTAGAGTTTACTTGAATAATCAGGGAGTTGACTACGCCGTATGGAGAAAAGATCACCCTTCTAAACCATTGACAATGCTTATCAAAGGAACAAATGTTAAAAAAGAAGTGACTGATGCAATTGCCGAGATTAAAAAAGACCTTTCAAAAATAAATTCTTTAGTAAAGAAGTAGAAAATTATTTTTATTCTAGAAAAAGTAAAAGATACATAATTATTATTCCTAGTATAAATGCAAGGAGTTGAAGAAGCGATTTAGTGAGCTTATCTGAATGTTTATGTATTTCCGGAATTAAGTCTGAACCAGCAATATAAATGAATCCACCTATTGCTATTGGGATAAGGAAGGATTGTATCTTTTCAATCGAATTTGTTAATAGAAGAGTTATTATGGCTCCTAATATGGCAAATATTCCTGAAAGGAAGTTTAGAGCTAATGCTTTTGATTTTGTTAGACCTGCATGAAGTAAAACTCCGAAATCTCCAATTTCCTGAGGTATTTCGTGCAGTATTACTGCTATGGTTGTGGCTAAACCAACAGGAACAGAAACGATAAAACTGGTAGTTATTATTATTCCGTCCATAAAATTATGAAGACCATCTCCTATAATGTTAGTGTATGCAAAAGGATGAATATGATTTTCTTCAAGGATATTGCTATGGCAATGCTGCCAATGAATTACTTTTTCTAAGAAGAGAAAAATTGCAATTCCTGCTAAAATAGATATTGAAGATTTTAATGTAAAGCTTTCTTCTATTAATTCCGGCAAGAGATGAATAAAAGCGTCTCCTAACATTGCTCCTGCTGAAAAACTAATTAGATAGATTAGAATAGACTTAAGGTTTTTTTGCTTGATTGAAAGCGTAAATAATCCTATGAAAGAAATGAGACTTACTAAGATTACGCTTAATAAAGAATACAACCAGATTTGTCCTGAAAGCATCATATAAGGAGAAAATTTAGGTATTTAAAGGTAATTTTTATTTATTTGAGAAATAAAAAATGAAAAATATAAAGAAAAATTATTTAGGGAGGTTATTTATTATTTCCTGTGTAGTGTTTTGGGCTTTGTTTTTTAAATCCTCATAAAGTTTTTCTCTAAGAGAATTATAACTCTTATCGGCTTGTTCAAAGAGTGTTTTTTCTGAGTTTTTTCCACGATAAAAAACCTCTTCTTTTCTTGAGGTTTTAATTGCTAATACATCAACTTCTGCATTTCTATCGAATTCTCCATTGGATAACGTTCTTTTTCCACAGAATTCATTTCTATCATAGAATTCAAATTCTTTTTCATTACTTTTAACAATTAATTTACATCCTTGATCGTATCCAAATCCAGTTGCTTCATATATAACTGTAAATCCGTCAATTTGTGAGGTATATGTGTGCCTTGGGATGTTCGATAATTTATTCAAACCTATTGCTCCTCCGATGGCTCCGAGAACTATTGCCGAAATTGATCCTATATCTAGAATATAACTAATTATACGTCTCATTTTTGTTTTCTCCTCCTTTCAGTTGTACGAGAGTTTCACTAGAGATTTTACTTTCGCATTGTGAATGTGTTTTATTTTTCATTTTATTTTTATTCGTTTGTTTTGTTATTATTCTTTAATTATACATTTATATTAATATTATTGTCTAAATTATGGTTAAAACGCAATATTTATATAGCTATATTGCTTAATTTACTAAAATGATAACTCTTGATCTTAAAGACAGAAAAATATTAATTGAGCTCGATAAAAATTCCAGAATAAGTAATTCCAGTATTGCTAAAAGAGTAAGATTGAATAAGAATACTGTAAATTATAAGATAAAAAGATTTATCGATGAAGGATTAATTTTAGGATTTTATACTATCATAGATAGTTCAAAATTAGGTTACTTTAGCTTTAGAATATACTTTAATTTTTTTAATACAAATAATAAACATGAAGAAGAAATAATAAATTGGCTAAAAAATAATAAAAAAGTGGGGGTTTTGGCAAGAATTGATACTGTTTATGATTTGGCATTTCAGGTCTGGGTTAAAGAAATTTATGAATTTGATGAATTTTGGAGTGCATTTAAAGAAAAATTCAGAAAATATTTCTGGAATGAGAGAGTAGACGCTTTTCTGAGAGTTTATCATTTTAGAAGAAATTATTTACTAGAAAACTTAAATAATGGAGATTATGAAATCATTGGCGAGAATATTAAAAGAGAACATGACGATTTAGATGTAAGCATTTTGAGTTTACTAGCTGAAAATGCTAGAATATCTATATTGGGGATTTCTGAAAAACTAAAAAAACCTCCTAGAACAATTGCATTTAGGATTAAACAATTAGAGAAAAAAAACATTATTCAAGGTTATAGAGTCAATTTAAATCTTGAAAAATTGGAAATGGAGTATTATAAGCTTAATATAATATTAAATGATTCCTTTACATTTAATGAATTATTAAGTTTTTCAAAAAACAATAAAAATATTATTTTTTTGGATAGAACTATTAGCGATTTAGATTACGAAATTGATATTGAGGTAAAAAATAAACAAGAGATGTTTACTATAATAAAAAAAATTAAAGAAAATTTTAATATAAGAAAAATTGATATTTTATCCTTTAAGGAATATTATAAACTTAAATCAGTGCCTTTTTAAAATGATTTTTTACATTCTTCTTTTACTTTTAGAAGAATTTTTAGAAATTCCATTGGGATTGGAAAATCTTAAATTATAAATTTCATTTATTTCTTTTTTTACCTTTACTAGGATTTCTTGAAATGCCCTGCGGATTAGATATCCTTATTACAAAATAATAGACTAATGCGCCAATCCATGTAAGGAGAATAATTATTATCCCCCAGATTATCTTTTCTGCCTGGTTTTTGAAATTTCTTTTAATACAGTCCACTATCATCCATATCCAGAAAATTGTAACTATTACGGCTAAGACTATTTTAATTGACATAAAAATTACGGTGAATGGGAAGAATAGTATATCTAGCATGTTTTATTTAAGTGGAAGAAGTTTTTAAATTTATTGAGGAGATGCAAGGTAAAAACTGAGCGGTAAATTATAAATAAGGACTTTAAAGTGAAGACCTTATTAGAAAGGTGATTTAGAATACAAATTCTTATTAACTGAACTAAATTGTTTCGATTATGGGATTAAAAGAGATATTACTGGAAAGTCCGCATCTTACAGTAGAAGAGTTTCAGAGACTTCAATCCACTTATGATGATAGATTTGTTGCAGGAGACTTCTCAGGATTTAGAAAGATAGAACATACTTATGCCCACATGGGTAAGTTAATGGGGAGATTAGCAGATTATATTCATGATGTTCAAGAAGGAAAAGACGTTTCTGCAGAAGAATTAAAAACAAAAGTTATACCTGACTTGCTTGTTTATTCTGTTTGGCTTGCAAAAGAGCTTGGAGTAAATATTGAACAAGCTTATTTACAGAGATTTGTTGGAAATTTAAGAAGATTGCATGCAGATAAAATTAATCCGCAAGAACTTGAGGAATTAGAGTCTCATGTTAGTGAGAGATTCAAGAGTTCTGGTTAGAATTTTCAAGTCCTCAATAAGGTCTTCAAAAAGAATACATTATTATAAAATTAGCGAACAAAAACATGGAGTAGGAAGATTTATATACAAATTACCACATTTGTATACATGGAAGAAACTATATCGGTAAGGATACCTAAAGAAGATTTGAAAATGATAGAGGAAGCTAGCAAATTTGTAAAAAGAAAAAGATCGGATGTACTAAGGCAGATAGTTGAATTGGGAGTAAAACAGGTAATGCTTGAGATAGCCATAGAAAAGTTCCAGAAGAATGAAGCAACCGCATCTAAAGCTGCGAGCATAGCGGGAATTCCTCTTACTTTGTTTCTGGATGTACTAGTTGAGAGAAAAATGGACTTTCACTATACTAAAGAGGATCTAAGAAAGGATTTTGAAGATTTATTATGATTGCGGATTCTACAATTTTGATAACATTTGCGAAAATAAATAGACTCGATATTTTAGTTAAGCTATATAATAAGATTTACATTACAGAAGCGATATACGATGAAATTATAACACAAGGCACTTTAATTAATGCAACAGATTCATTGTTATTAAAAGATTATTTTGATCAAGGCAAGATAAATTTAGAGAAGTTAAAAGATAAGAATATAATTCTTTCAGAAAATTTGAGAAAATTAAATCCTCCGCTTGGTAAAGGGGAAAGTGAGGCTATTTCATTGGCAATACAAAGGAATGAAAAATTAATATTGCTTGATGAAAGTTATGCTAGAAGAGTGGCTGAAATGAGCGATTTAAGATGTATTGGGTCATTAAGAATATTGACAAATTCTTTTGATGAAAATATCATTGATGAAAAGGAAATTGATGAAATAATTAAACAAATGATAAATAACAAATTTAGAATTGGGGCAGATATCTTAAATGACTTCTGGGACATATTTGAGCAGATAAAGAAGAATAAAAAGAAGTGAACTATTCTTTTTTAACGGCTTTTCCAGCTTTATCAAAATCTAATTCACCGTTTATTAGGTGATGGATGATTTTTCTTAAATCTGCTATTGGAACACGGATTTGCTTTTCTGAATTACGGTCACGGATTGTGACATCGTTGTTTGTAATCGAGTCGAAATCTATTGTAAGTGCGAATGGAGTTCCTGAAGTTGAAGAACGCAGATAACGTTTTCCAATGCTACCTGATTCATCATATTCTACTATAAAGTCGCGTTCTAGATGTTCTTTGACGTATTTTGCTAAGCTTGTTAGTTCAGGTTTTTTCATTAAAGGGAAAACGCAAACATCAATTGGAGACATATGATAGGGAAGGGAGAAAGATGTTTTTCCTTCTGCTTCTTCTTTTTTTTCATAGAAAAGGTCAATTAAAGCATATGTTGGTCTGTCTGTGCCGAATGCAATTTCTAAAACATGTGGGGTGAATTTTTCGCCGTTTTCTCTTTGAGCTTCTAGGTTTATTTTTGAATGCTTTGAATGCTGTTTTAGATCATAATCTGTTCTATCATGGACTCCGCAGATTTCAGTCCAGCCGAAAGTGTTTAATTTTATTTCAATATCCCATGCGTCATCTGCATAGAATGCTTTTTCATTAGGATGGTGCTGTCTAAGACGAATATATTCTTTAGGTATTCCAAAATTAATAAATTGCATGAATGCAATGTTAAGACACCAAGCATATGCTTGACTTTTAATAAAACCTTTTTTTAATGCTTGCTCTATGGGAATTTCTTTTACATCTATATTTTTTTCTTGGGAGAGATAATCCCAGAGTGGAAGTAGATTCTCTTTAACTTCTTCATAAGCCGGCCAGGAGTTTTTTTGTAATGGATCTACAAATATTTGGCCTTCTGCTTGAGTGAATTCTCTACCTCTTAAGACGCCTTGTCTAGGAGAGATTTCATTACGATATGCTTTTCCAATTTGAAAGACTCCGAAAGGAATTTTTTTCCTGAAATAATTATTATAACGTAGGAAAGGAAGGTAGGTAACTGTAGCAGTTTCTGGTCGAAGTGAGGCTTCATTTCCTGCTACCAGGGTTTTCATCATAAGACTTTGAGTTTCAATTTTATTTGCGAAATGAGATTTACAGGAAGGGCAGACAATGTTGTGAGTTTTAATTGAATCTAAGAGTTTTTCATTAGAGAAAGAATCTGCAGAGATTTTAAGAAATTCTTCAACTAATTTATCTGCTCTAAAAGTTGAATTGCATTTAGAACATTTAATTGTACGATCATTGAAAGTATCTAAGTGTCCTGAGGCTTTCCAAACAACATCGGGCATGACTGTAGGGCCTTCAATTTCTCTAAATCCAAAAGAGTTGAATACTTTTCTTACAGAATTTTCTACTTTATTTTTAAGTAACTTTCCTAACGGGCCATAGGTGTAAAATCCTGCAAAGCCTCCGTAGATTTCAGGTTCAGGGCCCCAGATTAAACCACTTTCTTGAATGAAGCTAGTGAAATCTTTCATATTGATAATTTTATTTTCTTCTTCTACTTTTGGCTTGTTTTCTTTCATGATATTTTCTTTAGATTTAATGGGCTTTAAAGTTTTGCTTTGTATTTCTTTTGCTTTAATTTCTGCTTGCTTTTTATCTTTACCTAGATAAGCTATATTAATTGCTTTTATTTTTCCATTTATTCTTTTAGATGAACGGAGATAGTAATAGATAGTATTGTTTATTTTCTTTTTTGTTATGAAGGACATTATTTAGGTACTACACTAGAGTATTTAATTGTTTTGTTTGGGTACTACGAAGTTATCTCAAGGTTTTTTAATAATTCCTTAGTGGATCTTTTTCTTAGTCTATCTATGTTTAATTTCATTTCTTCCGCCTCTTCTTCTGATATCTTCAAAATGCCTGCAAATTTCATTATGTTTCTTTTCTTTTTCATTTTTTATTAAGGTAGCCTTTATATTTGAATGTTTACTTTAGGCATTACATATTGTCTAGATTATTAGTAACTTAGTAATAGTAACAAATAGAAAGATTTAAATAGATTTATTTTGGTATATATACATGAATAGAAATTACAAAACATTAATTGGTTTGGGAGTAGGAGCTTTGATCGAGTTAACTGGAGGATTAATTGCTAATGATTATACACTTAAGGCTAGAAATGAAGCGTCAAAACCTGAAGTAAGAAAATATCTTGATACTATTAGGGAGGCTGATGAATTACAATTAAGAGTTAATAATATTGATTTGACTAGAAAAACAGTTTGTGGTCCACAAAGACCAAGTTCTAGAAATTTAAATCCAGATTGTGAATATTTATTTGATACTCAAGATAAAATTAAAATCTTAACAGATAAATCAATAAGACAGAGTTTAACGCCGGAAGTTGCAGATTATGTGAGATATGACCAATTTTCAAAATTGGGGTCTTTAGGTAAATTACTGGGTTTGGGAATAGCAGGATTAAGTTTAATCAGGAGGTTTAGAAAATAACTATGGATTTAATACAGAAATGGCTAGCGGCAAAAGAGAAAATAAACGTATCTCCTTCTCTTAGAAATAATACTCCTTCATTTTTTGATAGGCTGAAGACCTCATTAAGGTCAACTCAAAAAATAGAGAAGGTTAAGAGAGTGACTGAAGACTCTGACTTTACAGAAGATTTTAAGACTGTTTATCCGACTTTTTCTGATGAAATTATACAGAACGCTAAAAGACTTAGACCCTTTTCTTCAGAATATAATATTTTAGATTTGATGAATCTCGCAAAAAATGTAAGTAACCTTATTGGTCCAGGATTAGATAGATTATGGAAAGCATATGAGGAAAGGAAGAGGGGTTTGTCTTGCGATGATTTTAAATGGGATAATTCACAAAGACTTTTTGCAAAGCTAAGTGCAGTTCGAGCCAGCGCATTACAAAAGGCACGAGAGAAAATATTTCCAGATTTGACAGATAGAATTAATTCTGGAATGCTCACAGAACATGATGTGTCTTGGGCTTTATGGAAAGAACAGAGGTATGCTACAGAACTTAATAAATTAGGAATTGAGGCTTCTTCTGATAGAGTAGGTTTACTTGAAAAGATAACTGCTATATATAATTCTAGAACTCCTACGATAAAAGTAGCTGATTTTTATCCGATGTATCCAGATCACCTGTTAGTGCATGGGATTACTGGCAGTAAAAATGGAAATAATAGATCTCTTCCTAATGGAATAAACGGGTTTAAATCTTTATTTGACTATATTATTAACAATCGCCCAACTATTTCTTGCCAAGCAATCCAGAATACGTTGGATGGGATGATTTGGGGTTCATGCGGCATAATTCTTGATAAAGGAGACATACAACATGCTTCATCTCAAGATGCAGCGAGCGTAGCAATTTCTCCAAATTTAAGACTTCCAAATTATATCAATGAAAAACCGTTAAGTAACCAAATAGATGGAGCTATAAATTGCGTATCAGTATTAAAAAGATTTCCTTATAACGAATTTTTGGTTGCAAATCCTGGTGTAAAGGGTTTTTACTATGTGAGTGGAGAAATGATAGGAACTTTTCCTATTGAACTTGGAGAACTTGCACAATTAGCCGTAGAAAATAATCTTCCATTGTATAGATTTGATAGAGGAGAAGGATTTAGAGAAGTTGATGTCTTTCAAGGGAGGAATAAAGCTGCTTAATTTTGCAGTGTATTAATCATGGGAATGATAAAAGCTACAGAAAGATATGATACAAGGCATAAGGTAAGATTATCGGCTTTGGATTTGACTGTTAAATTAGAAAAAAATCAAGGAATAATTGATCATGGCAGAATAGATCATATGGTAGAACATACGCGCCAATGGTTAAAAGAAAGAAATATGCCTCATGATGATGAATACATTAGAAACGAATTTGGATTAAATGCTTGCTGGTGGAACTCAAATTTAACAGGGGGTAATTATATAAATAGAACTCTTGGAGGCATCACTACTAAACATATTAGATACATTTCTTCAGGTCATGAAGACGAAGATTTATTTGTAAGAGGGCATGAAGAAACTCATGTATTAGAAGATTTTGAAAAGATTGAAGTTGTTGAAGAGGAACTTCAGAGAGTATTTAGAAAAAAGCTTCATCTGCCTCATTATCACGGAGAAACTATTGCTAATACTGGCGGGATTTTAGCTGTGAAAAAGACAGGCAAGTCTGATGCATATATAGTTGATTTACTTTCTTCTATGATAATTTTAGATGGAGAACGATATAAACAAGAATCTTTGGAGATTTTGGGTTTTTTACAAAAATATGAGTTTAATGTACGGAGTAGAAAATAATAATGAGTGTACTAAAAAGAGCAAGGGATTTTGTAAGAAAGTTTGATAGTCTTGAAATATATAATTTTGAAGACGGGAGTTGGAAATTTTATGATTTTGGGAATGCTATATTCAGTAGAGGGGAACCCATAGGAAGATATGTTTTTTGGAGAGATAAAGATGAAGTCCCTGTAGTAGTGGAAAGATTAAAACCAAATGTTAATTGGGAAGGAATAAATTGTTTTAAACATGCTAGAGCTCCACTGGAAGGAGGAGACCGGCATTATCCAAATCTTGCGGTGGTTGTTTACGCTAATAATCAAAAACATAAGGAAAAAGTTAGGGGGATTTTAGATCAATCAGAAATAAGAGACTATGAATGGATGGACGGAAATCCTAGGGGAGTAATATTCACTTCTAAACCAGCCGTACCTATAATGGATTAGAAATATAATCCTAAATTAGTATTATAAATAAATATATTAAAATAAAAAAATAATAAATATGTTTAACCGCCGATTCTACAGACAGTTGTTCCACAAACAGGGCATTTACCTTTCATCATTTTTGTTCCTCTCTTTGTTGTGGTTGCTTTACCATCCTTCATTTCGACTTTTTTCTTACATTTTACGCAATATGCTTCGGTCATTTTTAACCTCCTTTTAAGAGTATAAAGCTTAGAGAAAAAAGGGATATATAAATATATTGATGAGGGATTTTATTAGAAATTACAGAGAACCAAACTGAGAGCTGAATGACAAGGTTAATTCTCTGATAAGACAATTTACTGAAATAGAAACATAATCAAGTAAATTGTCTATAAAGAAAAAGAAGATATAGGGGTTTTTTGAAACCCCCATCCCATTAGATTCTTTCGAATCTAATGAAATAAAAAATAAAAGCTAAATTTTAAAATTTAAGCAGGAATTATTTGGCCTCTAATTTCTCCATCCGTAAATTCAGTAGAATGTATATTTACATAGGTCTTACCTTGCAAGATATCTGATTCTCTGGATTGTGGATAGTGCCAGACTCCTTCTTTATGATTGCCATCTGCTAAAGTATGTATTACATTTGCGCTTTCACCAACATTAGCTGGTCCATGAATATGGGCTGAAGTTTCTTCTCCTTCCAAATTTTGTATATCAATTATGTATGAAAGAGTGTTTGCTTCTATATCAATTACAAAAGTTCCTGTTCCGCTAGCTTGTGAGTCAGAGCCTGTTGTTTCCTGATTACTGTCTAAGTCTGCTTGAAAATCATAAGGATTTTGTGGAAGCGGAATATCTAAATCGGTTGTTAGGACGACTTCATCTTCAGAAGGATCTTCATCACCTAAAGATTCTCTTGTAACTAAAATACTATCATAAATCTCAAAATTAATCATTTGAGATTTAAATTTGAAATTAGCTCTTTGAGAATTACTTGGGACAAAAGCACCCATGCTTAATTTGTTTCCTGACTCGGAATCAACTAACCAAGCTTCATATGCTTTCCCTTCAACTACTGGAAGATCAATTAATTGCAATCTAATTTCAACGTCATGAAGCCCTTTTTTCATTTTTGATGTAACTTTAGCTTTACCGTAAGCATCAGAATGATCAACATTAATGAAATTTAAGGTGTAAGTTGATGTGGCAGCGTAAACTACACTAATAGCAAGCAATAATGCAATCATCGAGAAAATAATTTTTTTCATTTTTTTGTACCTCCTTTCATTTTTGGTTATCTTCTCTGATGAATCTTATTTAAATCCATTATTATATGATGAAGATTATAAGGGAAAGTGTAGATTGCAAAGGAGAAATTTTTGTGCGTCTATTGAGTTACAACTCTTGTAAAGATAGGCTTACATTTGAAGATAGATTATTGGAAAGAAAGGTACGGAGAATTAACATAATTGAGTTACTAATAGTTATTAATTCTCTGATAAGACAATTT
>CAYHPN010000024.1:0-25023 GCA_964358765.1 Candidatus Woesearchaeota archaeon | reverse complement strand
TTTCCAATACTAAGTTTAATAAACTCTAAAGTTCTACAAGTTACACCATGGCAAAACCAAAAAATAATATTCTAGTAATAATTATATTCATTTTGATTTTTCTCGTTTTAGGCATTTTTTTCTTTAAAGCGCAGAAAAAAGAAAATCTTCCTTTAGCAGATATAACAAACGCAACAAATCATTCTTGTACGAGCTTCAATGTAGGTTTTAAAATACTCTCTCTAAATTACACAAATTCAAAAAATGAACTTAAACAAAAAACTGTAGCAATGTGGTATCCTACAGACGAAGCTGAAAAAGAATATAAGTATTTGATGATAAAAGGAAGCAACGCCCAAAATGCAAAAATATCTTCATGTGGAAAATTCCCGTTAATTATGTTTAGTCATGGCTATACTGGCTGTGGAATTCAATCAATTTTTCTTACAGAAGAACTTGCAAGAAACGGCTACATTGTTATAGCTCCGGACCATTATGACTCTCTCTGCTCATCAATGCCTGGTAAAGGCTCTTCACTAGAAGATTTCGACCTTTCTCAATTCAACCATCCAGAAGAATGGTCGGATAAAACTTACCTGGATAGAAAAGAAGATATCTTATTTGCATTAGATTATGCTCTAGCAGAAAATTCAAAACAAGGTTCATTTTTCTACAATTCAGTGGATAAAGATAGCATTGGAATAATGGGCCATTCACTTGGAGGTTATACTTCACTTGGTTTAATAGGGGCCTGGCCTTCATGGCAGGACAATAGATTCAAAGCAGCATTATTGCTTTCTCCAGTTATAAAACCATATCTCCTACATGATAATCTCAAAAGTATAGACATACCCGTAATGATTCAGGGAGGTACTTTAGATAGTACAATTACTCCATCTATCCCTCAAGTTTACTCGCAGCTTAGCGAGCCAAAATACTTCCTTAATATAAAGTTCGCAAGCCATCTTGCTTGGGCTAATATGGGATGTGCTGCCGCCTCATCAGCAAGAAATTGCCTGCAGTCAAACGAGCGTGTTCAGGCAATAGATTATTATGCCATCACCTTCTTTGATAAATATCTAAAGGAAGATCCTTCTGCAGATAATAAATTAAAGCAAAAGAAAGATGTTCTGGAAAGTTATGAGTTTGAGATGTAATTAATTGCAAAAAATATCCATAAAAGTTTTAAACCATTGATTTATTCTAGAATCATGGATGGAAAACGTAATTATCTGTTTTCATTAATGATAAGTCCTTTGTTAGTGAGTTGCAGCCCACATACTAAAAATCTTACCTCTCCAAGAGTTCAACTTCCTCCATCAGCAATTACTCTAAAAGATCAGGCAGTCAAAGAATATAGGAAAATGAATCAGTTAGTAGATGATATTGAAGTTCTAGGCTTAATGTATGAAGAAAAACGTTATAAAGAAGTAGGAGATAAAGAAACAGCTGCTAAATATACTCAACTAATCGGAGACCGAATACCTAAAATTCTAACTCTAGAGGATAAATTATATTTTGAATCGCAGGAACTCCTAGATTCTTTGCAAAATCTTTCACCTTTAGAACTGCAATCAAATTGGAAGAATATAATAGACTTAAACAGAGATCTAGAACAGTTTAAAAGAGACAATTATAAACCTCCAATTTCAAGAGAAAATTGGATTAGAGCTTATGAAATATATTCCAAAAGTCTTGATGGAAAAATATCTTAATCCATACCTAAGCCTTTTAAAACATCGCTCTTCTTAAAAACCTGTAAATCTTCATATTCCTGCCCTACCCCTAAATAAAAAATAGGCTTTCCAGTAACATAACTTACACTCAATATTGTCCCGCTTTTTTCATCAACATCAGCCTTAGTGAGTATAATCCCGTCAATTCCAGCAGTCTCGGCAAACATCTTTGCCTGCTCAGTTGCATCATTTCCTGTGATGCTCTCCCCAACAAAAATCTTTAAATTTGGTTTTGTAACTTTTACAATTTTCTCCATTTCTTTCATTAAATTTGATTTTGTATACATTCTCCCAGCCGTATCTATTAAAACCGCTTTTATTTTATGCTTTTTAGCATAACTTATTGCCTCAAATCCAACAGAAGCCGGATCTGAATTATATTCGCTCTTTATAATAGGTACTCCAACTTTTTCAGCATGTTTCTCTAATTGTTCAATAGAAGCAGCCCTGAATGTATCTCCTGCTGCCAGTACACAAGAAATTCCTTCTTCTTTTAATTTGTAAGCAACTTTTGCAACACTAGTAGTTTTACCAGTGCCATTTATGCCAAAAAATAAAATGACATAGGGCATTTCCTTGCTCTCTTTTATTTTTTCAATAATATCTTCCCCATCGATGAGAACACTTAAAATTGCTTCTTTGAGGCTCTCTTTTATCTTATCTTCAACATCATTTCTTTTTACATTTGCACCTATCAAACTCTTTCCCAGATTCTCCTTTATTTTATCTACCACATCTAATGCAACATTATTTTCAAGTAAAATAATCTCTAGTTCCCCAAAAATCTCTTCAAATTCTTCTTTTTTCAAATCATTGGCCAATAACTTCTTTTTTAATCTTCCAAAAAACCCGCTTTCTTCCTCTAGTTCTTCTTTTAATTCTTCTTTAGGTATCTCCTCTTCCTTCTCTTTTTCTACTTCCTCTTTTTCATCAGTTATCTCGATTTCAACTTTATCTTCTTTTATTTCTTCAACTTTTTTCTCTTCTTCTGCCTCTTTTCTATCTTTGTCCTTTTTCTTAAACCACTTTCCAAACCATCCGCTGCTCTTTTCCCTTTCCTCCTCTTCAACTTTAATTTCTTCGGCTTCTTTTTCCTCTATCTTTTCAATCTTATCTTCTTCATCCTCGTCTTCTTCCCCAGTTTCATCTTCCTCATCAATTACCTCAATCTCTTCCTTAATTTCTATTTCAACTTTACCCTTGCCTTCTGTCTTTTCCCCTTCCCCGTCAATTTCTTTTTCTTCTTCTTTTTTCCTTGTCTTTTTTTTATCAACTTTCTTGTGTATCTCTTTTTCTTTATGAGTGATTTCCTTAATTGTGCCGCCCTTTTTGGGAAATTGTCCTTTAGAGAATTCTGAACTTTTTGCAACGTAATCATTAGAATTACCTATGGTTTTTTTCTCTACTATCTCTGCTTTTTCTTTTTTCTCAGTTTTCTCAGTTTTCTTTCCCTTGTCAGTTTTAATTGGTTTTTTAGTTTCTTTACTTTCAGGTTTGTCTGTTTTCTTTATCTCTTTCTTGGTTTCCCTTTTGCTTTCAGCTTTCTTGCTCTCTTTCTTATGTGTTTCCTCAGGCTCTTTTTTCTCTTCCTCTTTCTTACCTGCGCTAAACCATCCTCCAATTTTCTTCCTTAATGAGTCAAACATAAAAGTCCTAAAAAAACCACATTTATAAATATAATTCCCGTTGTAGTTTTATGAAAAAGGGGAGATTTATACAATTCTTAGTAATAATTGTATTTATGTTCCATCCAGTTTCCTCTTACTTCATTACAGGAGATATTTTTATCTTAGATTCAGGAACATCTAGGTTGGACTTATCTTCAGATCTAAATGAGAAATTTTATGATTTTTCTTTTAATAATGGAAAATTAAAAGTTTCAACCGATGAATTAACCTCTAAAAGCAAAGAAGTTTGGACTTTCCAATTAAATCTGCCTAATTTGAGTTCCACTTTTATTGAAATTCATCTACCAAGTAATTTAAAATCTATTGTTAAAATAGAAGGCAAAGGTTACCTTTTAGACTTAGATAAAAAGACTTTGACTATCCTTAATCCAAAATCTTCAATCTTAATCTCTTACAATTTAGAGGATTCCAAAAGTTATTCTTTTTTAATTTATCTTTTTGTTGTTCTTCTTTTAATCGCTATCTATTTTATCTATAGAAGATCTAGAAAGAGAAAAGAGCATCTTCTACATATAATGCCTTTAATAAATGAAAATGAGCAAAAAATAATAGATCTTCTTATTAAATCTCCAAAAAGACAGAAAGAAATCCGATCCCTCCTTAATATTCCCAAAGCAAGCTTTACTCGCTATATTATTAACTTAGAAAAAAAGAAACTAATTTTTAGGGAGGGAGAAGGAAAAAACAAAGTCCTTAAATTAAAATGACGCAAGTAAACCCATTATTCTCAAAGTTCCACATAGTTCCATGTACAATTATATATAATATTTTTTTCTACATTTTTCATGGATATAAAACAAAACAGAAAATTAAAGGAAGTTGCAGGCCTTCATGGGCTGGCCACTTTCTTTTTAGGAATAGGCCTAGGAATTATAAGAGCGAATACCTCAGAGACCTCCACAACTACGGGGGCAATGTATGTAATAATTGGAGCAGTAGTAGCAATATTCACAACATATTCAATTATAACTAAATTGAAAAACAAAACAAATGAAAGGAGGTAAAGTAAAATGAAAAGTAAAAAAACAAAAATAGTATTTATAACAAGCTTGTTAACATTATTAATGTTAAATTCGTTAGTGGCAGCGGAAGACATTATCAAAACTAAATATGCTTCAACTGAAATTTATGAAACTCTTCCCTTGTCTACATCTTCTTCAGGAAGTAGTGGAAGCGGAGGAAGTTCTATAAGCACAAGTCTTATAATTGAAAGAACGTTGGGAGAAAGTAATGCTCCCGTGATCATTGAGATGTATACTGACTTTCAGGAGCCTTATAGTGCTAAATGGTATAAAGAAACCTATCCTTCAATAAAGGCAAACTATATAGATGCAGGAAAAGTTAAATTGATTATCAAAAATTATCCTTTTTCTTTTCACTCTGATGCAGAATTGTCTGCTAAAGCAGCTTTATGTGCTGCACAGAATAGCGTAGACTATCCTTATGAAAATCCGTTGTATTATAGTACTTTCTTCGGATACATAGACTTTCTATATAATAATCAGGCTAGTCTAGATTTAGCAAGTCTAAAGCAGTATGCAGGTATTATGGGAATTGATACAGAAATTTTTGAGAATTGTCTTCAAAGTACATATATCGAAAAGATAATTTCTTCTGAAATTTCAGAGGGTTCAAAAAAAGGAATAAAAGGAGTTCCAACATTTTTCATTAATGGAAAAATGATTTCTGGAGCAAGCCCATATAGTACTTTTGAAAAGGCAATAGATACGGCATTTATTATTCAACCAGTTATTACTAAAGAACAAGTAAAATGCGTATTTGAAAATACAAAGTCTAATCAAAAATGTTACACAAGTGAATTTAGTTGTTCAGGAGCCTCTTCATGCGTTAGTGATGTTTCTGGTAAAACAGGTACAAAATTAACATGGAAAAGTTCTTGTGGAAACTATGCTTACACTGTAATAGACGGTTCAAATGAATATGCTTATTTTGATTGTTCAGATCAAACAACTCCTAACGTATATGGGGTAAAGCTCTCTATCAATCCTGAAATGCAAACTTCAAAAGATGGAACTGCAGTTTATGAGATGCTCTTAACTGACTTAAGAGATTCTTCAAGTAATTCAAAAAAAATAACTTATAATTTAGCCTTCGAATCTAATGAATTCATGAGTACTCAAGAAGAGCCTTACGGGAATAGCAGCACTAAAGACATCCCCATTATCAATGGATACTTCGATGAAGAAGAAGTAAAATTAACTCCTGGAGAATCTTATAGTACTTATTTAAGAGCAAAAGTTGATGCAACTGCCTTTAAAGGAGAAAGAAGTTTTACTGTAAAAGTATATCAAAATAAAATCCTTATGGATGAAAGGCAAGGAATTTTAAACATTCCTACGGTAGATCAAACTAATCCAGTAAGCGTCGTGATAAATCCAGAAAAGCAATATTCTAAAGAAGGATATGCGACTTATGAAGTAATTATTTATGACAACCATAAAGATTACTCTGTTTGCGTTCCGGGAAATGGAAAAGTCTGCGCTTATCCAGCATACACATATAATCTCTACTTTAATTCAGAACAAAATATGAATGGAGAGTTTGACAATAATCAAATAACGATTAGTGCTGGAGGAAAATCAGTAGTAAATCTAAAAGTTTACACCAAAGATAAAGGTACAAATATCTTTTCCGTAACAGCTAAAGGAGAAGACTCTAAATCTTCTGCAAAAGGAATTTTAGTGTATGGAGAAGAAACTCCATCAGAACCTTCGTCTTATTTTAATGGGCAAGGTTTTGCATTAAGTGCTGAAAAAAAAGCTGGAGCATTAGTAGACATCCATTTTATCAAAGATGGAGAAACTCTATCTGGAAAATTCAATCTTGAGAATACAAACTATAAAATCGATGGGAGCCAATCAGGCAGTTTAATAAATTTCAAGATTTATTCAGCAGATAATGCTCAAGAAGTTGCAAAATTCGTAGGCGCAATTTCAGAATTTGAAACTTTCTTGTTGTTGCAGGGTAATTTAATATCTTCTGGTTCTAGCAGCATAGGAACATGGTATTTAACTGCTTTTTCTCAAAAGGATAAATCATTTGTAGTTGTAGAAAACAATGAAGTTGTTAGTCAACCAACAACAAAGAACATCCAAGTTAATGAAATAGTTTCTCTTCCTTCTGTTCAAGTATCGGAAACAGAAGAAGAAAAACAAATTTATGTACAGCCAGTTGAAGTGAAAAGTAAGAAATTCCTCGGCATATTTCCAACAGGTCAAAAAGAGCTTATAGCTAAAGTTACAAAAAATGGAGTAGTTACAACTATAACTCTTAAACCTTTTGATATTAAAATAGTGGAAGGATATGAAATCAGAGTAGATTCTTCTCTAGAGGATTCAAAAGACATAGATTTGACAATTAAGAAAATTTCAGACATAGATCAAGCATCTAGATAAATAAATAAAATTTTATTTTTTTTACCTTCAATTCATTCGAATTGAAATGGCAGAGGTTTATGAAAATCTCTGCATTTTTATTTTATTAACTCCAAGAAGAGTTTTAATTCAGGAGCTAAATTTATCCCTATCTTTGAATTACCTGAAGAATATAATATATCTAGTGAAAATAGGGCCAATAGTATAATTGTAAATATTATTATGAGTATTATTAGAAAATAAATCAACCATTTTTCCATGCAATATAGAAATCAAAGGCAATTATAAACATTATTATATTATATTTCCGAGCTCAATAAAGTCCAAACAAACAGCCATTTTAAGCTATGGCGTTTTCTCTGCTCGCTTTTTTAGACAAATAAGCTATTAAAAATGAAGAAACAACTAAAATGCATAATCTAAATATTGGTAAAACCAATTTATCAAGATCCTTTCCAACAATAATGGTATCGTTAAGTATGTTATTCAGAATAACAAATGGATTTAGGTTGATTAAAAATTTAAGAAATGTAGGTAATAACATGGAGTAAACAAGCATATCTGAAAATATCATTAAAAACATTACTAAAAATATAGTAAATAGCGTTGACAAACTTTCAGACTTTATTAAATACCCTATACTGATCCCTATAAAAATAAAACTTGAAGAAACTAGCAATATAGCGATTAAGAATGCAGGTAATTTGTAAATAGGTATTCCAAACCAAACAAATCCAATTAATACTAGAACAAAAACTTGTATGCATACAAAAAATAAATTTATCAAATAGTCTGATAAAATAAATGAAAAATCTTTAGTTGGTGAAATTAGCTCCCTCTGATAACTTGGTTTGTTTACTTGATTCAAAATAAATCTATTTGACAAAACTAAAGAGCTAAAAGTTATAATAATTGAAATTACAAATGGAAAAGCAGTTAATACTAAATTCTCACTTGCTCCGAATGCTTTTATAAAGTTTAAACCAACAACACCATTTCCATTGCCATTCTGAAAACCAGTTATTTCATTTTGCATATCTCTTATCTTATCTTTAAATGTTCCAACCCTCATTTTTGCATTAGACATTCTGTTTATTGCCGCATCCAAATCTGCACTAGTAGCATATAAAGAAGTCCTAACTTCATCTAATTGATAACTCATCTCATCAAATGCGTCGAGTAAATTGAGCACCTCTTCATTATTGTAATTAGAACCTATATAATCCAGAGAGTTTTCTATATTTTGTAGGGATTGTACTGAAGGATCTATTAAGGCAGCAAAATAAATATAATCGTTTTGAGGAATTTTTCCATTTATAAAATTTTTAGCATCTACTAGATTATTTTCAATATTGTTAATTTCATTTTTGATAGATTTAATTTGAAATTGGGCATTGTTTTGCTCATTGTAGATATTATTTCTTAAGTTATTTATTTGAGGTTGCATGTTTTTTATTTGATAATAAGTCTCATCAAACTTTACAATCATTCGAGTAAGATTTTCTTTATACTGATGCAATAATTTCTCTTCATTTTCCAGTTCGTTTTCAACTTCTACAATTTCATAATAAGTTTGATCCAGAGATGTTGAATAAATACTCATCCTTGAATCAATAAAGTCAGAGGTTGTTTCAATATTTTTTGCCTGCTCCCTAAAAACTTTATCAAGAATTGTCTGCCTGACGTATAATTCTATCAATCTACGCGTATTGTCTAAATGAACATCTATATTTGGTCTGCCTGCCTCATCCTTAACATGAATACATACACTTACTCTGTAGTTAGTCAAGTAATATAGGCATTCTCCAAGGCTGTTGTAATAAATTGTATTTCCGAATTCACTTGTATCTAAATAAAAATTAGGAAATTCATTTACCAGCCCTATCTTAATATTTGTAAGTTTGCTAGAATTTAATAAGATTGATGAAGTTAAAATCAATAAAAAAGGAAATATAAATAAGACTATAAAATAAGTCCAGTTTCTAGCGACAACTTTTAAATTCTTTAAGAAAAGATTATATATTTTCATCTTTCATAAGCATAGTAAAGATTCCCTCCAAATCTTTAAATTTATTATATTTTTCAAAATATTCTTTGGGTTTTGCATCTGCAGCAATTTTTCCATTCTTCATAATTAAAATATTAGAGCAATTTTGCTCAATTTCCTCAGCTAAATGCGAGCTTACTAAAATGGTAGTTCCAGTTTTATTAATATTTTTTATATAACTCCATAAAATGCTTCTTAATACAGGGTCAAGTCCAACAGTAGGTTCATCTAAAATTAACAAACTTGGAGAATGTATTAAAGATACAAGCAAGTTTGCTCTTTTTTTCATTCCTCCAGATAAATTTCTTATTAGCTCGTTCTCAAATTCACTTAATTTAAAAAGTTTTAGCAATTCATCCAACTTCTCCTTTATTTTTTTCCTCCTTAATCCGTATAACGATCCAAAATAATTACAATTCTCTCTTATACTTAATTCCTCAAAAATCATGCTAGCTTGAGTTGCAAATCCCCATTCACACCTTATTTTATTAAAGTTGTTTTCTATTTTTTCACCTCTAAAAAATATATCTCCTTCGTCTTTATTGACTAACCCCATTAATATATTAAATAAAGTGGTTTTTCCGCATCCGCTCATCCCC
The DNA here is from genome assembly GCA_964358765.1 of Candidatus Woesearchaeota archaeon. GTDB lineage: Archaea > Nanobdellota > Nanobdellia > Pacearchaeales > GW2011-AR1 > UBA73. Next base: position 15,579 of record CAYHPN010000024.1, on the reverse strand, counting down.
ATAAGTCCACAGATTTCTCCGCTTTCTATACTAAAACTGACCCCTTTTAGCACCTCTTTCTTCTTAAATGATTTTTTAATATCTACAAACTTTACAAGTTCCATTTTTTAAGTTAATACCTCATGATAACAACTCCAAGGGTTGACATATCTTAATTTAGTTAAGAGTGCCTCTCGCCTAAATAACTTCCCATCCATAAAGTCATCAAGAACAAAGTTCTTGAGTGTGCTCAAGAATTCAACCGTTAAGATTCTTGACATGTCAAACTTCATATATAATTTAAGAAAATCAGATTTAAATAGCTTCTTGATTTATATTAATTTGATTTAAAAGTAAAATAAAGTCTGAAATGAAAAAACAAAATAAGCAGTTATTAAAATTGTTAAAAAATCATTATTTCTGGATTTCACTAATATTTCTTCTTTTTGGAATAGCTGTAAATCAAATTAGCTCAGTCTATTTAAAGATCAAATATAAAGATTCGTTGCCTATTTTAAATGATTTGCTTCTAGACAATTTACCCTTTTATAAAATAGCCTGGTTATATGATATTTTTGTAATTTTTCCAGTTTTAATATTTTTAATATATGTTTATTACAAAAAAACACCTCAAATTCCATATCTCTTAGTTGTATTTGGAATTTCTCAACTTTTAAGAGGGATTTTCATAGTGCTGACTCCTTTTGGTTCTCCTTTTGGAAATTATGTGGGGTTATTTGATAGCACATGGATGAGAAGTGGAGTTTACCCTTCAGGCCATGTAGCGACCGCTTTCCTAACTTTTCTTCTTACCCAATCTAAATTAAAATGGTTAAATCTAGCATTTACAATAGGAATAATAATTACTTTATTGCTTACAAGAGGACATTATAGCATAGATATTTTCTCAGCCTTAATTTTTAGTTATGCAGTGTTTAAATTCTCAGAAACCAGCTTAAAATCTAAACTTTTACCTTAAATTCATAAAAATCATCGTAAGGAATAGTCCAAGAAATAGTCTCAGCTACACTTGCCTTTTCCATAATCTTCCTAAATAGCCTTATAGAATTCCCATGGGCAGATATTGCTACGTTTATTTTTTCTTTCTTCATCATCTTTACTAAATCTTTAATGAAGCTCTTTACTCTCTTCTCAACCATTTTAAAACTCTCCCCTCCGGGTGGAGGCACGTTATATCCTCGATGTATTCTATTATACTCTTCTTCTCCTAAAAATTTTTCTACTTCCTTCCGATCATCATCCAAAGAAGTTATTATATCTCCATGCACTTCCAATTTATATAATTTCTTCCCCATTTTGTCAATATAATCTTCATGTTTAGTTCCATTCAGTTTTCCATAATTTCTCTCCTTAATTCTCTTATCCTCGATAACTTTTTTACATTCTGGATGATACTTTAACACTTCTTTTAAAGTGTTATTAGATCGTTTAAGTCCAGAACAAAAAGCAACTTCAAATTTTTTATTCTTTAACTTCTTAGCTACCTCGCAAGCTTGTTTTATGCCCAGTTTAGTCAATCCAGGGTTATTCCATCCTGTGAATCTTTTCTCTCTATTATAAGTAGACTGGCCATGTCTAAATAAATAGATTTTGAAAAATTTTTTCTCCATTTTTTCCACCTTTTCCATTACTATTTTCTTTTTTTCATCGCACTCGCAACAATTGCCCCAACTGCAATACCTATTCCTGCAGCAATAGCGGCTGCTTTCTTAGGATTTTTATTTATATAATTTTTCATATCTCCTTCAGCTTTTAGCAATTTTTTCCGGGCATTTTCTATCGCAATCTTTGTCTTTCGCTTTGCATTTTCAATATCTTTTTTAGTTGCATTGAATTTACTAGACTTTTTTTTATTTTTTTTAACCATTTTTTCCTCCTTTAATCAATTAAAGACTTTAGTTTATTTAAATTCTTGGTATTTGTTGATGGTTGTCTTTCCTTGTAGAACATCGCAATGCTGAACAAATACAATTCTTTTGTTTATATCTAATCAATTTTATTACTTTAAAGAGTATAATCATTTTTATAAACCTGCATAAGATTAATTTTTAATGCTTACATATAATGACATCTACGAATTACTAAGAAAAGAAAAATACTCAGAACCACTTCAATCTCTTCCAAAAGATTTCATCTCAGAGTTCTCAGGATATGTAAAAGAAAATTCGTTTGATTATTCCAATTTTGACCTCTCAGATTCATCTATTAAATCTAAAAAGCAATTAGAAAATTCTCTTTCCTTATTTAAAGAGTTAATGCTAAGAAGAAAGAAGAAGATCCTCAATCTTATCTTTGTGGCAAACGAAACAGGAATCATGAAAAGAGATTACGAAAACATGCTTGATATTGAAAAGAGGGCATTTGATAAAATGGTCAAAGCTTTTGAAGATTCAGACCGCGAACTCTCAAAATTAATGAATGATAAACGTGAAATTAAAGATGAAAATAAAATGATAATCTTTAAACAAGAAGTCGATCAATTCATTAATCATGATGGCTCTCAAATAGGCCCGTATAAACAAGGAGAATTAGTTAATATGAATCATCAAGTAGCTTCTCTTTTCGTCAATGACGGCAAGGCTAGTTTTATCGATGAAAATTAATCAAAAACTTTCAAGACCTTAAACTCCTCGCACACGACCAATATATTCTCATTAAATCTCTTATTCATTTTCTTTAGTCTTCTCATAAAGAATTTCTTATGCTCTTTTCTCCAATAATGAAGTGTTTTGTTTCCTTCTCCTTCCTTAAAGGCAAACTTTTCACCCACATCCCTAAACGCTTTCACTTCAACATTAATTAGTTTAATCAAACATTTTTTTTATTCTTAGAATTCAATATCTCGCTTTTATCTCCTACCTTTGGTAGCTTCAACTTCCCAAGGATATAAGAGTCGTAAAGAGAAGAAGTCGCTGTCTTCTTACCATTAATAACTAATTTTAATAGTTGATCTACTTCTTTATCACTATCTCCAAATTTCCATTGAATTATTTTTTTCATTAATAAATCAAATAATTAATCTATAAAAATCAACCTGTTATTAAAGTCTTAATCTAAAGAGCTAGTTCCAACAATCTCTCTAGACTCATGCACTGAATATTGTAAATTGACACAATCGTTTAATCCAGTTCTAGAGTTCTCTCCATCCTCAGATTCAACATTACATCCTCCGTCAAATGTTCTAATCATCTCTCTCATCATTCCAGGAATTACTTTTCCATGATCTCTTACTATTAAATGTACATCTGCCCCTGTTGGATTAAATAATCCATTTCCATAAACAACTCCCTTCATTCTATCAGATATTAACATTGAATTAAAAATAACTCTTCCAGTATGCCTCACAACATGTCCATCAGCATATATTATTGAAGCGTTTACTCCGTCTGCTCCAATATCTCCTTCTCCACATCTCTCCCCCATAGTTCCATGGGTGCAATTTTCAGGGTGATTAAATACAACCCACCATACGCTAACGGCATCGCCATGTTTAAGTTCAGAAGTATACATATTCATCCTTATTCCACCATTACTTCTTACAAGAGTTGATCTTCCTTCCCTTAAAATTAAACCATCACTCAGCCATTGCATATCACTCACGCTCTTTTGAGGAGCAGATAATTTAGTAGGAAATGCTCCGACATTGAATGAATTTATCGTCAATACTAGCATTAATAGCACTCCAAACAAAATTGTCCAGTTAATTTTTTTCATAGATTTCGACTAATTCTTTCAGTATTTATACTTTATCCAAAAAAAGTCATTACTCAATCTAAATAATTTTTTATTAGCCTTTGTCCAAACAAAGTTCATTTATCCACTATTATCTTTATCTTTTCAACATCTAGTTTCTTCGCCGCGTGTGACGCTACAGCAAAAGCCCCATATTCTCCATACATAAGAAAATAGCTCAAATTATCTTCTTCATCAAATCTTCCCTCAGTAAGTTTATTGAAAATTACGTTTAAAATAATACTCTTCTTGTATTCTTTAATCATATACTTTCCACCTTCATTTTGGAAATTGGAATTTTTTCCAATAGTTAAAAAATAAAATATAAAAAATAATAAGTTGCTAAAGATCAATATAATTAGTCCGCCGCCCAAAATCGAATTATCTATTCCGAAAAATAAAGAGAGATATAAAATAATGGGGGAGAATAATATTAGACTAAAACCTAAAATTATTAATAAAAGGAAGAAAAAGAAAAAATTAAATCCCCAAATTCCCCACAATGTAGCCTTTAAAACGTAATCTCCCCTCAATACGTGACTTTTATTTCTTAGATTGTTTTCTGTTTCAGTCTTCCATGTGGCAAACATTTTTTCACCTGTATCTTCTTTCAAAAAATTAGGTAGATTATCCATGTTTTTTACCTTAATCCTTAAACTATTTCCGATTAAAGACAAATTTATTTTCTTTTCAGAATTTAATTTTAACAATTCTCCAATAAATCCATTTTTTGTTGGAAATCCTTTTAAATATATTGAATTAGCAGCGTATTCTACTTCCCCAGCCCTTAATTCTGTATGTAGATCAAAAAAATCACAATTTTCAGTCTCATTTTTTACTTTCCTAAGAAAATTCTTTAGTTTAGTGAATATAATAATGTTAAAAGGCAGCAAAAAAACAATAGTAGGTAAAACAAATATAAGAGTTAATGCCCTTATTAATTTTATAGAGTATCTTCTAATTCCCATTGAATATTTAGAACGTTTTAATTAATAAATCTATTAGGTCTGCAAGGGAGAGTTTTTATTCTCTCTTTGTCAAGCCTCTAGAAAAATTATCAGTTAAAAATTCAGAAAATATAATAAAATAGGGTTTATTTTCTCAAATAATAGAATGCTGCAATCGTTCCAACTAAAAATAAAACTCCCCCTAGAAGATTAGAAGAAGTTAGATGTGACTCGCCGATAACATTTCCTGTTAAATTTAAAGAAGAAAAAAATAGACTTGCCATTAAAAAAGCTATTGAAAATGCCAAAGAAACTCTTTTTTCCAATCCTTTTTTTATAAAAGTAGTTTTTTCTGCATTTAATTCATATTCTTCAACAGGCACAAAACGATATTTTAATTTATATTGAGAAGCAAATCTGTCAAATAATTCAAAAACATGCTGCTTTTTTCCTCGTTCTGCTGCTTTTTCCATCTTAGACCCGTAATGCTGTGAATCAACACTCATTTTTCCTTCAATAGGATGATAGGGTTTAAAGATAAATTCCTTCAACCGCGACAAGAGTCTAGAAGGAAATATTTTAGACTGTGGAGTTTCTTTAGTTTTTCTTATGATTAAATACCCTCTAATTTTACCTGTATCTGCTTCCCTTTGAGCAATTGCCATGGATTTCTCATCCCCATCTCTTAAAAAAATAGCGAAATCTTCTCCTGATGGAATTAAAGAGGTATCTTCCAAATTTCTATAGAGATTTTCTTCTTCTTTAGGAATTTGATATGCTGACAAAAGATTTGCAGGATGTGTATGAATTTCCATATATTTCTTTCTTCTTTCAGCAATCAAAGCGCTACTCGTTTTTTTTAAATTTCGTTCGTATCTCATAACCTCGGGTTTTTTTGTTATATCGATCAATTCTTTTCTAGGAAATTTAAAATATGCATGCTCATTATGGGGGCCTTCCTTACTCTCAATAATTTCCCTTGGACTCCTTTTCCTCATAATATTTTAAAGGAATAAATTATTTATAAAACTTTTTGGAAGATAGAAAAGCCTCTAGAGGGATTTGAACCCTCGGCCCTCAGTTGATTTGATCTTGATTTGTAAGTCATACAAAACTGATGCTCTAACCGCTGAGCTATAGAGGCGTACTTATCACAAAAAACCAAGTGTTAAAAACCTTTCTTTTATCTATAATCCAAGCCATTAAGAAAAATATCTCGCCAGTATCTTCTTTGTATACCTATTCAATTTAAAATTCCTAAAATTACTCTTATTAACAAATTGAACATTCTTATTTTCCCAGTTCATTTTCATCTCAAGGTTATTTTTAATTTTGATATAATAAACTTTATGTTCTTGCAACCTCTCTTTAAAATCAAATAAAAACTTTAACTTCCCTTCTTTTATTCCAGTCTCCTCAAATAATTCCCTCTTTCCAGCATCTAAATAGTCTTCCCTGCGTTTAACTCCTCCTCCAATTAATCGAAAGCTCCAAATAAACCATGGTTTCCCAACAAGTATTCCTTTAGAAGTTTTAACAATTATAGTTGCTCTTTTTCTCTTTAACATAGCTCTTATAGATAAAGACATTATAAAAAATTATCTCAATTATTAAAATTGTGCTAGCTCAGGACATATGTCCTGATCTTATACACCAATTATTAAAATTAATTTCTCAGCCTATATACTGCTTCATAAGGTTCTTTAGGAGGAAAACTTAAAGGATTAAAAAAACGCATTTCATTCAAATAATTCTCTACTTCAGTAATATGTCTATCTGCTGCATTTTTTAATTCTGCAGAGTTTCTTTCATCTTTCATTATTTGATATGCCCTTTCAATTTTGCCCATTCCCTCAACATAATTATATCCAGCCCCCCCAATTTCAAGAGAAACTACACTAAGCAAAGCCACTCCTGTAATAAATTTTCCCACAGAGCGTTTCTCCATCTGTTTAACAAATTTTTCACTCATTCGCTCAAATATAAACTAAACTATTTAATATTTTATATGCTGAAGAATGAGTATATTCTTGACATTCTTCAAAACCTTCTTCCCTATTCCTTCCTGTTTTCCTTATCTTAATAATCTGCCCTGTATTTCCTAAAACCACTTCCCCAGCCCCTCTTGTTTTTCTTTCTCTTTCCCAAAGATGCTTTGTATATACATTTCAGTTAATTCCAAACTCTCAGTTAAATATGCGCTTGAATTGAAATTTTTAGCTAAATCTAGTGCAGGTTGCATATATTTTAGAATACTCCCTTCAGAAATTGTAAATAATATTTTCCCCCCGCATTTAATGCATTTCCCAATTAAGGGAGGTCTTCTAAATTTCTCATTACATGCAACGCATCTAAACCCTTGCATTGAAAATTTTCTCAAATTACCTCTCGTGTCTCTTATAAAATGCCTCTCTATTACTAATCTTGCAACATCGCTTTCATCGACCGCTCGAAGTTTTTTGCATAAATCCATCTGCGCACTTACTTTCTCTTGCATCGTAGGTAATAGTTTATATGAAGAATTTATGACTCCTGAATTGAAATCGATAATATCATGTGTAAATTTTATATTCTGCAAAGTTTCTTCTCCATTTTTTAGTCTTGTTTTTACATTATCCATTTTCATTTCACTGGAATGCTTGCCCATTTCCGCTTTTTCATATAGCTCTAAAGGATACTCTCCTAAAATAAAGTCTAAAATCTGATCATCAACTTCCCCAGCCCTTATTCTTGTATTCAAAACTAATGGAGCATCTTGTGTTCCTCCTCTATGTGCAGGTAAAAATTTCTTTGAAAAATTCAATAACAAATCCATTAAAAACATGCATGCGCTTTCGTCGCCATCGCAATCCCTTCTCATAGCTGCATGCATAAACGGACTCGCTAAAATAGCCTGTATTTTTGAAAAACCAATAATCCTTCCAACCGTTGCAGTGCATATGTGTGGAGCAATATTTACTATATAATGCCCTATGAGATCTTCTTTTTTATTAACATTATAAAATTTTTCGAGTCCATAAATTTTCTCTAGTTCATCATCTATAAAATTAGCAATCCTAAAAAATACATCGTCTGCTTTTTCGTCCAGTGTTTCTGGACATGCAGGTAAAACAATATCATGGGGAAGTAATTCTAATATCTGATCATCTCTTTCTAATTTTTTACCATAAATATCTTTTGTATATCCTAAATCTGTTAGTTTAGTAACACTAGTCCCTATTTCAAAGGGTTTAAAGTGAGTAAATGCCATTTCAGTCATATCGTATCTTATTGTTCCATCTTTATTTACATTCAAGTTATGCTTTGCTCTCAAAAACCCTTTTGCTAAATGTTCCGTAGAATGATCTTTGTTTGACATCCCCCTTACTCCTTTTATTACTGCAACATCTTCGTTTCTAACCCCTGTTATTTTCTTTGCATTCTCAAAATATTCTCTTATTTCTATTCTCTTTCCTCTATTTCCAAAAACTTCTTCTTTCTCTTCTTCTTTCTTAACACAATATGCTCCGCATTTCAAACATCTTCGATATACTTCCTCCCTACTGCATTTCTCACAATAATAATTAGGATATTCTGCTTTTATGCTTCCCACATCATAAGCGGCCTGAAAGCTTCTTAATCGGCCACCTTCATTTCCAACGGGAAAGAGCACATGTGGACTTCCAGTCAATTTCCTCAGTTTTGCCTTCTCAGGTCTTCCCATTCTTGCACCAATATAAGTTCCGTTCTTATCCTTTATTTTATATTTTGAAATAGAATTTATTAAATCTAGAACATTTCCTTCTGTTTTCATCTTTATAGATAAGTCATAAATATATTTTTCAAACTTATCTTTGCTTAAAGAAATTTCATCTAGTTCAAATCCTAAATTTAATAATAATGCTTTAAATTCTACCTCATTAATTATTACATTTTCAGTTACAACCTCATGTTCAACTCCAATAAGCTCCATTGTTCTTTTTCCTTTTACAAATCTTTCTTTTTCTCCCCGATTGTAAGGCAAAACTAATTTCTTCTCTCTCAGTTCCCCATGTGCGATCCAGTCGATTAAAAATAATAAATCTTCATGATTTATAGTACTCCAATAAAAAATATAATTTGGGTGCATTGGTATTTTATATCTCTCACTTATTTCTATTGCATCTTTCAAACTCACATTAAATTTATCTTTTACACTTCCGCCTTCCTTTTGTAGCTCTTTCTCCCACCATTCTTCAACATACCCTGCCTTCATAAGCTCATAATTTCTGTTGATTACGTCATCTAGTGAAACAAGCAAATCTCCAAAATAAATTATCTCATCAATTTCTTTATATATTTTCTTAGCTAGTTCCAAATCTTTTACTTTTTTTACGCTTCCATTTTTCAGTTTAATTATTGGTCCATCCATCGAATCACAAACAGTTATCGCGCAGCCTTTAGTAGGTTTTTCAATTTTTAGTTGTGTTCCGTTAGATAAAAAGCAATTTGAAATAAACATTGTAGCTGGATGAACTGCAGTTGCGCTAAATCCTCCAGCTCTGCTTCTTCCATATCTAAACCTAAATCCTCCGTTCCTTGAAGGATGCGAAAATACAGGTCTCCCTGCAACAATATCCTTTATATATGTTGGACTTGTATCGCTGCTTCCTTTCTCTCTTTTTTTATGCAATACTAAATATTCATCTAAAAAATCCCATCCAGTTGATTTTATCCCTTTTTCCTTAGCTCCTTTTAATAACCGTAGTCCCTTTTGTGCTTTTTGAGCTAGTCCTTCAGAAAAAATTAAACACATTCCTCCCCTAATAAAATTAGTCTCTACTCTATCAAGATCCTTATAATTTGATACTTCCCTAGTTTCGCTTGCTTCCCCAGCAACTTGTATGGGCAAATTCTTTGCTAAAAATGTAATTTCTTCTTCAGTAGGTAAATACTGTAAATTATTTACTCTCTCATGATAATCATAATTCTCAGTTACATATCTTTTTACTTCGTTTTCGTCAGGGTCAAACTTAGCATATCCAAATGTCTCTCTTAAATAATCTATCAGCATAAGTACAACACAAGAAGCTGTTGTCCCCGCGCTCCTTATAGGTCCAGAAAAATAAGCTAGAAGATATTCTTCTCCTTTTCTTGTTTTCCCAACTTTTATTCCTGTAAATCCTTCAATAGGTGAAGATACAACTCCTAAAGTATTATAAGCAAATCCGACCCTAATACCAGCGTCCATTCCTTCAAGTAAATCTTTAAACTTGCAATATTTCTCCTTAGCAATTTCCTCTGCAATTTTAAAACTTACAGTAATATCAAGTTGCCCATATTCTTTTTCTAGTTCAAGTATCCTGTTTACAATTTTCTTATCATTTAGTTGAGGATAAACCACTGAAATAAGACCTATTGTTTTTTCAGCTAGTGTTGTAGCAACTGGAGTCTCTACTTCATTCACCGGATCTAAACCTTTTGCTCTTGCTCTCCCTGCTAACTCGTATGCTTTCTTCACATCTTCGTCAATCTTATCAAAATATTTATTCAGTTCCATGTTTACAATGAGGCAAAGGATCTTGCTATTGTAATAAACCAAGATAAAGCCATTAATATTAAATAAATAATAAACGATAAGATCTTTTTTTTTCTACCTCCTTTTTTTTCTCTAATAAAAAGATAAAACCAAAAATTAAAAATAAACAAAATCCACATTAAAAATAGAATAATTGGTAAATAGTTATCAAGATTTAAATTCCTGGTTGCGAACTCAATTAATGGGTAAGCTCCAACCGTTAAAATAAATAATAACCCATTCTCAAAATATTTCAATGAGAATAATGTAAAAAATATTAAAAAAATATTAAAAATAATATATTTCCAAATAAAATTAAAATTTTTATTTTTTCCTTTCTCATTTTTCACTTCCTTTAATTTTTTAACTTTCTTCATTTCTCTTCTGCCTCCTTCTCTACTTCATCTTTCTTAACACTAAAATCAAATATTTTCAGTTCTCGGGTTTTCAAATTCATTACAGGCACTTTGCACGGATCTGGAATATTTCCAACTTTCTCTTCGAATGGAGTCTGTGATTGCCAGCATGATCCTGTAATAATTAAAATCCCATTATAATTTGAAATATCTAGTCTATGTACTTCTCCCGTGCATAAAATATCTGGAACTTCAGTTATTACTAAAGGATCGTGATCCATACTTGGGATATAAACTACATCCCCGTGTGTTGGAGCTAAATGTCTTCTCTTAAGCATATGTTCAACTGCTTTTGCAGGCGTTCTATGTGCCTTCATTAGCCTCAAAACTTTTATTTCATTGATAAATGTATGAATGCTCGCCCCATGATACATTAAAACTTTAAACTCTTTATCTCCTTCAAGTAATTTAACTAAAGTTGGATTAGTAACTAATATTAAATTTTCAATCTCATAGAGTTCTGGAGCATATCTTTTACTTATTAATGGTTGAGGTTCAGCTACTCTTACAGCATCGTGCTGTCCAGGACACATAAACATAGTTATATGTTTTGGAATTTGCCTAAGATAATAAGCCAGTAATTTATACTGCCCTTTCATGCTTTTTAGCTTTAATACTTCTTCTTGATTAGGAAAAATTCCTACTCCATCAACATTATCTCCTACAAAAAAGAGATACTCTATTTTTTTTGCCATCTCGTCTTCAGAGTTTATCCATCTCAAAAAATTCATGAATGCTTCCCCTAAATGCCTATCGCTTCCGCAGTGCATATCAGAAAGAAATGCAATACATTTATCCTCATTGAATTTCATTTTCTCATATATCATGCTTTCAGGATAAAGTATATCTGATACAAAAAGCATTTCCCTGCTTCCAGAAGCCTTTATGCCGATAACATCATCAAGCAATATTTCATCTGCTTTTTCAAACACTTCTTTCTTATCCATCTTAACTAAGACACTTATTTCCCCAGTTAAATCTTCTAATTTTATAATTAAGTTTTTATTTTTTGTTACATGTTTGTCTTTCACTATCCCAATTATACTCAAATTAGTTCTATCGCTCGAAATTTTATTTATAGATACTAAATTTCCTTGTAGTTCTGCTCTCTGCATTAAAATTCTCTGCAATTGCTGGTATCTTGCTCTAAAATGTCCAACAAAATCTTTTACCTCTAGTTTTTTTTCAGTATTCGTATTAAAATAATTTAATTTAAAGTTTTGGCTGCTCTTTTTAACTTCTTTTTCTGTTTTCTTTACTTCTCTTCTTATTTCTAAACTTATTCCTAAATTAATAAACACTTTTTCAACATATTCTTTGTTATTATCCCCTAGATTGCCAATAAAAGTTTTTACATATTCTCCATTACTATTTAAAGTGCTTTTCGTAATTAATTTTTTCCCGCTTATCCTCTCCAGTTGCTCTAAGAATTTTATAGCTTTGTCTTTATCTTTAATAACTTCCAGTAAGTTATACACTTCTTTCTCTAATAGAAGCCCCTTTTCTCTTATTGTTTTTAATATCTCTACATCCATTTTCTTTATTCATTTTATTTATGTTTATCTTAATCTATTCGTAAAGTTTTAGCTTTTTCTCTGCATCTATTTTTATTTATTATTTTCCCCATTTTCTTTAATTCTAAGCTTTAGCTTGTTTATCATGATTTTTTATTTGTATTTTTCTCACTTCATTCCCAGTCCTTTCTCAATTATTTCTTTTGCCTTTATCCTTATATTTGTAGACAGCATTAATTTTATTTCTCGTGTTCTTCCCTGTCTTCCTTTGCTTATTACTCTCGCATTAATAATTCCAAGCATATCAAATTCAGCTAAAATATCTGAAATCCTTCTCTGAGTTAATACTTCATTCTTACTCTTCTCGCATAGCTCTTGATAAATGTTAAATACATCTCCTGTAAAAATTGTCTCCTGGCTTTTTTCATGCAATAATATTATAGCATATAATACAAGTTGAAACTGTGTAGGTTCGCTTTCAATAACATCAAGCATCTTATCTCTCTCTATTTTTTCGTTTGCAATATCAATATGATTTAATCCTACTTTCTTCCCGTTTTCTCTTACTGCAACTTCTGCAGCAACTCTCAGTAAATCTAAAGCCCTTCGAGCATCTCCGTGTTCTCTCGCAGCATATGCAGCACATTTTTCTATTACTCCTTCTTCTAAACTATCATCATTAAATGCCAGCTCTGCTCTTTTCTTCAAAATATCTCTTAGTTGTAAAGCATTATACGGTGCAAAAACTATTTCTTCCTCCCCTAAGGAACTCCTTACTCTCGGGTCTAAATTATCCATAAAAGTTAAACTATTAGATATTCCAATTAAACTGATTTGTGCATTTTTTAATTCAGAATTCATTCTAGTCAAAGTATAAATAAAATTATCGCTGATTTTCTTCACTGCTTGGTCTATCTCATCTAGCACTAAAATAACATTTTGTTTCTCATTATCTATTAGTTCAACAAATCTTGAATAAACCGCGTCCGTTGGTAGTCCGGTAGAAGGTATCTTCTCTCCCATTGCTTTAATTAATTCAGCAATTATTCTATATTCCGTATCTGATACTTTCCTTAGCTTACAATTTATATATAAAAATTTAATCTTGGGCCCGTTTGTTTCTTTTGTTCTAGTTTCAAGTTTATTTCCAACATGCTGCACGCTTAGTGTTTTGCCCGTTCCAGTTTTTCCATACAAAAATAAATTACTAGCTCTCTCGCCCCTAAGTGTGGGTCCTAGTATTGAAGCAATAGATTCTATTTGTTGAGTTCTATGCAATATGCTTTCAGGAGAGTAGTTAGATTGTAAAACTGTTTTGTTCTTAAATAAACTACTAGAAGAAAAAGAATCGAATATCTGATCTAATTTGTCCACTTTTTTCACCCCTATATTTATCTACCACCCCCTCATTATAAACTTATCGTTTCTTAAACCTATATTTCCATTGAATAAGTGTAAAAGATACTACTTTTCCGTCGATTTTTAATTTTGAAAATTTCCCTAGATCAAAATAATCCGTAACACCCCCACACCCCTATTTCACATGGAGATTTAATAATATTAATCATAAAAATTATTCCATATAAAACGAACATTTGATGATTTGTTAATATATTATTAATTAAAACATAAACAAAACTATTTATTAACAGAACCAATAACTATTCAAATTTGATTTTAATAATATTAAAAGAACTTTAAAATTTTATAAAATTAATTAAAAAATATTAAACGTATTTTTATTATATATTATTAAACCTAATAAATAATTAAACGAAATAATAATATATAAATAACTCTAATAATTGAATTAACTAGAACATTATATTAGCTTTTTTTACTATTATTAACCTTAAAAGAACTTATTATTTATAAATTATAATTATTAACTATTTAATACGAATTAATAATTATTCTAATTTTTTATAATCTATATTAACAGTACTAATTATATATAATCATTATAATCTATTAATAATATATAATATATAATATAAATATTTATAAATAAAAAATTGAAAAACAATATTTTATCGTCGATATATAAATCTTACTAATTTCTCCAATAGAAATCAAGGGGTCAGGGGGTCTGGTTTCAAATCACTCTTTTCATTGTTCCTATTCAATCTATCTCCTGCATCAAAGAAACATTTATATATCAACTGTTTCATAATTTACAATGGTATTAGAAAAAAAACCCATGAGGGAAATTATGGGAAAACTTGTCGTTACAAAAGAAGGTAAACGTCTAGGTCTTGTTAAGGATATAACTTTTGAAACAAGAACCGGGGAGTTAATTCAGTTAGTATTGAAGGATTCTACTCCATATACTAAAAATCTAGCTTTAGAAATGTCAAATAGAGGAGAATCTCTAGTTCCTTACAATTCAATTATTGCAGTAGGGGACTTTGTTGTCGTTTCTGAAGAAGATTTGATGTAGCGGTAACTTATTACTTATTAAATTATCAAGAATAATAATCTTTTTACTTATCTTTAAATAAAAACCATTATAGAGCACTATTTAGCCACTCATGTTATAAATTTTAGTATATAAAGTATAAAAACTTTATGAGAAGGAAGTTATTTTGTCTAAAGTAAATTTAGCCAAAATAGAATTCATGAGGAATTTACTTCCGAATGAATTACGATAATAGAACTGCCCGCAGGGCATTAAATTTTACTCAAGATTATTTACTCAATAAACATTGTAAATATTACCTAAAACCACATCTCACTATACTAAAAGACATATAGATGCAATTAATAATAATGATGCTAAAAAACAAGCTTTTGAAGTACTATCTAGATTCTACTCAGATCCGGATCGAGTTTATACTCTAAATAGTCTTGAAAAAGTAATTAAAGTAAAAATAATTTAATTCTCTCTATCACAACAACATTTAAAAATACTTCTTAATAAAACTAAATATGCAAGTAATAGGTTTTAATTTAACAAAAATTTACGGTGAAAAATTAGATAATTTTTCTAAACCTGACATAAACAATAATATTGAGTTTATTGATGTTGAAAAACAAAAAGTTGAACTTCTTAAAGATTTAGAAGCAATTAAAATAGTATTCAAATATTCTTTACTGTATAATTCCTCAGAATCAGAAAAATCTAAAACTAAAGAAAAGCAGGGAGAAGTAGCATTTGAAGGTAATATAATCTTATCTGTAAATGAAGAAGAATCTAAAGAATTTCATAAAATGTGGAAAAAGAAGCAAATTCCTATTAGTGCTATGACATCTCTTTACTCTTTCATTTTAAAAAGATGTTCTCTTAAAGCTCTAAATATTCAAGACGATCTTAATCTTCCTTCTCCATATTTCAAACTTCCTTCTATAAAATTAAAACCTCAGGAATAAAATGGTAAAGATGCATACTAAACGTCATCAGCCTAGGAATTATTTAAATAAGATTTCTACTTCAT
>CAYHPN010000023.1:0-25160 GCA_964358765.1 Candidatus Woesearchaeota archaeon | reverse complement strand
TGAAGAATTTACTTCTGAAAAAAATACTTTTTCTGTGTTACACCTTTGAGTTTGCAATGTAGCAAACTCAAGTTACTATCTGTGCTTTAGCACCAATGCCTGTCAAGGCATTAACTTGTCTTAAATAGATATTGGATATTTGGAATTTTCTCTCTCTCCTCTGTTTTTGTTGCAATCAAAATTGCAACAATTCACAATGACAGAAAAGGTTTTTATAGGAGCATTAACTTAAATTAATATGGTTAAGAAAAAAAAGAGTAAGATAAAGAAAGTAAAGAAAACAAATCGTGTCAAAAAGAAAATCTCTAAAGCCCATAATAAAAAAGTTAAACATAATCATAAAAAAACTAATAAAGTAAAACATTCAAAAAAAGGAATAAAAAATAAGAAAATAAGCACTAAAATAGCTAGAGTATATACTAATATCCCAAATTTTGACAAATTAATAGGAGGAGGATTTGAAAAAAATACAACTAATCTTCTTGTTGGAGGTTCTGGCGGTGGTAAGACAATATTTGCTACACAATTCTTAGTCGAAGCAATGAAAAATGGAGAAAGATGTTTATATGTTACATTTGAAGAAAAAAAAGAGCAATTTTTCTCTAACATGTTGCAATTTGGATGGGATTTATACGATTATGAAAAAAGAGGATTATTTATTTTTCTAGAATACGCACCTATGAAAGTTAAAACAATGCTTGAAGAGGGAGGGGGCGCAATTGAAAGTATAATTTTAAGTAAAAAGATCCAAAGAATTGTACTTGATAGCATCACTTCATTTGAATTATTATTTGACAATGAATTGGAAAAAAGAGAAGCTGCGCTGGACTTATTTGGAATGATAAGAGAATGGAACGCCACAGCCTTATTAACTCTAGAAGAAGAACCTTCTAAGCAGGAAAAAATTTCTTCTAGAACATTAGAATTTGAATCAGATTCCATTACTGTATTATATTTTATTAGGGAAAACAATAAACCTCAAAGGGAAAGATTTTTAGAAGTAATAAAAATGAGGGGGAGCGAGCATGCAAACAAAGTCTACCCATTTGATATTACAAAAAAGGGTATCTTTATTAAAAAGAAACCTCTTTCTCACTTTAAACTCGAATAAATTGCTTTCAATTCAAATACCCTTTGAGCAGAGTGCTGGTGTCTCTTTTGTAATTTAGAAAAAAATAAATAATGTTTAAATTATATTTTGATTTAATTAACTTCAAGCAAAATAACCACATTTCCACAGAAAATTATTTTTATTACAATTTACTGTATATTTAAATAATATAATTAACTCTTATTTTAGTAAAATGAGGAAAGTAAATAAAAGAGGACAGGGATGGGGATTCGATCTAGTTATAGCTTCAATTATATTTACTTTTGCGATTACTTTTTTTTATATTTTTGCTCTTAATTATTCTTCCGGAAGTGAAGAAGTCTTAAGAAGTTTAGAATATGAAGGTCAATTAATAGCCGATAGTCTATTGTCTGAAGGCAATCCATTAAATTGGAATGAAACTAATATTTATAAAATTGGCATCGTGAGCAACAATAAAATCAATAATACTAAACTTGAAATGTTCTATAATTTAACAAATAAAAGTTTTTATAAAACAAAAGAATTGTTTGCCATTCAGAACAATTATTATATCAATTTTTCAGATCCAATAAATATTAGTGGAAGCATTAAACCATTCATTGGAAATTATAGTGCAAATGCAAAAAACCTAATAAGAATATCAAGATTAAGTGTTTATAATAATAAGCCAGTTTCAGTAAGTGTCAATGTTTGGACATCTTTTCTGATATTCGGAGAAAATTAAAATTCTCAATAAGAGTTAGATTTATATTTGATTATTTCCTATATTTTAAGTGATAAATATTAGAAAGAGAGGCGTGTTTTTTTCTGCAGATGCTTTAATAGCTCTAGCAATAATATTATTAGTAATTATCGTTGCTGTTCCATTGTATGAAATATCCAATGTAAGAACAAATGTACATGAAGATACATTAGTAGTTTTATCCAGTTTAAAAATTGGAGACTTTGAAGATAGTACTGTAAAAACTTGGATATCACAAGGCATAATAAACAAAACTGATAATTTAATTATCGAACAAATTGGAGAGTTGTATGTTCAAAATATTACTCTTGCTAAACAACTTGCAAAAATAGTTTTAGATAAAACTCAAACAGTAGACAATATAGGCATCTGGTACGAGGGCACACTTCTTGCATCAAAAAACACCAGTGCTTATGAAAACGCCACCAAAGTTGACGCTGCAAGGCAGACTGTTTCAGGTATTGGTGGACTCAAACAAGGTTCAGTTACAGGATATTCAGCAAGAGCATCTTTAACTCAATCATTTTATACAAATTATTATTATTTTGGAGGTTATGTTGGAGAAGGAAATTTAAGTTTCTTAATAAGGAATGAAGCTTCCTTTATTAATATTTCAGAAATGGAGATTGCAACTAATTCTAGTTTTGAAATTTACATAAATGGACAAAAACAAGGCGATTATCAAGGAGATGGAGATGCAATTCCAAAAAAAATAATATTGAATAAAAGCTTATTTTTATATGATAATCCTTTAACATTCAACCCTTATGATTACCCTCCAAGTTATGCCATCGGAAATCAATATGATGAAATAATAGAATTAAGAGGGGAAAATTTACATATTGCTGGAGGATTTATTAAACTTGGTTTTCACTTGGATAGAGCTGCACCAATTACAGAAGATAAATATTATTTTCCAGGAGTCAATGGCCTTATTAATATTTATGACAGTTTTTATGTCCCTGGCAATTTAACAAATTTGAGCATATTCCTGCATTTAAATACAAATTTCACAACTTTTTTGAATATAGGCAACATTACAGTATTTAAGAATAAAACAGAGTTAAATCCTTATTTTCTTCCAGATGAAGTATATGATAATTACTTTCAATTAAATGATAGTTTTCTAAGAAATATATTAAATTATACTAGATTAAGTAAGAAAACTATTCCAATTAGATTGGGGCTAGTCAATTTTAGTTATGGTTTAAATAATAATAAAGTTGATGTCTTTTCTGTAAATGATCTTTCAGACAGTATGAGCGGGGCCTCTAGTGGTTGTCCTGGAATAAATTGTAAAATTAATAATTCCATAAATGCTACACATAAGCTAATAGACATCATCTTAAATGTTTCTGGAAATAGAGTTGGGCTTGTAGCATATAGCGATTATGTTTTAAAGAACTATTCCCACAATTTAACAAATAACAGTAATACCCTACATTCAATAGTAAATAAATATAGAACATTTTCAGAAACTTGTATTTGTTGTGGAATACTAAAAGCAATTGGATGTTATAATACAAGCATTTTTAGAGATAATTTTAATGGTCAAACAATAAATACTGACCCTGCAGGTTGGTTAATAGAGGGGTTTGGTGGAGATGTTAATATAACTGATAAAAGTTTAGAAGGAAATAGAGCTATTATAATCGCAGGAAATGCAACCGGAGTATTTACTAAACATAATTTTGCAGCTCAAGACATACAAACCCATATTGAATTTTTATTTAATCATTCTTGGGGAGGAGGATGGGCAAGAATTGAAATATTAGATAATTCAAATAATCCTTATATAAGGTTAGATATTCATGACGATCAATTTTATAATTATGGGTACCCTGGATCATCTGTAAGTTTTGCCCCGTATATTCGAAATAAAATTTATAATATAAGTATAGATATAACTCCTGGAAGTGATAGGTTCAATGTTTCTATAAATGGTTCCTGGGTAGGGCGGAATTTGTTTAAACATTTATCGCAGACCTATACAAATGTAAATCAGATTAAATTTTCCACTACTCAAGCTCCTATTCGTTATATTATAGATGATATTAAAATTTATAATAATAAAACTTCATGCGATGGAAGCGGAAATGCAAAAAGATATATGATGGTAATGAGCGACGGCAACCCAACAGTAAGCTGTGGACTTACTGGAATTGATAATCCTGGTCTAGATGCATTAAATACTTCTTGCAAAGCGAAAAAAGAATATAATATTACAGTTAACGCGATTGCTTTTGGAGATTTTTCCAATCGAACTTTAATGCAAAATATTGCAACTTGTGGTGGGGGAAATTATTCATTCGCTAACGGCACAAGCATAATTAGTGTTTATGAACAATTCGCAAATAAAATTCTTGAAACTTCATTCTCAGGACAAACAATAACTGTATCGGGAGGAGACATTAATTCTAAATTATTCCCTGATTCTTATATTAAATATGATTATGTTCATGAAGAAAATCCTTCTGGAATTTATATCTCTAAAGAAAAACAGTTTGACAGTGCATATAGTGGGAGTTTTAACATTCCAAACAATTCTAAAATTATAGAAACTAAAATCATTTCTTACTCTGGATCAAATTGGACTGACGAAGTTTATTTAAATGAGTCAAAAATTTATGACTTGTCTTTTTATGGAAATATTTATACGGAACTTGGAGATCCTTATTCCATAAATGTGCCCAATTCTTATATTCAAGATAATAGAACAAAAAAAGTTAACCTTACAACAGGTTTATCGCCTAGCATTTTTGGTCCTGGTTCCATAAATAATAAAATTATTTATAAGTTTGCAAAAGATTTTTCTTCTTATTCAGATATTGTTCCAAAAATTGAAGGATGTAAGTGGAATATAGAGTTTTATGACGGAAGTAGAACTTATTTGGGAAGTTTGCCAAATAATTGCTCTTACAATTCTACAATAATAAATTATAGTACGAACGATGCATCACAATTAGCTGTTTATAATCTACTTAAGATTTTAGATTTTGATAACGATGGAAGGCTGGATTATAAATTTACGGATCAAGATCTAAATATAGCTCTTGACAAGACTTCCGGGATTCCTTTTGTCACTAATGCTGAAATTCAGGTCAGGATCTGGAGATAAGTCAATATGTCAAATTCTAAAAAAAAGGCAATATTTTTTTCTGCAGACGCACTAATAGCCTTAGGAATAATTTTAATAATAATAATTGTGGCTTATCCGCTCTTAGAGTTAACTAATTTTAAAACAAATGTGCATGAAGACACAATTAAAGTTTTGTCCAGTTTAAAAATTGGAGAAATAGACAATAATCAAGTTAAAGGATGGATTAATAGTAGTTTAATAAATGATACTAATAAGTATATAGTCGAACAAATAGGGGAATTTTATGTCAATGATCCTGCAAAAGCCAGAGCATTAGCCCAAATAATTTTAGACGAAACTCAATCAGTAGATAATATGGGCATCTGGTATGATGGGGTATTGCTGGCATCAAAAAATGTAACTTCCTATGAAAATGCAACTAAAGTCAATGTAGCAAGACAGACAATTTCAGGAATTGGAGGATTGCAAGAAGGGTCTGTTACGGGATATTCAGCTCGGGCATATCTAACAAAAAACATTCAAACTTCTTATTTCTATTTTGGAGGTTATGATGGCGATGGAAATATAAGTATTTTGATAAATTATAATGGAACTATTTTAAATGCTAGCATGGAGCTAGCAATAAATGATAATTTTAATTTATTTTTAAATGGTTTAAATATCGCAAATTACTCAAAATCTCCTAATGAAACTACCCCTGTAAAATATAGTATTCTCACTAATAATTTTGCTCAAGGAACAAACACTCTAGAGTTTAGAGGAGTAAATTTGCATGTTGCCGGTGGTTTCGTTAAAATAACCTTTGAGCAAAATGCTAGCTTAGAAGAAAGCAATAAACATTATTTGCCTGGAATAGATGGATTAATAAACATATATGATGGATTTTACGTTCCAGGGAATTTAACGAATTTAGACATTTCCTTGCATATTAACAATAGTTTTTTGAGTTTCTTTAATATTGGAAACGTAACTATATTTAATTCAACAACAAATGGAGAACAAACTATTCTAATAAATGACACTTTTCTTAAAACTAATTTAAACTATTCTCAATTAAGTAAAAAAACAATTCCTCTTAGATTTGGTCTTGAAAATGTAAGTTTATTGCTAAGTTCAAGCAAGATCGATTTATTTTCTGTAACTGATTTATCTGGAAGTATGGATGATAATTGTCCTGGCGGATCGGCTAATCCTGGAGAAACTCCATGTGGAATAAATGATGCAAAAACAGGAAATAACGCCTTAATTAATATAATATTAAGTTATTCTGGAAATAGAGTTTCGTTAATTGGATATGAATCTTTAGCAAAAATTTCTGATTTTCATACTTTATCAACTAATAGAACCTCATTAAACAATACTGTGTATAATATTTGGGATGCTTCTGGAAATACATGTATTTGTTGCGGAATTCTTAAAATTGCAAGTTGCTATAATTCGAGTATATTTTCGGATAATTTTAATAGTCAAAATGTCGGTTCTAATCCCATAGGTTGGTCTTTAAGCGAAAGCGGAGGTTTTGTAGATATCACAAATTATAGTTTGGAAGGAAATAGAAGTGTAGTTATTAATAGGACTTCATCAAGTGGAAGCAATAATCCTTTGATATCCCATGATTTTTATCAGCAGGACGTTGTGCATAATATCGAGTTTTTAGTCAATCATACATCTGCAAGCGGAAGATTTAGATTAAGAATACAGGATTATACTGGATCAAGCAATAACGATTATATTATTTTCAAAATGTATGGGGGGCAGATGAGAAATGGCGATACAGCAATAACTTCATACAACTTAAATACAAAATATAAACTAAAATTAGAAATTGATCCTTCAACTGATAGATATAATCTATATGTAAACGATATTTTAAATCAAAGTAATCTGGCGGTATATGACTCGGGCAGATCTAATGTGGGTAGAATTATTTTTACAACTGAATCAGGAATAACAAGATATGTACTAGACGATATTAAAGTTTATCTTAATAGTGCAACATGCGCAAGTATTGGGAATAACACTAGATCCGCAGTTGTTATGAGTGATGGACAGGCAAATATAGATTGTGGAATGGACCCCATGCAAGATTATGACCTAGACGGAGACACAAGCAATGATCCAGATGACCATGCCATAGGTGCTGCTTGTATGATTAAGAATTCGCATAATGTAACTCTAAATGCTGTAGCATTTGGAAGCGGAGCAGACGAAGATGTTATGCAAAAAATAGCTCAATGTGGGGGGGGGAGTTATTATTATTCGGATGTAAATGATTTAGTCGCAATATATAATCAAATCGCCAATAATATTTTACAATCTTCATACAACGAACAGACCATAAATGCAAATGGAAGTTTCGGAATAAAATTATATCCAGATTCTTATATAAAATATGAATATACATCTGAACCTACTTCCCAAGGTTTGTATTTAACACAAGAAAAACAATTTGATTCTTCAAGCACCGGAAATTTCAGTCTTCCCCAGAATTCATCAATTGTAGATGTTAAGGTAATATCATATTCTGGGCCAAAATGGACAGATGAAGTATTTATTAATAATACTAAAGTTTATGATTTATCTATTTATGGGAGTGATTATATTAAATTAGGAGATCCTTACGCAATAAATATTCCTAATTCGTATATAGGTGAAAATAATTATACGAATATTGTAAAATTAACTTTGGCTAATTCGCCTACAAACACTTCTAATGGATCTTTGTATAATAAAATAATTTATAAATTCACAAAAGATTTCGCAGCATATTCAGGCATAGTGCCAAAACTTGAAGGATGTAATTGGAGTATTCAATTTGAAGATTATTCAAATTTAACTCTAAAAGTTCCATATAATTATTTTGGAAGTGACAACTGCGTTTATAACTTCTCATTTAATAATACTGATGACGCAGCAAAAATATCAACATTCGAGTTATTCAAAGCCCTCGATTTTGATTTAAATGAAAAAATAGATTATAAATTTAGCGAAAGTGATTTGCAAATAGATCTTACACAAACTTCAGGAATTCCTTTTGTCAAGACAAATGAAATACAAGTGAGGGTTTGGAGGTAAAAATTGAAAAAAATATTTATAACTAATAAAAGAGGAGTGCTTTTTACACTATTAACTATAATTATCGTATCGTTATTTGCATTATCTTACTCTTTTTTATCAAACACAAATAGCAGGGAAAGCACACAAAAAAGAATAGAAACATTAAATAGTTACGTCTACACAGTTGAAGAAGATATATCTCGAAATTTATTTGTAGCAGGTTTTAGAACAACATACATCACTTTAGAAGAGATAAGGCAAAATCCAAATATAATAAATTCAAATTTTACTAGTGTTTTTAATGAATCTTTTTTTGAAGGAACATATAATGGAAATTCTAAAAGTTTAATGCAGGGAGCCACATTTAAAGATATAATTAAAGACTTAGAGAATTCTTCCAGCAGAATAAATGCAAATGTTACTATAGAAAATGCGAGCGTGTATGTTAATCAAGTAGATCCATGGAACTTAAGATTTAATATGAAATTTAGACTAAAAGTATGGGACTTAAACGGATTTGTAAGCTGGGATAAAGAAACAATTGCCAGTTCTATTGTCCCAACTAAATATTTTGATGATCCAATGTATATCTCTAAAACTAAAGGAAATTATAATGTAAAAGTTAAAGAAACTATTTATAATAATCTTTCTAATGTTAATAACTTTTCTTGGCATTTAGATGGTGAATATTATATAAACCATAGTGACGCACCAAGTTTTTTAAATAGATTAGAAGGGAAATTTATTGCTGATCCAAACGGAGTTGAGTCATTTATAGATCTTGATAAATTAGCACTTATTTATCAAACAATCGGAGGGAACATCGAAAACAGATCCAATATAGATTACATGTATTTTAGCGAAAATAATTCAATTTGGTGTAAAGTGACCACAATAAGTATTGCTCCAGCAAGACTAGATGCCAACCATAGAGCTTTTTATGGCCAAAATACTTGTTATCCATAATAATTTTTGATTGTAGTTAATCTGACTAAAATAGAATTTAAGCAATATTGTTTGAATATTTCAACAAATTAATTTTTTAGGTATTTGAATAGTTTTAAATGAACAATCATAATCCTTATTTGCTTCTCCATCACTTGTTAGACTTGTAAGGGTAATTGACTTATCAAATAATTCTTGTTGGCTTGCATATACCGTTTTAGATATTTCAAACTGTTGAATTATTTCTGAAGTCTCGATATCATAAATTTCTATGCCTATAATAAATTCTCCAGAAAACTGATCAATATTTTCTACTTTAACCGAACAATAAACATTCTTTTCAATGCATATCTCATTATCATATGAAGTGCATTCCAAATTTTTAACAAAATTTCTTAGAGCATAGGAAACTTGTGGACAGGAAGCAGGTCCTGAACCAGTTTCGCCAGAACTAGAAGAACCTCCTCCACCCCCGCCTCCTTCACCTCCCTCCCCTCCTAAAGAACTCTCTAAATTATCATCTGATTCTTGATTATTCGTCTCTTCACTAGCCTCTCCGCTTTCTTTTGGTTCGTTATCTGTATCTGTAGAAATCTTATCTTTTTTATCTTCAGCTGAAAAAGGATTATTCTTTGCACTAAAAATCAAAAATAAAATACATATTATTAAAGCAAATAAAACAACTATAATTGGAAAAATAAGCTTTTTCATGATTAAATAAGTTAGGATAGTTTTATATATCTTTTGAGAATTTATTTAATGGCAGATATTATCAAATTACATTAAACTAAACAAAATCAATTAAACAAAGAATTTATAAATAGTGTTTATTATATATAAACATAGATTTTATATTTGAAATAAGTAAAAGGAGGTTAAAAAATGAAAAGAAGAGGACAAGCAGCTATGGAATTTTTGATGACCTATGGATGGGCTATTTTAGCTGCCATTATAGTTATCGGAGTCATAGCATTTTATATCTTGCCTAACCTTGGAAGCGGAGGATCAAGTAATTTACAGCAACCCTTTTATGTTGCACCTGAAGAAGTTCACTTGAATACCACCGGTCTTATTGTTAAAGTGTCTTACAACGGAAACGGTATAGCAACAATAGCTGCAATCAACTCAACTTCTGGAAGTACAAGTTGTACTAACACATCAACCATTATTTCTTCTGGAGCAAAGAAAGAAATAGTATTAACTTGCTCCCCCGCGCTTGTAGTAGGTGATAAGTTTAATGGAAAAACAACAATTTATTATACTGTTGGTTCCGGAGGATATAACCAGATTGGAACTGGAGTCTTTGTAGGCCAGGTTCAAGTCAATTAAGTTTTTATTTTTTTATTTACTATTTTTATTTTTTTATTTTTATAATCTTATTTTTAACATTTAGAAAACCATATAAACACATATTATTTAAAGTCTGAATGAAAAACATATCAGAATCGGAAAAAATAAAATATGAAGATTTTTCTAAATTAGACTTAAGAGTTGGAGAAATAATCCAGGTAAGTGAACACCCAAACGCAGATAAGTTATTTGTCTTGAGTGTTGATTTAGGAGAAGAAGAACAAAGAACAATTATTGCAGGACTAAGATCACATTATAAGAAAGAAGACTTACTGGGCAAGAAAGCAGTTTTTGTAGTAAATTTAGAGCCTGTAAATTTAAGAGGCATAGATAGTAATGGAATGATTTTAGCAGCAGTAAGCAAAGATAGAAAAGAATTGGCCTTTTTAAAACCCGAAAAAAACATTCAAGTAGGTACAAAGATTAGTTAATTTTATAAATGAATTATTTTAAATTGTTTTATGATAATAGCATTTGACGTAGATGATGTTTTAGTAAATACACATCCTTATTTATTAGATCATTTAAACAATAAGTTTAATACCCATTTCACTCGGAGTGATGCGACAATGTATTATATCCAAGAATTATGGGGGGAAAGAAAAGAGGAAGCAGATAAAGAAATAAATAAATATTTTGAAACAGAAGGAGAATATTTGCCAGCTGTTCAATTTGCAAAAGAAGTTGTAAACTTTTTTGTAAGTAAAGGAGATAGAGTAATTGCAGTCACCGCTAGAGAAGAAATGGAAGAATTAACAAAAAGATGCTTAGATAGAGAGTTTGAAGGGAATATTGATAAAGTTTTCTTTGCAGGACTTTCAGGGCAAAAAAGAGAAACTAAATACCAGGTTTTATGCAGGGAAAATGTTGGTTTCTATGTTGACGATAGATCGGATTTTGTTTTACAGTGTAATGGACATCCTAGAAAAGTTTTACTTTATAATCAAAAATGGAACGAAAAAGACATTATGCCGGATACCGTAGGAAGAGTTTCCAACTGGGATGAAATTTTAAAAGAAAGAATAAAACTTGGTTTTTAATTAACCAAACCATCTGTTAAAAAATGAAGCTCTCTCTTTATATCCCTCATGGCCTATTATTTTAGCAGCTATCCTTTTATATTCAATGGAAGCTTTGCATTTTGGATAAGCATGCATCAATGCTTCTTTTTGAATTAAGGATGCCTGCACTCTTTTTTCCTCGGGAATCACACCAAGAATTGGAAGTTCCAGCATATCTCTAATGTTTGAAATAGGCATCTCAGTTTTAGAATTTTTATGCCTTGTAACTATAATCCCACTAACTGATTTATTCATTTGCTCTGCCAATTTGTAAGTCTTCAGTGCATCTGTAACAGCTGGAATTTCAGGATTTGTTACAATAATTAATTCATCTGCCGATTCTAGTGCGGCAATTGATTCTTCACCCAAACCTGCTGCAGAATCGTAAATAATATAATCTGCCATTTTTCTTAACTTTTTACCCAAATCTATGAGTTTAGAATGATTTATTTTCTTTAGCTCTCCAATAGATAAAGAAGAAAGAATTATCTTAGTACCTGATTCATGCTGATATATTGCCTCTTCTATTTCTGCTTTTCCGTTTAAAACATGATTTAGACTTATAGGCACTATTGGAGCTCCAAGATGAAGGCCGATATTAGGCGTCCCAAGATTGGCGTCAACTATTATAACATCCTTTCCAAAAGAATTTATCGCGGTCGCAAGATTAATCGCAGTTGTTGTCTTACCAACGCCTCCTTTTCCAGAGGTAATCGTAATTAGTTTACCCATTTTGTATTGTTTAAAGTATAAAACTTTATTTATTTAGTTGTTTTGCTTTGTTGCAAATTCACCCAAAACAAGAATTTATGAAAACTTACTCTTGGATAAATTACCATTTTTATGATTTTTTAATGTTTCCGATATAAGGCATTAACTTATATTTATTTAGCAGAACCAAACTTAAATGGTTCATTCAAAGCAAAAGAGGTTACTTTATTGAATTTATAAATCTTTCGAGGGTATCAGCATATTCTTTAAGCTGTAAAAGGTTAATATTAATAGTTTCGCCTTTATAGGATAATTTTAGATTTACTCCTTTTCGAAATTCATTTTCTCTGACTTTTTCTAAAGTATCTAGATCTCTGAAAATTTCATACAATTTAAAAGCATCTGAAATTTCTTTAGAATTTTCATAAATTCTTTTTAACTGAACAAGTTTTGCGCGAGGAGCATCAGGTATAGGCTTCCATTTTTTTTCTTTTTTAGCTTTTTCAACTAAACGATCCATGCACTTATCTATCATATTCTTCCATCTTGAAAGAAGATTTATAATTACGTCGCAAGTTTTTGTGTACTTCAGGCTTACATAGAGCAGATGATCTGCACTTATTTTCTCTTTTATTATCTCTTCCATTTAAAAACAAATTGTAGAATTCTAGAAAGAAGGAGGTATTTAAATACTTTATGGGAAATGATTTTATTAATTAAAATGCACTTTCAGAGCAAAGTGCAGATGTATAAATTGTAATTTAGTCAAAAGCAAGTATTGCCTAAATTCTATTTTGGTTGGATTCATTTCAAACAAAATAACTATCTTTCCATAGGAAATTATTTTTGTTAGAATTTACTATATCTTAAATTAAGAATTTTCCATCTCTGTAGATTATTAAGTGAGTATTATCTTCTAGAATTGCAGTTACTTCTCTATTTAATGTTGAAATCATATCAGTATGAACAACTGATTCGTTATAACCTAATTCTTTCCATTTTTCTTTCGAGATTTTGGAAGGATCTGTTGGAAATGAATCTTTATATGCAGATCCTAAAGCAATATGAATGTTGCCAAATTTTCCTCCGAAATTTTCATCAAATAAAGTTTCTGCCATAAATTTATCAATTTTTGATAATCTAATGTCCGTTAGTGAAAACTCTCCAACTTTATCGGCGTTTTCTGCCATTATCATTTCTTTAAGAACATTATAATTAGTTTTGGCATTAGACTTAACCACACATCCTTCCTTAAATTCTAGTTTTATGCCCTCTATTCTATTTCCGTATCTATACAAAGGCATATCAAATTCAATAAAACCTTCTGTCTTTCTCCAATCCGGAGAAATAAAAACTTCAAAACTAGGAATATTTCTTCCTGAACCTCCAAGCCATTTTCGGTATTTGTCTATACCTATCGTTAAATCAGTGCCTTGAGATTTTATTCTAATATCTTGGATTGGTAAGTCATTTAGTTTGTCTTTAACTCTCTCAACTTCTTTAATAGATTTTCTCCATTGAAGGATTGGGTCTGATAAATCTAAATAACAAGCCTTTATTATTTGGTTCCAGTATTCTTTTAAAGAAAGACCTGCTTCTTTTGCCATTTCTTCCGTCCCATATAGTGCTAAAGTCCATGTATATTTTCCATTATTTTCTTTTTCTTCTCTCCAATCTTTATATGGTTTAAAAGACTTAGAACGATTCATTATTTTTTCTGGAGAAATTCCTTCAAGTTCTTTATGATTTGTAGTTGAAAGAATACTTATAGAGTGATCCAATTGATCTACTTTACTCCTTAAGTATTTTTCAGGGAAAAAATTAATTTGATGTTCTTGCGCAAGTTCAAAAAATTGTCTTGATGTCCCCTCGGGAAGATAATGAGTAATATAATGAGCCCCTGATTTTAAAACTGCTTTTTGCAAACTTAAAAGAATAGGCTTAGCACACTCAGGAACCTCTAAAGAAACTACCTCTCCTTTTTTTATGCCATTGCAACCATTTATTGCAAAATTTACTAATACATCCGCATAATTATCTAAAATTTTCTGTGTTGGCGTATAGCTCATTTTATTCACTCAATTTAACAATTGCTTCTGCAATATCTTTAGTTTCTTCTAATACAGAAAGCACTTCACTTTCTGACTTTCCTGTCTTATCCATAACCAGCCGAATATCTTCTTGCGAAAAAGCCTCTATTGATTCCTCACTCTCCTCTCCGGAGATTTGATAAGAAACATTCCCAGACATCTTTACTTTCTGCACCGAAGGATTTTCAATTATTATTTTTTTATCTTCACATTCGATTATGACCCGAATTGCATCAATCTCTTCTTGATTAATGCCCATCTGTTTCATCATCGCCTGCATTTTTCTTGGATCTATTTTTGGCATTCCTGGAAACATAGGAGTACGAGAGAAAAATGGTTATTTATAGTTTACGGAAAATATTTTATTAAAAAACCGGGAACATAAATTTCAATACTAGAACAAAAACAGTGATAGCTACTAAAAACCCTATTACCTGCATTGGAGTAAGCATAAATCTAGAATTATACTCTTCATCATAGCGCATCAGCCCTCCAAACATTCCAGGCATCTGAATCTTATTATCTGACATATAAACTGGAAAATATTGAGGTATAAAAAGTTAACTGTTTGAGCAGTATCTCCGCACAGACCTAAAAATAGCTAAAAGCAATTATGTTGGTATTGTCTTCTTTTAATCTTATTATTTTATTACTCTCGATAAACAGTTCGTTTAATTACTGGACAGTTGGTAGGAAATATTGAAAAATAAGCAAGAAAATTCCTGTGCGGAGATACTGTTGAGTTACTTACTTAAGTTTATGGGGTCCGTAGACAAACAATTCCTTTAAATTTTTAAGTGAATTAAAAATTTAAATTTAACATTCGCTGTTTAGCTTCAGAATACCAAGCAGATACTGTTTGAGCAGTTTTAGTATGGTCTAAGCGAGACCCTATTTTTAGACATATTTATTTCATGCTCTTTTCCTTCCATATCTAATATCCTAATAGCGTAATAATTTTCATGTTGCATAGCAGTATCTAATTTTATTCTCCCAAATTCATCATCGTCAAAAATCAAATTCTTCTTGGAGATTATTAACTCATGTAATTTATCATCTTTATCGATTATTCTTACAGTTTCTTTATCACTAAATTTCCTATCAAAATGCGTACAATTAACATAAATTGCCATTATGTTTTCTCTTTATTAGAGTATAAAAATCTTATTGTTTTCTATAAAGAGATTTAATTAAGGAAGGAGTTAATTCTTTAATAGAATTTAATCTGAGGTCTACTTTTGATAAATCATGACTTAAGGTGTAATTATTAGGAATGGCTATACAATACATTCCGGCACGTTTTGCAGCTATTACTCCTTTTTGGGCATCTTCAATAACTAAGGTTTTTTCAGGGCAAATAGTTAATACTGCTGCAGAGGAAAGGAAACATTCAGGATGAGGTTTTATTATTGAAACATCATTTGCTGTAATTGTAGATTGAAAGTATTTTTTTATGTTTAATTTTTCTAGAATTAAATCTGTTTCAATTCTATAGGAAGACGTTGCTAAAGCTAAGGGAAAAATATTGCTTAAAGATTCTAATGTTTCTATTACGCCATCAAAAATTGGCACATTTGTTCTTAATCTTGATTGATAGAGTTCTCTTTTTTTATTTCGTATAGGGTTGGGGTCTATATTTAATTTTTTTAATTTTAAGAAATCTTCAATACCTTTTCCATCTCTAATCCAATTATTATTATATTCTTCTTCAGTTATTTTTATGCCATAATTTTGCAAAGTTTCTTGATATGTTTCGTAATGAATTTCTTCAGTTTTTACAATAACTCCATCCATATCAAAGATAATTCCTTGAATCATATTCCAAAATTAAAAAATCAAGTATATAATATTAATTGTGAGTTGTGTATTAGAAAGATTTAACTAAAAAATATGATTGTGTAATTAAATAGTTATTTTGAAATACATAATTATTTATAATCCTAATTCTCTAGTTCTTATTAATGGGTAAAGATACTTCAAACAAAATGAGATATTGTGCTAATTGCGGAGGCGAAGTAGTTAGGAAAAAAGCACATCCTATTATTGAAACTATTGCAGAAGATTTGGATGGATATTTGGTTGGTGCTTGCATTGTTGCTGCTGTATTAGGAATGACAGGATATGGTATTTATGAAAAGAGAGAAGAAAGACAAATGGAACTAGAAAGAATTAAAGCAGGATATGTTGTTCATTCTGGAGATTTAAATGGAGATAACAAGATAGATAGATTTTTTATTATTGATGGTAAACCTGCAATAGTTGAACTAGATGGAAAACCAGTTGTTGACAGTCCTAACATTGCTAATTTAGTTAATTCTAACTAGTTTTGCTAATGCTACCTAATATCTCATCCTTTCTTTTCTTGCTCATATAAGTTTTACCAAAATGAACTAGTGTAGAATTGATTTTTCTCCAATAATCCTTTGGAAAAAGACATTCTAAATCTTTTTCTATTTTTTTAGGATCTTTATTATTTGTCCACTTAAGTTTTTGAGAAATATAAGATACATGAGTATCTATGCCTATTGCGTCTTTACCATACTCTGCGAGAAAAACGTTTGCAGTTTTTCTTCCTACTCCGGGGAGCTCAACAAGTTCATTTACGTCATGAGGCACTTTACCATTGTACTTTTCAATGAGTGTTTTAGCACAATTTAATACACTCTTTGATTTATTTTTGTAGAAATTAATTGATCTTATTTCACTTTCTATTTTTCTGAGATCTGCTTTTGAAAGACTTTCGAGTGTTGGATATTTAATAAATAGCTCTGTGCAGATTTTAATAGTTACTTCATCCCTAGTCCTAGCAGAACAGATGATTGAGATTAAGGTTTTCCATTCACTGTCCCACGTTTCCGCTGCAAGACGCATATGACTTGCAAGTTTATCGAGTTCTGCTAGCTGTTTTATTGCGGGTTCGACATTCATCTTATTAAGCGGCAATTCCTTTTCTTCTTTGTGTAGGGAACTTAATTATTTTAGGTGCATCCCCAAGTCTATCATCTAAAGATTTGGAGTTGAGTTTATTTAAAAATCTATTACTAGCTTCAACTATTGTCCTTTTATTAACCTGTTTAGAATAATGACTTAGAATATGTGGCAAACCTCCTAAAGAAGCCCAAGATAATACTTCATAAGCTGGATTAATAAGAAGCCCTCCAATAGCGTCCCCGGTCTTAGCCGTATAATATGCATCATATGCAAGATATCCTGGAGCCACGGCCAAGTCTTTAATTCCTTTTGCAGCATATCCAACTCCCCCGACAATATTAAAATAGTCTAATGCAGAATCAATTGGAACCGATGCTTTATTTGCGTAATCAAGAGTTGTTGCAAATTTCTTAAGCCTAGAAAATTCATAATTAACTTGTTCTAGTTCATATCTTAATCCATCTTTAAAGTTTTGGGGATTTCCCTTATAATTTCTTAAAGCTTGTCTAACATCTTTTCTATTTAACGCTATTTCAAGCTGACTATCCATGTCATTTCTTCTTTCTACTTTTTCCTTTCTTATTTTCATCATGTTTTAATTTTACAATGCAATTCATCGCCTCTTTTAAGTCTAAAATACCCTCAACTTTGCCTCCTTTAAGTATTATGCAGGAATATTTATTGGTTTTGATCATATCTATATATGCTCCTGAAAGAGAATCATCTATATTTTTAATTAAAATATCTTTTGTCATTATTTCTTTAGCTTTTGTCACTGTTGCATCTTTATCCTCAGCTACTAAACGATTATTTATGTCGGTTACAGAAATTATTCCGACCGGTTGTCCACCCTCTAAAATTAAACAGTGCTTTTGTTTTTCATCTCTTAATTTTTTAGATACCACTAGTACTGAATCGATTGAATTAGACAAAGGTATTTTTTTTAGATTGCATAATGATATTTTCATAAAATCTAACAGTCTTCATTATTTATAAACTTATTTTTTTACACCAAAATATAAAAACAATAAACTTAAAACAAAAAGAGATACAGAAATTAAATTATTTGTTGTCGCAATATTTCCAATAACTGAAGCAGTAATTGGTTTTGTTAAAGATAGAGTTAATGAGGCGGCTAATAATACAAGACCAATAAACATAGCCATGGGTTTACCTTTTCTATCTTTATCCTCCTTTTCATTATCATTATCTTTAGGAGTATCCCTGGAGGCAGGACTATATTTTGAAAGAAGATCGGCATATTTTACGGTTAATTCTGAAAGTTGAGTCCTAATTTTAGCAATATTTTGGCCATATTTATCTTTTTCTTCTCCAGCTGTTTTCAACCTATGCTCATAAGATGCAATAGTGCCTGTCAATTCTTTAATTTTTTGCTCAAATTCCTTTGTTTGTCTTTCAAGCTCTCCAATTTTTTCGTCTCTCTCTTCATTTTTAGATGCTGTCCTATAATCTTTAAATCCTCCTTTAGCCATTCTAATTCCACCATATGACCCGCCTACAACAGTTCCAGTTGTTCTTGGATGCTGGTGAGCATACTCTAAAAGACTATAAAGAAAATTTCTTCTTGTTCCTTCATCTTTCTGTTCATCCGTATTGTTTTTTGAATATGTTTCTGGATGTATTTCATTTTTATCTTCATCTTTTTTAATATCATATTTAGCTCTCCATTCTTCTTGATCATCTTTTTCAATACCAAATACTTTCTGCCAAAAAGTGCTTCTTTTTTCTTCAAGACTCTTAGCAGTTTTAGTAACTTTTCCTGCCAAACCCTCCATCTTATCAATCCTTTTGTCTAAATCAGCCAGTTCTTGACCTATAACCCCTACACCTTCACCATAAAAATGAACAATATTTTCATAAATAGAACCAAGGACATTTCCCACGGCTCCTCCAACTGCACCTCCAGCGATAATTTTTCCACCATATTTAATTGCGGCCCTTCTTGTAATTTTTTTGCTCTCTTTTTTAGGCATAAGGTATTAAAGTTAACAGGCTTTATTAATTTATAGATAAATAATTTTTTATTTTAATTCTCTATTTTTTGCCCATGCTAGGTTTTATATAGATTAAAACATTTTAATATATTGTATTAAAGTATAACAGCTTAATATAAGAACAATTACAAATGTGTGAAAGTTCTAAAGTGCCTGTCAAGGCATTGAAATGAAAGGAGGTTTACAAAAATGGGAGGAACATGTGGAATGTACATTTGCAAGAAGTGTGCAATAGTTAATGCTATTTTCGGCATTATTTTACTTGTTGCTGGAATTGGTCTTTGGAAGAGTGCCCCAATGTGGTTTAATGGTTGGACTATCCTTGGCGTTTATTTAGCTGTATGGGGATTATTCTCGCTAGGCGAAAAAGAACATTAAAAAATCTTAGTTAACTTTTTTTATTTTTTTTGCAATTTTATATCAATAATTGGAGAGAAGAATGAAATACAACTTATATGTTATTGAAACAGTCGCATTTGGAGTAGTTGCAATAGCTAGCATCGTTTTAGGAATTTACTTTTTGATTCATGATCTTTATTTTTTATCCTTTTTATGTATTTTAGCTTTTTATGTTTCAGTAGATAATTTCTTTTGCAGCAGAAGGGCAAAGAAATGCGGCATTGCAGTCAGAGGACATTATATTATGCCTCCGTTTTTACAAAAATAATTCTAATAAATGTAAAGCGGTTGTTTAAGCAACTTCTTTTCTAGTTTCTGATTTCTTAGTTTCTTCCATTTTGTCATCAATTCCATTATCTTTTCTTAACTGCTTGTAAAGTTCATCCTCTAATCTATTTCTCTTCTCTTTTTCTTCAGGTTGTAATTCCTCTCCTCTGCTATATTCTAAAGTCCTTATCGGCGTTCCATTATAACGGGAAAGATACTTATCATCTGTAAAGAGAATTTTAACTTCATCTTTCTGTTTTTTGTAGATTCTATTAAAAACAATTACTGTTTCTGCAGCAAAACTAAATAAAGCGGTTTCAGATGTGCTAAAGAAAATAGGATTTACATTTCTAAAACTTAAAGGCATTTTATAATGCGAGTTTCCTACTTCTGCTAGAGAGTAAACAACCTCTATATTTCTTTTATCTGTATTTTCCAAATTCTCATTCATTTAATACCTCCAATATTGTCTACATATTCATTTAATTTTAGAGAGTTTTCTGGATAAAGCCCTTGCCTAGTTATATATTCTTTAAACCAGTTTCTATCATTTCGTACGCTTTCTTTTTCATTTTCATCAATTACAGAATTATGATTTTTATCTGCAATATCAAAGAGTCTTTCTTTTAGCCAAGCAGTTTTCTTTTCTTCATAGACTACTCCTAAATATTCATTAGAAATTCTTTCTTTTTCTTTTCTTTCTTCTCTATAGCTTGGAGCCAAAAGTCCTAGAGCCAGGATAAATGATGAAATAGTCAAAAAACTCAATGTGGAAAGAATACTTGGTCCAATGTATTCTCTTTTTGGCAAATTGATTTGATTTCTTAACTCTTTGTTAGACTGAGAAAACCTCTGGTACCGGGGAGGGTTAAGGAATTTTTCCATTTCTCTATTTAATTTATATTTTGTTTTCATATTTTTTGCAGAAACTATGAGTATTTAATAATTATTACCTCCCTAGGAGGATAAAACTTATATATACAAATATTCTCTTCAGTTCATGGACTTGCAAGTTTTAGAAGAAATTGGATTTAGCAAGGGAGAAGTAAAGGTTTATTTTGCACTCCTCGCACTAGGAGAATCCACAATTGGACCTATTTCAAAAAAATCTAACGTTACCGCTGCTAAAACTTACCCTATTTTAGAGAAACTTATGAATAAGGGATTAGTAACTAGTATTTTCAAGTCGAAAGTTGTACATTATCAAGCATTTAATCCTAACAGGATTTTAAATTTCATAGCGGAAAAAAAGAATAAATTAAATGCCGAAGAGGAAAAAGTAAAAAATTTAATTCCAATTTTAGTGAAAAAACAGTCTTCAATTGTTGAAAGTTCTGCATCTGTTTACAAATCGTATAAAGGCTTAAGAACTTTATATGATGAATTTATTGAAGAACTAGAGAGATCCAAAGATGAATTTATTGCATTTACTTTAGGAGATGAATATAGAGATAAAAGTTTAATGAGTTTTTTTGAACATTATGATTTGAAAAGAAAAGAATTAGGGATAAAAACAAAGCTTATAGGAGTACATTGGCAAAGAGAGTATTTTAATAGAAAGTATATGAAATCTTTAAATTTAGAAATAAAATATCTAGATTATTCTGCAGTTCCGCAGGGAGTTATTATTGTTGGCGAAAGAGTTGCAACAATGGTTTGGAGTCCTGAGCCAGTAGCTTTTGTTATTCAATCAAAGAAAATTGCTGATTCTTATAGAAATTTCTTCTTTGAAATATGGAAGAAAGCAAAACACTAACTTTTTAACCAGTAGTTTCTTGGTTTTTAAATGGCTGAAGTAAACATTAAAGAACTTGAAAAGAAATGGCTTACTTATTGGGAAAAGGAAGAAATTTACAAATTTAATTTAAAATCAGATAAAGAGAAATTTTCAATTGATACCCCGCCTCCGACTGTTTCTGGTGAAATGCATATGGGTCATGCGTTTTCGTATTCACAAGGGGACTTTTTTGCAAGGTATAAAAGAATGAAGGGAATGGAAGTATTTTATCCTTTTGGAACTGATGATAATGGCTTACCTACAGAGAGATTAGTTGAAAGACTGAAAAATGTTAGGAGTAAGAATATGTCTAGGGCAGAGTTTATTGAATTATGCTTGAAAACATTGAAAGAAATTACTCCAGCATTTGTGCAGGATTGGAAAAATTTAGGAGTAAGTTGCGATTATGAAAAATATTATTCAACAATTGATGAAAAATCAAGAAAAATATCTCAAGAGAGTTTTGTTGAATTATATGAAAAGGGTTTAGTTTATAGGGAGAAATTTCCAACGATATTTTGTCCAGAATGTCAGACTCCTATTGCTCAAGCCGAACTTGAAGATAAAACACAAGAAACAAAATTTACAACCTTAAAATTTAAAGTAGATAATAAAGATTTATTGATTGCAACAACTAGGCCAGAAATGCTTGCAGCTTGTGTAGCGGTATTTGTAAATCCTAAAGATGAAAGATATATTAAACTAAAAGGAAAGATGGCAAAGGTTCCAATATTTGAACATGAGGTACCAATAATTCTTGATGAATCTGCTTTAATGGATAAAGGAACTGGAGTGTTAATGATTTGTTCATATGGAGATAAATACGACGTTGATTCAATAAAGAAACATAAACTAACCCCTAGAGTCATATTTGAGAATAATGGAAGAATA
The DNA here is from genome assembly GCA_964358765.1 of Candidatus Woesearchaeota archaeon. Taxonomy (GTDB): domain Archaea; phylum Nanobdellota; class Nanobdellia; order Pacearchaeales; family GW2011-AR1; genus UBA73. Next base: position 2,731 of record CAYHPN010000023.1, on the reverse strand, counting down.
ATAGAGGGTAAATATAAAGGCCTAAAAATAAAAGAAGCGAGAAGAGTAATTCTAGAAGATTTAGAGAAAAACAAATTGATTGCTGATCAAAAGATTATTATGCATAATGTAAATGTACACGATAAATGCGGAACAGAAATTGAATTTCTACCAAATGAACAATGGTTTATAAAAATATTAGATAATAAAAAAGAATTTATTAAACAAGGTAAAAAAATTAAATGGCGACCAGATCATATGAGAAAGAGATATGAAAATTGGATTAATGGTTTGCAGTGGGACTGGTCTATTTCAAGAGATAGGCATTTTGGAATTCCTATTCCTGCTTGGTTCTGTAAAAAGTGTGAAAAAATTGAAATTGCAAATAAAAAAGAATTGCCAGTTGATCCTATTGGAGTAAAGAAAAAATGTCATAAATGTAAACTGGAAATGGAAGGAGAAAATAAAGTCTTAGATACTTGGGCAACTTCATCTCTAACTCCGCAGATTACTTCATTACTTGTAGATCAAAAAGTTAACGTCCCTTATACATTAAGAATTCAGGCTCATGATATAATTAGAACCTGGGCATTTTATACTATAGTAAAATCATTTTATCATGAAAAGAAAATTCCTTGGGATAATATAGCGATAAGCGGATTTGTAAAAATTGGAGGAGAAAAGATGGGAAAATCAAAAGGCAATTCTATAAAACCCCAGGCGATTTTGGAACAATTTGGAGCGGATGGACTACGTTATTGGGCTGCAAGCTCAAAACTAGGAGAAGATTTAGATTATCAGGAAAAAGATTTAGTTACTGGAAAGAAATTTGTTAATAAAATATTAAATGCTGCTAACTTTTTATTTATGAATTTATTGCATCAGGATAAAATGCCTAAGCTTCTCCAAGCAGATAGGTTGTTTTTATCTATGTTAAACAAAATTATCCAGAGTTCTACAAGTGATTTTGATGAATATAATTTTTCAAAGGTAAAGGCAGATATTGATAATTTTTTCTTCAAGCAGTTTGCAGATAATTATCTGGAATTAATTAAAGGAAGAGTTTACAACGGAACTGTAGAGGAAAAAGCAAGTGCGTTTTATACATTATATCAAAGTTTGTTTACCATACTAAAAATATATGCTCCCTTTGTACCATTTGTAACCGAAGAAATTTATCAAAATCATTTTAAAAAATATGAAGGAAAGAAATCTATTCATTTGGAGAATTGGCCTGCAAGAATTGGCATATCAGAACATAAACATGATGAAAAATTGTGGATAAAATTAATTGAAATAATTGGAAAAGTAAGACAAGCCAAGTCTGAAGCAAAGAAAGCGATGAATTCTCAAATCATTTTAACTTTAAGTAAAGATGATCATAAGGAATTAGAACAAGTAATCAATGATTTGAAATCTGTTTCTTGCGCAAAGGAAATTAGAGAAGGGAAATTTGGGGTGGAGTTTGTCTAATACAAACAAGGTTTATTAACTTTATTAATTTGCAGTTGAGCAAATATTTTTATCACAAATTGCCTTACTATAACAGCCCGGTTTAATAATACTTGAATTACAAGTTTCTTGAGAACATTTATTATTTTGTCTTCTCAAACATTCCCAATATTCTAAATGTTTTTTATTAATCGAATTATCCTTTCCTCCTTGACATTCATCGCAACAAGAATTTCTATCAGTAACTTTAATACAATCCGAATCTTTTTCACAATATTGTAATCCTGGAATTCCATTTACTGGAAATAGATTTTTAGATCTGCAAATAATGGCATTATCTGATTTTGGATTACTAAATAATGCATTAATAAAAATAATTAAAATAATTAAACCAATAAGAAGTAATGATAAAAGAATTATTATAATTGTCAGTGTTTTATCGCTTATTTTTCTATTTTTATCTAATACTATCCGCATTAATAAATAAAAAAATAAGAAAAATAAAATTGATACTATAATATTGATATAATTGTGAGATTTATTAAATATAAATTGTATTATAGAAATTAAAATCAAAAAGATAAATGTGTTATTTAGATTCTTCTTGATTGATTCAGTTTCGTTAAAAAGAATTTTTTGTTCTTCAATTTTACTTATAGGCTTTCGCAATTTTGCGTCTTTATGAGATTGATAACTATAATAAATCATAAGAATTTCAATTATCCAACCAATAACTAGAATTGATATAGCCCAAATCTGAATCGAGGCATTTTGCTTTATATCTTTATATAGGCTATAAGAAAAAAATATCAAGCATATTAATATTATTATTTCAAGTACATAAAAAATTGGCAGGGACTTATAATTATTTCTTTCTCTAATTTTTGTTAATTTATCATCTTTTTTATAATGCAATATATTAATTAATTTATAAAATAAGGCAATTGCGATTAAAGACAAAATATAGGGTAGATTTCCTTTTAAAATAAAAAAAGTAAAGACCATTATTATTAGAAATATTGTAATTTCTAATAAAATTTTTAATTTATTAATGGATTTTATCATCTTAAAAATGCTATAATCAGATTTATAATGCTTACTATAACAAAGAGATTTTTGTTATCTCAATAAGTGGGTACAAAAAGGGATTTTATTTTGGTGGGGAGATGTAGAATTATTCAGGTGTGATAAAAAAGAGCCTTTGATAGTTAAGTACACGCCAAATAAATAATTTTGAACTAATTTTAAGCTATGTGTAAATCTATAGCATAAATTTAGGAACAATATTCCATTCGTGTTT